>JACPPG010000078.1 GCA_016191115.1 Planctomycetia bacterium | reverse complement strand
CAAAATGGCGAGGCGGGAAAATGGGACTGGCTCCGAGCATAAACAGCGCAAGTCCTTTCAGACCAACGTTGCGTCTCGGTGCCTGTCCCACTTTCCCGCCGGTGCGCCGCCGGCAAGCTTGAATCTGTGAACGGCCCTGAACCGCGGTGGAACGAGCAGGAGAACTGCAAAGCCTGGGAGAGGGGGTCAGGCACATTTTTCGGCCGAAGGTCCGTCGGGAGGATTGAAGACCGCGTGTGCCGAAAAATGAGCCAGACCCCGGACTTGGCAGTTCTCCTGGTGGAGCGAGAAGCTACGAAGGGTGTTTCCAGCGGTCTTCCACCCGTTTGAGCAGCGTCAGGATCACCAGCGACAGCACCGTGGCGATCGTAGCCGGGACGACCCAGCCGGCGCCGACGGCGAAGCCGACGGCCGCGGTCAGCCAGATCGTGGCGGCGGTCGTAAGCCCCTCGATTTGCCGCTCGGCGGTGACCTTCAGGATCGTGCCGCCACCCAAGAAGCCGATGCCCGCGGCGATCCCCTTGACCACCTCGACCATGCCCTTGGCGCCCGCGCCGGCCTCCCAGGGAATGATCGTAAAAAGCGCCGTCCCGAGAGAAACGATCATGTGGGTCCGCAGGCCGGCCCAGCGATTGTGGGCTTGCCGCTCAATGCCCACCAGTCCACCCAGCAAGGCGGCGACGAGCAACCGCACACCGACGCGTAGGAGGTGGCCATGACCGGGCGTCTCGAGGCCAAGCTGATCCCACAGCGCGTCCATCGCAGCCTCTCTTGTTAGTGGCTCTCGAGCTGTGCCTGGTATTCGGCGTAGTCCTGCGATCGCTTGATCTCCCACAAGCGGCGCTCGAGCGCGTCGATCAATTCGATCAGGTGATCGACGGCTTTGTCCTTGACTTCTCTGAAACTACCGGCCGTCTCGACGCGCTCCGCCGACGGCGGCTTGGCGGTCGAGATCCTTGCATTGGCCGAGGTGACGACGAAATAGTAAGTCTCTTTGGTCTGCTTCGATGCACGATTACCGGCCGCGGCGCCGTGGCTGGTGCTTGGTTGTGAGGCGCCGGCTTTCACGGCTCGGCCGGGCTTCTTTCCTTGCCGCGGCGGCTTGGCCATGTTCGCCGCGCGCGCCTTAGGTTTGCCCGTCTTCGTGCGAATGTTTTTCGCAACCGTTCGCGGCGATTTTCCGGCCATTGACATCATCCTTTCTCAACCGAGGTCTATCACGGAGGTCGGGCGTGCACAGTTTGCGGTGGAATGCCCGAAATCGGCCCAGCAAGAGTTTACCCGATTTGCGCCGGATACGTAGTCCGCCCGCGGGACGACCTGATCCTCGCTATCGGCGACGAAGTCGCGGCATAAACCGGCCCGTGCGACGTTGGTACTCCTCGTAGGCCTCGCCGAATCGGTCGTGGAGGCGTGCCTCCTCGTTCGAGGTCCTGAGCACCAAAAGCACCATCGCGGCCAGTCCCGCCAGACCGATAAACCAATTCGCCGTCAATAGCGTTGCCGCCGCAAACAAAAGCGCGGCCGACACATAGAACGGGTGACGCACAATTCGATACGGACCCGACGTGACCAGCGTATGCTCGCGACGCGTGGCAACCGTGTCGGTCAGATTGTGGCCTAGATGGGCCAGCGTCCATGCCAGAAGCCCAAGGCAAACGACGGCCGCGACGGCGCCGGCCCAGCGGACGGCACTCGATAGCGGAATCGAGGCCCAGGCCATCCAGGCGGGATTGACCAGGTAGACGATAACGCCGCCCCACGCGGCCAGGCCGGCGGCACGCAGCGAAAAGAACATCAAGCGGCCCTCCTGCGCGTGCGACACGTGGCCGCCTGCGCGCGCGGCTTGCACGCGGCGGTAGCCGGCAATGGCGATCGCCGCGACGAACATCGCGGTCATGGCAAAGCGATAAGGGTTTTCGTCCGGCACGGTCGACGCCCCGATAGGGTGCCACAATCGCAAACAGTCTAACACAGCTCCGGCGGCGGGGGCTTGCCGCAGGACCATTCTGTTTTTCAAAATGGCGAGGCGGGAAAATGGGACTGGCTCCGAGCATAAACAGCGCAAGCCCTTTCAGACCAACGCTGCGTCTCGGTGCCTGTCCCACTTTCCCGCCGGTGCGCCGCCGTCCAACTTGAATCTGTGAACGGCCCTGGGGCTTGCCGCGATATCGATTCATCGCCATAACATCGACGACGAACGACACCGTGGCTCTACCTCGCCGCCAGCACGGCGGCAACCCGGCTACACTGAAAGGACCTATGATGGGCGACTGGTTGGAAGAAGGCAAAGCGGCCCCCGACTTCACGCTTCCGGCCGACGATGGTACCAGGGTCAAGCTCAAGGACCTGCGCGGCCGGCCGGTTGTGCTGTACTTCTATCCCCGTGACGACACGCCGGGCTGCACGCGCGAGGCCTGCGCATTTCGCGACCGCAAACGCGAGTTGGCGAAGCTAGGCGCCACGGTGCTCGGCGTCAGCACCGACGACGTGGCGAGTCATCAGAAGTTCCGCGACAAGTTCAAGCTGAACTTTCCGCTGTTGGCCGACGTCGACCACCGCCTGGCCGAGAAATACGGCGCCTGGCGCGAGAAAAACATGTACGGCAAGAAGTCCTGGGGCATCCAGCGATCGACCTATCTGATCGACGCGGAGGGCAAGGTCCGCAAAATGTGGAAGAAGGTCTCAGTCGACGGCCACGACGACGAAGTGCTGGCGGCGCTGAAGCAATTAGCAACTAGCGATTAGCAATGAGCCCCAGCGGGCGCCTGGTGCTGTAGGGTGCACTGCGTGCACCAGGATGGCGTTCGGTGCTCATAGAGCACCCTACAACTACGACTGGCGAACTAGCAAGAGCGATGTTGGCGCAGGCGCCAGCTCCGGCTAATCGCTAATCTCTGGTTGCTAGTCGCTCGCTACACCACGCGGCAAATGAAGCATTTCAGATACTCGGTTTCCAGGCAAGTCGCGCTGACCGGATGGTCGGGCGCGGCGCCGCGCTGCTCGAGAACCTGAATATCCCGGCCCGATTGCTGCGCCACGCCGGCCAGCATATACAGGAAATCCTCCCGCGTGACGCTGCCCGAACAACTGCACGTCACCAGTGTGCCGCCTGGCGGGATGAGCGTCACGGCGAGCCGATTGATGCGGTGATAGGCCCGCAGGGCTTCGTCCACGCTCTTGCGGCTGCGGGTGAACTTCGGCGGGTCGAGGATGACCATGTCGAACCGCTCCCCCTCGGCCACCAGTGCATCGAGCGCGTCGAAGCAATCGGCAACCTCGAAGCGGACGCCCGGGAGCGAATTGAGCTCGACCCCCGCGTGGGCCACGGCGATGGCCTTCTGGCTGCCATCGATCCCCAGCACGTGCGACGCGGCTCCCAGCCGGGCCGCCGCCAGGCTGAATCCGCCGGTGTAGCAGAACAGATCCAAGACGCGGCCGCCGCGAACGTACGCTGCGGCGGCCCGCCGATTCTCTCGCTGATCCAGATAGAAGCCCGTCTTTTGCCCAATCCCCAGCTCGATACCATAACGGATGCCGTGCTCTTCGATGAAGACGGGCCCCTCGGGCACGGCCCCCCAGGAGCGCTCTTCGTCGCTGGCCAATCCTTCCAGGCGCGCAAGCGCGCGGTCGGTTCGGACGACGATCCCTTGCGGCGCGACCGCCTCGACCAACAGCGGCAGCAACCGATCGACGCGCGTCTGCATGGCCAGAGCCGTGACCTGCGCGACGAGATAGTGGGCGTAACGATCGACGACCAGACCGCTCAGGCCGTCGGCCTCGCTATAGATCAATCGCGCGGCGCCCTCCGGTCGGTCGTACCCCAGTTGCCGGCGACGCTCGACGGCCTGCGCGATCCGCCGCCGCCAGAAGTCTTCATCGAGGACGTCGGCCGGCGACCACGTGTACAGCCGGACGCGGATGCGGCTGTGCGGATTGTAAAGGCCGCGGGCGACGAACTTGCCGGTGTGGGACAACAAATCCACGACGCCGCCATCGGCGACGTGCCCCTCGACGTGGTCGATCGCCGAGTCCAGCACCCACGGATGCCGGCCGAAGAAGGGACGGGCCTTCTGCGGCTTGAGGATGACCTGGGCTTCAGCCATCCCATGGCGAAGGGGTGTTTCCGACGGCACGACGTTCATCAGTTCACTCACCGCCGCGGGCAGCCGGCGCGGCCGCCTTGGCGCCCTTCAGATGCTCGTCGTACCACGCCACCTCGAGTTCCTGTGCCTGCTTGCGGGCCTGCATGTAGATGCCGTAGTGCGTGATATTCGGGACCGTGACCAGCTTTTTGGGGCCCGTCGCCCGCTCGTAGGCCTTGATGCCGTGGTCCTTGTTGTCGAAGAGCTCCTCCTTCTCAGCCAGAACGAAGAGCATGGCACATTGTGGCGCGCGGGCCGCGTCCTCGACGGGGGCGTACTGCATCAACTTCTCGCGCACCGGCCCGCCGCGCAAGTTGCCCACCTCGCGCGCTCCAGGCGGCGGGTAGCCCAAGTCGCCGTGCGCGCGGGCCGCGGCCTGGTCGAACGTCTTCTGCCGTTCCTCGGGACCCAAGACGAACGGACGGGAATCCAGCGCGGGCACCTGGCTGACCGTGGCCTTCACGCGCGGGTCGCGGGCCGCGACGTACACGACGTGCCCGCCCGAGTAGCTGCTGCCCCACAGGCCGATCCGTTCCCTGTCGCACTGTGGCTCGCCGTATACCCAGCTCACGGCATTGGCGAGGTCGGTGGTCTGGTCGATCGGATCGACGACTTCGCGGACTTCTTGTACCTCGGACGTGAAACGCAAGTTGCTCGTGCGCTCCGGCGCCGGCCCCGTCAGGAACACGCGCGAGTCGCTTGCCCCCCAGCCCCGGTAGTCGAACGTCACCACGAGGTAGCCGGCGCGGGCGAAGGCCACGGCATCGGGCCGCAGGTTGGCAGCGACGCCGCCCCAGCCGTGTGCCATGACGATCGCCGGCAGCTTGGGCGTCGCCGGCGTTTTCGGCGCGTACACTTCGGCGGCCATCCGTGACCCTTCGCTATTGATCCAGGCGGTGCGGAACGCCACGTCGTCGGGCGGCGTGAAATTGACGCGCCGCTCTTGCGCGCCGACCGTGCCAACGAGCAATAATAGCGCGATAGTCGATTGGCTCAGACGGCAACGTGGCGCAGTGGGCATACGGCACCTCGACAACGATTGATAGAGACGTGGACAGCGCGCCGCGCGCCGTGTCATAAGAGCGAGCCGCCGGGTTTATCCCGGCGGTCTGAAGCGCGGTCAGGCGGCGACCATTGTAGCTGGTCCTGCGGACCACCGCACTCGGCTCGGAAGGCGGGCCAGGGCCATTCTGTTTTTCAAAATGGCGAGGCGGGAAAATGGGACAGGCTCCGAGCACAAACAGCGCAAGCCCTTTCATACCAACGCTGCGTCTCGGTGCCTGTCCCACTTTCCCGCCGGTGCGCCGCCGGCAAGCTTGAATCTGTGAACGGCCCCGGAAGGCGGGGCAGGAGAACGGCAAAGTCCTGGGAGAGGGGGTCAGGCACATTTGTCGGCCGAAGGGTCCTTCGGAAGAATTGAGGACCGCACGTGCCGACAAAGGAGCCAGACCCCGGACTTTGCAGTTCTCCTTGGAAGGCGGGCAGGATGCCCGCCCCCCCAACGGCCGAAAAGCCCTACTTCGGCACGCCGTGGAAGCGGAAGCGGATGTGCTCGCCCAGGACGCGGCGGTACTCTTCGATTTCCACGTCCCGTTCGCTGCAAACCAAGAAAAGCACCCCATCGTCGCGGAAATTGTCGTCCCAGGCGATCACCTGGTCGTCGATCCACGTAGGGTCGTACTCGCGCAGCTTGTCGTCCGACATCCGGCTGAAGTAGCTCCGCAGGTTGACGTCGGTCTCGTCCATCGCCATGCCGGCGGGCAGGATTTCGTAATTGATGTCTTTGTCGGTCATCGTCAATGCCTCGTTGGGACGTTGAATGCTTACTCGGCGACTCCGGCCAGCGACGCGGCGGTGCCCGATTCCAATCTACACCCTCGTTCTCACGTCCGCCAATAATTCGAGGCGGGCAACAGGAGAACTGCAAAGTCCGGAGTCTGGCTCATTTTTCGGCACATGCCGTTCTCAATTCTTCCGAAGGACCTTCGGCCGAAAAATGTGCCTGACCCCCTCTCCAAGGACTTCGCAGTTCTCCTGAGGCGGGCAAGGTGCCCGCCCCCGAACAAAAACCCCGCCGCGGCGGCCGGAGCCGGCGTGACGGGGTCTCAATCGATTCGCGATGTTCTCGTGGGCGGCCGCGTCCCTTACGCCTGGAACGAACTGCCGCAGCCGCACGTCTTGACGGCCTGCGGATTGTCGAACGTGAAGCCGCGCTTCTCCAGCCCGTCGTAGAAGTCGACTGTCGTGCCGTCGAGATACAGGGCGCTCTTCTTGTCGACGACCACGGTCACGCCGTGATAGTCGAATTTCGAGTCGGCCTTCTCGTCGAACGTCTTGTCGAAGCCCAGGCTGTATTGGAAACCGCTGCAGCCGCCGCCGGCGACGCCGACCCGCAACACGGTCTCTGGGCCGAGCTTCTGCTCCTCCATGATGCGTTTGACTTCGTGGGCGGCCTTTTCGCTGAGCATGACTGCCATGGTCGAGTGGAACCTCCGATGGGAAGGGGTGTTTTCGCAACGATTTATGTCTAATTATACAATCCGAGTGGCAAAGGGAAGCCCGGAAAACGGAGGGGCGCGAAGGCCGCACGTGTCGCGAGAATGAGGTTCATGCGAGGCTGCTCAGCTTGCGCAGCCGGTCCACCGTCTCACCGACCGCGGAAATCGCGAATTCGACCTCCTCGGCCGTGTTGAACCGCCCCAGCCCGAACCGCAGGCTGGCCCGCGTCTGATCCTCGTCGAGGCCCAGGGCCCGCAGGACGTGGCTCGGCTGCGGATTGGCCGACGTGCAGGCGCTGCCGGAGCTGACGGCCAGGTGCTGCATGCTCATCAAGAGCGCCTCGCCGTTGACGTAGGCGAAGCTCGCGTTGAGGTTCCCTGGCAGCCGGTAGCGGTCGTCCGGCGCCGGCCCATTGAGCGAGACGCCGTCCAGCCGCTCGACGAGTCCGGTGTAAAGCCGGTTCCGCAGCCCGGCGAGCCGCTGTCGTTCGGCCGGCATCTCCTCGACGCACAGCTCCAAGGCCCGCGCGAACCCCACGATGCCCGGCACATTGAGCGTGCCGCTGCGGAAACCGTTTTCCTGGCCGCCACCGTCGATCTGCGGCTGTAGCCGCACGGCCGCGTTGCGCCGCCGGACATATAGTGCCCCGACCCCCTTGGGGCCGTAAAGCTTGTGTGCCGTGAAGCTCATCAAATCGACGCCGAGCGCGTCGACGTCGACCGGCAGCTTGCCCACGGCCTGCGTGGCGTCGCAGTGTACAGGCACGCCGCGCTGGTGACAGATATGGGCGATCTCCGCCAGCGGCTGGATGACGCCGATCTCATTGTTCGCCAGCATGACGGAGACCAGGATCGTGTCGTCGCGCAGCGCTTCGGCGACGCGCTCGGGGGCAAGCCAGCCGGCGCGATCGCCGCCGGCCTGTTCGACCGGCAGGAGCGTGACGTCGAAGCCGCCGCGGCCCAGTCGCTCCAGGGGATCGAGCACGGCCTTGTGCTCGGTCGTGACGCTGACCAGGTGGCTCCCTTTCCGCCGGGCGCGCTCGGCCAGCCCGCGAATGGCCAGGTTGTTGCTCTCGGTCGCGCCACTGGTGAACACCAGGTCGCGGTCTCGTGCGCCAATTGCTTGGGCGATGCTCGCCCGGGCGGCGTCGACGGCGTCTTTCGCCTGCCAGCCGAACGAATGGCTCACGCTGCCGGGATTGCCGTATTGGTCCGTGAAGAACGGCAGCATCGCCTCGACGACCCGCGGATCGACCCGCGTCGTGGCGTGATTGTCCATGTAGACCGGCAAATCGACCATGGGGGCTGTCGCGGGAGTAGGCGGGCGGATGCGCTTCAGAACCGACCATGGAATTGTAGCTGGAGGGAAGTGGTCAGTGGACAGTGGTCCATGGTCAGGAAGAGCGGTGGTCAGTACGTTCAAGCCCACGGGTGGCAACCCGTGGGCTTCGCAAGCGAGTGGGTCGAGCAGGTTGATCGGAATCGCCGATCGACGGAATCGCGGCAGGGAGGGATCCCCGCCCCCCAAGCACTGTTCGCTTACCACCGATCACTGGAACAGCGCTCGCAAGCAGATCTCCGACCAGGATTCAAAGCCGGCCAGGTCGGCCAGGAGTTCCTCAACGGGCCGGAAGCCGCACTCGACCAGCTCGGTTTCGCGGGGGCGCACGGCCGGTTCGTCGACGTCGAAGAGGTGCACGACGCCCAGGTGGACCTGGCCGACGGGGGTCTGATCGTCGTTGATCAGGCCCACGCACCGCTGACGATAGGCTGTGTCGATGAAGACTTCCTCGGCCAGTTCGCGGCGGAGGCCTTCCTCGTAGGCGGTCGGACCGCTGGCGGGGCAATCGTCCGAGGAGATGTGGCCGCCGATGCCGACGCTTCGCTTGCTGTGGAGCCGACCTTCGCCTTGCCCGCGTCCGCGGGTGTACGTGAAAACGGTCTCCCGGTTCGCGCCATCAATGTGCCGGAAGATGCAGTACGGAATGAGCTGCTTGAAGGAGGGATCGTCCTCCATCGCGCCGCGGGGGCGGTAGCTCACATGCGCCGGCTTCAGCAGCTCGGCCAGATAGCGATCGGCGTCGGACGAGAAGCCCTGGAAGTATCCCAGGCGATGAAACACCGCGGTAGGAACAACGAGCACGTGCTCCGCTGCGACCTCGACCATTGCAAAAGTCCTTTCTCGCTTGCCGCGCCAAGGGGGCGCGAAATCCGTGACGGTTGGTCTGGCGCACAGTATACGAGCAAATAGTGGTCAGTGGACAGTGGTCAGGGAGGGCGGGCATCCTGCCCGCCTTGATGGAGCGCGCTCTTGTCGCTTCAAGCCCACGGGTTGCCACCCGTGGGTTTCGCAAGCGAATTGGTCGGGAAGATTGATGGGGGCGTCGATTGACGGACAGAGGCGGGCAGGATGCCCGCCCCCCCTGACCACTGTCCACTGATGCTTTACACGATCAGCATCGCGTCTCCGTAGCTGTAGAAACGATAGCGCTCGCGGATGGCTTCTTCGTACGCCCGCATCACCAGCTCATCGCCGCCAAACGTCCGCACCAGGACCAACAGCGTCGTCCGCGGCAGATGAAAGTTGGTCATCAGGCAATCCACGGCCCGAAACTGGTACGGCGGGCGGATGAACAAGCTGGTCGAGCCGCTCCACGGTTGCAATTCGCCCGACTGTGCCGCCGTCTCGAGCACGCGGACGGTAGTCGTGCCCACGGCGACCGTGCGGCCACCGGCGCGGCGCGCAGCGAGGATGGTCTCGACAGTCGGCGCATCGATCTCTCCGCGCTCGCTGTGCATGGCATGCCGCTCGATGGGTTCGACGGTGATCGGCCGAAACGTGTCCAGGCCCACGTGCAGCACCAGGCGGCAGACGCGAATGCCGGCCTGGGCGAGCCGGGCAAGCAAGTCCTCGCTGAAGTGCAGGCCGGCGGTGGGCGCAGCGACCGAGCCCGGCTGCCGGGCGTAGACGGTCTGATAACTCTTCCGGTCTTCCTCCATCATTTCGCCGCCCCGGATGTAGTGCGGCAGGGGGACCCGCCCGACGCGGTCCAAAAGGTCCAGGGGCGTCTCGCCACTCTCCGGCTCGGCGATCCAGACCCCTCCCGGCAGATGCTCCACGAGCACCAGGGCAATATCGTCGCGCCCCTCGATGTCCGCGAGGATGATCCTTTCACCGATCGCTGGCTTGCCGCGGCTTTTGGCCAACAGCCGCCAACGCTTCGGCGTCTCGGCAGCGAGGAACAGTCCCTCCCACCGCCCCCCCGTCTCGGCGCGTCGGCCGACGAGTCGGGCCGGCACAACCCGCGTCTCGTTGATTACCAGACAGTCGGGCGGAGCCAGCAATTGCGGCAGATCGCGCACGTAGCGGTGTGAGAGCGCCTGCCGCCGCCGGTCGACGACCATCAGCCGGGCGTCGACCCGCTCGTGCATCGGGCGTTGCGAGACCAAATCTCGCGGCAGCTCGTAGTCGTAGCGGGAAAGCTCAGACATACTCAAGAGAGGCCGCGCAACAATTGGTTTGATACTCAAACTGAGTATAGAACGGCCACAGAGGCGGTCGAGCCGGCACAGGCAAACGCGCGTCCTTTTCTGCGATACAAGCAAAACGATGATCAAAGGGAGCCAGCCCGAAGCTGCGCCGTCGGTGCCCGACCGTGAATCGCGCCAGATTCGGATCGCGCTATTGATTACCGACCTCGACGTAGGCGGGGCCGAGCGGGCCTTGGTCGAGCTGGCCACCCGCCTGGATCGGTCGAGATTCCAGCCGCGCGTGTATAGCCTGCTGGCCCCTGCGGCCGACCCGTCCCGGTCACTAATGCCGCGGTTGGTCGAGGCGGGCGTGCCCGTCGAACCGCTCGATGCCCGCGGCATTCGCGATTTCTTTCGCGTGAAAAGGCGGCTGAGCGACGCCTGGCGGGCCTGGCAACCGCACATCGTGCAGACGTTTTTGTACCACGCCAACCTGATCGGCCGCATGGCAGCCCGGCGGGCAGCAGTTCCTTACGTGGTCTGCGGGATTCGCGTGGCGGAGCAACGGCGCGGCGTGCGCCTATGGGTCGATCGTCGCGGCGATCGTCTCGTCGATCGATACGTATGCGTCAGCCAGGCCGTTGCGGACTTTTCCCGCGCACGTGGCCTGCCGGCCGAAAAACTGGTGGTCATACCCAACGGCATCGAGGTCGCGAAGTACGACAACATCGAACCGGTGGCGCCCGCGGACCTGGGCCTGCCGCCGGGCCGGCGATTGGTTGCCTACATTGGGAGGCTCGATCGTCAGAAGGGGCTCGACTGGATGCTCGCGAATGCTCGCTTGTGGCTCGATCGGCTGCCGCGGCACGATCTGGTCCTCGTCGGCGATGGGCCGCAACGGGCCGAACTGGAACGTTCGGTCCGCCGGCTCGGAATCGACAAGCGCGTCCATTTCACTGGATGGCGAAGCGACGTGCCCGGTATCCTGGCCGGGAGCGAGTTGCTCGTGCTGCCGTCGCGTTGGGAGGGGATGCCCAACGTCGTCTTGGAGGCGATGGCCAGTCGCCAGCCGGTCCTGTGTACCGACGTCGAGGGGGTCCGCGAGCTATTGGGTGAGGACGCCCATCCGCAAGTCGTCTCCTTCGGCGACTCGGCCGATTGGAGCGACAAGTTGGTAACGCTAGCAACGGATCGCCAGCTTGCCGAGTCGCTGGGCAAGCGGAACCGCCGCCGCGTGCAAGCGAGATTTACGCGAGCCGCGATGGTGCAGGCGTACGAGTCACTCTATCTGTCGCTGGCAGCGCGGCAGCGCGGTGGCCCCCAGGCTGGCGGCGAATGATCAATCGGGACTTCCTTTGACGCTAGCGGCCCGGTGACAGCACGCGAATCCTAGCTTGACGCTGCCGGCCAACTCGGTCATTCTTCGCAGCCCTTTCGCGGATTGGGCGAGGGCGAGAAGCAGCCTATGATCCCGCCCCGCTCCGAGCATCGCCCGGTATTGCTGGACGAAGTCCTCCACTGGCTAGTGCCAAGGCCGGGCCACGTCTTCGTCGATGGCACGCTCGGAGGCGGCGGACACACGCGTGCGATCGCCGAACGCGTCGCCCCGCACGGCATGGTCATCGCGCTGGACCGCGATCCGGCCGCGGTCGCCGCCGGCCACCCGCGACTGGCGGGCTTGCCCGTGCGTGTGGTGCAGGCGAACTACTGTGACTTGCCGGAGGTGCTTGCCGCCTGGGAAATCGCGCTGGTGGATGGCGTGCTTTTGGATCTCGGACTGTCGAGCGATCAGCTTGCCGACCGTGAGCGAGGCTTCAGTTTCGACGCCGAAGGACCGCTCGACCTGCGATTCGATCCGCACGAGGGGCAACCGGCCCGCGACCTGGTGAACCGTTTCAGCGAGCGCGCGCTGGCCGACCTGATCTATGCGAATGGCGAGGAACGCATGAGCCGCCGCATTGCCCGCCGGATCGTCGAGGAGCGCAAGCGGCAACGAATCGAGACCGCGCGGCAATTGGCCGAGATCGTTCGGGGAGCGGTGCCGCGCGTGCCCAGCCACCGGCGGTTGGACCCGGCAACGCGGACGTTTCAGGCCCTGCGGATCGCGGTGAATGACGAACTGGGATCGCTGGAGTCGGGCCTCAAGCGCGTGCCCGATTGCCTGCGCCCGGGCGGTCGCCTGGCCGTAATCAGCTTTCACTCGCTGGAGGACCGGCGCGTGAAGGAGGCCTTTCGCGGCGACCCGCGCTATCAGGTGCTTACGAAGAAACCTATTCGGCCGAGCGAGCGCGAAGCGGCCGAGAATCCACGGTCGCGAAGCGCGAAGCTGCGCGTCGCGGCCCGGTCCACCCACGGCTGACCACTGCTGGCAACTAACCCATCACGCCACGTTACGGAGAACCAGGCCCCATGTCCGACGATCTTGTCCATGACGAATTCGCGACCGACCAGGCGCCGGACTCCAGCGAGCCGGTAACACCGTCGCTGGCTGGAGAGGTCAAGTTCGGCGTTGCGGTGATTGGCCTCTTGCTCTTGGTGTTCGCGGGCGTTGTCTACTGGAAGCTGGGTGCCCCCGGCGTTCCTTGGGGGAACGCCACCGTGGTTGAAGCCCCTGCTGCTGGGGGCCAGGAGACGCAGGCGCCGCGTGAGGAAGCCGCCACGGAACCCACAGCGGCGCAAACTGCGGACGCCCTCGCGCAGCCGGTTCACGTCCCTCCTCGGATGGATGCCGTCGATCCCTTCAACGGCGCGTCGCGCGACCGGTACGTCGATCGTCAGGTGGCTGCAGTACAAGTGCCTGAAGTGTCGGAGCCGGCGATGCCGGATCCGACGGCGGTTGGCGAGGCGGCGGAGCGCTACGCACATGATGCTGGCGCGGTTCCCGCCGATCCGTACCCGTCTGAGCCGGCCACCTTGCCCCAGGAGCAGTCAGGGCACATCGAGAAAGTGGCCGCCACGGCGGCCGATCCGTTCCGCGCGGTGCCGGACCAACAGTTGCCGGACGCGCCGCCTCGCGACGGGGGGCCGCTCATCGCGACCTCCGAACGCGAACGTTCGTCGCAAGCGGGTGACGAGAAGGATCGATTGCCGTCTGCGGCGAACGAGCCGACGCTGGCCGAGCCGCGCGACGCGCCGTACGGTCGCGAGGCGTCGAGTGATCGTTACTCCGGTGACGCGCGTCAAACGCCCTCAAAAGTCTACGGTGAATCCGGACAGCAACCGGGCTCTGGTCGCCGCGGAGCATCCGCTGCCCAGCAGCAATGGAACGCGACGGAAACCGACCGGCCTCGGGCGCTGCGCGGCGCCGGCGATGAGGTGCCGTCTGCTCGCACTGCGCCGCGCGCGAACGTCGTTCAATCCGACGAGCCGCCCCCCGCGGAACGTTTCGCGACGCCGCCGGACAACTTCGCCGGTCCGCCAGCGAAGTTCGAGCGAACGTCGTCGGCCGACGGGACGTACATCGTCGAGCCCAACGACAGCTTCTGGAGCATCTCACAGAAAGTGTACGGAACGGGCGGCTATTTCAAGGCGATCCAACGGCATAACCGCAAGCCCGGCAGCCGCGCCGCGGGGTTGTCGATTGGCGAGAAGATCCTCGTCCCGCCTGCCGATGTGCTCGAACAGAAGTATCCCGATCTCTGCCCGAAACGCCGCGGAGCGTCGGGCGCGGGCGACCGAACGGGCCAGGCGTTCCCCGCCAGCTCGCACGGTGGAGCACACTTAGGACGAGTCTACGTGGTCCAAGAGGGGGACACGCTCTTCGACATCGCCAAGTACGAGTTGGGCAAGGCGTCGCGGTGGGCGGAGATCTACGACTTGAACCGCCAAACGCTCGGCGACGACCACGACTACGTAGCGCCGGGAACGCGGTTGATCTTGCCCGACGCGGGCGCCGCATCAGACGCGCTTACCTCGCGGCCGGCGACCCAGTACCAGCGGTGAACGAGAGCGGGCAACAAGCGGCCGGCAGCGCAGTTCAAGGGGAAGCACAACCGGGCACCCACGCGCGTCAGGCACGGGGCGCCTGACCTACACTGACCTCTAGCCTGTCGCGGGTGGCCTCTCGCCTATTTGAACCCGTAACTCGGGTTCTCGGCACTGAAGTCCTGGTCCGTGAAGCCATTGTTGAGCTTTACGTTGAGGAACGTGTACTCCTCGGTGAGCGGCGGCTGCTCGCCGGCCCGGGCCGGCCATTCATAGGCCTCGTAGCGGATCGGCAGTTGCATCTCATCGTCGACGTAGATCCGCGCCAGGTGGAACAGGAAGTTGCGGCGCGGCACGGGATGCACGACCTCGAGTCGCGTGCAGGTGCGGCCGTTGACCTTTGCGCCCTGGATCCAGTTGACGGTGCACTCACCGTACTTCACGTCCTCGCTGCCGATTTCGATCAGCCGCTCCAGAAGCCGCCGCATGCCCATCTCGGTGATCGGGTATTTGTTGCCGCTCATGGCAAGCATGCTGGTGGGCTTGAGGGCCACGGTGCCGATCAGGCGGTGCCTGAGTCCGTTGGCGTGGGCCAACAGGCTGCCGGAATTCTGCCCGTCGACGTAGATGGCCTCTTGTCCCTTCACGCGTGCCGGGCCAAGGAAGTACGTGTAGACGCTGAAGGGGTGATGCCGCACCTTGACGAACATGTACTCGTGCTCGCCGAGCGTTCCATCGATCCGTTCCCGTTTCACGAGCGTGCAGGAGTAGTCCTGGATCTTGTTCAGGTCGTCGAATCCCTGCTTTGCCCACCGCAGCGCCGGCATCAAGGGGTGCTCGGCAGCGCCCGGGGCCCCGGCGGCGGCCGCCGCGGGGATGGTCGAGGGGAGCGACGACGTCGAAACTTCCGTCGCGCGGAACGCGGGGGGATCGCTTGCCGGCGGGGCCGGCTGCTGCGCCGCCACGCTTGCCGACGGAACCGATGGTGCGCTCTCGATCGGCTGCTCGAACTGCACGGGGCGAATCGCGCCCGGCGGCTGCGTTCTCGGAGCGTACGCGGCCGGCGGCGCAGCCGTCGCCGCGGCGTAACCCGGCGCGCTCGTGTAGGGTGCTAGCGGAGCGCTCCCTTGCGGCCGCTGCCGCGCGGTCGCCGGTGCCGTGCCGTACACGGGCGGTGGGCTGGGGTACCGGGGCGCGGTCGGGGGCGCCTGCCGATAGATCTGGGCCGTGGCGGTGCTAGCGGCCAGCGATGCCGACAGGCAGATCGCCAGGCGCGCGGCGCCTACTACGTGGAATGCCATCCGCCCGACTCCTTTCGGTCGCGGTGCACTGGCGGCGCCGCGGTAGATTGAATTGATTGCTAGCGCGGCGTGGAGTCCTCGCGCTTCGAGCCAGCTCCGCGGTGGACGCAACTTGCATGCCGCGCGTGTCGGCGCTCCGCGTCGACGACGCCCGCCGTAGCCCCCTAACCCTTTGGCTACCCAGGACGTTGTCGCGGTCTTGGGAGGGCGCCACGTGCGCTGGATGCACAGCATGCTGTCATGGGTAGTTATCGCCAATCGCCACGGAGGAATTTACAATGCCTTGCCAGGACGGAACTTTCCGCGCCTGCGAACGTGCGCCGTGGGTCGAAGGGTGACTTGACGCGAAACGCCGCCCGCTTGCCACCTGCGCCAGCTTGCCAACAGCCATGAGGAACCCACGTGAGTTCACCGCGATTGTGCCTGGCAACGATTCCGTCCGCTCCGTTCGCGGAGAATTCCTACGTGGCAAATCTCGAAGGACGATCCGACTGCCTGATCGTCGACCCGGGTCTGGAGCCCGACAAGATCATCGACTACGTGACCGAGCAGGGCCTTACGCCCGTGGCGCTACTCATCACGCACGGTCATGCCGATCACATCGCGGGCAATTTCGCGCTAAGGGAGCGGTGGCCGGCGTGCCCGATCGTGATTGGCCGCGAGGAAGCGCCGAAACTGACCAGCGCCGACTTGAACCTGTCGAAATCGTTTGGGGCGCCGATCACAAGTCCCGCGGCCGACGTGACACTCGAGGAGGGAGAGGTGTTCGAGCTGGCCGGCCTGGAGCTAGAGGCGCGGTTGATCCCGGGCCACTCCACGGGCCACATGGTCTATATCGCCCGCAAGCACGAGCCCGTTGTGGTCTTCGGCGGCGACGTGTTGTTCGCGGGAAGCATCGGCCGAACCGATTTTCCTGGTGGCAGCTTCGACGCGCTGGCGGCGGGCATCCACACGAAACTGTTCACGCTCCCTGACGACACGATTATTCTGAGCGGCCACGGCCCGGCCACGACGGTAGGGGACGAGAAGCAGGACAACCCATTCGTCGGGCGTCCCGCCGGCTGGCGTGGGTAAGGATCGACCGAAAAATAACTTCCTGATCTCTGACCCCTCACGGGTGCCCTCTCCAAGCTTGCCGGCGGCGCACCGGCGGGAAAGTGGGACAGGCACCGAGACGCAACGTTGGTCTGAAAGGACTTGCGCTGTTTATGCTCGGAGCCAGTCCCATTTTCCCGCCTCGCCATTTTGAAAAACAGAATGGCCCTGGGTATTGAGGAGGAGTTATTTTTCGGTCGATCCTGAGTGTTCCAAGGGATCGCTGCTCAATAGTGCGTCGAGCGCGTTGATCGCTTCGTTGAAACTTCTGGCGATCCGGAGCCGTCAACCAAATCTCCGCGAGCTGGTCAATGGCTGCCTCAAGCCAAAGCACCGTGTACCTGTTCACGGTTTGGCCCGCGCGTAAAGGGCAGCCAGACCTCTTCCGTCGTATAGCGCTTTTGCCAAGAAGTCAGCGCTCGCTTCGCGTCGACCAGTTCATCTTCGGTGACCACTAGTGCCACGTAGCCGCGCAGATTGCCGCGCTCACACCGCCACCGGCCGATGTGCGTGAGCTACCACGCCCAGGTGCTCGCTAGTCAAAACGATCTGTTCCATGCGCGCACCGCTTTGGGGCGCAGGAGAACGGCAAAGTCCGGGGTCTGGCTCATTTTTCGGCACATGCCGTTCTCAATTCTTCCGAAGGACCTTCGGCCGAAAAATGTGCCTGACCCCCTCTCCCAGGACTTCTCGGCCTTCTTCCCCCGGCCTTCTTGGCGCCCTTGGCGTCTTGGCGGTTCAACTCGTTTTTTCTCTTGCATCTTACGACGCTCGTCATATAATCCGCGTTATGACACACGTCGTAGAAGGAGGCCGCATGAGCAAGCGTCGCAAGCTGCCCCGGCTCTCGGCCGGTGAAATGGAGATCGTGCAGATGCTGTGGCGCGCCGGGCCGGCATCGCTCTCCGAGGCCCACGCGGCGCTCGGCCGCCCGATCGGCTACACCACCGTGCAAACCCGGCTCAACCGGCTGGTCGAGAAGCGGGTGGTCACCCGCAGCGGCGACCGGCCCGCCCAGTACACGGCCGCCGTGGCGCCCGAGGAGGTCACCGCCCGGCACGTCGATCTGTTGCTGGAGCGGGTCAGCGACGGCAGCGTGGTGCCGCTGGTGGCGCATCTGGTGCGCGACCGGGCCTTGTCGGCGGAGGAGATTGCCGAGCTAAAGGAGCTGATCGCCCGCGCCGAGCGCCAGGGTCGCAAGCCGGCTGCCGGAAAGCGGCGCGAGAGCGGCGACGCGTAGTCAATGAGACACACCGGCTGATACCGATCACGGACCACTGATCACCGACCACTATTCAAGATCGCCGACCACTATTCGAGAGGCGGAGGGTTTTGTTATGAGCGACGTGGCGCATGAACTTCTCGGTGTCTTGGGTCGAACGACGCTCGCGCTCGCCATCGCAGCCGCCGCGACCGGCGCCGTGCTGCGTTGGTCTCGGGCCGCCTCGCCCGCGGTCCATCGCGCCGGCTGGATCATCGCACTATTGGTCGGCTGGGCGTTCATGCGGCTGTCCGTCGCCGTGCCGTGGTACGACGCACCGATGGTGGCAAGCGTTGATCCCGTCGCTAGCGAAATGGCGTCGCCGCCGATCGAGTTGAACCCGATGCCTCTGCCGTTTGTAGAACTGCACACCGCACCAACCGAACTGAGTGTACCGCCGGCGGAACTGAGCGAAACACCCGCTCCCCTTGCGGGAGAGGGCAGGGTGAGGGGTAACGGCGCCGAAGCAGCGGACGCGGATCCTACCTTCGGCCTGCTGCCACTGGGAGAAACACTCGCGGCAACGCCCGGCCCGGTCGATGCTCCACCCGCGACCATTGAGATCGACCCAACCGCACGGCCAGATGAAGTCGCGGCCGGCAGCTTTTCCGATCAACCGCGGCTCGGCGGGAGCCTCGCCCTCCCGGACGGACAGCCCGGCGCGCCGCCGATCACCAGCGATAGCGAAGCAACCACATTCATCCCCAACCCCCAACCCCCAGTCCCTAACCCCTGGCGCGCAGCGCCCGTCATCGCTCTTGCCATCTGGGCCGCCGGCGCATTTGTGCTCGTCGCTACCTGGCTATTCGGCTACGCCCGCTTCGCGCGGCGGCTGCCGCCGTCGCGTCCCGCCGAAGAGGCGTGGACCAACCAGTGGCGCGAGCTGCTCGCGGCCCGGGGAGTCCGCCGTCCGATCCCCCTGCGAATCACCGACAACCTTGGCCCGATGCTGTGCCGGCTGCCGCGCGGTTACGAGCTATTGCTGCCGGCCGCCTTGTGGCGCGAGCTGGACGCACGGCAGCGGGCCGCCATCTTGCGGCACGAGCTGGCGCACTACGAGCGGTGCGACGTGTGGAAGTCGCTCGCGGCCCGCGTGCTGGCGCTGCCTCACTGGTTCAATCCGTTCGCGTGGTGGGCCGTGCGGCGGTTCGACGAAGCAGCGGAGTGGGCCTGCGACCAGGCGGCGGCCAGCGACGAATACTTAACCGCCTACGCCGCGGCATTGGTGCGATTGGGCGAGGCCGTGGGGCGCCATGCGTCGTACAGCCCGGCCGCCCGCGGCCGCACGCTGGCCGGGCGCGTCCGCCGGTTGCTCGCGCTGCAAAGAACCGAAGACTCGGCGATGAAGCGGATCGTGCTGGTGGCGGCGGCCATGTGCCTGGCGGCGCTGGTGCTGGTGCGCGTGGAGCTGGTGGCCAAGGAGCCGGCGGCGGACGGCGGACTCGCGGACATAGAAGGAACAGGCGGCCTCGTCGACGTCGCAGCCGACTCGAAAGATAACGCCGCGTCCCTCGCGGAAGAACCCGCTGCCGATCGAGAGGCTTCTGGCCAGGCGCCCGATGCCGGCGCGGCCGGCAAGGAGAAACAAGCCGCCAAGCCGCCGGAACGATCCGACGAGGAGAAGCGCGTCGTACAGGCGCTTGTCGAAGCGGGACGACGACACTATCAGGCATGCCGGGCCGCGTACGCGACCGACACGATCACGTTCGGCGAGGTGTTGGACGCCTCGACGCGCCTGCGTGCCGCGGAACAGGCCGCCGCGACGAACGACGAGGAGACAGCCGCCGCGGATCGCGCGCACCTGGTGCGCGTCAAGCAGTTGCAGGCCCAGGTGACCGCGCTCTTCGAGGCCGGCGCGCGCGGCGGCGAGGCCGAAAAGAAGGCGCTCGCCGACTACTTCGTCGCCGAAGCCGAGCGGCGTGTGCTGCACGGCGAACGCCGACAGAAGGACGCCGCGCTGCGAACCAAAACGTACACGGAATTCCTCAGTGAGTCGACGCCAAAGGTCGAGGCCACAATCGCAAAGACGGTGGCCGACACAGCACAAGGCATCGCATGGTTCGTCAGATCCGACGGCTCGGCGACCGCCAAAACCGCCTTGCGCTACGACGGCAAGGGTTTCGCCGAGTGGGCGGCGGTCTTGAGGACCGAGCTGAGCGCGAAGCGGCGGGTCGAAGCGATCGGCGCGCTTGCGGCCTTTGCCCAGCGCGGCTACGGGCGCGAGGCCGGCCGCGAGATCGTCGAGGCGATGCGGGGCGAGCGCGGGTACAAGTTCGTGGATACGTCGATTCCGGACGGCAGCCTGCTGCAGGCAAGCGTCCTTGCATTTCGCGCGGTGCCGACGGCCGACGCGGTGGCGGTGCTCGGCGAGGCCCTCAAGAGCGACGACGCCACCCTGCGGCTCTTTGCCGTGGCGTTGCTCCAAGACAGCTTGAACCGGAACAAAGCGCTCCCGGGTCTTAGCACGTCGACGCCGCCCAATACTGACGGCAATCTGCGGGATGAAAAAGCGAGGCTGGAGGTCGAGCTCAAGAAACTGACGCTCGAATTTGAGACGGTCGAAAAAGTGCTCCACGACAAGTCGCTGCTGCAATCGCTTGCTGATGAGGAGATCGACGAGAACGCGGAGGTCAAAGATCTGAAGAAGAAATTGAGTCAATGCGACAAGCTGATCGCCGTCGCGAACGCGTCATCTGGCGAGACTAACACTCCGGCGGTCAAGCGATACAAGGACCAGCGCCGCGGAGTCGAGGAGAAGCTCCAAGAGCGCAAAACGCGCCTGCGCGTGGCGTTCGAGGGGATGCAGGAGACGAAGGCCAGGGGGTTGCGGGGGAAGATCGATGCACTTAAGAGACAGGTGGAACGGATCGAAGGACACGATCGTGGTGCCGCGACAATCGATCCCGGCCGGCTGACCAACCCTCAGGCCAAGGACGCCTATCGCGAAAAGGAGAAAGTTGACGTCGAGATCGCCACCGTCGAAGCGGACCTGAAACGAGCGATGGACCCAGCCGCTCAGCGAGCGCTCGCCGAGGAGCGGATCAGGAATGACGACCGGGTGAAGGAGCTCGAAGCAGACCTGCGCGTGTGGGACCAACTTATCGCGACGGCACGGGAAAGAACGCCGGGCGCAGAGGTCAAGAACTTGAAGCAGAGGCGTAGTCTGGTTCAAGATGATCTCGATGAGCGCAAAGAGCACCTGCGGGCGGCCATCGCGGAAGGGCAACAGACGAAGGTCGAGCAGTTGTCCGCAAAGCTCGAACGTCTGAAGCATACGACGAACAAGCTCGAGGCACTCGTTATGGACTTTGACGCAGGAAAGACCGGCGGGACCAACAGTGCGCTTGTCGACGGCTTCAACGGGGTGTTGCGGGACGACGACTTGCACGTGCGGATGGCGGCGCTGCGCGTGGCGTCACGAATTCCCGGCTTTGCCGGATTCCCCGAAGCTTTGCATTTGGCACTTGCGGCGGAGGATATGGCTGTCGCAACCGCGGCGCTCAAGCTCGTCGAGGAGTTGTGGCAGCAGGGCCGGTTGCGGACGGGGCGTGACGCAGCGACGTCCAGTGGTAGCGCGGGGATGGGGATGGGTCGCTTGGGGATGGGACAGGTGGGCGGCGGCCAAACGCCCCGTGGAATCGGGATGGGTCGCTTGGGCGGCGGCCAGCCGCCGACGTTTACGACCCAGCAGGCGCCCGACGGTAGCTATGGGTTGGTCAAGTCCGAGCCTCCCGCTGCGGCCCGCGCCGGTGCGTCGGCGAAGCGCGAAACGGAGCCCTCAGCGGCACAAATCCAGGCGGAGCGAACGACGGAATTGATCGTCCCCGATCTTGTCAGGTTGCTGGAACACCGTGACCGAGAGATTCGCAGCCGCGCCGTCTCGGCACTGCGGCTTCTGGGAACGAGGGCGAAACCGGCGTTGCCGCTCATTATGCCGTGGCTCCAGAGCGACGACTCCGGCCGGTGGGCCCAGGCAATCGGACTTGTGCAACTGATCGGCCCGGACGCGGCCGAGGCCGTGCCGGCGATCGCGGAGCTTCTGAACAAGCACGGCGTGGAGCTCGAACGCAATACCGCCAAGATGGCGATAAGCGCTCTCTTTCTCGATCCGGCCGCGGCCAAGCAGGCCGTTCCCGGACTCATCGCGATTGTCGAGAAGCAGGACGGCGAGCTGCGCGTCGCAGCGATCCAAGCGCTCGGCACCATCGGCCCCGCCGCCGCCGACGCCATCCCGGCCCTGGAGAAGCTATCGTCGCAGGGCGACAAGCGCGAGGTCGGCGAGGTCACAGCCCATCAGGCGGCCGAAGCGCTCAAACGCATCCGCGGCGAGACGGAGCAATCCAAAGAGCCGCCGGACGGCATGTGACGGGGGGCGGGCATCCTGCCCGCCTTGGCGCTTCCCGAAAGCCGGTGCCGCTCCACGCGGGATGCAGTCACTTCAACTCGCGGTGTGCTGTCTTCCTCTGGTTCCTGCCGTCTGAGGGCGCCCACGAAGGCGGGCAGGATGCCCGCCCCCCGGAGCGCCGCCGAATACACGGGTGGCAACCCGTGGGCTTGGAATGTCGTTGCGCGGCAGTTCGTAGCCCCCGGTGTCCGCAGGACACCCTACCCGAGAAATGCCTTTCGCAGCTCCTCGATGTACCGCGGACACGCTTGGCGCGGGTCTTCGTCTTCTTCGTATTCCAGCACGATGTAGCCGCGGTAGCCGGCGTCGGTCATGATCCGCGCGAGCCGCTTCAAGTCGGACGGCTGCTTCTTCCCGCCTTCCGGCTTGATCGACACCTTCACCTGCACGTTCACCGCGTAGGGGGCCAGCCGGGCCAGATCGCCGTAGACGTCGGAGCTGGTGAAGTTGCCCGTGTCGAGATTGACGGCGAACCAAGGGCTCTTCACGTCGCGGACGATTTGTAGGATGCCGTCCGCGGTGGCAGTCAATCCGCCGTGGTTCTCCAGGGCCAGATACACGCCGTGCTGGCCGGCGTACTGGCAGCACTCCTCGATCCCAGCGACGGCCAGCCGATGGGCCTCTTCCTTGCTAGCGCCTTTGGCGGCGTTGCCGGAAAAGATGCGAATCACCGGCGCCCCCAGGACCTCGGCGTAGTCGACCCACCGTTTGACGTGTGCGATGTCCTTGTCGCGCTTCGGCCCCGGCGGATGGCAGAAATCGTTCCCCACGGCCGTGCCCGAGATGTCCAAGCCCAGGTCGAAGGCAAGCTGCTTGAGGTGGCGAAGGTACTCGGGCGTAGGCTCGGGCGGGAAATAGTAGCTGGTGAGCTCGGTCCCTTCGAGCTGCATCCGCGCGCAGTCGACGATGAAGTCGTCGAGGGTCAACTTGGGCTGCTTGCCGGTCAGCAGATCGCGATAACTGTAGGCGGCCAGGCTGAACTTGAACTTCGCGCCCCCTTCGCGCCGCAGGGGCTCAATGGCGCGGGCGGCAGGCGGCAAAAAGCCACCGACGAGCGCGGTGGACGCGGCCGCGGCCACGGCAGAACGCAGGAACTCACGGCGATCGAACGGCTTCATCGGGATCGGTCTCCGGTCACAAGGCAGACTATCCACAGATTTCGCAGATGGCACAGATTGTTTTGAAGAGAGTAGAGCCGACTCGTCTCGCCACCCGCGACGTCGACCAAAGCAGCCCTTCCTAACGCCCTCTTCAAATCTGTGGAATCTGTGCCATCTGTGGATCAAGGTCCCATCATCCGCGGCTCGATTCTAAGACCCCGCCCAGGCCGCAACAACCAAGCGCGGCCCGCATCGCGTCGGGCGGGATGAAGGCCAGGCTGGCCACGACCATGATCGCCGCCAGCGGCACAAGGCCCGTCACGATCGCCAAGAGTCCCCACACGACCACGCCCAGCGCGACCATCAACGGGGCGGCCAGGCGGTTCCAAGCCAGCACCGCGAAGGCGGCTTCGTAGAACACGAAGCTGTGCGTCCACAGGTTCACCAGCTTCGGATACTCGTGCAGCCACAACAGGTCCACAAGCGCCGAGTCGGGCCGGCCGGCCAGCCACCACATGGCCGTGCCGTCCCACCACGTGTTCTCGTTGAGCTGGCCGAGCACCATCATCACGTACACGAGCGTCAGGTGCACCTGGATAAGCCGCACGGCGACAGTCGCGGCCCAGCTTGGCGGCGTGGCGGCCGCCGCCTTCCCTTCTGCCAAGCGACGGCGCGCGAAAAACCGATCGAGCGACAAGTACGCGCCCGACGGCCCCAGGCAAAGGTACAAAAGCACGAAGGCCAGCACCGGCTCCATCTCCGCCGTGACGAAGAAGGCGCGCTGAAAGTACGACAGCATCACCAAAAACGACAGCACCGCGGTCACCCGCGTGAAAAGGCCGAGCGTGAACAGGCCCAGCACGGCCAGGCCGGCAAGGTGCGCGGCCCAAAGCTGGCCAGGCGCGTGCAACAAGTACAGATACGAGAATCCGAAGTACCCGGGACCCTGTAGCGCGAACATAGCTTCGGGCGTCCACAGCCCATCCGGACCGAAGAAAAGTTCCAAGTCGGGCGTGAAGGTCAGAAGCGTGTAGAAGGCGATTGCGCCGGCGAGCACGCGCACGACCGACAGCGTAAGCGGATCGGAAGGCGCGAACCAGAAGCGGTTCCACCCTTGCCCGAAGCGCTCGCTGAGGTTGCGGAAGTAATCGCCGACGATGGTCCACATAGTCCGTTATTCGTCCTTGGGCGGCGGCGCGGTATCCCGCGCGGGCTCCTTCTTTTGCACCTCGACGCGATCGCCTGCCCAAAAGGCGCGGGCGGCGTATTCGTCGCGCTTGGCCGGCGGCGCGCCCCCCGGCCGATAATTGGCCATGGCGGGCGGGGTGAGCTGCCCCTGCAAACGCAGGTCCAGGCTCTCGGCTTTGTCGCCCTTCAGCAGGCTGGTGGCAATTGTTTGGGCCAGAGTCGCAGTCTGGGGCGCGTCGTTCGAGGAAAAAGTAGCCAGCCGGCGGCCCAGCATCTGGTAGCGTCGGAATCGCTGGCCGGGCCACACGCCGGCCGCCGGGAACTGGATCGGCCTGATCTCGCCGTCGGCTAGCTTCACATCAGCCGTCAGCGAGTGATCGATGTCCAGCTCGCCGCCCGGATCGCTGCCGCGGGTGAAGTAGTAGGTGTAGGACAGGTCCATGAACAGTGCTTGCCGGTAGCCCTGAAAGAACTTGAGTTCGCCGAGGGTCTGCTCCAGCGAGGACGGGAACTCGTTGTACGCGACGCCGACGGCGAGCGTGAAAAGGTGCACGAACAGAAGAAAGCTGACCACCGTGCGCACGTTCGGCGAGGGGAGCGATGGCTCGGCCGGCGCGGCCGCTTCCAGGTGGCGGGAGGGTTCGATCATGCGTGTTCGAGGGGAGGAATCCGCGCGGTTCCGCCGTCCCATGGATGCCACTGGCCCGGCAGACCGCCGCTAGCTTACCCCAAAATCGGCTTGCAGCCCTCTCCCGCCGCAAAAAAATCGCAAGGCGCACATTGGTGGGCACTGGATCGGTTGCCCGCTTGCAGAGGCAGCGGACAGCCTCGCGCCGTTGCCTTGGTCAACAAAAAAACCGGACCTCCCGACTATCGGGAGGTCCGGCTTTCAAGCATCCGATTCTTTTGTGAAATCCGAGCAAGCCGCTCGGAGGATTTCAAGCTTTAAGTCCGTTCAAACGGCAACGCGCCAGGAACTAGGCTCCGGGCGGAGGGGGCGGGGTGTTGCTGTCGCCACCCGCAGCCGGGGCCGACCCACCGTCGCAACCGCCGTGGCAACCGCCGCAAGCCGGAGCGCTGCAACCGTTGCAGCCGCCGCAGTGGCAGGCGTGGCAACGACGAGCACGCAGCTTGGCCAGCAGGCCGCAGCAACGCGGAGCGCAGCAGCTTGCAGCATGGCAGCCGCCACAATCGCCGCCGTCGCAACCATTGCAAGCACAGCCGCCACAACCACGATGGAACAAACTGGCCGAAGCCTTGTTATCGGCACCCACCAGGGCGATGCCGACCACCGCGATGAACATCGCGATGCCGAAGAACAATGCACGATTCATGCTAGACTCCTCCCACTAAACAGGTACCGTACCGAAAGGGGTTTACCCACGCATCGCCGTCAGCTCTGTTTCCATCCCCAATGCGACGGCCTGCAAATGGGGGCGGGACCTTCGGTCAACTGTTCCGTGCACTTCGACTCGCTCGTCGGCCCTGCCAGCGACTTTGCGGGTCGCATCTTTTGTACAGGACGGCACAGACTAGGTCGCTTAAGTTAACACTGACGATTTCGTTGTCAAGGACCAAATCGGAGGGATACAAAGAGGCGGGACTCTGGGCGTGTTGCGGAGATTGTTGCTGAACTATACAACAAAATCAACGCGGTGCCTGGATAAAACGCGCAGAATTTGCCGGTGCGCGCAGAGAAACGCGAATCGCACCCACGAGGCGGGGGCCGAAAGCCTTGCCGCAAAAGAGATTATGCGGCCGGGCGGGGCACGGAAGAGGCACCCCGAAGCGGTGCGATCGTAGCGATCCCGCCGACTATGCCTAGGCGCGAGCGCTCAGAACCTGCTACTGTCGCAGCACGTTCTTGGGCGGAGGGGCGGCCGTTTGCGTGGCCGGCGATTCGGTCGCAGCGGCGCGGCGTTGCATTTCTTCCTCAGCCATCCGTTGCTTGCGGACCATGTCCTCCGGATCCTCGAAGTCCAAAAGCAGGGGTAGCTCGTCCTTGAAGACCTTCGTGGCCATCCCGGCGATGCGCCAGCCCGCCGGATCGCGGCGGAGCATCCAGATGATCTCGTCGGAGCGCGGTTGACCGTCTTCCCCGGTATCAGTCCACGTGCTGGCCACGTGGGCCACGTCCGCGGTAACGAACTCGGTCTTCCCTACTTCGAAGCGGGCCGTCTCGCTGCCGGGCGGCGCCACCACCAGCTCGTGCTTCGCGGTCTCTTGGCGTGCCAGATCGGTGAGCAATTGCGCGGCCTTGGCGTCGTTGCCCGTGCGAACGGCTTCAAGGAACTCGCGGACCGACTGGTCGGGGGGCGGCACATTCTCGACACGTGCCGTCGAACCGTCGCTTGTCCCACTG
Organism: Planctomycetia bacterium; assembly: GCA_016191115.1. Lineage (GTDB taxonomy): Bacteria > Planctomycetota > Planctomycetia > Pirellulales > JACPPG01 > JACPPG01. Next base: position 31,809 of record JACPPG010000078.1, on the reverse strand, counting down.
GACGAGCCGCAGCCGGCCGCCGCCAACGAAAGAACAAGGGACGCTAGCAAAAACGAGCGACGTTCCATGTCGGCTTCTCTCGGGTCCTTGAGGTTGCCTGCCCTTGCCTGCTTACCGACGATCGATCGCCGGCGGCAGGTTGCTAGCACGCGCGACGGCCGCTAGCGGGCGGGAAGTGTGCCAAGAACTCAAATCCCAAAATGGCGAGGCGGGAAAATGGGACTGGCTCCGAGCATAAACAGCGCAAGTCCTTTCAGACCAACGTTGCGTCTCGGTGCCTGTCCCACTTTCCCGCCGGTGCGCCGCCGGCAAGCTTGAATCTGTGAACGGCCCTGTCCCTAAAGGCCTCTATCTTGAACATCGGCAGAGTGGCGGGCAAGGAATGAAAGGCACCACACAGCAAAGGCGCGGCAAGCCCGCGCTGCCTGACAGCATCGCTATTTTGGCGGCGCCAGCGTCACCTCGAGGATGACATCTTCTTTTCCGCGCTTTACGGTGACGGGAACCTTGTCACCGGCTTTGAACTTGCGCAGCGCGCTGTCGAAGTCTTCCAGGCTGCCGATCTTGCTATCGCCGAATTTGACGATGATGTCGCCCGCCTTGATTCCCGCCTTGTCGGCCGGCCCCTCCTTGGTCACGCCCGATAGCGCGTAGCCCGGCTGGTCCTGCGCGAAATCCGGAATGCTGCCGAAATAGGGTCGATCGCTGTCGCCGCCCCCGGCGCGCTCGGCGGTCGAGCTCTCGACGTACGTCGGCCGGCGATCCGCTTCGGCCAGCGCCACGGCGACGTCGGCCACCATCTCGGCGACGCGCCGCATGCCCGGCACGTTGATCTTCTCGAAGTCGTCGCTGGGCCGGTGATAGTCGGAGTGCAGCCCCGTGAAGAAGTGCATCACCGGCACTTTCTTCGCGTAGAACGACGAGTGATCGCTAGGGCCGAATCCGCCGGACTTCCGCGAGATGTCGAACCCAAACCGCTCGTTCAGCCGGTCGATCAAGGGCGCGAACTCAGCCGCCGTGTCGACTCCCTGGACGATCAGCTTTTCGTCCTTCAACCGGCCCACCATGTCCATGTTGAGCATGGCCACGGTCTGGTCGATGGGGACAAGGGGCTCACGGCAGTAACGGGCGCTTCCCACCAGCCCGCGCTCCTCGCCCGTGAACGCGATGAGCACGACGCGGCGCGGCAGCTTCTTGTCGCGCGCGGCGAGGATCCGCGCTACTTCGATCAACGCGGCCGTGCCGGAGCCATTGTCGTCGGCGCCGTTGTGGATTTCCTTTCCGGCGGGCAGGAACGAGCCGTTGCCGCCCCACCCCAAATGGTCGTAGTGAGCGCCGATGACGATCGTTTCCTCCGCGTGCGGCCCCTCTCCATCCAGCACGGCGACGACGTTCTTCACCTTCGCTTCGCGGCGATCCACGGTCACTTCGCCTCTCAAGCGCCATCCCGGAATCTCATGGCTGTGAGGGGCCGGCCCGGTGTCGATTTCGCGCTCGAGCGTCGCCAAATCGGTGTGAAGCGAGGCCTTGAGCGCCTGGTCGATGGCGTCGCGGCGGCAGTGCACAACCGGAATGCGGGACGACTCGCCACTCGAGCCGGAGACCTGGAACTTGACCAAGGGATCGAACTCCTCGGCCAGCTTCTTGCCCTGCGCCGTCACCGCTTCGGCAAGCTCGTCCACTTTGCGGCGGTGGGCATCGATCTGGGCCAGCGTCGGGTGGTCGAGCTTTTCAAACTCGGCTTGCGCCTTCGTCAACTCGTGCACCGCGTCCTGCAACTGCCCATTGCGGCGCGTCACGCGCTTGCGAAGATCGAACTCATCGGTCACGAAGATCACCGCCGCGGCGCCGTGCTCGTAGGCGTTCGACACCTTGCGCCAAAACGGCGCCAGCGCGCTGTCCCTCGTGCCGTTGAAGGCGCTGTGCGGATTGTCCTGCTGCGGCTCATGGCGCATCACAATGACGGCCTTCCCCTCGACGTTCAGCCCGGCATAGTCGTCGTATTTTTCATCTTTGCCGGTGATCCCGTAGCCACCAAAGGCCAGTGGCAAGTCGAGTTGTCCCGAACCCCCCAACGACAGCGGCGTGAAGCCGCGGCCGAATTCCAGATCGATCTTTTGCTCGCCATCGGCGCCCACCAACGCCAGGTGGTTCTTTTCGCCCGGCTCGGCGCCGATCGTCATGTTGAATTCCTGAAACGGGCGCCCGTCGAACAGCGCGGTCTTCAAGCCCAGCGCTGAGAACCGCTCGGCAATGTAGTCGGCGGCCTTGTCGATGCCCGCGGTGCCTATGCCACGCCCTTCCAACTCGTCGGCCGAAAGGAAGCGGGCCGTATCGGCCAGCCGCGTTTCCCTGCTAGCGGCCTCATCCGCCGCGGCGGCCAAGCCGTGCGGGGCGTACGCCGCAATGGCCAGCGCCACGGCGAGCGCAAGGGCACGAACGCCCCTGTCGCCGCTCCACGAAGACCCGGAAACGACGATGGGCCGCAGGCATGTTCGCATAGAGAGCCTTTGAAAAACCGAGGGTTCCGGCGGTGCGCGGAACGGCGGGGAGGCACCAGTCGGCCGAGTCATGGCAAAGGTACCCAGCTAGCCGATTCTCAAGCTTGCCGGCGGCGCACCGGCGGGAAAGTGGGACAGGCACCGAGACGCAACGTTGGTCTGAAAGGACTTGCGCTGTTTATGCTCGGAGCCAGTCCCATTTTCCCGCCTCGCCATTTTGAAAAACAGAATGGCCCTGAAGCTGCAAACCGGTTTTGACACGTCGCCAGAGCGCCGCTATGCTCCCGGCCCCTATGTCCCACCCAAGGCGGCTTGGGCCGCGTCGACCCGGAGATGCATCCGTGGTTCCTCGCTATAGCGTGCTGGTCGTGGACCCTCTCGAGGAAACGCGCGAGGTGCTGCGCACGGCGCTGGAACCGCGCGGCGTGCGCATCTTGGCCACCGATCAGCCGGCGCGCGGGCTGGCATTGGCGCGCGAGCATGCGCCGGATTTGATCGTGCTCGACGTCGAGCATTTGCAAGCGGCGCCCGCGACCGTGGCCGACGACTTCGCCGCACAATCCCGAAGGCACGCCACGCCGCTCGTATTGATCGGAAGCGCGCGGCACCGCCGAGGCCGCGTTCCGGCGGGCGAGTTCGTCGCCAAACCCTACCACTACGGTCCGCTGATCCGTAAAATCGAGGAGCTGTTGGCGCAAGTGCCGCAGCCGGTGGCAAAAGCGGCCTAGAGTTCACGATCGTCGGTGCCATTGCCGCACGGGCATCCCTTGGGTGCCGCACCGCGCACACTGCTGGACAGGCCAGCCGTGGCACCTTCATCGCGCGCCGGGTGAACCGGCGAATGGGGCGCCGGGTCTGTTGCCTGTGAGGGGGTTGCCGTGCCTTCGCTGTTCGTCTACCGAGGCAACGATCAGGGGCTGCGGTTCGAGCTCTCCGAGGAAGTGCTCGGCCTGGGGCGCGACACGGGCAACCACATCCAGATTCACGATACCGAGGTCTCGCGCCGGCACGCCGAATTGCGCCGCAGCGGCAAGACGTACATGCTCTCCGACCTGGCCAGCTCCAATGGCACGTTCGTCAACGGGCAGCGAGTCGCCAGCCACAAGCTCGTCAGCGGAGACCAGGTGCAACTCGGCGGCACTCAATTGCTGTACACCGGCGCCACCGGCGACACCAGCAGCGACCTGGCGCAGAAGATCGACATCATCACGCGGCAGCAGGCCGACGACGAGTCCCGCATCGTCCGCTCGATAGCGCAAGAAGAAGGGAGCCGGATTTTTGACTCTCGCCTCGATCTGCCGCGGAACCTCCGCCTGTCGCACGGCGGAAATAATCTGCAGGTCATCTATCGCACCGCCCTGGCCGTCAGCCACACGCTCGATATCGACCGATTGCTCGACCGCATCTTGCGGTTGATCTTCGATTGGGTGGAAGCAGACCGCGGCTGCATCATGCTCGTCGATCCGGACACCAAGAAGCTCGTGCCCAAAGTCCGCTCGAATCGAAGGAAACAGAGTGACGACGACCGCATCACGATCTCGCAGACGATCCTCGACTACGTGATGCAGCACCACGAGGGCGTGCTCACCAGCGATGCCCGCGAGGACGACCGTTGGAACCCGGCCGCCAGCATCGTGCGGGCCGGCGTGCGCGAGGCGATCTGCGTCCCGATGGCCGGACGGTATGGGGTGGTAGGGGTGATCTACATCGACACGCGGTCCTCGCCCCAGCAAGTGCAAGGGCGGGCCGGGGTCAACAAGTTCAACGACGAGCATCTGAAGCTCATGATCGCCATCGCCCACCAGGCGGCGCTGGCGATCGAGGACACGCAGTACTACTCGGCCATGGTGCAGGCCGAGCGGTTGGCCGCCGTCGGCCAGACGATCGCCACCCTTTCGCATCATATCAAGAACATCTTGCAGGGCATCCGTGGCGGCAGCTATCTGATTAAGGACGGGCTGGCCCATCACGACGAAACGATGGTCGGCCGCGGCTGGGAGTTCGTTGAACGCAACCAGGAGAAGATCTCCAACCTGGTGATGGACATGCTCACGTTCAGCAAGGAACGCGAGCCAGAGGCCGTCCCAGGTGACCTGAACCAGGTCGTGGCGGAAGTCGTCGAGCTCGTGACGGTGCGGGCCCGCGATGCCCACGTCGATCTCGTCTGGCAGCCGACGGTGCCTCTGCCCACCTTGACCTTCGATCCCGAAGGCATTCACCGCGCCGTTTTGAACGTCGCCTCCAACGCGCTCGATGCTTGCGCGGTCGCCGCCGAAGAACAGGGCCGCGCCGCGGGCCGGGTCGTCGTGTCGACGTCCTACGCGCCGGACGAGGGTTTGGCGCGGATCGTCGTCGAGGACAACGCTACAGGCATCGCGCCCGAGGAGATCGAGCATATCTTTTCGCTCTTCGTGTCGCACAAGGGGAACCGCGGCACCGGACTGGGCTTGCCGGTCAGCGAGAAGATCATGAAGGAGCACGGCGGACGGATCACTGTGGACAGCGAGCCAGGGAAGGGGAGCCGGTTCACCCTCGAGCTGCGGGCCGTGCTCGCTGACGCGATCAGCCAGACGGCCGAGCAGCCGGCGCCATCGCCGAGAGCGACGCCTTAGGGGCCGCGCACCTCCGCCGTGGGAACGTCGGGTTTGCTCTCCGCCTCAGACAAAGAACAGTGGGAGTACGCACGCCGCGAAGGGCGCGTTATCGCGAGGAGAGACCACGGTTCTCTTGCCCCAGTCATCATTTATCATTCCGCATTCATCATTTCCTAAACGATCCCCTTCCGCACGGCCCACACCGCGGCTTGCGTGCGGTCGTTGACGCCGATCTTGCGCAGCACGTGCTGCACGTGCTCCTTGACGGTCTCGACGCTGATCGACAGGCTCTTGGCGATTTCCTTGTTGCTCAAGCCCAGGGCCAGGTGGCGCAGCACCTGCGTTTCGCGCTGCGTGAGCGACGTTTCATCGACGTCGCTTTTCTGCCGCGTTGCCATGGTTCCGGCGACCTTGTGCAGCTCGCCGTGGGCCGAGGGGCCCGGCTGCGTCGCCACGGCGTGGATGGTGTCGAGCAACTGGTCGCGGCTGCAGCCCTTCAGCAGATAGTCGCTCGCCCCCAGGGCGTGGGCGCGGGCCACGTACGTCGGGTTGTCGAAGGCCGAGAGCATCACCACCTTCGTCTCGGGCAGCTCGCGATGAATCTTTTCCAGGGCCGCCAGCCCGTCCCCGCCGTCCACCATGCGAATGTCGAGCAAGGCCACGTCGGGCTTGTGCTTTTTGGCCATTCGGACGGCATCGGCGGGGGTGGCGGCCTCGGCGACGATCTCGACGTCCGTGCCGGAAAGCAGGTTCGCCAGCCCGTGCCGGACCACTTCGTGGTCGTCCGCGATGAGAAGGCGTACAGTCATGGACAGAACCCTCCCTGAGGATGTGGCGTAGAGAGGACGTGGACCAGAACGGTTCGCTTTCGATCCCCCAAGCACTATAGGCTAGCCTACCGGGTAGGCGGCGGCGGAACAACCGGCGCAATCGTCACCCGTGGCGGGTGGGCAGGACAGCCGAAACGTCTGGTTCGCGGCGTCAACCGCGTTGACGGAGCGCAGCGCGTGACGTAGATAAATTACGACAGCCGCGGTCCCATCTCCCCGCGGGTCTTCCCCACCGTTGGCTGCCGTGTTCGAGAGACGTTGCCGCCGGGCAACAGCTATACGGAACATGACTATTTTGCCGGCGTTACGGGCCGCTCCCCCCAGTGCGCCTGTAGCGAGATCCGGAAACGGCTGGCGAGAGGACCCCAGCCGCGCGGGCCACATGAGGCGCCTGTTACGCTTTCCGCCGTGCGAGGGAACTCCGCGCGTGCCGGACGACGGACGCGAACTAGCCGCCAGACCGAGGCACTCGAATGAAGCGCGGGTCCCTGTTGCTGGTCGACGACGATCGGCATCTGCTGCAATCCATGGCCGCCTGGTTGCGCGAGCTGGGCTTTACGGTCGACGCCGTCACCGCCTTTGGCGACGCCATCTCCGCCCTGAACAAGAAAAGCTACGACCTGGCGCTGATCGACGTTCGCCTGGCCGACGGGGATGGGTTCGACCTTTTGGCCTACTGCCGTGGGAACAAGCCCCATACGATCGTCATCCTTATGACCGGCTACGGCACCGTTGAAATGGCGATCGAAGCCATCCGCGCCGGCGCCTTCGACCTCGTGACCAAGCCCTTGGTCGACGACGAGCTCGAAATGTCGATCGACCGGGCGCTCAACCACCGACGCGTCGTCGAGGAGAACCAAAATCTCAAGGCCCAGCTCGACATTCGCTTCGGCATGGAGAGCATCGTCGGCCACGACTACCGCATGCGCCGCGTCTTCGAGATGGTCGACAGCGTCGCCGACACCAAGGCCACGGTCCTCATCAGCGGCGAAAGCGGCACCGGAAAGTCGATGATCGCCAGGGCGGTCCATCGCCGCAGCAGCCGCCGCGAACGCGCCTTCGTCGAAGTGGCTTGCGGCGCCCTGCCCGAAACGCTCTTGGAAAGCGAGCTCTTCGGTCACGTCGCCGGCGCCTTCACCGGCGCCGTCGGCGACAAAACGGGCAAGTTCATGCTCGCCGCCGGCGGCACCATCTTCCTCGACGAAATCGGCACTGCCAGCCCGGCCATGCAGGTCAAGCTGCTGCGAGTGCTGCAGGAGTTCGAGTTCGAGCCGGTCGGAGGCACCAAGACGTTCCGCGTCGACACCCGCGTGATCCTCGCCACGAATGAGAACTTGGACGAGCTGGTGCGCACGGGCCGCTTTCGCCAGGACCTGTACTACCGCGTGAACGTGATCAATATCGAGCTGCCCCCGCTGCGCGAGCGCGTGTCCGATATCCCGCTATTGGCCGGCCACTTCCTCAAGGACTCCTGCGACGAGTGCGGCCGCCACGTGCACGGCTTCACCGAAGACGCCATGGCCGCCCTGGAACGCCATCGCTGGCCCGGAAACGTCCGCGAATTGCAGAATGTGATCCAGCGGGCCGTGCTCTTGGGCAAGAAAGACCTGATCGGCGTCGAAGATCTGCCCGCCGGGCTGGCCAACGGCGCCATGCACGCCTTCGAGCCGGTCGCTGGGCGGACGCTGAAGCAGGCCCTGGAAGAGCCCGAGCGGCGCATCATCCTCGAGGTGCTGGAAAGCAACCACTGGAACCGGCACGCCACGGCCGACGCCCTGGGCATCAACCGCACGACGCTCTACAAGAAGATGAAGCGCCTCGGCCTGGAAGACCGGCCCTACGCCCCGCTGGGGTAGGCAACAGGCGAAAGGCCACAGGCTAGAGGTCAACGAGGGAAGCCCGCTTCTTCTCTCGCGATTCAAAACTCGCTTCGTGAAGCCCACGGGTGGCAACCCGTGGCTTGAACCGCTATCCCGTCCCGCTCACTCCCGCTCCACGATCATGGCCACCGCGTTGCCGCCGCCCAAGCAGAGCGACGCCAGGCCCCGCTTCAGGCCGCGATCCGCTAGTGCATGGAGCAGCGTCACCAGCACGCGGGCACCGCTCGCGCCGATCGGGTGCCCTAGCGCGATTGCCCCGCCGCCCGCGTTCGTCTTCGACGGCCCCAGGTCCAAGGGGCGCATGCACGCCAGGCACTGGGCGGCGAACGCCTCGTTCAACTCCACCAGGTCGATATCCGACAGTTTCATCCGCGCCTTCGCCAGCACCTTCTCGATCGCCGAGACCGGCGCGATGAAGATTTCCTTCGGCGCCACGCCGCTCGTGGCCGCGGCCACGATCCGCGCCTTCACGGGCGAGCGGCTCGCCCGGGCGACTTCGGCACTGGCCACGACGACGGCCGCCGCCCCGTCGCTGATCTGCGAGGCGTTGCCCGCCGTGACCGTCCCGTCGGCGCCGAACGACGGGCGCAATTTCGCGAGCGCCTCGAGCGTCGTGTCAGCCCGCGGGCCCTCGTCGGCCTCGACACGGACCTCCCCCTTTCGCCCCGCGACCACAACCGGCACGATCTCGTCCTTGAACTTGCCGGCGGCCGCGGCGGCGACCGCTCGGCGGTGGCTCTCCAGGGCGAACAAGTCCTGGTCGTGCCGGCTGACGCCGCGCTGGGCGGCGATGTAGTCAGCCTCGGCCCCCATCGGTATGTCCTCGAACGCGCACCACAGGCCGTCGGTCTGCATCGAATCGAGCACCTGCTGGCTGCCGAACTTCCACCCCTCGCGGGCACCCGTCACCAGGAAGGGTGCCCGGCTCATGCTCTCCATGCCGCCGGCCACAATCGCCTGGGCGTCGCCCGAGCGAATCGCCTGGTCGGCGAGCATCACGGCCTTCAGGCCCGATCCGCAGACCTTGTTGACCGTCAATGCGGCGACTGTGTTCGAGAGCCCGGCCCCAAGCGCCGCCTGGCGGGCCGGCGCCTGTCCCAGCCCGGCCGGCAGGACGCAGCCCATGATGACTTCTTCGATGCGGTCCGCTGGCAGGCCGGCGCGGCGCACCGCCTCGGCCACGGCGATAGCGCCGAGCTTCGTGGCCGGCACGCTCGACAAAGACCCCAGCAGTTTGCCGACCGGCGTCCGGCAGCCGGCCAGGATATAGGCGTCGCTCATGGCATGAATTTCCGAGGAAGGAAACGGCACCAGGGGATTATACGGGGGCAGCAGACGATTGAACCGCCAAGGTCGCCAAGAACGCCAAGGAGGAGAACAGCCCCAATCCCGCCGACATGACACCTGAAACCGCTTCACCGGCGAAGCTTCGCCGGCTGGGCATCCTGCCCGCTTCCCGTTTCGAGTTCGCTGCGCATCGCTTTCGCCTCACCGCCCGCGCTCCTTCCTTCATCATTTCGCCTTCATCATTCATCATTTGGCTCTTGGATGGGCCTTTTCGTATGCCGCGCGTAGCGCGGCCGTGCTGACGTGCGTGTAGATCTGCGTAGTGACCAGGCTTTTGTGGCCCAAGAGTTCCTGCACGCTGCGGATGTCAGCCCCGCCGTCGAGCAAATGCGTGGCAAAGCTATGCCGCAGGGTGTGCGGCGTGGTGCGGCCGTCGAGTCCGGTTGCCTTCAGGTACTTTTCCAATAGCCGGCCGACGCTGCGCGTCGTCAGGCGGCGGCCGAAACGGTTGACGAACACCGGCGTCAGGGCCGCCCGTTCGGGACCGCGGGCCGCGCGGCGGACCTTGAGCCATTTGCGCAGCGACGCCGCGGCGAACGAGCCGATCGGCGACAGCCGCTCGCGCCGTCCTTTGCCGCGGACGCGCGCCACTCCGGCCGCGAGATCGAGATCCGCATCGTTCAAGCCCACCAGCTCGCTGACGCGCAAGCCGGCGGAGTAGAGCGTTTCGAGGATGGCCCGGTCGCGCAGGCCCAAGGGGTCGCCGGCCGGGGGCGCCGATAGCAGCCGATCCAAATCACCCGACGATAGGAAGTGCGGCAGCGAGCGCCCTTTGCGCGGGTTGCGAAGAGGCTTGGCCGGGTTCGACTTGGTCCACCCCTCGCGCTGGCCGAAGCGGAAGAAGCTGCGGAGCGAGGCCAGCCGGCGGGCGATGGTGGTCTTGGCGTAGCCGGCCGCGTGCATCGCCGAGGCGTAGCCGCGCAGATCGAGCGTCGTCAGTTCCGCGGCGTCAGGGCATGCGCCGCGCGCCTCGGTCAGGTATTCCGCGAGCGCCTGCAGGTCTTCGCCGTAGCTCTTGATCGTCAGCGACGAGGCGTTCCGCTCGACCCGCAGGTATTGAAGGAAGCGGGTGACCGCGGCTGAGAGCGAGTTGTCGGTGGCGGAAACCACGTATGTTAATCGCGCTTCTAAAGCTGCTCGTCGCCGTCGGTCGGCAGCGGCAGGCTGAAGCGGTGGTGGGCCGGGGGCGCTTTCTGGCTTTCCTGCCGAATCCGCTGGCTCAACACGGCGGCGTCATACCAGGAAAAGCTCAGGTCCGGGTTCGAGGCGAATCGCCCCAGCACGCGCAGCGTCGCGGCGCGACTGGCGTCGTCGTACAAGAACACGTACCGCTCGACGCCCTTGACCAGCGCCAGCACGTTGATGTCTTGGGCCACGACGGACGTCCTCCTTCGCACTGCGGGGCAATCCAGGGGCGCAGCGTAATCGCCCGACCCAGGGCGCTCTCTCGCTAGTGGGGTATATCGGTCGGCGGCCCACGCGCGGCCGATGCGCCGGCGCGCGGCGTGACAACGCTGACCATATCGGCACAACCATTACGATTTCTCCAACTTAAGCCGACGCATCGCGGCTCCCCGATTGCGCAGCGCACAGCGGCGGGATGGGAGGACGAAATGATGCAGCGCGGGGACCTCCGGGGAGGACCTCCGGGGTAAACCCGCAGGCTCGCTACTGGCGGGAGAAAGAGCGCCGCTGACGGCGCTCAATCGGCAATTTTCAGCGAGCCGCCGGGTTTAGCCCGGCGGTTCTATCGCGCGGCAGTTCAGATGCTCGCGGGAATCTTGGCACCCGACGCTTGCTTCAGACGAGGTCGCGCAAGCTGGTGAACCCGATCGGCTCGCGGCTGGCAAAGGGCTCGCCGTAGTCGACGCCGATCGACCAGCCCCAGTAGGCCGCCTGGTCGCGCATGCGGTCGATCACCGTGGGCGGCTTCCGCTGGGCGATGAACTGGCTGTGATAGCACTCCAGTGCCGCTTGCTTCGCGCGCCAGTGCGGGCTGATATCAACGACAAACGCCGGCGGGTCCACGACCCGCAAGTGCACGCAGTAGTAGTACAGGATGCGTTCGGGATAGAACGGGTCGCCGGCCAGATCGGTCTTGGTGAGCTTGGACCAGAAGCGGGCCGCTTCGATGAGCTGGGTCGCTGCCACGTGGTCGGGGTGCGAGTCGACCCAATACGGGGCGAAGATCAGCCGCGGCCGCACCGTGCGAAAGACGCCGGCCAACTGGGCGCGGGCATCGAGCGTGGCTTCCAGCCGCCGGTTCTCCAGGCCCAGGTTCTCGCGCCAGTCGATCTCGAGGATCTTGCTGGCGGCGGCCGTCTCGCGGGCGCGGATCTCGGGCGAGCCGTGCGGCGTCGGCTCGCCGCTGGTCAGATCGAGAATGCCCACCCGCCACCCGTCCGCCTTGAAGCGGAGAATGGTCCCGGCCATTCCCAATTCGGCATCGTCGGGATGCGGAGCCACGATTAGGACGTCAAGCACGGGTTTGGTTCTCCCAAGCGCCGTTGCGGCCGCTCATGCCCAGAACATGCGCGATCGAGTCAGCACCAGCTCACTGTGCGGCATCCCCGAAGCGGTCGCCACAGGCTTCCGGTAGTACGCCAGTTTGAAGCGAAGAATCCCTCGATTGGAAATCCTGGGCGGGGCTGTTGGGGTTCGGGAACGCGAATATTGGCGCTTCGCTGTCTTGGGTCCATTCCAGCACGTATTCGTAAGGCTGAGCATCCCCCGGCGCACGAAACTCGTGCCGAAGAATCCAGCCGTGCCGAAGATACTCGTCTGCGTGCTCCTGAGAATGAGCTTTCGCAAATCGCGGGCGCTTTTCTTCCATGCCCCTATCATACCCGGCCGGAACGCCGGGCTGGACAGCGAAGCCGACGCACTACCGCCCCCTTGACCGCCCCTTCCCTCGCCTTGACAGGCGGCGGCGATTGGGTACTCTAAGCGGTTCGCCTCAAAGCTATTGTGGCCCATTGAGGGTCGCTGCCGCGCCGGCGAGCAAACCGCCGCCTGGCCCGGTGAGACCGAAGAGATTCCGCATGCCCACGATCAATCAGCTTGTGAAAAGAGGGCGGCGTCAGCCGCGCAAGTTCAGCAAGTCGCCGGTCTTGGACCGCTGCCCGCAAAAGCGCGGCGTGTGCCTGCAGGTCAAGACGATGACGCCGAAGAAGCCGAACTCGGCGCTGCGGAAGATCGCCCGCGTCCGCCTGTCCAACGGCAAGGAAGTCACGGTCTATATCCCCGGCGAAGGGCACAGCCTGCAGGAGCACTCGATCGTGCTCGTGCGCGGCGGCCGGGTGCGCGACCTGCCCGGCGTGCGCTACCACGTCGTCCGCGGCGCGTTGGATACGCTGGGAGTAACCGGCCGCAAGCAATCGCGGAGCTTGTACGGGGCGAAGAAGTCGTAGGATCAGGCCCGAGGTGACAGCCACAGGCTAGAGTGACATCGGAAACCAGGCTTGAGGCGACAGGCCAGAGGCTAGAGTGACATCGGAGAGACCGCCGGGATAAACCCGGCGGCTCGCTGGACAGAAAAAGCAACCAGGAACGATCATGGGCCGCATTACTGCCAGCCGCAAATCGCTTGTACCCGATCCGCGTCACGGATCGCTGCTGGCCGCCAAGTTCATCAACTGCCTGATGCACGACGGGAAAAAGAGCGTCGCGCAGCAGGTGTTCTACCGAGCGCTCGACATCATCAAAGACAAGGTGAAGGACGCCGAGCCGATCGACGTCTTCACGCAAGCCGTGAGCAACGTGAAGCCCGAGGTGGAAGTCCGCTCGAAGCGCGTCGGCGGCGCCGCCTACCAGGTGCCGATGCAGGTGAACCGCAATCGCCAGCAGTCGCTGGCCATTCGCTGGCTTTTGTTGGCAGTCCGCGAAAAGAAGGGGCGACCGATGCACGAGAAGCTGGCCGAGGAGTTGGCCGCGGCCTACAACCGCGAAGGCGCCGCCGTCTCGCGCCGCGAAAACGTCCACCGCATGGCCGACGCCAACAAGGCCTTTGCCCACTTCGCCTGGTAAAAACCCGAAATTGATGTTCGCCGTGCCCCGCGGCCTCCGGGCCCCGGGCACGGCGTTGTTTTTGCGCCCGACGGGACGCAACGTGCGTAGAAACCTTGTGCGCCGCGGCCATTCTTAGCATCATTCTCTAATCCATCATCGCCCCGCCCCGCCGTTAGCCAGCCATGGCCCGCAAGCTTACCGATCTCCGCAACATCGGCATCATTGCCCACATCGACGCGGGCAAGACCACGCTCACCGAGCGGATGCTGTACTACAGCGGGACCACGCACCGCATGGGGGACGTCGACAAGGGGACGACCGTCACCGACTTCGATCCCGAGGAGCAGGAGCGCGGCATCACGATCAACGCCGCCTGCGTCACCTTTCGCTGGAAGGACGTGGTGGTCAACCTGATCGATACGCCCGGTCACGTCGACTTCACGGCCGAGGTGGAACGCAGTCTGCGCGTGCTGGACGGGGGCGTGGTGGTGTTCAGTGCCCGCGAAGGGGTGGAGGCCCAAAGCGAGACGGTGTGGCGGCAGGCGGACCGGTACCACGTCCCGCGGATCGCCTTCATCAACAAGATGGACCGCGAGGGGGCCGACTTCTACGGCACGCTCGAGGAGATCCGCAATCGCCTCGACGGGCATCCCTTGGCCATCCAGATTCCGGCGGGCGTGGGCCCGCCCCACATGCCCGACGCTTTTCGAGGCGTCATCGACCTGGTGCGTCGCAAGATGCTCACCTTCAGCGAGGAAAGCCAGGGGGCCGAAGTCGCCGAAAGCGACATTCCCGCCGAGCTTGAAGCCGGCGCTGACGAGTGGCGCGGCCGGATGCTCGACCGGCTCTTCGACTACTCGAACGAATTGGGCGAGCTGCTTTTGGCCGAGGAGGACGTGCCCGAGGAGTTGATTCGCCGGGTCATCCGCACGGCGACGATTCACAATTTCGTGGTGCCCGTCGTGTGCGGTTCGGCCTTGGACCATGCGGGGGTGCAACCGGTCTTGGACGCGGTGGCCTGGTATCTGCCGAGCCCGGCCGACCTGCCCGCGGTCGAGGGCACGAATCCCGAGAAACCCGACGTGCGCCTGACGCGCAAACCCACGCTCGACCAGCCCTTCTGCGGGCTGGTGTTCAAGATCCAGGCCGACAAGCACGGCGATCTGCACTACATACGCGTCTATTCGGGCGAATTGAAGGCGAACAGCCGGGCTTACAATCCGCGCAGCGACAAGAAGGAAAACATCAGCCAGCTTTGGCACTTGCAGGCCGACCGCCGCGAGCAAGTCGAACGCGTCGAGGCGGGGGACATCGTGGGCATTATCGGTCTAAGGCACTCGGTCACCGGCGACACGCTGTGCGATCCCAAAGAGCCGATCCTGCTGGAATCGATCACGTTTCCCGAGACCGTGATCTCGATGGCCATCGAGCCGGAGAGTTCGGCGGAGCGCAAGAAGCTGGCCGACGCGCTGGAGATGTACAAGCGGCAAGACCCGACGTTTCGGGCGCGGGAAAGCGAGGAGACGGGCCAGACGTTGATCAGCGGCATGGGCGAGCTGCACCTGGAGCGAGTCAAGAACGTGCTGTTGCGCGATTATCGGCTGAACGTGCGGGTCCACAAACCGCGCGTCAGCTATCGCGAGACGGTCGAGAAGGCGGTTGAAGTCGCGGGGGAATGCCACCAGGCGATCGGCGGGCAGGCGCTGTTTGCCAAGGTGAAGATCCGGCTGGAACCGTTCGAGGGTTCGCAGGCGGTCACCGTCACGAGCCAGGCGGGCGATGGCGTGCCGCCGGCGTTTCTGGCCGCGGCCCTTGAGGTGCTGACGCAGCAGGCCCAGGGTGGCGGATCGCTCGGATTCCCGCTGATGAAGGCGAAAATCACCGTATTGGGGGGCGAGTGGCGCGAGGGGGAATCGAACGACCTGGCGTTCCGCCGGGCGGCGGCCGACGCGTTCCACAAGGCACTCGAGGCAGCAGGCGTCGTGCTTTTGGAGCCGATCATGAAGCTCGATATCGTCGTGCCGGAGGAGTACATGGGCGATTTCGTGGCCGACTTGCAGCAGCGCCGCGCGGTTATCACGCACACTTCGCCGCGGGGCCGCGACACGGTGATCGAGGCCCAGGCGCCACTGGCGAACCTGTTCGGCTATTCCGGGGCCATGCGGGGCTTGAGCCAGGGCCGGGCGAGCGCGTCGCTGACGCCGTCGCACTACGGGCCCGCGCCGGCCGAGGTGCTGCAAGGGTTTTTGTAGGCCGCTGCCACGGAGAGATGGCACGTTCGGGAGGGGGAGGGGGCGAGGCTCCCGCCAAGCCGCGGCTCCTGGCGCCATGGCATTGGCACCCGAGACGCTCTGCGAGCACCGATTGAACCGTCAACCGCGGATTCCGGTGCGCGAGAGCGCACCTACGCCAGCCGCCAGTTGTCCGGTAGCACTGCCTCCTTCGGCACCACCACGATGCCGTCGCGCACAAGCGCTTGCGGCGTCTCGGGCGAGTCCTCGACGTGCCGGTCGTTGGCGATCCGCACGCCGCGGCCCACGCGGCAGTTCTTGTCGAGGATCGCCCCCTCGATCACGGTTTCAGCGCCGATGCCGATCGGCGGCTGCCCGGCCGCGAGGTCGGCGGCCAGGTCGTCGGGCGTCTGGTAGAAGTCGGCTCCCATCAGGATCGAGTCGCGGATGGTGCAGTTGCTGCCGATCTGGCAGCGGAGGCCGACGACGCTGTTTTCGATCACCGCCCCTTCGCCGATGTCGCAACCGTCTGCCAGCAGGCTTTGCTTGATCGTGGCCCCGCCGATCCGCGACGGGGCCAGAAACCGCGCGTGCGAGTAGATGGGCTGCACGGCCGAGGTCAGCGGGAAAGGCGGCTCCGGCGCGGCCAGGTCCAGGTTCGCCTGGTAGAACGACTTGATCGTGCCGATGTCTTCCCAATAGCCGTCGAACAGGTACACCTGCACCTTCTGCGTGCGGATCGAGGCGGGGAAAATTTCCTTGCCGAAATCGTGGTAGTCGGTCTTGGTCAACAAATCGACGAGCGTCCGTCGGTTGAACAGGTAGATGCCCATGCTGGCCAGGCACTCGCGGCCGCGGCTGGCCACGCCCTGGCGGTCGATCCACGCCGGATCGGTCCGCACCAGCTTCAGCTCTTCGAGGGTCTTGGGCTTTTCCAGGAAGCCCACCACGCGCCCCGCATCATCGACCCGCATGATGCCGAAGCCGGCGGCGGCCTGCCGATCGACGGGCAGGGCGGCGATCGTCACGTCCGCGCGCGAGTCATGGTGGGCCGACAGCATCCGCCGGAAATCCATGCGGTACAATTGGTCGCCCGACAGCACCAGCACGTGGTCGATGGCGGGCTGCTGGATGTAGCGGAGGTTCTGCCGCACCGCGTCGGCCGTGCCCTGGTACCAGTCCGAGGCGTCGAGCGTTTGCTGGGCGGCGAGGATTTCGACGAACCCGCCGCTGAAGGAATCGAAGTTGTAGGCGCGGCGAATGTGCCGGTGCAAGCTGACCGAATTGAACTGCGTAAGGACATAGATGCGCTTGAGGCCACTGGAGATGCAGTTGGAGATGGGGATGTCGATCAGCCGGTACTTGCCCCCCAGCGGCACGGCCGGCTTCGAGCGGAACTTAGTGAGCGGGTAGAGCCGCTGCCCACGACCCCCGCCCAGCACCAACGCCAGCACGCGATTCATGGAATGATTCTTGGTTGGTTTTTGGGAGGCGAAACGCGGACGGCGAGACTGGGGCGCCGCGACTCCCTGCGAGAACACGGGGCTGCAAACGAAATGCCGGTCCGTCATGTTAGCAGGAAAGCCGGCAGCAGGGCAGCAGGCAACCGGCAGCGGTGTGCAAGCCGGCCGGCAGTGACCCGCTTAGCCGCCGCGGCCACGCGGCGAGTGCAAAACTCCGGCGCCGAACGACGATGGTTAACGTAAGACCGAGGGGATAAACCCCTCGGCTCGCTGAGACGTCGCAAGCATGCCCCACAAATCCCAGCCCAACATCGAGCAGGACGAGCGGGTAATCTTTTTCCCCACGATCGGCCATTTCGACCGTGCGGCGGGCCAGTGGCACGTGCCGATCCACGGCTGGGTTTACCGGCCGGAGGAGGACTCGCGCCGCCGCGCCGTGGTGCTGGCCATGGTTCGCGGGCTGTTGGGCGTCGAGCCGGCCGGCGCCGAGGCCGCGCTATTCAACGAGCGGATGCGGGCCTTCCTGGTCGACAACCGGGGCGGGAAGGTGGTGAACGTCCGCGTTGGCGAGAAGTCGTACGCGCTCGGGCCGTCGGCCCCCAACGGACATGTCACCGACGCGCTGCGCCTTCCGTCCGACGTGATTGGCGCCAGTGAGGATGCCGCACCGGGCGACTGCTGGCTGCCCTACGAGGCGCTCCTGCCACCGGGCGACGAGCGCGCCTGCGCCGGCGCCGTGCACCTCTTGGGGGCTTCCGGCCTGTCGGTCGTCTCCGACATCGACGATACGATCAAAATCTCGCACGTCGGCGAGCGGCGGCTGCTCTTCCGCCAGACGTTCCTGCGCGCCTTCGAGGCGGTGCCCGGCATGGCCGAGCTGTACGCGCGGTGGGGCGCGGCGGGCGCCGCGTTCCACTACGTGTCGCGCAGCCCTTGGCAGCTCTTCGCGCCCTTGGCCGACTTCCTCGCCGGCCACGGCTTCCCCGGCGGCACGTTCCACATGCGGCACTTCCGCTGGAAGGAGGGCCGCACGCTGCGCCCCAGCCTGCGCGGCACGGCCAAGCGGCTGGCTATCTCCGCGATCATCGACACGCTCCCCGGCCGCCGCTTCGCGCTGGTGGGCGATTCCGGCCAGCGCGACCCGGAAATCTACGGCCAACTCGCCCGGCAGTACCCGGAGCAAGTGGTCGGCATCTTCATCCGCAGCCTGGCCGGCGACCCGCCCCACGGCGAGCGCTTCCAGGAAGCCTTCGCCGACGTGCCGCCGGGCCGCTGGCGGGTGTTTGATGAGCCGCGCGAGGTGCCCGACGGCCTCCCGTAGACGAAAGTGCCACGCGCGTGAAGCTCCCTCACGTTGAGCAGGCCGCGGTGACTCGCGAGAAGGTCGTCGAGTATTTGTTAAATCCTCTTCACGCGGACGGCGCTCCGAAGGCGAGATTCTTCACGGCATTGGGCTTCCGGGTTGAAAAGGGGGACGAACTTGCGGCCGCCCTGCGCCGCGTGGCCGAAGAGCACCAAGTCCAGGGCCATCCTGTTTTTCAAAATGGCGAGGCGGGAAAATGGGACTGGCTCCGAGCATAAACAGCGCAAGCCCTTTCAGACCAACGTTTCGTCTCGGTGCCTGTCCCACTTTCCCGCCCGCCGCCGTCCAGCTTGAATCTGTGAACGGCCCTGGCACCAAGTCGCAAAGCGTGGAGTCTCGTCACGGACGGAAGTATCTTGTGGATGGAGCCCTTGTGACGCCCGGCGGGAGCTCGCCGCGGGCGAGAACCGTCTGGATCGTCGATCACGGCAGCCAAATCCCGCGATTGGTCAGAGCGTATCCGTGGGAGAAAGAACGACGATCCCACTCAAAGAACACGATCGGGTCGTGCTGACGGCTCGCTTGCCTGACGAGGGCTTGGAGGCTGGCGACGTAGGGACGATCGTGCACGCATATGCCGATGGGGACGCCTACGAGGTGGAGTTCGTCGCGCTCGACGGTCATACCACGGCGGTCGTCACGCTCGAAGTATCGCAAGTCCGCCCGGTCACGCCGCGCGACATGACGCACTCGCGCGAGATTCACGCCGCGCGACGCTTGTAGGGTGCGCTGCGAGCACGGTTGGCCAACCGAACGATGGTGCTCACAGCCTACGCGTCGGTGGCAACGGCAGCCGCCGGCTCGGCGAGCCCCAGGCACGCCATCCGCTCGTGTTCCAAGAGCCAGCGTTTGTTCGGTAACCCGCCGCCGTAGCCGGTCAGCGACCCGTCGGCGCCGATCACACGGTGGCACGGCACGATGATGCCGATCGGGTTGCGGCCGTTCGCCGCGCCGACCGCGCGGGCCGCGCCCGGTTGACCGACGCGGCGGGCGAGCTCGGCGTAGCTGATCGTCGCGGCGAACGGAATCCGCACGAGTTCCCGCCACACGCGCTTCTGGAACGGCGTCCCTTCCATCTTTAGCGGCAGGTCGAAATTGCGCAGGCGGCCGGCGAAGTAGTCCTCCAGTTGCCGCCGCACTTCGCGGAACGGCTCGTCCGCGCGGCGCCATTCGGGCAGCGGAGTCCGACCCCGACGGGAGTCCACGATGTGCAGACCGATCAGAAACATCCCATCCGAGGTGGCCAGCAAATCGCCGAGCGGGCTTGGAACAAGGCTATATTGCGTGAGCTTTTCCATTGATCGATTCCTTATCGACAGAATGAAGACTTTCCCACAAATACATGGCCGCGTAGGCCCGCCACGGCCGCCAGGCTTGCGAAGCGTCGCGCAGCGCCCGCGGCGATTTCAGGCCCGCCGCTTTCAGAAGGCCCAGGTCGCCGTCGGCGAACGCATCCGGCCAGCGGAGCGCCCGCATCGCGATGTAGCCGGCTGTCCACGCGCCGATCCCCGGCAACTCGGCCAGCCGCCGGGCAACGCCCTCGGGGTCAAGGCCGGGCCAGAGGTCGATTTCGTGCGCCGCCACGGCCCGGGCGAGCGCCAGAACGCTTTCGGCCCGCGGCGGCGCGATGCCAAGGTTGGTCAATTCGGACGGGCGCGCCTGCGCCAGGCGCTCGGCCGTCGGCGCGATCCGGTTCAGGCACGCAAGCGGCGCGTCGATCGGTTCGCCGAATGCGGCCGCCAGCCGGCCGGCCAGCGTCGTCGCCCCTTTGACCGACACCCGCTGACCCAGGATCGCCCGCACCGCCAGCTCGAACCCGTCCATCGCGCCGGGCACGCGCATGCCGGGTGCTCTCTTGACGATGCGTGCCAGCCGCGGATCGCCCCGCAAATCGGCGGCGATGACGTTGGGCCGCGCGTCCAGATCGAACAAGTTCCGCAGGCGCGCCAGGATGGCCGGCAAAACTGGCACAAGCTCGGTCGCCACCTCGACCGAGAGCGCGTTGCGACCCGGTTCTGGCTCGACGCGAATCCAGCCCCGATCGCGGCCGATTGACACGGTCCGCAAATAGGCGTTCCCGCTGACGCACTCCACGCCCGCCGTGGCGCGGCCGGCGAGGAACCGCAAGAGTGGCCTCCACGCGTACGGCGGACGGTAATCCAATCGCAGCCGCAGCCGATCGTCCGCCGTCGAACCGCGGGCCGAACGCCGCATCGTCGAGGGCGTCAGCCGATAGTGGGCGCGGAACAAGTTGTTGAACCGCCGCACGCTCGCAAAGCCGCTGGCGAACGCGACCCGGATGATCGGCAGATCGGTTTCAGCCAACAACTGCTTGGCCAACAGCAGACGCTTCGTCTGGGCCAATTCGACGGGCGACACGCCGAACTCCTGCCGCATGGCGCGGCGAAGCTGCCGCGAGCTCAATCCCAAATCGTCAGCGAGTTGGTCGATGCCGCCGCCGTTATTCAGCTCGCCGGCCTCGATCCGCGATGCGGCCACCCGCGCCACGGTCCGCACCGCGTCGATGGGCGCCTGGCCGGGGGCCAACTCAGGCCGGCACCGCAGACAAGGGCGAAAGCCTTCCTTCTCGGCCAGGGCGGCACTGGTGAAGAACCGGCACCGGTCGCGGCCCGGCGTCCGCGCCGTGCAGACGGGGCGGCAGTAGATGCCCGTCGTCTTCACGCCAACGAAGAACAGCCCGTCGAAGCGGGTATCGCGGGCCAGCAGGGCTCGATAGCAGACGTCGTGGTCGATCTCCATGCCCGGATTCTACCGCGGCGGGCACCCGGCATCTGGCCGTTTTCGGACATCGACACGGGGCATTTTTTCGACGGAGGATTGCCGCGGAAAGCATGCTGCGTGCGAGACCCGGGAGGGCGAGGCAGGGCGAGGCTCCCGCCGAGCCGCTGCCGCGCGAGAACAAGACGGCTCAGCAGTGTCTTCGCCCTCCCGTTCTCCTGTCCTGAATCTCAGCGCACTATAAGACCGCCGGATCGCAGAGCAGCGGAAAGAATTGCCCGCCCATCTTTTGGCCGGGCGGGATCGGCGGCACGCCTTCCAAGAGCGGCTTGTCCGAGGCCGATGCGACGCCGTCGCGGAACGCGT
Source organism: Planctomycetia bacterium (assembly GCA_016191115.1). Lineage (GTDB taxonomy): Bacteria > Planctomycetota > Planctomycetia > Pirellulales > JACPPG01 > JACPPG01. The sequence continues at coordinate 10,487 of JACPPG010000078.1, read as the reverse complement.
TCACCACCGCCGCACGCCGCGGCCGGTCCGTGCGGTTCTCGTACGAACCGTGGATCATCAGCGGGTGATGAAACGCGCACTGCCCCTTCTTCAATTCGACGGCGAACGGCTGGAACCTGGCAAGCTGCTCGGGCGTGAGCACCTCGCGGACCGCTTCCATGCCGCCGGCGATGCCAGTGATCGGCAGCAGGCTAAAGCGATGGCTGCCGGGGATGTATTGCAGGCAGCCGTTGTCGCTCGTCGCGTCATCCAGCCCGATCCAGCAGGTGAGGTGGGCCATCGGCTGTGTTCGGGTCCAGTAAGAATAGTCCTGGTGAAAGGCGACCACGCCGCCGTGGTGGACCGGCTTGCAGAACAACTGGTCGTGCCAGAAGCGCACCGCCCCGCCGAGCAACTGCGCGGCCGGCACCGTGAACGCCGGGTTCCACAGCAAGTCGTGAAAGCCCGGCATGATCCGCCACGCGCCCAATGCATGGAACAGCACGTGGCTCGGATCGGCCGATTCGTTCGAGTGGTACTCGTAGAACAAATGGTGGCCTGGATGCGCCGGGTCGAACAGCTCCTGCAATTCCGCCCGCAGCGCGTCGACTTGGGCGTCGTCCAGTATCTGGATGCCGGAGAGATAGCCATTTTCGTCGTAGAACGCGATCTGCTCGTCGGTCAGACGGTATCGCGCGCAAGCTTCGGCGGTGTCGGCACGCGGGAACAGATCGGATACTGGGCGGTGCTTTGTCGACAGGTCGCGGACTGTGGAATTGGTGGCCATGGCGTGTGCTTAGGCGTGGTAGATGAGCTTTCTGGGCGCGGATGGCGTGTTTGGGAGGGCGAAGCTCCTGCTGAGCCGGCTCTCGGCGCGCGGCTCGGCGGGAGCCTCGCCCTCCCGACCGCGACTGCAGAGACGATATCACAGCCGGCCGCGCGCGTCACGCCTTTTGTGCTTCGCGGCGCGGGCGATAGATTTCCGTCGCCAGGCCGAAATACACGTCGCCGGCCGCGCCGATCGTCTCGCTGAGCGTGGGGTGCGGGTGGATCGACTCGGTGATGTCGCGGACTGTGCAGCCCATCTCGATCGCCAGCACGCCCTCGCTGATCAAGTCGCCCGCATTGACGCCGCAGATGCCGATCCCGAGGATCCGTTCGCTGTGCGGGTCGATCACCAGCTTTGTGACCCCCTCCGTTCGGCCCAGTGCCTGCGCCTTGCCGATCGCGGCCCACGGGTAGCGGGCGACCTCGATCTCGCGGCCGTCGCGCTGGGCCTGCTCCTCGGTAAGCCCGGCCCAGGCGATCTCGGGATCGGTGAACACCACGGCTGGAATGGCCAAGGCGTCGAACTCGGCCGACTCGCCCAGCAGGGCCTCGACGGCGACTTTGCCCTCGTGCGTGGCCTTGTGCGCGAGCATCGGCTCGCCCGCCACGTCGCCGATGGCCGAGATCTTCGGATCGGCGGTGCGCTGTTGCCGGTCGACGGTCACAAAGCCGCGCTTGTCGAGCTCGACCTGCGTGTTTTCCAGTCCCAATCCGGCGCTATTCGGCTTGCGCCCCACCGAGACCAGCACGCGGCTGAAACTCTCCTTGCGCTTGCCGTCCTTGCCTTCCAGCTCGACTTCGAGCGAGTCCTTTTTGTCCGCGAGCGAAGCGACCTTCGTGTCGAGCAGGATCGCCTTGAACCGCTCCTTCAGACGATTCGCCAGCGGCCGCACCAGGTCGCGGTCGGCGCCGGGCAAGAGACCGCTCGTCAACTCGACGACCGTGACTTCCGTCCCCAGCTCGGCGTAGACGGTGCCCAGCTCCAGCCCGATGTAGCCGCCACCGACCACGAGCAGACTCTTGGGGATGTCCGGTAGCGCGAGCGCGCCGGTCGAATCCATCACGCGATCGGTTGCCAGGTCGAAAGCGGGAATCTTGGCCGGCACGCTGCCGGTGGCCAGGATGCAGTGTTCGAAGGCCAGCCGGTCACCTTCATAGGTCGACGGGTCACCGCCCATCAACACCAGGGACTGCGAGCTTTCGAAGACGGCGCGGGCGTGGACAACGCGGACCTTGCGCTGCTTGGCCAATTGCCGCAGACCGCCCGAGAGCGTCTCGATGACCTTTTCCTTGCGGGCCCGCATCGCCTCGATCTTGAGCTTCGGCTGATTGAAGGCGACGCCCCACTCGGCCATTTCGCGGGCCTCTTCCAGCACGCGGGCGACGTGCAACAGGGCCTTCGAGGGAATGCAGCCGCGCAGCAGGCAGGTGCCGCCCAACCGCGGATCGGCCTCGACCAAGACGACATCCATTCCCAGGTCGGCGGCCATGAACGCCGCCGCATAGCCGCCCGGCCCCCCGCCCAGCACTGCCAATTGAGTCTGCATGTTCCGTTAGCCTAAAGCGATCGTGGAGTGGTTTGCGCGTCGGGCAAGGCGACCGCAACACAAGCGTATCCTGTCGCGCGGTGCGGTCAATGGCGGCGTTTCGGGGTGGTTGCCACGCGCGTTTGTAGGAGGCGACTCCCGTCGCCGACCGGAATCGAAGGCAGATCGCCAACGGGAGTTGGCTCCTACAACGATGCGCCACGCTGCCGCGGAAGGCGAACCAGGATGCCCGCCCCCCCTTACATAATGGCGAAGTAGTTGGCCACCGCGAAGTCCAGGTTCTCGTGGGTGATTTCCAGCGGCTGGTTCTGGTAATGGCAGAAATTGCGAATCTGCAACAGCAGGTCGCGCGGCTGGCAACAACGGAACGGGCGATTGACGGGCCGATAGTGCGTCTTGATCAGGTAGTCGATCGCTTCGTCGCTGTACGCGAAGCCCATCTTGGGCGCGAGCATCTTGAAAAGCTCGCGGAAGTCCTGCTCCGACGGATCGGACACGTCGATCTTGTACGGGATACGACGTAGAAACGCGTCGTCGACCAGGTCCTTGGGCTCGAGGTTCGTCGAGAAAATGATGAGCTGATCGAAAGGGACCTGCACCTTTTTGCCGTTGGGCAGATTGAGGAAGTCGTACCGCTTTTCCAGTGGCACGATCCACCGATTCAACAGCTCGTCGGTGCTCATCCGCTGCCGACCGAAGTCGTCGATCACCAGCGTGCCGCAATTGCTCTTCAATTGCAGCGGGGCCTCGCTGATGCCCGTGGCGCTATTGAGCGTCACTTCCAGGGCGGACATGGTGAGCTCGCCGCCGGCGACGATCGTCGGCCGGCGGACGCGAATCCAGCGGCGGTCGATGCGATCTTCATTGATCAGGCCTTCGCCGCGCTCCAGCGGCGCCTGGTAATGGTTGCTGGGGTCGTACAGACGGATGATCTCGCCGTCGACGCCGATGGCTCGCGGAATCCAGATATACGGTCCGAACGCGCCGGTGACGCGCTCGGCGATGCTCGTCTTGCCGTTGCCCGGCGCACCGTAGAGGAACAACCCGCGGCCCGAGTTGATGGCCGGGCCGAGGCGGTTGAGCATCCGCTTGTCCAAGAGCAAATCGGAGAAGGCGTTGTGCAGGTCTTCGCTCGAGGGATGCTGGTTCGTGAGCGACTGCAACGTCACGCTATCGATGTAGTCCGATAGCGACACCGGCGCCGAGCCGAAGTAAGTGCAATGATCCGCGTAGCGGCGGGCTCGTTCGCGGCCCATATCCGTGAGTTGATATTGATAGTCCCCCATCGTGGCCGTCCCACGATAGTAGAGCAACTGGTCGGCCTTCAATTGCCGCAGCAGCCCCTCGATAAGCTTGAACGGCAGCTTCGCCTGGTCGGCGACCTCGACGCCCGTGGCGCAGCCGCAGGCCAGCAGATATTTCATGCACAGCTCTTCGACTTCCGCCTCGGTGACTTGCGCTTGTCCCCAGCTCGAAGGCTCGAGAGGGACGAACGTGTTGCTGTCCTTCGTCAAAGGCACTGATGGCGCTCCGGTCGCGCTGGGCGCACCGCCGACGCGAAGCTGATTGATGCGGTTCAACAACAGGTCGAGCTTCTGATCGACCCGCTGCTCCACCGGCGGCGTTGCCTCGCCCTCCGGGGCTTCCGGCTCGACGACGCCGCCCGCCGTCTCGGCCTCGGGCTGCGTGGCGGCGACGCTGGCCCACGTGTCCAAGTCGTCGTCGGTGGTGCCGTGTCCGGCTAGTCGCTTCAGTAGATCGTCTTGCGATAGTTCGTCGGCGGTCGGCGATTTTTGCGTTTCAGACATAGCGCAAGAGGTTCCCCAGGAGCCCAGGTGGAAGGAACATCGAAGCAAGGATCGGCCTTGCGCGCGGCCAGCCACAGAGGCTGCCGCGCAACGCCGCGAACCGCTCACCGAGAAGGGGCAAGCAACTCTAGTTTTTCCGCTTCCGCGGTCAAATCGGCACAAGCGACCGGCCGCCCGAATCGGCCGGTCGTGCCGGATCGGCCTGTTATCAGGGCCGTTCACAGATTCAAGCTTGCCGGCGGCGCACCGGCGGGAAAGTGGGACAGGCACCGAGACGCAACGTTGGTCTGAAAGGACTTGCGCTGTTTATGCTCGGAGCCAGTCCATTTTCCCGCCTCGCCATTTTGAAAACAGAATGGCCCTGGGCCTGTTATCCGCCCCCCAGACAAACCGCGCCGCGCCTGCTAAAATCCGCGCTAGAGCGTGACAAGCAGCCCCATTTTCCGGTCGAGGGCCCGTCGGCCATGGTCACCAAGTCGCGAAAACACGATCCCTTCGGGGCGCGGGGCACGTTCGACACAGGAGCGGGGCAGGCCGGCATCTACCGGTTGTCCCGCCTCGAGGACCAAGGCCTGTGCCGCGCGACAGACCTCCCCTTTTCCATCCGCTTGCTGCTCGAGGCGGCGCTGCGGACCTGCGATGGATACGAGGTCACAGAAACCGACGTCCAGTCGTTGGCCCACTGGGCGACCACCTCGACCGAGGGCGTCGAGATCCCTTTCAAGCCGGCCCGCGTCGTGCTGCAGGACTTCACCGGCGTGCCGTGCGTCGTCGATCTGGCCGCCATGCGCGGCGCGATGAAGCACTTGGGCGGCGACCCGAAACGGATCAACCCGCTCATTCCCGTCGACCTGGTAATCGACCATTCGGTGCAAGTCGATCGGTTCGGCGAGGCGAATGCCCTGGCGCTCAACGTCGATCTTGAATTCGGCCGCAACCGCGAGCGCTACGAGTTCCTCCGCTGGGGCCAGAAGGCCTTCGACAACTTCCGCGTCGTGCCGCCGGCCGTGGGGATCGTGCACCAAGTAAACCTCGAGTTCCTGGCCAAGGGCGTCTTTCTCCGCAAAGACCCCCAAGGCGACGTCGCCGTGCCCGACACGCTCGTCGGCACCGACAGTCACACGACGATGATCAACGGCTTGGGCGTTCTGGGTTGGGGCGTCGGCGGCATCGAGGCCGAGGCCGTGATGCTCGGCCAGCCTCTCTACATGCTGCTGCCCGAGGTCGTTGGCTTCGAGTTGACGGGCCGGTTGCCGCCGGGCACCACGGCGACGGACCTTGTGCTGACGGTGACGCAGATTCTGCGCAAAGCGGGCGTCGTCAACAAGTTCGTCGAGTTCTTCGGTCCCGGCGTGACGAGCATGAAGCTGGCCGACCGCGCCACGATCGGCAACATGGCGCCCGAGTACGGCGCCACGATGGGCTTTTTCCCCATCGACGACGAGACGCTCACCTACCTGCGGCTGACCGGCCGCACGGACGCCGAAGTCCAGCTCGTTGAACGCTATGCCAAGGAGCAGGGCCTGTTCCGCACCGACCAGACGCCGGCCCCGAAATTCAGCCAGCGGATTTCACTCGACCTGGGCACGGTCGAGCCCAGCCTGGCCGGCCCGAAACGGCCGCAAGACCGCGTGCCGCTGGGGGCCATGAAGGAATCCTTTCACCGTTCCTTGGTGGCGCCGGCCAGCGAGCGCGGATTCGCCTTGAGCGAGGCCGAGTTGAATCGCAAGGTGGCAGTCGCCGACAACGGGTCGTCGACCGAGATCGGCCACGGCGCGGTGGTCATCGCCGCCATCACCAGTTGCACCAACACGAGCAACCCCTCGGTCATGATCGGAGCGGGACTGTTGGCCAAGAAGGCTGTCGAGAAGGGGTTGCACGTCAAACCGTACGTGAAGACGAGTCTCGCCCCCGGCTCGCGCGTCGTCACCGACTATCTCGAGCGCGCCGGCACGACCGACGCTTTGGAAGCGCTCGGCTTCCACACCGTCGGCTACGGCTGCACGACCTGCATCGGCAATAGCGGTCCTTTGCCCGAGGCCGTGGCCGACGCCGTGACTAAAGGGGACCTGGTCGCGGCGGCGGTGCTCAGCGGCAATCGCAACTTCGAGGGCCGCATCAATCCGCTGGTGAAAGCTAATTATCTCGCCAGTCCGCCGCTGGTCGTGGCCTACGCCTTGGCCGGAACCACGGACGTCGATCTGGTGAACGAGCCGTTGGGCAAGGCCCGCGATGGCACGCCGGTGTACCTCAAGGACGTCTGGCCGTCTCAGCGCGAGGTCGACGAGGCGGTCGCGCAAGCGGTGCGGCCCGAGATGTTCCGCGCGCGGTACGCGGGCGTGTTCGAGGCGAACGAGCGGTGGAACAAGATCGCCGTATCGGCGAGCGATCTCTATCCGTGGAACGCGGACAGCACGTACATCCAGGAACCGCCGTTCTTGTTGGACCTCAAGCGGGAGGCCTCGCCGATCCAACCGATCACCGGCGCGCGGGTCCTGGTGGCGCTCGGCGATTCGATCACGACCGATCACATCTCGCCCGCCGGATCGATCGCCGTGAAGGGCCCGGCGGGGCAATACCTCATCGAGCACGGCGTCGACCCGCGCGATTTCAACAGCTTCGGATCGCGGCGCGGGAACGACCGGGTGATGACCCGCGGCACCTTCGCCAACATCCGCATTCGCAATCTCATGGCGCCCGGTACCGAGGGGGGCGTGACGCGGCATCTGCCCGACGGCCAGGTCATGCCGATCTACAACGCGGCAATGAAATACAAGGAAGAAGGGGTGCCTCTCGTGGCCCTGGCTGGCGCCGAGTACGGCACCGGAAGCAGCCGCGACTGGGCCGCCAAGGGGACGCTGCTTTTGGGCGTGCGGGCCGTCATTGCCGTCAGCTACGAGCGCATCCACCGCAGCAACCTGGTCGGCATGGGCATCCTGCCTTTGCAGTTCCCCGCTGGGAAGACCTGGCAGTCGCTGGGCCTGACGGGGGACGAAATGATCGACATCGTTGGACTGGATGACAACGTGCAGCCGCGCAGCCATTTGAAGGTCCGCGCTCGCGCGCCCGACGGCAAAGTCACGGAGTTCGACGCGACCGTGCGGATCGATTCGCCGGTCGAGCGCGACTACTATCGCAACGGCGGCATTCTGCAGACGGTGCTGCGCAAGCTGGCGGCGAGCTGAACTATCGCGCGCGGTCGCCATCGGCAGAGTGAGGTCGCTCGTCTGGATTTGACGGCTCGGCCGCCTCTTCGTCGCGCCACTTGAGCACCGCGAAGCTAAGGTTCGTGTTGGCGCCCTGGCCTGTCTTCACCACTTCGCAGTGTTTGCTCAACCAATCGACGAGGCGTTCGCCGTAACCCACGCCGAGCCGCTCATAGCCGTAGCCCCGTGTGTCTTCATCCGTCCAGATGAGAAAGTCCGGCGGGTGCTCGCGGAACGACTCGATGATCCGATCCTCGCCGAACATGATGACTTCCGGCGGCATGAGAGACAGGTATTTCGTCGGGTTCGTGTGCCGCGACAGGTAATTCAGCATCACGCCCTCGGGCAGGACGGAGAATGTCGCCTCGGCCGGAAAGCCGGCAATCTCGCCGAGCGCAAGGTTCATGCTGCGTCCCTGGCGGTCGCACCAGATCGCGTCACCGCCAGAGCCGACGGGCACGGTCTTGGCCGCGTAGTTCCTGCTCGAATGGCCGCCGCGCCAAAAGGTGATCAGGGCGAGGGTGGCCAATACGGCGAACCGCAAGGGGGCGCCGCTGCGGCCGCGGCGGTCGAGCCATCGAGGCAACCAGTCCACCAAAAACACCAGCAGCATCAAAGTGGCCGGCACCGCCAGGACGAAGCCGTACTGATACATCCGCGCATTCAGAATGATCTTTGCCAGGAGCAACAGCCCAAAAAGCGTAAACGAAACCGCCAGCACAAGGCGCGGCCGGTCGGCGGCATCGCTTTGCGACCACCAATAGACGGCGACACACGCGACGCCGAGCGTCGCCAACGGCAATGGAAGCAACAGATCAGCCCAGGGAATGCGGTAGTGCAGAAACCACAAGAGCCCGACGTCGGCGGCCGCCGCCGCGGCGGACCACAGCCACATCCGGCCTCGCAGCGCGACGCCCAAAACCACGGGCGGCGCGAAGAACACCACATACCATCCGCCCATGAAGGCCATCCGTCGCAGGTTGTCGGCCGGTTCCAGCACGCCCGCCGATTGCTGGTAAAAAGGCTGCGACGTCAAGGTCGAGTTGAACAACCACCGCGTGCCGCCCAGCGTGCCGTCCAGCGCATCGCCGGCGGGCATGGCAAGCGACAACAGGCCGAACGCCGCCAGCGGCGGCACGACCATCGCCGCCAAGAACGCCCCACCGCGCGACGCGATCCGCGCGGGCGTCGGCCGCTCGTCCCACAACACGAGCGCCACTCCCAGCAAAGTGGAAGGCAAGACGGCGACAAAAATCTCCGGTTTGGTCAGGAACGCCAGGCCGACCGACAAGCCGCATAGGGCCACGTCCATCGCGCGCCGGTGACGCGCGAATCGTCCCAGGAAATACATGGCCGCCAGCGACAACAGTAGTCCGTGCGTCGCTTCGTGCGAGTACGGACAGATGTAGTTGTAGTTGCCCGACAGCGTGAAGTGCGCGAAGCCGAACAGAAGGACGAAGAGGATGCAGGCCACGAAAGCGACCGCCCGGCTGGCGATCCGCGCCACAAGCGCATACACGAGCGCGACCGAGACACCGAACAATGCCAGGTTCGCCAGCGCGAGCGTGCGGAGGCTCACGCCGAACAGGCGAAACCATACCGAGTTGACGTACTGGGACAACGGCCCGTTAAAGTGCGCCACGTCCCGGTACAGGACCTCTCCTTCCGACAATCGCCAAGGGACGTACAGCTCGCGGCCGAAATCGACGATCGCGTCGGGCCACTTGCCCCAGGTCCACCACATCATCGCGATGGTCAAACCACCGAGCACCGCGGCGCCGCCGGCCACGGACAACCATGCCGGCACTTCGGACAGCGGTGCGGGGGACGCCGCCGGAGGGGCACGCTTCGGTCGCTTCTTCTCTCGGCCCACGGCGTCGGATGCAGGGGTTGGGGGTGGATTCTAGGCCAGCTCCGCGCTGTTCTTCTGCGCCTCAACTAACCTCCACAGAGTTGCGGGCACACTCACGGTAGACTAACACATCTAACTGTCGTCGGGTTCGATTCTAGCCTTGAAAGTTCTTGGGAATAAGCCGTACCACCAATGCGCCAGGCAATTATCACAGCAAATCGGATAGAACGGTTTCACCTCTACCGGCGCATCTTTCAATTCGGTCCGGACAAGATAGCCCGTCACAAAACGCCTAGGTGCAGATGCATCACGCTCTGCTGCGAGGACGGCGTCCTCGGCTGCTAACACTGTAAATGGATGCCCGCAGCGTGGGCACAAGCTCTGGGAAAGTACAGTAACGAGGGATTTGTGTCGTTCCAATTCATCCGTTGATAACAACTCGATATGCCGTGACAATATCTGAAGGATTTCGTCGAAAGCGGCCATTGTCGGAAGCATTGAACTACTGATTTCAACCTCGCCATCCGAATGTAGAATCTTGAGGAATCTGTGCTCTTTGGCCCGAGTTTCCATGACATCGATGATGCAAACGTACGGGATCGCAATTTCCTTCGACGACCACCGTGAAGCAGGCACCATAATCGTCCTCGAAGTAAGAACGATTCGCTGGGTGTTAATGATGCCGTGGATTATTGCAAGTGCGGCGACCAAGGCGAAGCCGGCGCTTAGCGCCGTGAGCACCCACCAAAACATTGCGGCGCCTAAAGGTGGCAGCACGATAATGCGATTAAGAATAAGCCCTTGGTTGTTTGATCGCGCAATTTGTGCAAAGACAAGCGCGGCGCAACCAAAGAACAATGCAGCCAGCAGCATCGCCGAAAGTGTGATCTTGTACTTATACTCTCTATCAGGAAATTCAGCCAACCTGCTACCTCGTTTTAGTACCTAGGGGTTCGGGGCTAGGGATTAGGGGAGGTCGGGAAATCAATGATGAATGCGGAATGATGAATGTAAGAGCATACCGGAAGCTGCCTTGATGCGGCGGGCGCCAGCAGGGCGATTGCACCAAAAGTCAGTTTCCGCTGAGGACTTGGAGTCGGTAGTGGTCGTTCCAGGCGGCGCAGAGGGGGCCTGTAATTTGTTTTGTGTCAGGGTAGCGGGGAACGTTATTTGCTAGGTTTCGGCAGGCGGTCCTCGAAGAGGATGGCGAAGTGGTTGAGGGCCGTTTTCCAGTGGTGGATCGGCATGGTCCACTTCTTCGATGCCT
>JACPPG010000011.1 GCA_016191115.1 Planctomycetia bacterium | reverse complement strand
GATGACCATCTATCGCACCTTGAAACAACGCGGACTCGATCCGATCCAAACCATCACCCAAGCCCTGGCGACCTACCTCGCCACCGGCCAACTACCCGCACTCCCAGAAAAAACCACTCCACACGGCTAAAGAGTTACAAAATCGTTTACCCGAAAAATGAGCCAGACCCCCGGACTTTGCAGTCCTCCTGTCGCGGGGCCTATATGGTAGGATGTCGCGGCCATTACAGTATAGGACGATTTGTCCGTGGCTCGGAGAGCGCCCGCGATGGCCATTCAGCCCGTTCTCATCGCCGGAGCTTGGCGGCCGGCTAACGATTCGGCAACGTTTCAGGCCGCGAACCCGGCCACCGCCCAACCGCTTCCCGAAGTTTTCGCGGTGAGCCGTTGGGAGGACTGCGAAGCCGCTCTGGAAGCGGCCGCGGCGGCCGCCGCAGTGTTGCGACACGCGCCGCCGGAACGCCTGGCGGCGATGCTCGACCGATTGGCCCAACGAATCGAAAGCCGCGGCGAGGAGCTCGTGGAAACGGCCCACGCCGAGACAGGGTTACCGAAGAAGCCCCGCCTGGCCGACGTCGAGCTGCCGCGGACGACCGATCAGTTGCGGCAAGCGGCCGCCGCCGCGCGCGACGGCTCGTGGGCGATGGCCACGATCGACACCAGGCTGAACATCCGCTCTTGCTACCGCCCGCTGGGCCCGGTGTGCGTTTTTGGTCCGAACAATTTTCCGTTTGCGTTCAATAGCGTTGCAGGGGGAGACTTCGCGGCGGCGATCGCCGCCGGCAATCCGGTGATCGCCAAAGCGAACACCTCGCACCCCGCCACGACGCGCATCTTGGCCCAGGAAGCGCATCAAGCGGCGCTCGAAAGCGATTTGCCGCCGGCTACCGTGCAATTGCTGTATCGCACAAGCCACGCCGACGGCCGGCGGCTCGTGGCCGATCCACGCGGCGGCGCCACGGCGTACACGGGCAGCCGCGCGGCCGGGCTGGAACTGAAAGCAGCGGCTGACGCGGCAGGCCGACCGATCTATCTCGAACTATCCAGCATCAACCCCGTCGTGGTTTTGCCCGGCGCGCTCGCGGAGCGAAGCGACAAGATTGCCGAAGAGTTCACGACGAGTTGCCTGCTGGGGACCGGCCAGTTCTGCACGAACCCCGGCCTGGTGGTCCTGTTGGCTGGGGCGAAGACGGACGAGTTCGTCGAGGCGGTCGCTGCGCGGTTCCGCGCGGCGCCGGCAGGAACGCTTTTGTCGGCCGGCGTCGCTCGCAATCTGTCGGCCAGCGTGGCGCAGTTGGCCGACGCCGGCGCACAGATTCTCGTGGGCGGAAGGCCGGAGACCACCGGCGGCTATCGGTTTGCCAACACCCTATTGAAGGTGGCGGGCGAGAAGTTCCTCGCCGCGCCCGAGAAGCTGCAAACCGAGGCCTTCGGCAACGTGTCGCTGTTCGTGGTCGCGCGAGACGCCGCGGAAGTCGCCCGCGTGCTCGACAATCTGGAAGGCAACCTGACCGGGTGCGTCTATTCCGACACCCGCGGCAGTGACGACGGTTTATACGGCACGATTGCCGAGCACTTGCGCGGGCGCGTCGGGCGATTGCTCAACGACAAGATGCCTACCGGCGTGGCCGTGAGCCCGGCGATGAATCACGGCGGGCCTTATCCGGCCACCGGCCACCCCGGCTTCACCGCGGTGGGAATCCCGGCGTCGCTGCGGCGGTTCGCGATGTTGGCCTGCTACGACAACGTGCGGCCGCACCGGCTGCCGCCGCTCTTGGCCGATCGCAACCCGACAGGGCGCGCTTGGCGGCTGATCGACGGGGCGTGGGCGCAGGCGAACGTCGGCGGGTAGCTCACGAAGTGAGCACGCCAGGCCGGGTGCGCAATTCTTGCAGGTGCGGCACGTCGAGGATCGTAAACGGCGAGGCCAGGTCGCGCCACGGCTCACCATGCTGGGGAATGTGCGCTTCATCGATCGGCCCCAGCCGTTTCGCCAGCTTAAGGTAGCTGATCCGCCGCGGTTCGAGCCCCATGATCCGCGCGCACGTGGCGTCGACCGCCGTGGGGTTCAGACCGATCGCCAGCAGTCCCAGCGGCTTGGGGCTGCCGAGAATCGGTCCGTCGCCTTCCATGCACTCGATGCCGTCGACAATGGCGATCGATTTCGCGAGTGACGCATTGATGTCGAATACGGTCTGCGGGATGCCGGCGTGGTGAAGCACGTTCTTCGGCCAGCCGTATTGGATGCCCGGCAGGACGCCGTACAGGTTCTTCATCGAGGCGGTCATGCCGACCCAATGGTGCGTCTTGAGCTTGGGGATGGAGACGATCAGGTCGGCCTCGACGACGCTCGCGGGAAAGTAGAAACCGTCGAGCGGCGAGGCGCGCCCGGCGTTGGGCACCCACGCAAGGTCGTCGTAGTTAAGATCGTCAAACTCGAAGCGAGCCGACGCAAGCGCTTCGCCCAGTCCGGATTCAGCGAGCGCCATCTGCGTGTCGCGGACGTGGCCAGGGGCTTCGCCCACCGTGACGCGCGCCCCAAAACCGCGAAAGACTTCGGCCGCGGCGATGACCACGGCGGGATGAGTCGTCATATGCGGCAGCCGCCGCGACGGCTCGACCAGATTCGGCTTGAGCAGGACTTTGCGGTCTCGAAGGGCCGCCGGATCGAGGCCCGCCGCCAATAGCCCGTCCTGGATCGTCCGCCGCAGCGGTCCGTCGTAGCGTTGCCCCTTGGCCAGAAAGACAGGACATCGCGGCGCCAGCGCGCTTGCCAGGAGCGAATAGCCAATGGCCCCGACCGTCGCGGCGCCGGCCCCGATCAGTAGCGCCCGGCGGTCCAAGCGCGCGGCGGAGGATTCCGGGGCATTCGGGGCTGCGCCTGGCGCATCGGAAACGGTGGACATATGTCTCGATGTTCGTTGATGGCTTTCGCGCGGATGGAGCCCGACGCGAATACGGCCAGCGCGAGCGGACGTGTTTCGCCGAACCGTTCCCCTCACGACAAAGGTAGGCCGCCACGGGCCGGACTCGCTGGCCGAAAAACCGGCGCAGGCGCAAGTTTTGACAAATAGTGGATTTGACCTACGTTTCAGATGCAACGGCCGACGCGGTCAACTGTCGGCTGTTGTCACAGCGGGCAACTGTGACCGCTGCGGCGTTCCCTTCTCGACGGATGTTCATCCGATGAAGCGAATTGTCACTTCGTTCGCGAAGGGTAGCGCATGGAGGTTGTCTGCCTGTCGCTGACGCGCCGGGAGAGTCGTCGCGGGAGGGGTCCGCGATGCCGCGCGGGAGTGGCCCAGGCGGAGACTATCACGGCATGCGTGTGCCGAGGGTGCGACGACCGATCGATAGACTTGCGTCTTCGACGCGAAGTGCCTTCGACACTGGTGAAATGTTTCTTTTTGCACTGCTCCATCCAGAGTTCGGGTTGGGATTGGCGCAGACGACAGGATTGGGAGGACATCATGCAGGACTTCCTTACCAAAGTGCAGCGTTTCATCGTCTCCGAGGACGGGCCCACCGCGGTGGAATACGCCGTGATGCTGGCTCTGATCGTGGTTGTGTGCTTGACGGCGATCCAAGCGATCGGCACGAACGCCAACACCACGTTCCAGACGATTGCGACGCAGCTCGCCTCGTAACCGTCGCGGCCCGCGGCTCTGGAAATCGCCCGAGCCGCGGGCCCGTTCGACGGCGTCGCCCTAAGGGTGGCCCGCCGCGCACCAAGACCATGGCACTCGAACGACTCCGCCCAGGTGCCAACGGAAGGTGTGCGGCGGACCGTCCGTGTGGCGCGGTCGTGAAGAAGCAGCCGGCCTCTTTGCTGGCCTTCACTGGACCGATTCAGCGGCTCTCGCCGGCGCGCGATTCAAGACCAAGGGGCCGTCGCTCCTTAACCGCGCGAGCGCCACAAGCGCCAATTCGAGCGACGAACCTCCCGCCAGCGATCGGGCCGCCGCGGCGGCCAGCCACGCATCCGCATCAACCGGCCAACGATCGTAGGCGGCCAGGCCCATCAGCCCATAGGCGAGCGAGGCCGGCGCCGTGGCGGACGAGAGCGACCCTTCCAGCCAGGCAAGCGAGCGTTCGACGCGGCCGCTGGGATCCTTTGATCCGACGAGCGCCAGGAGTGCCAGGCCCGTCGGTTGCACGTGTGGAAGCAGCTCCTGGCCCAGCACAACCGTGTTGCCGTAGTTGCATCCGCCGCCAGCGAGCAACCGATCCAGCAGCAAACGTTCGGCCTCTTGTGTGCGTGGGTGATCGCCTTGACCGACAGCCTTGAGGGCCAATACCGATAGCGCCGTGGGCTCGATCCAGGAGTGCGTCCCCTCGACCCAAGGCCAGCCGGCGAGCGTTGTATCGTGACCCGTGTACGGCGGCCGCCCAGAGGTGTTCCCGCGGATCGAGAGGAGCCATTGCACCGCGCGGCCGCTGGCGGCGGCGTGCTCGCGGTCAGTCGGTTCCGACGAAGCCGCATCGCTGCCGAGACCGTCACGGGTCGGACTTACCAGGTTCCACGCCAGGATCGCCAGCGGCGTAGGCCAGCCAGGGGACGCGCCATCGCGCCGCACGCCTACAGCCCCCGACGATGTTTGGGCCGCGGCGAGCCCATCACGGGCGCGTTGGGCCGCGGCTTGCCGGCCATACGCGGCCAATGCCAGCGCCGCCCACGCCGTCGGCTCGGACGCGGGAGCCGAGCCGGGGTGATAAGACCAGGCGGTCTGGCCGTCGAGAAAATCCAGAGCTTGGTCGGTGATCGACATGGGAATGGCAATCGGCCGTGGGTGGTATTTGCGCGCCGTGTGACGGGAAAAGGCCTCGCGCCTGTTGCAAGGGTAGGTCGAGACCGTTCGATCCGACTCCGTGGATGGGCGACCCAATCGGGACCGCCGTGGGCGCGATGCGCGGCGGTCAGAGAAACACGTCGCGCTGGAAACGGTAGGGCCAATCGTTCGGACGGTAAGGGTCGCGCCGGCGCTGCGGCGATCTCGTCGCCGATATTCGTTGAATCATTTGCACTTTTGCTAAACTTCGCAATTTGACATGGCGCGAACCTGGCATACGTTTCCATTGACAGGCAAGCGCTGACAAGCGCAGGCCGGTGTGTAGGAGCGGTTTCGCGACCGCTGCTGCGTTCCCTTCTTGACGGATTGTCATCCAACAAGCGATTCCGTTTTGGGGTTCGGCGCAAGAAGATTGGTCCCGAGGGCACGTGTCGCAATAGGACACCGCCCGCGAGACGCCAATCATCGCGAGCTTGTGGCGGCGTGGTCGTGTCTCGCTGTGAGAAGCAACGTCGCCACGATGATTGACACTTTTCGAAACGGTGTATCCTGGCTTTGCCAATAAAGCGCCAGGGGCTGCCGAAGGAAATGGAGGATGCTATGAAGAGTCTCGCATTGAAGGTGCAACGTTTCCTCGTCTCCGAGGATGGGCCGACCGCGGTGGAGTATGCCGTGATGCTGGCGCTGATCGTGATCGTCTGCTTGACCGCGATTCAGGCGATCGGCACCAACGCCAATACCACGTTCACCAACGTGGCGGCGAAGCTCGGCTCGTAAGCCCGTGATGGCTGGCCTGGCCGGACGCGCCGGTCGGCGGCCGTTAGCGCAGGAAGTTCATCCCTCGGAGTTCGCTTTGCCGCGAGCTCCGAGGGAATTTTTCTTGGTACCGCTTGAAATCATCGTCGACCGCGGCCCGCGAGGCCCGTGGTTTTCGTGACATAGAGTTGAAGGGAGCCCGGCAACGCCCGCGGCAAGACAAAACACAGGACGGCAACCCATGTATCCGGTCATACCATTCGAGTCGATCGCCGGCAGCGCGCACGTGTTGTCGGCCTTCATGACGATCGTGGTGGCCTTCCTCAGCCTTATTTTTGCGGCGCGCGCCTGAGCACAACGCGTCAGGACCCGCGCGTTAGGGAGAGACAGTTCATGCTCGACGTTGATGCGATCCGCGCCGGTTTCATCGAGCACTGGCCCGTGTGGGTTGTGACCCTTCTGCTCGTCGTGGCCGCGGTCATCGACGGGTGGAAGCTGAAAGTGCCCAACGCGCTGACGTTCCCCATGATCTTGGCGGGGTGGGCGTACAGCGGCATCGCGTTTGGATGGGAGGGCGCGTTGTACAGCCTCCTGGGAACGGCCGTGGGCTTGGCGCTTTTGCTTCCGGCATACGCGATCGGTGGCATGGGATCGGGCGACGTCAAGCTGCTGGCCGGCGTCGGGGCATGGGTGTGGGCGACCAACACGTTTTACGCATTTTGCGCAACGGCCGTGGTCGGCGGCGTCATCGCCGTGCTGATGGTGCTGGTGCGCCGCGGTTGGGGCAAGCACCAGGCCCAGTTCTGGCTGATCTTCCATGAAATTTTCACCGTCCGTGACCCCAACCGGCTGGCCACGATTGCCGCCGAGCGCAAGCCAACCATGATGCTGCTGCCCTACGGGATACCGATTGCCATTGGCACGATTCTCTACTTTGTCTGGGAGGGGATGCTTCTATGAGCGACAGCAACGAGCCTTCCGCTCTGCCGAACGATCAGGCCGAGCGGGCCAAAAATCACAAAGCCAGCTTCAAACTGGAGAAGATCTACCGGTTGTGCCGAAAACATCGACGAGGTGCCGCCGTCGTGGAGTTTGCCATCGTGGCGCCGATCTTTTTCGGCTTCACGCTGGGCATGATCGAGGTGGGGCGCGGCGTGATGGTGCAACAGATCCTCACGAACGCCTCGCGCGAGGGGGCTCGCCGAGCCGTTCTCGACGGTGCGACAACGTCCGATGTGACCTCGTTTGTGTCGACTTACATGAGCAACGCCTCGGTCAGCGCGGCCGGATTACAAACCGCTATTTCGCCCAGCTTGCCGACCGCCTCCGGTTATAACGGACCGGTCACGGTTACGGTTACGGTGCCTTTCAATCAAGTGACTTGGGGACCATCGCCAATCTTTCTAAATGGTTCAACATTAACTGCTAGCACTACCATGCGCCGGGAAGGCGTTCAGTAATTTCTTGGTGTCTCGACTGGCTGGAAGCCCGCTCCCGGACACCGGAGTCGTGGGAATCCCATGCGTCCAAAGTCGATTCTGTTGTTGGTTCTGGCGCTCGGTTGCGGGCTGGTCGCCGCCATTGGCATCAACCAGGTGTTGGCCAATCGCACCGTGCAGCAAGCCGGCGATCCCACCGACATGGTGCCGATCTTCGTCGCCCTGACGGACATCGGATTGGGCGATCCGCTCACGCCGGAAGTGCTCAAGCTCGAGGAATGGCCGAAGACCAAGGCGCCGACGGGCGCGTTGACCAAGCTCGAGGACATCGAAGGGCGCCGCGCCCGCGCCAAGTTCTATGGCGGCGAGCCGATCATCGAAGCCAAGCTTCTGGCCAAGGGGGACCAGGGCTCGGGCGCCACGGACTTGATTCCGAAGGGATTTCGCGTGGTCTCGGTCAAGGTCGACGACGTCAGCGGCAGCGGCTTGATTCTGCCAGGCGACCGCGTCGACGTGTTGGTCCACTTGCAAGATTCTCCCGGACGCGAGGTCGACAAGACGAGCACGCGAACGTTCCTGCACAACATCAAAGTCTTCGCGGTGAACGACGTGTTCAGCCGTGAATCCAACGGCGAAACCGCGATCACCGCCAAGACCATCTCACTTTTGGTCACGCCGCAACAGGCCGAGATGGTGACCATGGCCAACGAGATGGGCAAGATCCGGCTGGTGATGCGCAGTGCCGACGACGAGACCAACGATGAGACGACGGGCGTCACGCCTAGCGAGTTGTTCCACAGCATGGCCCCTGCGGCCTCCGCGCTGGCGAAACCCGCGGCCGCGCCCGCGCGACCTTCGCTGGACAGCTCGGCCGGACTGCTACGGCTTTTGAATCAGCCGCGCCCGGCGGAGCCGGCATCGCTGGCGCCTTCGGCCCCGAAGAACGCCTGGAAGATGGTGCTCATCGAGGGGAACGCGGTGCGCGAGGTGGAATTCGCCGACGGCAGCCGCATCGGCTCGCCGACCTCGTCCCGGCAGTTGTCCGGCCCAAGCAATCCGGCACAGCCGGCCTTCGGTCCGCAGACGACCGCGCCACCGCCTCCACCTCCACCAGACCAACCGAGCGAGCCGGACAACGGGCCCAACCCGGATGACCCGACGCGCGATACCTGAACATCCACAAGAGCGCCGCGGCAAAGCGGCGCAAGGACTCTCGAACCGGACCCAGGGGCTCGACGGATAGCCAACACACAAACAGCCAGGTAGCTCGAGACAAGCATCGGCCGCTGACGGATGGCGGCGCGATCACGGACGGCCTTCGAGCTCTGCCACCGCAAGGAAGTGCACGGATGACTACATCAGCTCTCGGGCGAGAGTGCTCGCGGTTCTATCGTCACGCGCTTGTGGCGGTATGTTCCGCTTCGGCGATCGTGGGCCTTTCGGAATTCGCGCGGGCCCAGCAACCGTCCGGCCAGCCCATCGTTCACAAGGTGCAAGGCACCAACGACCGGCTGGAGATGGTCGTCAACACCAGCCGGATTCTTACGCTGGACCAGAAGGTGCCCCAGGTCCAGGCGGCCAACCCCGACGTGGTCGAACTGACGCCGCTGTCGGCGACCCAGGTGCAAGTCCTGGCCAAAAAGGCCGGCGTGACGCAGGTAAACCTATGGGACGACAAGGATAACATCCACACGATCGACGTGATCGTGTACGGCGACACACGCGAGCTGGCCATGCTGCTGCAGTCGCAGTTTCCCACCACGTCGCTGAGAGTGGTGCCGACCGCCAACAGCGTGATCATCTCCGGACACGTGGACGATCCCAACCAGATCAGCCGTATCACGCAGATCGCCGAGGATTTCTACCCGAAAGTGATCAACAATATCACGGTGGCGGGCGTGCAGCAGGTGCTGTTGAAGGTCAAGGTGATGGAGATTGCCCGCGAGCGACTCCGCAATTTGGGGGTCGATCTGCGGTGGCTGAACGACCACAATTTCCTTCAGACTGGCCTGACGGGGACCCTGGGGGTGACCAGCGGCACAGGCGCCCCGGTCGCGAAAGGCTTCGTGAGCCCGCTGACGCCGGCCACGGAGGGCTTGCAGCTTAGCGGCGCGGTCCTGGACCCCAACAGCTCGTTCTTCGGTTTCATGGAGGCGCTCCGCAAGGACCAGCTTGCCACGATTCTCGCGGAACCGAACCTGGTCTCGTACAGCGGCAGGCCGGCCTTCTTCAATTCCGGTGGCGAGTTCCCCATCCTCGTGCCGCAGAGCTTGGGCACGGTGTCGATCCAATACAAGAAGTTCGGGACGGAGGTCGAGTTCGTGCCCATCGTTCTCGGCGGAAACGCCATTCGCCTGGAAATCAAGCCGCGCGTCAGCGAAATCGACCCCACGCGGAGCGTAACCGTCAACGGCATCAACGTGCCGGCCCTCCGCGTGCGCGAAGCCAATACGGGCGTTGAAATGCGGGCCGGGCAGACGCTGGCCCTGGCCGGGCTCGTGCAGCAGCGGAACGACAACGTGAAGCGTGAACTTCCCTTCTTCGGAGAGCTGCCGTTCGTGGGAGCGGTGTTCCGCCGCGTTAGCGCGCATTCCGAGGAAGTCGAGTTGCTGATCATGGTCACGCCATTCTTGGTCGACGCACTCGATCCGTGTGACGTCCCGCGGGGAGGTCCCGGTTTGTTCACGGGAACGCCCAGCGATTGCCAACTGTATCTGAAGGGGCACATCGAGGTGCCGCGCTGCCCGGCCGACGACGCCTGCGCTCCCTCCCGTTCGCCAGGATCGGAATACGAGTACAACGGCAACTACGGCTACAATGGGCCGCCGTTGGGCACGGCGCCGCCGCCGATGCCGCTGGGCCCGCCCATGGACGCGGAGATGGGACCGGAGATGGGACCGCGCAGGGAAGTGATCCAAGGGGCCGAGGAAGTGCCTCCCGCGGCGCGCAGGTCAAAGCCGGTGCAACCCTCGCCGAACCGCAACACGACCGCGGCGACGAATGCCGTGCCCGCCTCGCAGCGCCGGTCCGCGGCGCCCGCGCGGCCGGCGAGCGGCACGGTGGGCAACGTCACGGCCGGTCCGAATCGTGCTATTTCGTACAATCCGACCAACCGCGTGACGATGCCTGCTCAGCCCGCGCAGCCGGCCAGCAGGCCATCGGCCGCCTCGCCCGGTTTCATTGGGCCCGTCGGTTATGACGTAAAACAATAGTACAGGCTCCCGCGCCCGCGTGCTCCCAAGGTTTCCGGCGCGTTCGACGGCCTGCGCTAGGGTTTCGCGCGGAGGCGACTTCGACAACCATGGGCAATGTTCTCCGCTTGGCGCTGGTTGATCCCAACGATACGACGCGCGAGAGCGTCAAGTCCATGTTGTTGGGGATGGACCTCGTGTGGCTCGAAGCGGAATGCTCGCGCTACGAGTTCTTCGCCGACGTCGTGTCGCAGACGCATCCCGATATCGGGCTTGTCGCGCTCGATCACGACGCCGACAAGGCCCTGGCGCTTGTCAACAAGCTGAACGAGGCCACGCCCGACTGCAGCATTCTCGTCGTTTCCAGCTCGACGGACGGGGGCCTGATCCTCCGCGCGATGCGCGCCGGGGCCAAGGAGTTTCTCACCCGGCCCGTGCGGATCGAAGACTTGCTCGACGCGCTGACGCGGATCAGCGAACGGCGTTTCGGCCGCGGCGAAAGCAAGTCGCGCGGGAGCACCGTGATCGCCGTCGCGGGGGCGACCGGCGGGGTGGGCAGCACCAGCCTGGCCGTTAACCTGGGATGCGTGCTGGCGGCCAACGAGAAAAACTCCGTCGCGCTCGTCGATTTGGATTTGTGCCTGGGCGACGCCGACGTCCTTCTGGACACGATTCCCGACTACACCCTGGTCGACGTGGCCCAGAACATCACCCGTCTCGATTTCACGCTTCTCAAGCGGTCGCTGACGAAACACTCGTCAGGGCTGTTCCTGCTGCCGCGGCCGGTGCAGATGGAAGACATGTCGCTGATCTCGCCCGATGACCTGCAGCGCGTCATCGGGCTATTGAAGGCGACGTTCTCGCATTTGGTTTTGGACCTGTCGAAGTCGTACAACGCGATCGATATGGTCGCGCTCGCGACCGCCGACCACGTGCTGATGGTGACGCAGCTCGATCTACCCTGTCTGCGCAACGTGGTGCGGCTGTTGACCTCCTTCGGCCAGATGCCGGGGGTCACCGAGAAGGTGCGCGTGATCGTCAATCGCGTGGGGCTGGAGTGCGGGCAGATCAGCCTGAAAAAGGCGCAGGAAACGATCGGCCGCGAAATCTTCTGGCAGCTACCCAACGATTACCGGACGATGGTCGAGGTGCGCAACAACGGCATCCCGCTGGTCGAGCAGGCGCCCAGGGCCGCCATCACCTTGGCCATAGCGCACCTGGCCGACGCCCTGTCGGGGGTCACCCGGAAAGAAGCAGAGGCCGGCGAGCCGGGGCTCACCTCGATATCCCGGTTGCTCAAGCTGTGGCCCAAGGGCAAGGGGTCACCCGCCAAATAGGGCATCCCCGAGCCAGGAGAACTGCAAAGTCCGGGGTCTGGCTCATTTTTCGGCGCAGGCGGTTTTCAATTCTTCCGAAGGACCTTTCGGCCGAAAAATGTGCCTGACCCCCTCTCCCAGGACTTTGCCGTTCTCCTGATCCCCGAGCGTCCCGGCTAAGGCGTCGACCCCGTCAGACGCCGGATCATCCCCCTGGGTGGCCAAAAGCCATTGCCGGGGCCGCTGAGACGGTTATTGCCGGCGGCACCCCGGCGCATCCCTGAGCTATGCTTTTCTGGACAAAAAAGGGCGGCAAGGGCCGCCGAGAGATCAGCCTCCGCCATGCGCCAGGCTTGGCGACGGCGGTCAAACGTAGCCAGTGAGCTTGCAACGATGGCCAAAACCCCTCTCGCCACGACGCGCGAAAAGACCCAGGATTCCGAGTTTGAGGAACTCAAACGGCGGATCCACGGGAAGCTGGTCGACAAGCTCGATTTGACGCGCGTCGGAGACCTCGAAGGCGACGTGCTGCGCCGCGAGATCCGGCTCGTGGTCGAGCATCTTTGCGATACCGAGGACACACTCCTCAACCGCAACGAGCGCGAGCGGTTGATCGATGAGGTGCTTGACGAGACCTTCGGTCTAGGCCCGCTTGAGCTGTTGCTCAAGGACCCGTCGATCAGCGACATCCTCATCAACGGACCGCGGAACGTCTACG
Organism: Planctomycetia bacterium; assembly: GCA_016191115.1. Lineage (GTDB taxonomy): Bacteria > Planctomycetota > Planctomycetia > Pirellulales > JACPPG01 > JACPPG01. The sequence goes on along the minus strand of JACPPG010000011.1, from coordinate 151,833 downwards.
TCGAGCGGAAAGGGAAGATGGAGAAGACGAGCGTCACCTTCCGCGACAACAACCACTTGATGCAGATCATCGACCGGATCGTATCGAAAGTCGGCCGGCGCGTGGACGAGGTGTGCCCGATGGTCGATGCCCGCTTGCCCGACGGCTCGCGCGTCAACGCGATCATTCCGCCGTTGGCTTTGGACGGGCCGTCGGTGTCGATTCGCCGCTTCGGCGCCAATCCACTCAAGCTGGAAGACCTGCTGAACTTCAAGGCTTTCACGCCGGAAATGGTGATGTTGCTCGAGGGCGCGATCAAGGCCCGCTTGAACATCGTCATCTCCGGCGGGACGGGCTCCGGCAAGACGACGCTGTTGAACACGCTGTCGAGCTTCATTTCCAACTCCGACCGCATCGTGACGATCGAGGACGCGGCGGAATTGCAGCTCCAGCAGGACCACGTGGTACGGCTGGAAACGCGGCCGCCGAACATCGAGGGAAAGGGGGCCATCACGGCCACCGACCTCGTGCGGAACGCCCTGCGCATGCGGCCCGAACGGATCATCATCGGCGAGTGCCGTGGCGCGGAAACCCTGGACATGCTGCAAGCCATGAACACGGGCCACGAAGGATCGTTGACGACGATCCACGCCAACAGCCCGCGCGACGGCATCGCCCGCATCGAGACGATGATCACCATGGCCGGTTTCGAGCTGCCGCTAAAGGCCATGCGCCAACAGATCTCAAGCGCGATCGACCTGATCATTCAAGCCAACCGCTTGCAGGGCGGCCCCCGCAAGATCACGCACATCACCGAGATCCTGGGAATGGAGCAGGATACGATCGTGATGCAAGACGTCTATCACTACGTGCAAGACGGCATCGACGAAAACGGCCGCGCCCGCGGGCGGTTCGTGGCGACCGGCATTCGCCCGTCGTTCATGGATCGGCTGGAAGCCGCCGGCGTGCGCCTACCGGCCAGCGCGTTCCGACAGCGGGTCATGCTGGAGGATTAGAGGACCAAGCGAGCTGCCTTATCGAGCGGCGGGAACCAGTGGAGCGTTTGAGACAAAAGAGCTGAGACAAGAGTCATGACCCCCGTACTTTGGATCTCGATTGCCGCGTTCGTGGGCGTAGCCGCGCTCGTGGCCGGCGTCACCATGTTGTTCCGCGACAGCGGCAACACGGAAATCGAGCAGCGGCTCGACATGCTCACGGGGATGGGCACACCCGCGGCGGCCAAGGATAGCCTGCTAAAAACAGGCGTGCTGGCCGACTCGCTGGACGGTGGACACAGCATCGTGGGAGCGCTCTTGGCCCGGTTCAGCAAGCTGCGGTTGCTGTTTGAGCAGGCCGACACGAATCTGACGCCCACGCGGTTCTTCTTGATTTCGGGGATTTTGGCTCTGTTGGGCGGATTCGCCTCCACGCTCAGCGGTTTTCCGGCGATCGCGGCGCCGATGGGCGCGGCGGCCATGGGATCGTTGCCCTTGTTGTGGCTCGTTTATCGCCGCCGCAAACGGCTCAAGGCCTTCGCCGTGCAGTTACCGGATGCCTTGGAGCTGATCGCCCGCGCCCTGCGCGCCGGTCACAGCCTTGCTTCGGGGTTCAACCTGGTCCGCGAGGAGATGCCGGCGCCGATCGGCAAGGAATTCGGCCGCGTCTTTGAAGAGCAGAATCTGGGCATCTCGATGGACGATTCCTTGTCGGCCATCACGGAGCGCGTCCCCAACCTGGACCTCAAGTTCTTTTCGACCGCCGTAATGCTGCAGCGGCAGACCGGCGGCGATCTGGCCGAAATCCTCGACAAGATCGGCTACATCGTCCGCGAACGGTTCAAGATTTGGGGACAGGTGCAGGCCTTGACGGGCGAAGGCCGGCTGTCGGGCGTGGTGCTCTTGGGCCTGCCGCCGGTGCTGTTCGTCGCGGTCTATCGCCTCAATCCCGAATACATGATGACGCTGTTCACGGATCCGATGGGCAAGAAGATGCTCGCCGGCGCCGTGTTCCTGCAAATCCTCGGGGCGCTCGTCATCCGCAAGATCATCAACATCAAAGTGTGAGACTGCCGTGATTTTCGCCGGCCTTGTGAATTTCGAGCAATTGCTGCCGTTTGCGGTGTTCGGTCTCTTTGCGCTAGCGGCATGGTGGCTGTTGGATTTGGTGGCCGCCGGCCGTCCGCGCGCCATGCAACGGCTGGACGAAATCAAGAACCCGGGCCTGCGCCGCCGCGAACCGACGGGAGTCACGAAAAAGCAGGACGCGATGACCAAGGTGCTCGAGGCCGCCAGCCCGGCCTTGGCCAAGCCCCTGCAGCCCAAGAGCGAGCTGGAGCAGAGCAAGCTGAAGCTGAAGCTCTCCAATGCGGGCTTTCGTAGCGAGGCCGCGCCCACGATCTTTCTGGGGTTCAAGTTCCTGGGACTTGTGATCGGGCTGTTCGGCAGTGGAACCACGATGCTCTTCATGTCGAACTTCAGCCAGAAGTCGACCATGATGAGCCTGCTCATCGCCGGCGGCCTGTTCTATCTGCCGGAGGTGGTGCTGATGTTCATCGTCAAGAAACGCAAGGAGGCCATCTTCCTCGGTCTGCCTGACGCCCTGGACCTGATGGTGGTGTGCGTCGAGGCAGGTCTGGGCCTCGACCAGGCGATGCGGAAAGTGGCCGAGGAGATGAAGAGAATCTATCGCGTTATCGCCGAGGAATTCGCGCTCTCGAATTTCCAGTTGCAAGTGGGCCGCTCGCGCACCGACGTGCTGCACGAACTGGGGGTGCGGACCGGCGTCGACGACCTGCGCAGCCTGGCGGCGATCCTGATCCAGGCCGACAAGTTCGGCTCGAGCATCGCCCAGGCCCTCCGCGTGCAAAGCGATTCGATGCGGACGCGCCGCCGGCAGTTGGCCGAGGAAAAGGCGGCCAAAACGGCCGTCAAGCTGATCTTTCCGCTCGTGATCTTCATCTTCCCCGGCATCTTCGTGGTGCTGGTCGGACCAGCCGCTATCACGATGGTCCGCGAAATGTTCCCGATGATGAGCGGAAGCTGATGCGGCTGGGCAACCTGGGCGTCTTCGTCCCGCGGGGGCCTCAGATTTTAAAGCCGCCAGGCCGATATAGGCTTGTGGGCCAATAGCGTGCGGGAACGCCTGCGCGGAGAAGGGCGCAGGCATTCCCTGTCCGCAACGGATGGCGACGGGCCGGCCCATCGCAATAGGCACGGAGGAAATCGATGCGACGAGTGCTTTTCGTCTGTGCTTTGGCGGCCGCCACCGTGCCCTTGTCGGCTCGCGCCGGCGAACCCGCCGATCCCTACGGCTACGACGTGCAACCTGCCCCGCGTGAGGTGGGGGTCGTCAAGAAGGCCTGGATCGGCTTCTGGCGCGACTACAAGCGCAACTATCGCTGGCCCGACCCGTTCGTTACCGCTGACCGGCTGAGCGTGCGCGTGCCCTTCGAGACCATGACGCTCAACGGCTGGCGGCTGCAAAACACCCTCAGCGAGCATCACTTCGACGGCGATTCGACGCGTCTGACGGAAGCAGGACGTCTGAAGGTGTCGGCGATCATTAACGAAACCCCGGTTGCCTATCGAGCCATATTTGTGCTGCGAACCAACGACCCGGCGATCTCCGCTGGGCGTGTCGCCGCGGTGCAAGAGCAGGCGGCGCTCGTCCTGGGCGACCGGCAGCCGGTGCCCGTCTTCGAGACGTACGAGAAGGCCCGCGGGGCGCCGGCCATGTACATCGACGAGGTCACGCGGCGCTATCAGGCCACCACGCCCGATCCGCGCCTGCCGAACGACGACAGCGCTTCGGACGAAGCCGGCACGATGAATTGAGAGGCGCACGCGGACAGGAACCGTCCGGGCAGGCGGCGCCAAAGGACTTTTTCCACCACGGCGGGTGAACTCCCGCCGTGGCGCGGACGGCCAATCCAGGTCGCCCCGCCTGCCCAACTCTCGATCGATCGCCCGCACGTTTTGCTGGGTTTCGCCAAATCCACGGTTCTCGTGCAGCACCCGGCGGTGGGTGCCGATCAATATACCGATCGAGACAGGATTGCGGCTCGGAATGCCTACGATGCGTAATCGTTTGAAGCCGACGGTGACGATGGCAACGCTAGCGGCGCATGCCGGGCGGCGCGTTCGCGCGCTCGCCGTGTACGTTGTCCCGGCGGTCCTGGCCTTGATCCTGCTTGGTCCGGCGTCAGCGACCGCGCAGACCGCCTCCGGCGGCTGGAAATGGCCCTGGTCCAAGCCGGCCAAGCCTCCGACGCCCACTTACGCGGAGCTGGCCGAGCAGCAGCAACAGCGCAACGTGAACGCGCCGGGGCTCGGCCTGAACCAGCAGACCGAACCCAGCCGCACGGCCAAAATGGCCGCGGCGCTGAGCCCTTCGGCCATTGGCCGCTCGGTCAGCTCATCCTTCAAACAGGGGACCGAGAAGGTCAAGCAGGGGACCCAAAAGGTCACAGGCGCCTTCCAACCGAAACCGCCGTCCGAGACCGCCTGGCCCTTTAACACCAATCCCAAGACCAAAGAGAAACTCGGGCCGGACTTCTATGTCTCCTTGGCGCGGATCCAGGAACAAACGGGCAATGTCGAGTTAGCGGAAGAGCAGTACCACAAGGCCCTCAAGCTCGACCCGAAGCATTCCGCCGCGCTACAGGGCTACGCGGGCATGCTCGAGCGGCAAGGAAAACTGCCCAAGGCCGCCGAATACTACCAGCGCGCGATCAAGGCGCACCCCGATGATGCGATGGCCACGAACAATCTGGGCCTGTGCTATGCCCGGCAAGGCGAATACCGCTCCGCGCTTGTGTACCTGAACAAGGCAGTCGAGCTGAAGCCGGACCGTGATCTGTACCGCAACAACATCGCCAAGGTGCTGGTGCAGCAAGGCCGTGTCGATGAAGCGATCGCGCACGTCACGGCCGTGTATGGCGAACCGGCGGCCCACTACAACGTGGGGCTGATGTTGCACCAGCAGGGCGAGCGCGAAGCGGCCGCCGAGCAATTCGCCATAGCCCTTGAGCAAAATCCAAACCTCGACCAGGCGCGGCAATGGCTGGCTGAGATGAATCATGCGGTGCCCGTCCCGCGGCAGCAGGTTGCCGCGCGCCAGCCCGCGGCGGAGCAAGAGGCCGGGCCGGCGCTGGTGGCCAACCCCCACGTGCCAAGCGATACGCCGCGCCCCAGCGTTACGGGAAGCCCCGGCGCGCGGATGGCGATTCGCCCGTCGCCCACAAAACCGGCTCCGCAGGCCACGGCGCCCTACCGCCAGGCCGTGGAATCGACTCCGCCCGCCGGGCAAACCGGCGCTGCGGGCATTCCTCCGTCGCCGGACGAGGCCCGCCGGCAGAGCGCGTTCGAAACGGACCCGGCGTCGGTGCGGTTGCCCACGTCGACCGTTGCCCGCCCCGTCCCGTACGGCTACGTTCCGCCAAGCCGGTACTGAAACCGGGCGGACCTGACGTCGTCTAGCGGTAGGTCACGGTTTGACGTTCCGCCGGCGGCGCGCACTGCGGCGCTCGCGCATTTTCGCCCAAATGCGCCCAAGCAGCGCACATTCGGCCCGACTCAATCCGAGCGATCCGTCGAGCACGACACGATCGTTCTCTTCGAGGACCTCCCTCAGTCGGCCGCCCCGCACCAACGCATCCGCCTCCTCGATGGGTAGCGCCCCATTGGGATGTCTCGGCACCAGCAGTCGTTCGGCCTCCGTGGGCTCCAGCTCTAGAACGCCACCACCGTAGCTGCGACCCTCGATCTCCGCGCTCGCGGCGGTCAGATGCGTGTAGAGATTGGCGGCCAAGGTCCCCGGTGACGCGCGACACCGCATCCGATGGACGGTATCCGTGGATGTCGCGCCCGCTTTGTTCACGACAACCCGCGGAAAGTCGTGAATCTGCCGGAAGAAGAAGCAATCCGGTTGCCACACGCTCGGCACGCGATACCAGGGGTCGCGGATGCGACACTTGTAACCTTGATCGTAACCGGCGCGTTCACCTTCGCGGATGAAGGCCCGAAGCCCGGGAGAAAAATCGCCTTCCGCGCGCGTTCTCAGGTCGAGTAAGTACACGCGTTTGCCTGCCTCGATCAATGCCCGATGTTCGCGTTTTCGCAACACGGCGCCCGGCAGGTGGGCCGACCGCGCGACGAGCGGCACCACGAATGCGGCGAGTTGAAACCGCTCGACTTCGGCTCGCGAAAGCACGAAGAACTCGTTCCTCCCCGTCACGACGCCCACGTCGACCGAGGCGTGTTCGCCAAGGGTGCTTATTCTGGGGTCGTCGCGCAAGGCCCGCATGAAGGCGATCTCCCGTGCGCTCAGAAAGTACTTGAGCCATTTCTCCCTGTCATGTTGAACGAGCTTGGCGTGCCGCGCGTGGCGAGAAGTCTTCGCCGGACGACGTAGTAAGTCCGCGATATTTTTTGCCTCGACCAGCGCGATATCGCACGTGACGCCTGGATCTGGCCGTGCTAACTTGCCTTCTCCGGCGAGCAAAACGACCTCCTGCTCCGCGCCGTCAAAAAACATTTCATTGCACGCGTAAATGGTAATGCGGGAGAACGAGTCGGCCAGATACTGGCGTAGCTGTGCAGCGTACGTCACTTGGAGCAGCTCGGCGGGAAGCACCATCGCCAGGCGCCCCCCCTCACGCAGGAGGTGCGCGGACGCGACGACAAACGGCACCCAGATGTTGGTAAGTCGATTGGGGCGCAACCCCTGAAGGTGCATGAAGTGCATCGCGGCGGTGCGCGCCGGCTCGGGAAAGTTCTGGTAGCGAATGAACGGGGGATTTCCCAGAACGACGTCGAAGCTCCGCGGTTCTGCGCTATTCAACCAGTGGAAGAAGTCGCAGGACATCACCTTGCCAATTTTCCCCACTCGGTCCCGCGCCTTCGCTGCTTCGGTGGCGGAGATCTCGACGCCCAGCATCTGTGGCGCCTCCTCAGCCTCAAGGGCGCGGCGCCGCGTCAATTGGGCTGACGCCGCGGCGAGAAAAACGCCGTCGCCGCAGCTCGGCTCAAGCACCCGGTCGCAGCCGGAGCGGACGGCCCACTTGGCGAGCCATTCCGCGACGCGGGGCGGAGTGTAATAGCCGCCTCTCAGCTTGGTGGTGGTGGCCGAAGGGGATCGTGGCATGGGCCTCCTTGACCTGATGCTTTGAGAGCGAGCGGCCACTGTACGTCCTTGCAGCATGCCGTTTTTCCACCGTGCGTCAAGCCAACTTGAGCATTTTCATGACACGGCAATGCGGCCCTTCACACGTGGTCGATCTCTTGCACCCAGGCCGATGCCGCGACGATTGCCGCATCGATGGCGATACGGTCGTCGAGGGGCTTGACCATCGTGATCTCGTCGTGCCGCGGCTCGACGTGAAATAGCGCCTGGGCCGGCGGCCCGTCAGGCAGCCATCCGCCGACGCGGGTCGCTTCTTGGCGTGTGCCCAGCGCGATGGCGTGTCGCCATAGTTCGGCCCGCAGTCGGTCGTCGCCGCCTTCGACCGCGTGATCGAGGATCACGAGATCGTTTTCGACGCGATGCACGCGGACGTAGCCAAGCCGCTCGCCCGCGGCGGTCGTCATGATCAGGCACTCTGAATTCGGAAACCGTGCGGCCAGGTGCCGCCAATAGTCCGCGGGGCGCTCGACGGCCAGCGGCCGCCGGCCGTGGTCCGAATCGTAGATCGCCCGTATCCAGCTCTCGTCGCTGTCCGCGGTCAGAGGGACGAGCCGGGTATCGTCCTGCTCATCAATGTTTTCCGGCGGGCGCGGCGCCGCTGGCACCGCCCAGCCCTCGTGACTCGGACAAAGCACATAGCCCAGCCGGGCGTAGAATCCCGGATTGATGTCGCAAAAAAGCGTACTCACCCGCGCGCCGCGGGCGTGCTCGAACGGCTCGATCCACGCGAGCAACTGCTGAGCGAAGCCCCGGCCGCGCAAGGACGCAAGCGTGTGCACCGAGGCAAGGGCCATCCCGGGAACGGACGCACCGTGCACGCGAAGAACGATCGGGTGGCTCGCCAACGCGCACACCACCTGCGACCCGAGGCAGCCGACGATCCAGCGGGCACGCTGATGCAAAGGGGACGCTTCGCGCCGGGCCACGTGCTTGTCAACTGGCAGCCCCAGCGACCACACGTCGTGACAGTTCGCGTGAGCTGCCCGTCGCTCGGCGGCGCTGGCCACGTGAATGTCGAGCGAGGTGGGCATCGTCGTATTGCGGGCCGGAGGCTTGCTGGAAGCAGCACGGAACGCGGGATTCAACCTGGCAGCGAAGCGACTATTTTTCCGGCGACGCCATGCCAGTACCGCGCGGTCATGGTAGCCAGCGTTCGCGGCCACTTCCAGAACCCTCGCTTTGGCCGCGACTGCCTCGTTTCGCCCCGCAGGGGCGGCGTCGCATAGCCACGGGCGCGAGCCCGTGGAAGAGATGGCTCCATCAAAGGAAGCCCCGTTAGCGGCGACGTCTATCTGGCGCGCAGGGCCGACGTCGCCCCTTTCGGGGCTTACAACGCGCGGACTGAAGTGATCCACGGGCTTGCGCCCGTGGCTAGGATCCATCGCCGCTTGCGCGGCTTCAGACGCGAAGGGCGAAGCCGCGCCTGTCGCTGTATATGCGGCAACCGCCGATTTGCACTCCGTTGGCCGAGTCCCGGCGGTGGACCCTTAGCGGCCGGCTCGCGTTAGCTTAAGATGGAGGGACATCGCGCAACTTCTCGCGAGCCGCCCCAAAATGGATCTCGACCAATACGACAATCCGCTGGTGGCCCGGTACGCTTCGGCCGAGATGTCGGCGTTGTGGAGCCCGCGGCGAAAGTTCCGCGCCTGGCGGCAGTTGTGGGTGGCGCTGGCCGAGGCCGAGGCCGAGTTGGGCCTGGCGATCACCAAGGAGCAGATCGAGCAATTGCGGTCGAAGGTCGACGCGATCGACTTCGAGGCCGCGGCCCGTTACGAACGCAAGCTGCGCCACGACGTGATGGCGCACGTCCACGCCTACGGCGACGACTGCCCGGCGGCCCGCGGCATCATCCATCTGGGCGCGACTAGTTGTTACGTCACGGACAATACCGACCTGATCCTCGCGCGCGAGTCGCTGGAATTGATCCGCTCGCGGCTGGTGGCGGCGATCGATCGGCTGGCCACGTTCGCGGTCCGGCACCGGGACCTCGCCTGTCTCGGCTTTACGCACTTCCAGCCGGCCCAGCCCACCACGATGGGCAAGCGGGCCTGCTTGTGGGCGTACGACCTGGTCCTGGACCTGGCCGAGGTGGAGCATCGCCTGGTGGCGCTGGCCGCCCGCGGCCTGAAAGGGACGACCGGCACGCAGGCGAGCTTTTTGGAACTCTTCAACGGCGACCACGACAAGGTCCGCCGGCTAGAACAGCTCGTCACCGCCAAGATGGGCTTCGCCGCCAGCTACCCGGTCACCGGCCAGACCTACTCGCGGAAAGTCGACTCGCAGGTGCTGGCGACACTGTCAGGCATCGCCCAAAGCGCGCACAAGGCCGCGACCGATTGGCGGCTGCTGCAAAGCCGCAAAGAGCTGGAGGAGCCGTTCGAGGCCGACCAGATCGGCTCCTCGGCGATGGCCTACAAGCGGAACCCGATGCGGGCCGAGCGGATGTGCGGCCTGGCGCGATTCGTGATCAGCCTGGAATCGAGCGCAGCCGAGACCGCCGCCACGCAATGGCTGGAGCGGACGCTCGACGACAGCGCCAACCGCCGGCTGACCTTGCCACAGGCGTTTTTGGCCGCCGACGCGATCTTGATTCTTTACGAGAACGTGGCCTCGGGGCTCGTCGTCTATCCCCAGGTAATCGCCCGCCACCTGGCCGAGGAGTTGCCGTTCATGGCGACCGAGAACATCCTGATGGCCGCCACGAGCGGCGGCGGCGATCGTCAGGACCTGCACGAGCGGATTCGTCGGCACAGCCAGGCCGCCGCCGCGGTTGTGAAACAGGAAGGGCGGCCGAACGATCTTTTGCAGCGGCTGCGCGGCGATCCGGCCTTCGCCAAAGCGCATCTGGCCGACGCGCTCGATCCGGCGCGATTCGTCGGCCGCGCGCCGGAGCAGGTCGACGAGTTCGTAGCCACGGTCGTGGCCCCGATTCGCACGCGATACCCGGACGCGTTGGCGACCAAGGGCGACGTGCAGGTGTAGGGTGCTCTGCGAGCACCGATGCTTAGCCGCAACATGCGACGTTCGACAACCCATCGGTGCTCGCAGAGCACCCTACATCCCGCCCGTCAGATCAAATCCAGCCGCCGGGCCGGCCGCTTCGAGCGGCTGCAATCGGCGCACAGGCCACTGATGATCAGCCGGTGACCCAGCACGCGAAACTGGTGCTTGCGGGCCACCGCATCGCGGATCTCCTTCACCTCGTCACTGGAAAACTCGATCAACCGGTTGCACTTCTGGCAATGCAGGTGATCGTGCTGCGGGTAGCCGTAGTCGTGCTCGTACACGGCCCGGTCGTTGAGCACCATCTTCCGCAGCAGGCCCGCGTCGACCAGTTCGGTGAGCGTCCGGTATACGGTGGGCCGGCTGACGGCGTGCCGCCCGGTATGTTTGCGAAGCTGCTCCAAAAGGCTGTCGGCGTCGAAGTGGTCGTGATGGCTGAAGACCCGCTCGACGATGGCGCGGCGCTGCTGCGTGACTCGCTTCCCGCGGCTCTGCAGAAACTCCTCGAAGCGCTCGATCGGCGTCAGGCTGACGTCGACGGTGCCTAGCGAGAAGTCGCGTGAAATGGACATACGAATCACCCACCGGTCAGGGCGTCGCAGGCGGCCACGACGCGGGCTCGCGGGCAGCACCATCAGAACGGGTGCCTCCCGCTCCCTACAAGTGATTCTAAGCGACAGTCGAGGGGAAACAAACCGCCGCGACAGGCCGCCGGGACATGTGGGCGGCCTTACAGCGGAGAATGACGGCCGGGGGATGAACCCAGGGCCATTCTGTTTTTCAAAATCGCGAGGCGGGAAAATGGGACTGGCTCCGAGCATAAACAGCGCAAGTCCTTTCAGACCGACGTTGCGTCTCGGTGCCTGTCCCACTTTCCCGCCGGTGCGCCGCCGGCAAGCTTGAATCTGTGAACGGCCCTGGGGATGAACCCCCCCCCCCCCCGGCTCGCTAAATACGAGTGAGCCGACTGCGTCGGGTCTGGCCAGTTACATGAGAGGTCAGGCGATCTCGTCCAGCAATCGCTCGACGGCCACATCGAGCTTGTCGGCCGTGTCGTAGCGGCCTTGAACGAGTTCGGCGCGGATCTGATTGACGCGATCCGCGCGAACCTCCGGCAGTTGCGAGGCCAGCTCCAATAGCCGGCCGGTCTCGGAGATATCGACCGTGTCCGTCGTGGCCCCTGCGCGCGTCGTCTGCTCGAGCGCGTCGAAACGCGGAGCGTGCGGCGCATTGATCGACTGCGGACCGTGGACCTGAGTGGTGCCGTGGATTTGCATGTTTCTTCTCCCATCGAGGGTTCGGCCGCTCTGGGGCCCAGCGCTGTGTTTCATCTTGCGCTGGCCGTCGGACGAACTTGCCAGTCGTGTTGGATACGTTGCGACAGTTTGACAAGAACGCCAAGGTTACTCGCGGCCTAGCTCATGTTCCCGCGGCCTGGTCCCAAAGGACCATCAAGGGGTTCGTAATCGGCCGACTGAACTTCTTTGAGCTAACACGCTCCGCAAGTGGACCTTCTCGTTCGACTCAACTCACTGCCGGCGCCGCATTCCCTGTCACGTTGGCATGACCTCGCGGGCACGGAAACAAACTCTGTACCCGTCATCGGCTGTAGCGCGGCGGCCGGTTGAACCAAACCTCCGTGTCGTGTGTTGTGCAGAAATCCCGGCTGTTGGCACGTATAAGGGCTGTGCCGATCCAAAAGCGGTTGTTGATTCCGTGCATCGTGCCCGGCGTCGGGCACTTGCCGCGGCGCGTTGAGCAAAGGCAACAGGCGCAGCCTCCGTGCAGCGCACGCCGAGAGGGGCGTGAAGCGTCCTATGGTGCGCCTTACGCGGCTGGTGCCTCCTGGGTTCTCTTGCCCGAACGGAAATAGTCGGGCGGATTTTAGGGGATTCGTCGAACCTGGACAAGATCGCTCAAGCTGCGGGAAATTCTAGGGTTACGGTGAAACTAACGCAAAACCCAGCTTCCGTCCTGCGACGGGGGCGAAACTTCCTGGCCCGTCCCTTGTTAGATCGTTAACGGGGTCACGACAGGCATCGGCCCTGACCCGGACAAGCATCGCTATCACGGGGGATCGACCAATGATCAAGGGGATCGAAAGGCTGCTGGCGGCGCTGGCGGTCATGGTGCTTGCGGGGTGGGCGTGGGCCGACGACAAGCTCGAAGCCGCCGCCGGTCCCGACGCGGCCGGCCTCTTCAAACAACTGGACGCCAACAGCGACGGCTTTGTCACCGAAGACGAAGTGCCGGCCGACAAGCAGCGCCTGCTGCGCCGCCTGATGCGGACCGCCGACAAGGACAAGGACGGCAAGCTCAGCGGCGAGGAGTTCGCCGCGGGCCTGCAAGGGTCCCGTCCGGAGCGGACGCAGGAGGCAGGCGCCGAGCCGCCACGCCGTCCCGGGGGCGACGGACGTCCCGACCCGGCGGCACTCTTCCGCCGCATGGACACCAATGGCGACGGCAAGGTCACGAAGGATGAAGTGCCCGAGGAGCGCCGCGAGCGTTTCGGCCGGATGATGGAGTTGGCCGACCGCGACGGCGATGGAACATTGACCCTTGAGGAGTTCACGAAGGTCGCCGATCGGCTGCCGGGACGCCCCGGCCAAGGCACTGCCGGCGCTCGGCCGCAGGGTCGGCCCGGCCAAGGCGGACCCGGCGAGCGGCCGGATGGACCATCTGAAGGGGACGCCGTATTCCGCGCGCTGGACAAAGACGGCGACGGCAAGCTTTCGGCCGACGAGATTCGCAAAGCCACCGATTCGCTGGCGGCCCTGGACAAGGACGGCGACGGTTCGATCACCATCGCCGAGCTGCGCCGCGCTCGCCCAACCGGCCCGTCGGGTTCATCTGACGGCGGACGCCCCAACCCGGAAATGTTCGTTCGCCGCATCATGAACGGCGACAAGAACGGCGACGGGAAGCTCAGCCAGGATGAGCTGCCCGAGCGGCTGCGGGGGGCCTTCGAGCGGCTCGATGCGAACCACGACGGACTGGTCGATGAAGGCGAGCTGAAAGCGGGGCTGGAACGGTTAAGAAGCGCTGCTGGCCAGGGGAACGAGGCGCGACGTCAACGCCCCAGGAATCGTCCGCAGGAGAACGCCAAGCCTGCGACTACTCCAGGTGTACCCGCCGAGGGAAGCTAGGGCTCCCACAAACCCACTAGCGGCGGGCGTCATCGCGTCAGCCCGGCCGGACCTGCGTCCCGAACCGCAGACCGGTCGGGCTGTTCGTTTTACGGCCACAGCCGGGCCGCCCTGGCGTCCAATCCCGGCCTTTCTTTCGCGAACCACTTGTAGCGAACCAGAACGGATTGCGCTTGTCTTTCGTAGTAGAGAGTGGTGCCGTAAAGGCACGAGAAATGCTCCCGGCATCACCTCGTTCGGCATATGCGGCCCTTTCGACATAGCGCGACCGGGTTTGCCGTTCCAAACTGGAAGGGGAGTTGCCATGCGAAAGCCAGAAGACAACCTGACCCACGGACACCAAACGACCACGGTCGAGGCGCACGCCGCTCAAATGACCGCTGCTGAAGAGCAGGCGCTGGCGAAATTCGGCTGCTGGCTGGATGGCGAGTTGGATCGGCTGGTGGCCCGCTGGATTCACCTGGCAGCTCCCAACGCCGCCCGCCGCGAGCGCGTCGGCCGCCGCCTTGGCGAGTTGAAATAGGTTCGCGTGCCACCGGCCCCGCGAGTGCTCACCGCGCGTGCCACGGCTTGACCGATGAGCGCAAGCCGTGCTGCGTCGAGGAACGGTGGCCATTTCGATCGACGTCGTTCGCCGCTTCGCACTGCTTCTGGCGAAGCAGTGGCACGCGGAAACGTCCCCACGCGCTAGAAGCGGATCACGCGGCGCATCAGCCACACGCCCCATAGCGCGAGAATGATGTTCCCCAGCCACACGGCGTAGGGCGTCAGCGCGCCGTCCTTTGCCTGGTCCACGCCCCAAATCAACAGGGGATAGTAAACCACCAGGATCGGCAGGAAACAGGCAAAGAACGTGGTGAACACGTCGGAATTGCGGAGCCGGATCGCCATCGGCGCGCCGATCAGCACGAAGCACAGGCAACTGAACCCATTGGCCCAGCGGCGCGGCGGCTCGGTGTAGAAGCGCGAAAGCTGCATCTCCTGGAACTCAAGATTCAGGCGTTCCGTTTCCCAGTGCGAGTCGGCTAGTTCCGCGAAGTCGCCGGTCAATAGCGCGTAAGCGGCTTGCGCCGACATCTCCTGACGCGCCTCGGCGATCAGGAGCTTCTGCCGCTTGACCTCGCCCGGCACGTCCGCCAGGGGCACGTGGGCCGGATGATGCTTGGTTTCCTGCTTGCCGCTGGCGTCGCGCAGCGGGATCCCGTGCTCGATTTCGTCGAGGTGCATCGCCGTCTGCCCCACCGTGTGCACGATCGCATTGCGGCACGACAAGACCAACACGTTTTCCTCGGTGTCGGTCCGCAGCTCCGCTTCCTGCGCGGTGATCGTCATCGCCGGCGCGCTCCCCGATTCCGCCACGGAAATGGTGGGCTTGATCAGCCGCCGTCCCTCGACGTGGCGGACGTTGATCGAGAAGCGCTTCGACGTGAAGGACTTTTGCGTCCGCAGCATGCTGTAGGCGATGTCGTCGATCGCCTCGATCGCCACGCGCTGCATATTGTTGAATCCCCACGATACGGCCACGTCGTTCAGCCACACGCACGCCAGGCTTAACAGGAAGGCGAACGTGAACGCCGGCCACAACAGCGTCATCGGGCTAATGCCCAGCGACTTGACGGCCACGACCTCATTGGCGCCCGACATCCGCCCGTACACGATCGACGCGGCAAAGAGCGTGCTACCCGGCAGGGCGAACACGAGCGCATTGGGCAACACATAGGGGATCATCCGCAGGATGTGGATCAAACCCAGGCCCTGCTCGACCGCCTCCTTGGCCACGACGACGATCATCATCAACGTCGTCAGCGACGTCACGGTGACCGTGAAGACCTTCACCAGCTCGAACAATACGTATCGCGGCAGCAATCGCATCGCGGGAGTGTCGCGACAAGGCTAGAAGCGGTCAAGGGCACGAGACATGCGGGCACAGAACCATCACACGTCTTGACATCGTTTGCCGATTTCCCCTATACACCCGCCTCGCGCGGGCCGGCCTTTGCCGTGCTCCTGCGCGCTAGCGGGGGCCCGTCGGCAGCAGCTAGCAGTCGCCGTTGCCGATCAGGCGCGGCAACCGGATCTTTCTCACGCCGTTTGTAAGACATCGACGGAAAACGCATGGAAGCGTCTCGACGCGGATTCGCCCCGCTCGCCGATGACCGAGAGGACGCCGGCGGGGTTGCCCAAAGGTCCAGCGTGGGCATCTCGCTCGTGCTGCCGGCCTTCAATGAGGAAGAATCCATCGCGCAGGCGATTCGCGAGGCCGATCAGGCCCTGGCGCGGCTGACAAAGGACTACGAGGTCATCGTCGTCGACGACGGCAGCGGCGATGCCACGCTGGCCGTCGCGCACGCCGCCGCGAAACAGACGCCGGCCGTCCGCATCGTCGCACACGGGACCAACACAGGATACGGCGCCGCATTGCGCAGTGGATTTCGCGCCGCCACGAAGGAGTACGTCGCCTTCACCGATGCCGACGGGCAGTTCGACCTCGCGGAGCTCGATCGGTTGGCGATGCTCGCGCCCCACTATCACCTCGTGTGCGGCTACCGCATCGACCGGCAGGACCCCTGGCGCCGCCGCTTCTTCGCCTGGGGGTACAACTTGTTGACGCGGGCACTCCTGGGGACGCGGATTCGCGACTGCGATTGCGCGCTCAAGCTGGCCCGCCGCGACGCGGTGGCCGGCCTCGACCTCGAGTCCGATGGATTCTTCATCAATGCCGAGCTACTGGCCAAGTCGCGCCTGGCCGACCTGTCCGTCGTCGAGGTGGGCGTGACGCACCGGCGACGCGAGCTGGGCCACAGCAAGGTGTCGCTACGGCAGATCGTCCCGGTGCTAACGGCGGTCCTGCGATTTTGGTGGACGCGAATCCTGTTTCCGGCCCAGGACGCGCGCCATCCCGAGCTCGACGCGACGACGTCCGCCGTGCGCCCGTGGCACGCGGCGCTGTTGGTCGTGGCGGCGATCCTGCTCATGTTCTCGCGGCTTACCTACCCGTTGATCGAGCCGGACGAGGCCCGCTACGCGCTCATCGCCTCGGAAATGCTCGACACGGGCGAGTGGCTGATCCCGACGCGCGACGGCCAGCATTACCTCGACAAGCCGCCCCTTTTGTACTGGTTGACGGCCGCCAGCTACTGCGTCTTTGGCGTGCACGATTTCGCGGCGCGGGTGGTCACGGCCGTGGCAAGCCTGGGAACGCTGGCGGCTACCTGGTGGCTGGGCCGGCGGTTGGTGGGCCCGCGGGCCGCGCTGGCCGCCGTGGTCCTGCTGCTGTTGTCCGTCGGGTTCGTCGTGTCGGGCCGATTCCTCATCATGGACGGCCTGTTGACGCTCTTTATGACCGTGTGCTTCTTGGCCCAGTATCTGGCCACGCGCGGGCCCGCGCTCGACCGGCGCTGGTGGCTTGTGTCGGCCGTCGCCTGCGGACTGGGCGTGATGACCAAGGGGCCCGTGGCGCTCGTGCTGGCGGTGCCTCCGCTCGTGGCCTTGCGATGGGTCACCGGCCGCGGCGCGCCCTTGCGGCGGGCCCATTGGCTGCAGTTTGGCGGCATTGTCGCGGCGATCGCGATGCCCTGGTTCATCGCGGCGGCGATTCGCGAGCCCGACTTCTTTGAGTACTTCGTGTGGAAGCACCACATTCAGCGGTTTGCGACGAAGTCCTATCACGCCGAGCCGTGGTGGTTCTACGCTCCGGCCCTGACCGTGGGGATGCTGCCGGCCTCGCTTCTGCTGCCGCTGTTGGGCTATTACCTGTTCGGCCGGTCGGCGACCCTGCGCGGCTGCCGCACCGAAGGTCAAGGGTATTTGCTGCTGGCGGCGGCGTGGACGGTCGGCTTTTTCTCGATCTCCGCCGGCAAATTGGCCACGTACATCCTGCCGGCCATTCCGATGCTGTGCCTCTTGGCTGGCGCGATGCTGGATAAGGCGATCTTCACTATCGTGCCCGACCGCGCCATGGATTGGGTGCGACGCCGACTCCCGTTCCACGCGGCGCGGCTGGCGTTGATTTCGGGAGTCGTCGTCGGCCTGCTCGACGCGGTGATCGATGGGTTCGCGCCGGTTTCGTTGGTGGTTGGCTCTTCAGTGATCGCGGCGTCGATCGTGCTTTTTGTGTTGGTCTCGCGGCCATCGTTTGCCGCCCGTCCGGCGCGGTGGCTGGCCGCGGCGGCGATCCCGCTTGTGGTCATGGCGTTCGGTTTGATCGACATCTATCCGCAAATCGCGGCGCAGCGCTCGACCGCCCTGCAGGTCGCCCGGTTCCGCCAGGAGCACGGCGAGAACACCATGCCGGTCGTGTCGTTTTTGCGGTACGAAGACAGCGTCGTCTTCTACAACCGCGATAGCGAGGTCGTGAACTACGACCTCCAGGAGATCGGCGAGCTTTTGGACTATCTCATCGCGCACGAGCGCGCGCTACTGATCGCCCCCGCCAACGGCATCGCCATGCTCCGCGCCCGGTTGCCGGCGTCGGTCATTTTGCGGGAGCAACCCGGCGCGCGCGGGTACTTGTACTTGTCTCTGTCGCGCGACCAAGGCGCGGCGCGGCTGTCGGCCGGCCACGAGCGGATCAAGCGGCAGTAGCGCGCCGCGGAGTGCGATCAGATTGACAGTCAAGATGGCGCGTCCGGGAGGGCGAGGCTCCCGCCGAGCCGTATCGCCTGAGTGTACGAGTGTCCGTCGCGCAGCGGCGCGGCGGGAGCCTCGCCCTCCCGGACGCCTTGCTTGTCGGCCGCCGCCGGCGGCGTCACTTGGGCGCGTCGCTCGACGCGACCCGCTCGACGTCGGCGTCGAAGATCCGCACGCCCTTCAGGCTGCCGCTCACCTCGGCGATGAACGTCTGATGGTCGGCGCTGCGGGCATAGTTGGCGAGCGCCGCGCGGTCGGCGAACACCATCACCAGCGCCACGTCGTAGTCGCGGTCGTTGAAGTTGCCCTTGATCTCATCGCACAGCGTTCCGCAAGCGAAGAACACGGTGCCTTTGTGGTGCGACAGGTATTTCTTGCAGGCGTCTACCAGCTTCTGCCTGGCCTCGGGCGTTGCGTCGTTGAGCGTGAAATAGACGTTGTGCGCCAGTAGCTTGCCCGCGGCGGGCTTGTCTTCGGCGGCCACGGCCACGCGCCAGGCGTACGACAGGCCCACGGCGGCCGACACAAAAAGCATCACGGCAATCGTCTTTTTTGTCATGGCTTGTTTTCCTCGCGAGGTCTGGGCGAACGATGGATCGAAGGCCAACCCCAAGAGGCTAACCTCTGACGGCCACGGTGAACAGTGCCGGCGCATCTTCGCCGATCGCGGACGCGGCTGGACGGCGACAGGCGTTCGTGGCATAACTGGACGCCATTGCCGCACCGCCCACCATTCCCGATTGATGATACTTCCATGAGCAGCGAATCCCCCACGACGCCGGCCGCAATCGCGCCGCGCTGGCAGCCCGTTTCGGCGGTCGATCGTCGGGTGCTCGGCGTGCTAGTCGAGAAGGCGAAGACCACGCCCGATGCGTATCCTCTGTCGCTCAACGCCCTGGTGACCGGCTGCAACCAGAAAAACAATCGGTATCCCGTCACGCAGCTTGAAGCGGAGGACGTGGAACAATCGCTCGACCGGCTGCGTGCGCTGGGGGCGGTGGCGGCGGTGCAGGCCGGCGGCCGCGTGGAAAAATACCGCCACTACATGTACGAGTGGCTGGGCGTCGAGAAGCTCGAGCTGGCCGTGATGGCCGAGCTGCTCCTGCGGGGCGCGCAGACCGAGGGAGAGCTGCGCGGCCGTGCGGCGCGCATGGACCCCATCCCCGATCTGACGGCCCTGCGGCCTGTGGTCGAATCCCTGATGGCCAAGGGCCTGGTCGAAGCGTTATCGCCCGAAGGGCGCGGCCGCGTCCTTACCCATACGCTGTACCTGCCCGAGGAGATGGAACGGACCCGCCGCGAGCACGGCGGAGGATCGTCGCACGGGCCGGGCAGCGCGGAGACCCGGGCCGAAAGCTTCGCGCCACGTCCGACGCCGCACACGGCACCGGTGGCCGGCGGAGGGGTGACCGATCAGCAAGCCGCCTCTGTCCGCCGCGAGCTGGACGAGCTCCGCGCCAGCCTCGCCCAACTGCGCGCCGACTTGAGCGAGCTTGCGGCGCATACCGAGAGCAACACCGCCGCCCTGGAACGCCTTCGCCAGTCGCTGGGAGAATGACGCGCGTTCGCGGCGACACCCCGCGCTCGGGAGGGCGAGGCTGGGCGAGGCCACTGCCGAGCCGCTTCCTCCCGCACAGGTTGCCATCCGCCGCGCGGCACGCGAGCCGCCTTGACAATCCCTTCGCTCGGCGAACGATAGTAACGCAGGGTGGGCGTGAAACCGCGTTGCAACGTACCGCCGCACGAGCCCGAAGCGGCGGCGAGGGACCAAACGAGTCCTTCGCTCGCGCGTCGCGCTGGTAGAAGCCGGCCTGCATGGTGTGCCGAGAGTCTCCTCATGAAGCTCGTCCGTGTATCCGCCGCCGTCCTCAATCAGACGCCGCTCGATTGGAACGGCAATCTAGCCCACATTCTGGCGGCGATCCGCGCCGCGCAGGATGACGGCGTCTCAATCCTCTGCCTGCCTGAGTTGTGCATCACCGGCTACGGCTGCGAGGACGCGTTCCAGTCGCCCGGCTTGCAGCGGATGGCGCGAGAGGTCCTGCTGGAGATTGTCCCGCAAGCGCGTGGGCTCATCGTGTCGTTGGGCCTGCCGATCGAGTATCAGCACGCCTTGTTCAACACCGCCTGCCTGGTGGCGGACGGTCGCATCCTGGGCTTCGTCGGCAAGCGGTTCCTCGCCGGGGACGGCATTCACTACGAGCCCCGCTGGTTCAAGCCGTGGCCGGCTGGCCGGCGTGGCGAGCTCGACCTCGCCGGGCGCGACTACCCGCTGGGCGACCTGCACTTCGACACTGGCGGCGTGAAGATCGGTTTTGAAATCTGCGAGGACGCCTGGGTCGCCAACCGCCCGGGCGCGGACCTGGCGCGGCGCGGCGTCGACGTCATCCTGAACCCCAGCGCCAGCCACTTCGCGTTTGGCAAGACCGAGCTGCGGCACCGCTTCGTGCTCGAAGGATCGCGGGCGTTCGGCGTCAGTTACGTGTATGCCAACCTGCTGGGGAACGAGGCCGGCCGGGCGATCTACGACGGCGGCGCGCTCGTGGCTTCGGCCGGCAAGCTCGTGGCCGTGGGCCCGCGATTCTCCTATGCCGACTGGCACTTGACCACCGCGATCATCGACATCGACGCCACGCGGATGCAGCAAGCACGGATGGGCAGCTTCGAGCCACGAATGGACACGGCAGCCGAGGCCGCGGCGATCGAGGCGCCGTTTGAATTCCCGCGCCTCCAGCCGGCGGCCAGCAGCGTGCAGCTTGCGCCGTGGGAGAGCGGACCGCACGTGAAGGCCGAGGAGTTTGCCCGCGCGGTCGGGCTGGCACTCTTCGATTACCTGCGGAAAAGCCGGTCGAATGGCTTCGTGGTGTCGGCCAGCGGCGGCGCCGATTCCTCGGCCGTGGCCTGCCTGGTGGCGATCATGGTCGAATTGGGCGTCGGCGAGCTGGGAATCGACGGCTTTGCCAAGAAGCTTGGCCACGTTGCCGGGCTCGACGAGGCGCGCACCGCGGCCGACCTGGTCAATCGCCTGCTGACGTGCGTGTACCAGTCGACCAAGAATAGTTCGCAGACGACGCGCGACGCGGCCGCCGGCGTGGCCCGCGCCATCGGTGCCCAGTTTTATGAGTTCGACGTCGAAAACCTGGTCGAGGAGTACATCCGCATCGTGTCGCGGGCCGTGGGGCGGGAGCTCACCTGGGGGCGCGACGATCTGGCGCTACAGAACATTCAGGCTCGCGCCCGGGCGCCCGGCGTGTGGATGCTGGCCAACTTGCATTCAGCGCTACTGCTGTCGACGAGCAACCGGTCGGAAGCCGCGGTCGGCTACGCCACGATGGACGGCGACACCAGCGGCGGCCTGAGCCCCATTGCCGGCATCGACAAGGCCTATTTGCGCGAGTGGCTCGCGTGGCTCCAGAAGGAAGGACCGGCGGGCGGGCATCCGATCCCGGCGCTCGCGGCCGTCAATTGCCAGGCGCCCACCGCCGAACTCCGCCCGGCCGCGGCCGGCCAGACCGACGAGGCCGACCTCATGCCGTATGAGCTCTTGGACGCGATCGAGCGGGCGGCAATCCGCGACAAGCTGACGCCACTCGAGGTCTTCCAACAGATGCAGCCGCGCTTCCCGCGGTACGCGGCCGTGCAGCTCGGCGAGTGGGTCGAACGGTTCTTCCGCCTGTGGTGCCGCAACCAGTGGAAGCGCGAGCGGTACGCCCCGTCGTTCCACCTGGACGATGAGAACCTCGACCCGAAAACCTGGTGCCGCTTCCCCATTCTTTCCGGCGGCTACGAGCGCGAGCTGGCGGAGCTGCGGGCGTACGTGAAGGGGCTCGATGCGCGATAATCGAAGGTTCTGGAATCTCAGATAGTCTCAACCTTCAGATCCCAAATTCCACACCGGAGGTGCCTGATGAACGCTGCCTATGAAGGGCCGATCAACCTGGCGGGACGGATTCTCTTGGGGCTGATCTTCATCTTGAGCGGTCTCAACAAAATTGGGAATTGGAGTGGCACTGCGGGATTTATGGAAAGCGAAGGCATGGTGGCCGTGCCGTTGTTTCTGGCGGGCGCGATTCTTTTTGAGATCGCCGGCGGACTGTCGCTTGCAGCCGGCTTTAAGGCACGCATCGGCGCGCTGGCGCTCGTAGTGTTCCTTATCCCGGCTTCGCTGATCTTCCACGATTTCTGGAAGCTCGAAGACCCGCAGGCAAAGCAACTGCAGATGATTCTCTTCCTCAAGAACGTGGCCATCGGCGGCGGGCTGCTCACAATCCTCGCCCGCGGCGCGGGGCCGTGGAGCCTGGACGAACGGGCCACGATCAAGACGTGACCGACCAGCGTCGAACAGACCGAGAGTGCTTAATGATGCCCGAACACGCCAATCGCCCCCGGCGCGAATCGCTCGCCGTGGGCCGCTTCGTCGAGCTGGTGCGCGAGGGGCATTGGGAGTATGCCCATCGCATCAACACGACCGGCGCCGCCGTGATCGTCGCTGTGACCGCTGACGATTGCCTGCTGCTCGTCGAGCAATATCGCATCCCCGTGGGCCAACGCGTCATCGAATTGCCGGCCGGGCTCGTGGGCGATTCGGCCGGCGACGAGGGCGAATCGATCGAGGCGGCCGCGCGGCGCGAGCTTGTCGAGGAAACCGGCTACGACGCCATCGCGTTCCACCGGCTCACGAGCGGCCCGCCGTCGGCCGGCATGAGCTCGGAAGTGGCGACGTTCGTCTTGGCGACCGGCCTGTCGCGCGTGGGCGACGGCGGCGGCGTCCATCGCGAAGAGATCACGGTCCACGCCGTGCCGCTTGTGGAAGCAGCCGCGTGGCTGCAGGAGCGCGAACGCCACGGCGTCCTGGTCGACCCAAAGGTCTACGCGGGCCTCTATTTCGCCGAACACGCGCGGGCCTGAACCGCGTAGGGTGCTCCGCGAGCAGCGATCCTGCACCAACGCATCGTCGCAAGACACGCGGTGCACGCAGTGCACCCTACGAGCCCGCCTCGCGCACGCATTCCGACCAGTCGTGCTCGTACAGCAAGTGTCCGGTCGGCGCCAGTCCCATCCGGCGATAGGTGGCGATCGCCGCGTGATTCTCTTGCTCGACGTACAAGCGCAGCGCCCGCACGTTCGGCATGGCGTGAGCCAGCGTGCGGATGTGCTCGTGCAGGGCGCGAAACACTCCGCCGCCGCGATGGCGCGGAGCGACGTACACGCTCTGAATCCACCAGATGACGCCGTTGCGCCAATCGCTCCACTCGTACGTGATCATCGTCTGACCCACGACCTCGGTGCCCAATTCGGCGACGAAATACCGGCACAAAGCCGGCTGCGCCAGCGCCTGCTCGACCCCCAGGGTGAGCACCGCCGGGTCGAGCGTTTTGTTCTCGCTCTCCAGCGCCAAGAGGCGATTGAACTCGACGATCGTCCGCACGTCGTCGATCGTGGCCTCGCGGACTCGGGGCTTGTGCAGCGTGCTGGTCATACGGCGAAATCAATACGTTCGCAGGGTTCCTCACGTCACGGCCGCGCGGGCCGTCCAATTCGATAGCTCGTCGGCGATCTCCCGCATCGACAGCGTGCGGCGGTGCGGATCGCGCACGAGCGCCCGGTGCAGGATCGGCGCAAAGGGCTCGGGCGCCTGCCCGGCCAGCTCGGCGGCGTCGACGCCGCGGATGCGGTTCAAGGTCTGCAGGACGTTGTCGCCGTCGAACGCCCGGCGGCCGGTCGCCATCTCGAAGAGCGTGGCGGCAAACGAGAACACGTCGCTCGCGGCCGTGGCCTGCTCGCCGCTGGCCTGTTCGGGCGACATGTAGCCCGGCGTCCCGGCCACGCTGCCCGAGCCCATGCCCACCAGCTCCGTGGTATCGTCGGGCGCCGTCGTGTGCAGCTCGCGCCGGGCGAGGCCGAAGTCCAGGATCTTCGCCACCTGCTGGTCGGTGACGAACACATTGGCCGGCTTCAGGTCGCCGTGAACGATGCCGACAGCGTGCGCCGCGGCCATGCCGGCGGCGACCTGTTGCGCGATCCGCACGGCTTCGTCGATGGCCAGCGTCCCTTGCTCGATCATCGCCCGCAGCGGCCGGCCGGCCAGGTACTCCATGGCGATCACGGGCACGCCCTCGCTGTCGTCGACGCTGTAGACCGTGCACACGTTGGGATGG
Organism: Planctomycetia bacterium; assembly: GCA_016191115.1. Lineage (GTDB taxonomy): Bacteria > Planctomycetota > Planctomycetia > Pirellulales > JACPPG01 > JACPPG01. The sequence goes on along the minus strand of JACPPG010000011.1, from coordinate 127,736 downwards.
TTGAGCGCGGCGGCCGAGCGGGCCTCGGCCAGAACGGCGGTGATCGTGGCCGGGCTGTCGGCCTTCAACACCTTGAGCGCCACGGTGCGGTGCAGCGTGGTGTCGCGGGCGCGAAACACCGAGGCGAACGACCCGCTGCCGATCTCCGCCTCGACGCGGTAATGCGAGACGACGCTGCCGGCGGCGATGGTGCGCGGCTTTTCCAGCGTTTTGTCGCCGGGGCTCCAGTTCTCGGCGCACAGCCCGCCCGTCTGCAGCGCCGCCAGCACGCGCAACACTTCGTCGGTGCGGCGGCCGACGCTCAGATTGTGAACGACCTGGTATTGCAGGACGCCGTTGGCGTCGATGATGAACAGGCCCCGCAGGGCCACGTGCTGCGTCTCCAGGAAAACGCCGTAGGCCCGGCAGGCCGCGCCGTCGGTGTCGCTGGCGAGCGGGAAACCGAGGCCGCTTAAACCCCCTTGGGCCCGCGGCGTGGCGATCCAGCGGCGGTGCGATTCGAGCGAGTCGGCGCTCACGCCCAGCACGTCGCACCCTTGCCCGTGGAATTCCTCGATCCGCGCACCGATGGCCAATAGCTCGGTCGGGCAGACGAGCGAAAAATCGCGCGGATAGAAGATCAGCACCAGCCACCGCCCTCGATAGTCCGCCAGCGCGCTAGAGCCGGAAGGCGCGGTCGACGGAAACCGGAAATCGGGAGCCAGGCTTCCTACCGAAGCGCTAGGAGTCATGTGCTAAGGATGGGAACGCGGAATCGAACAGGGCCATCGTCCTCAAGCGCGAACTTACCGCACTGTGCCGCGGCTGACAAGGGCGGCCGCGGGATTGCCATGATGAATGCGGAAGGATGTAATGATGAATGAAGGAAAGGAGGCAGAAGGCAGTAGGTAGTTAGTGCAAACGCGCGCGTGCCCCATTTCATCATTCCGGCCACTGCTAGAGCTTCACGGCCACCACGCGGATGCGGCGGTAGTCGGCGATCCAGCGGCCGTCCTGCCACAGCTCGCCGCGCAGGCGATTCTCGACGTCCGTCAATGCCGACTCGCGCCTGTGCTCGTCGAGCGGCGCGAAATACGGGCCGGCAAACATGGCGAGCCAGTTGCGCAGACCCCGCTCGCCGTCCTCCAGCGGCGTGGGCCGATCGAAGAGCGTCGCGAAGCGTATCTCGAAGCCTTGCTGCTCGAGAAGCGCCGTATACTCGCCGACACTGGGAAAGAACCACGGACGGCGCTCGGCATCGCTGGCGCCCAGCGCCGCATTGACGGCCGCGATGATCTTCGCGATGCAGCCACGCCCGCCGAATTCGGCCACGAACCGCCCGCCCGGGCGCAAGGCCCGCGCGATCGCCCGCGCCGCGGCCGCGGGAGGATGGACCCAATGGAGGACCGCGTTACTGAAGACGGCGTCCTGCGGCACAGACACGCTGAAATCGGTCGCATCGGCCGTTTGGAAGGCAAGCTGCGGGAAATTGCGCCGCGCCTCGCGAACCATTTCCTCCGACAGATCAAGGCCGATCACTTCGGCCCCGGCGGCGGCGATCTGCGCCGTCAAATGGCCCGTGCCGCAACCGAGATCGAGAATCCGCTCGCCGCGCTGCGGCGCCAGGAGGCCCAGCATGTCCGCGGCCGCTTTGTACACAAAGGAGTGCCGCGCGTCGTAAAGGGCGGGATCCCAGGTCTGCGCGGCTGGCGACGTTTCAACGTGACGGGATGCTGATTCGCTCATCGGAAATGATGAATGCGGAATGATGAATGATGAATGTGAAGCAGCAGGCAGAACGCCGTAGGCAGTTGTTTTTGGTGAGCGGATGACGAACGATGGCCCCTTCTCCCATTCATCATTCATCATTCCGCATTCATCATTTGCCTCGGTGGCGGATCTTCTGTTTCCGCCGGCAGGACACGTACCGGCGCCCGTGGGTTCACTCCTCGCCAAAATCGAACGGACTTTGCCGCGATTCGTACTCCTCGAGGTCCTCCTCGGAGTAGCCGAAGTGATGGGCCAGCTCGTGGATGAGCGTGCGGCGTATCTCGTAGGCGACCTCGGCACGGCTGCGGCACGCCTCCTCGATCGGCCGCTTGAAAAGCAGGATGCGGTTGCGGGCATCCTCGCCAAAATCCTGTTCGACAATCGACCGGCCCACGAACAGACCCATCAGCGTGTCTTGCTCGGGATCGAGGCCCACCTCGGCGAGCATCTCGGCGGTCGGCTCGCGCTCGACGTCGACCGTCAGGTTGTCCATGTGCTGCCGGAAGGGCGCGGCGATCTCGTCGATCACCCGGCGGGCGATGTCGACAAACTCCCGCATGGAAAGCCGGACGCGCTTCATAAACGCAATGATGAATGATGAATGCGGAATTATGCGGAATGATGAATGGGGCGGACATCCTGGCCGGCTCTGTGGGCGCTTGCGGCTTAGCCCGCGCGACGTTGCCGGGCAGGACAAGGGGCGGGCAGGACGCCGGCCCTCCATTGCATCATTGTTTTCCCGACGCGGCGACCGCCGCCGGGCGGCGGACCGAGAGCGTGATCGACGGCGAGGCCTGGATGCCGGCCGCGTTGGCCACGGCGTGAATGCGGCGGCTGGTGTCGGGCACCCACCTGGCGGCGGTCAGGAAAATCTGCCGCTCCGTCTGGCCCGCCGGGATCAACACTCCGTTGAGCCCGATATTGTCGACGATCACGCCGTGCGGCAAGTTGTCGACGTCGAAGGTGACGAGCTCGTCGAAGCCGTTTCGCTCGACCTTTAATTGCGCGGTGACCGTCGTGCCCGGCGCGATCACGAGCTCGGCCGGTTCGAGGCGCACGATCAGCTTCGGCTTGTCTCCCAGGCTGACCTGCGGCACGTCGACGTCGCGGGCGACCCCTTGGCCGTCGATCTGGGCCTTGGCCGTGATCTTCGGTTTGTCCTTGGCGTCGGCCGGCGGCTTGGCCGCGTCGGCGGCCGCGGTCAGCACCGCTTGGACCTCGCTGTGACCGGCCTCGACCACGATGGGCGTCGACATGGCAAAGCCAGCCGGCAATCCCGCGGCGTCGATCGTGATCTCACCGTCGAAGTTGTCGATCCGCTCGGCGGTGAATGTAAGGCGCTGCCCGCTCGCGGCCGGCACCGTGACGTCCTTCTCTTTCAAGCGGACCTGGAAATCGGGCCGCGGCTGGCGCACGATCAGGCGGTAGGCGAACATATCGCCCCCCGCGCCGCGCACGTCACTGACGCGCACCAGGTACGCACCGTCCGCCGGCGCTGTGAAGGTGAGTCGCGAGTCCCGACCGAGCTTCCTCTCCCCGTCGTCGTCATTGGCATAGTAAAGCGGAAACACCGGCAGCCCATTGGCCACCAGTTTCGTTCCCGGCGGGTGCGGCTCGACCGTGTAGACGTTCTCGTCCAGGGCATGGGCCGTGGCGCTCGTGTCGAAGTAGCAGCGCCGCTTGCCGGCCGAGGTGTACATCTGCATTTCGGAATCGGGCCCGCGCGGCATGCGGAACACCTTGCACACCTCGCCTTGCAGGTACATGTACTCGTTGAGCTCCATCTCCTCCCAATTCTTCGCGCGGAAACCGGTGGCGAAGGAGTCGATCGGCCGGAACTCGAGGTACGAATCGCGAACCGCTTGCAAAAGCAGCCGCTGGATCGGCCGCGCTAGCGCGTCGAGCACCTCGATCTTCGAATCCAAGGGCGAGCCGCGGCGGGCCGCCTCGACTTCGATGATCCACGTCTGGCCGGCGCGCGACTCGAAGCGGTAGAGGTCGGCGTCGCTCACCGCGCCGCCAACCGCGCGAATGCGTCCCACGGCCACGCCCGGCGCCGCCATCGACGTGGCAACTTCCGGCGCGTCGTTCGGCTCGGTTTCCAGCGCCTGCGCGCCTTCGGCCACCAGCACGTTCGGCGTTCCGCGGCTGCGGAAACGTTCCGCGTCGAGCGGAACGGCCACTTCGCCCGGCTTGTCCGATGCGACCTTCACGCGCGTGCCTTCGGGCACGTTGAAGCCGACCAGCTCGACTTCATTGTCTTGACCGGCCGGCACGCTCAAAGGAAAGGCGGCGGTCACCAGCGGCAGCTCCCCGACCGTCAGCCGATAAAAATGCTTGTCTGATCCGGCCGCCGCCAGATCGCGGACGCGGACGGCGTACCGCCCGGCGGTTGGCACGTGATAGGACAGGAGCGGATCGAGATCGTCGCTGAAGTCGTTGCTGGTGGCGACGACCTGGCCCGCCGGGTCGAGCACGGTCACGACCGCGTTCAGCTTCGAGCCCAGGCTCTTGGCGGCCAGATCAAAGACCAGCGTCTGGCCGGCCGCGGCGTCGAACGTCACGTGATCGACGTCCCCCTTGTCGGCGATGGTTCCCCATACGGTTGCCGGCAGTGCGACCGGGGTCACACCCACCGCGGCGCTGTTCGGTTCCGCTTCCGCGACTTGCGGAAGGCTGTCGATCTCGAGCGGCAATTCCCCACTCGCGCCGCCGGGCGTCACAACGCTCAGGCGGTACTTGCCGCGGGCAAGCGTCGCGGCCGGCGTGACCTCGATCAGCAGCTCGTCGGCGCGGGGCTCGTCGACCGGGGTCACTTTCGCGGCGATCTCGCCGTGGTCGAACTTGACGGCGCTTGTGTCGAGCAGGTTCTTGCCCGCGATGCGCACCCGGCTCGTCGTGCCGCGCTGGACGCCGCGCGGCTCGAGGGCGGCGATCTCGGGCTTCGCCGGCGGCACGCGCTCGCCGGTTGTCACGTCGTAGACGGCCAGGCTGCCATCAAGTCGGCCCACCAGGAGTGACTTGTTGTCCGGCGCGATCGCCAGGGCGCTGGCCCAGTCGGATTGCGGCTCCAGCACGCGCTTTTCGAGGTAGCTTTTGGCGTCCCACAGCTTGACGGTGCGATCCTCGGCGGCGCTCGCCAGCCAGCGGCCGTCGGGCGAGAAGGCCAGCTTGATCACCGCGCTCTCGTGCGCGAAACGCGTGTATAAAAGCGGGTTGGTCCCCTCCTTGGCCGTGTCGCTCAACTCCCAGACGCGAATGCGATTGTCGACGCCGCCGGCGACCACGTGACGGCCGTCGGGCGTGAAAGCGACCGTGTACAGCTCCTTGAGAGGCTGGCCGAAGGTGTCCAAGCGCTCGCCCGTGGCCACGTCCCACAGCTTGACCGAACGGTCGGCGCTGGCGCTAGCCAAGAGCTTGCCGCTGGGGCTGAAGGCCAGGTCGAAAACCGCGCCGTTGTGCCCGGCGATGGTGCGCACCTCCGCGCCGCTTGTAGCGTCCCACAGCTTGATCTCCTGATCGTAGCCGCCGGTGGCGATCAGTTTTCCGTCGGGCGACAGTGCGGCGGCGTACAGGCTGTCGCGATGGCCCTCGATGGACAAGGCCAGTGTGCCGTCCGCCACATTCCACAGCTTGGCCTCGCCAAACAGCCCCGGCTCGCCGGCGGCCGTGAGCAATTGCTTGCCATCCTTGGAAAACTCGACGTCGGTCACATTGCCGCGGAGGCCGGAGAGCTTGCGCACGGGGGCCCGGCTCTCGGCCGAGATGAGGCGGACTTCGCTGTAACCGGCCAGGGCCGCCAGCTTGCCATCCGCGGACCAGGCCACGGCGTTGATCTGCCGGCGCGGTGCGACGAGCGGTTTGACGCGCGGTGTCACCAGCAGCTTCGGGTCGGGCCCAGCGCCGCTCGGACCCTTGGCGCCGGCGTCGATCCACGCCTTCACCAGTGCGATCTCGTCCTTCGAGGGCGCTTCGTTCCCCTCCGGCGGCATGGCGGGCTTGGCCCGGCCTTCGAGCATGAGGGCCAGGCGGCTGGCGTCGCTCTTGCCGGCCACGATCACCGCGCCGCCTTCGCCACCTTTCAGAAGCGCGTCGTAGTTCTCAAGGACCAACCCGTGCTCGGCGTCCGAAGCATTGTGGCAGCCCAGGCAGTACGTCTTGAATACCGGCGCAATATGCGTATTGAAGTCGGGCGCAGTCGCCTTTGTCTCCGGCTCGTCGGCGTACAAGGTCCCGCCAGCCGCTAGTACGGCGCACGTAGCGACCAGGACGTGGGTCAGCAGACCAATCCTCGCAGCCCGATCATTCATCATTCATCATTCCGCATTCATCATTGGCAATTCAGTGGTTGAACAGAAACTCGGTGCTGCTCAACACACTCCAGTACATGTCTTCCACGGCTTGCCGTTTCTCGTCGGCTCCGGCAGCAGCCAGCTCCGGCAGAATCTTTGCCTTCTCCTCGTCCGTCGGGTAGCGGGACAATGCTGCGAGGTAGACCCCCTCAATCAGTTTGTCGTCCGACGTGCTGGATGCGAGCAGTTGCTCGATGCGGTTGTTCTTGGCCTGCAACTTGTCGTTCAGCGAGTTGCCGTTGGCGATGTGCAGCACCTGGATGACGCTCGGCTCGGCGTTCCGCTCGCAGTCGCAGGTAATGACCCGCTCAGGGCGCCCGAAGGCTTTCAAGAAATACGAGGCCACATTCGAGTCGGGCAGTTGCAGCGCCCGCCAGCCGGCCGGGTAGTTGGCGAACTCCGTGGGCGCGCCTGTTACTTGCGAGAGAGAGTCCAGCAGCACCTCGGCCATCAACCGCTTCGGGTAGTAGTGCGAATAGAACCGCTCGTCGGAGGCGTTTTCAGGCAGCGCCCGGCTGGCCCGCCGGTACGTCTCCGACTGCAGGATCGCCCGCATCAGCGCCTTCAGGTCGTAGTGCTGCTCGACGACGTATTTGGCCGCGGCGGCCAGTAGTTGCTCGTTGCTGGCCGGATTGGTCAGCCGCATGTCGTCGACTTTTTCCACCAGCCCGACGCCGAAGAAGTTGGCCCACACGCGATTGGTGATCGCGCGGCTGAAGTACGGGTTTTCGGGCAAGGTGAGCCAGGCGGCCAGGGCCAGGCGGCGATCCTCGGTAGCGTCGGCCGCGATCGGCTCTCCGTCGAGCGGCGTCGGCGGCCGCGGCTTACCGGTCAGCGGTTGCACAAGCTCGCCGGTGGTGTCGGAAAACACGCTCGTGGCCCCCTCGCCCGGCATCGTCTTGGTGCGGACGCGGGCGAACAGATTGGCGAAGGCGTAGTACTGGCTGTTGGTCCACTTCTCGAGCGGATGATTGTGGCAACGGGCACAATTGATCGACATGCCCAGGAACGCCACGCTCGTGGTCTCGGCCAGATCGAGCGGGTCCTTGTGCAGGACGTAGAAATTCGTGGCGCCGTTTTCCAGCGTGCTTCCCCTCGCCGTGACGATGCCGCGGGCGATCGCGTCCCACGGCGCGCCAGCTTCCACCTGGTTGCGTATCCAGGAGTAATACGACCACATGGCCGGCCCGGCCAGCCGCTCGCCATTGACCAACAGCAGGTCGGACCATTTGTAGGCCCAATAGTCGACGAACTCCGGCCGGGCCAGCAGCGCCTCGACGAGCTTGTCGCGCTTGTCCGCCGACGCGTCGGCCAGGAAGGCGCGGGCCTCGTCGGCCGTGGGCAGAAGGCCGATCGTGTCCAGATGCGCCCGGCGGAGGAACTCGGCATCGCCGGCCGGCGGCGACGGCGGGATATTGAGGCTCGATAGCTTCGCCAGCACCAGCTCGTCGATGAAGTTGCGGCGCGGCGCCGCGGCGAAGACTTCCGCGGGCACCGGCTTCTCAAACGGCGCGCTGACCGACGCGACCACAACGCGGCTGGCGTACCAGGCGGTGAGCACGCCTTCGCCGTACCCCATCACGCTCACCAGGCCGGCGTCGTCGATGTGGGCGACCGACTCGTTGGCGCTCGTGTACTTAGCCCAGCGGGTCACGTCCTCCCAGTGGCCGTCGTCGAAATGGGCCCGCACCAGGAACTGCTGCTTCATGCCCGGCCGCAGCACGACGCCGCCGGGCAGCATCTCGAGCCGATCGATCCTCGGATCGTCCGCCTTGGGACCCGGAGCCCCGGCCGCGATCCATTCCGACAGCACGCGATACTCGAGCGAGTCGGTGCGGAAACGCAAACCGCCTTTGTGCGGCACGGCCGCAGTCGGCTTGGTCAGCATCAGGCTGCGGCCCGGGTCGCTGGGCACGATCCGCCGGCCGCGGGCCTGTCGCGTGAGCACCAGAAAGTCCCCATCAGGATCGTAAGCGCGGAGCGATAGTTTGAAACCGTTCTTGCCGGCGGCCGCGCCGTGGCACGCCCCCGAGTTGCAGCCCGACTTGGAGAACACCGACTCAACGTGATTGCGGAAGCTCCAGCCGAAGGGTTTTGCCATGTCCGCGACCGTCACCCGCGCGGTGGCGGCGCGATCACCTGCCTTCGCCGTCAGCGTCGCCTGGCCGTCAGCTACCGGCACGGCGACGCCGTCTTCAATCGCGACGATCTTGGGATCGCTCGACGAGAGTTCGACGCCCTCGGCTACCTGGCCGGCAAGTTGGCCGCCGCGGCTCTCCTCGACCACGAGCAATTGCCGCGCTTCGGGCCCCGCGAGCGTAAACTCGCTCGGCAGGATGACTAGCTCTTGCGCGGCCGCGCTCGTCGTGATCAACAGCATCAGCGCGGCAGTCATCGACGTGCAAGCCGCCATGCGAAGCACAGCAATCTTGAAACGCTGTCGCAGCATGTGACACCTGGCTTGAGCCAGCCCTACGCCCCCTCACCCCGACCCTCTCCCGCCAGGGGAGAGGGAGCTTTTGAGCTTGAGCAAGCAGCGGGCGCCAGCTCCGGCTAGTCGCTAATTGCTTAGAACAGCTCTTTGATCTCGTGCTTGCCGAAGTCGACCAGCGGGAACGGGCGCCCCTGCGGGCCGGGCAGCTTGGTCTCCAGGTCGAGACCCAGGCTCTTGTACACCGTGGCCACGACTTCGGCCGGCTCGATCGGGCGCTCCGCCGGCACGCCGCCGATGGCGTCGCTGCGGCCCACGACGCGCCCACCCTTCACGCCGCCGCCGGCAAAGTGCACGGTCCAGCATTGCGGCCAATGGTCGCGGCCGCCGGCCGGATTGACGCGCGGCGTCCGGCCGAACTCCTGCAAGTTGCACACGAGCGTGTTGTCGAGCATGCCTCGCTCGGTCAGGTCCTCCAACAGCGCGCTGTACCCCTGGTCGTACAAAGGCGCCACGATGTCCTTCATGCCTTCGATGGACGTAAACGGCTTCGAGCCGTGGATGTCCCACGTGATCTCGTCGAAGACGGTAAGGAAGGTGTTCACGGTGACGAACCGCACGCCCGCCTCGATCAATCGCCGCGCCAGCAAGCACGACTGGCCGAACCGCGTCATGCCGTACCGCTCGCGCATCGGTTGCGGTTCCTGCGACAGGTCGAAGGCGGCGCGGGCCTGGGCGCTGGTCATCAGGCGGAAGGCAGCCTCGAAGTTGCTGTCGAGCGATTTCTCGCCCGCGCTCGTTTCAAATTTCGCCACCGTCTCATCGACCACGTCGCGCAGCCGGCGGCGACGCTCCAGCCGCGCCTGACCGATCTGCGCCGGCGGCAACAGGTCGGGCACCTGGAAATTGGGCTTCGACGGATCGGCCATCAACGCGAACGGATCGTAGGCCTTGCCCAGGAATCCGGCGTCCTGGCCGTGCGGCAGGTTGCCGCCGGTGCGGCCCATCGGTTCGGGCAGGACGACGTGCGGCGGGAGGTCGGTCTTGCGGCCGCGCAGGTAAGCCAGCGCGCAGCCGGCGTGCGGCGAGTTGATCCCGCCGGTGAACAGCCGGCCGGTCTGCAGCATCTGGTGGCCGGTGTCGTGTACGGCCGCGGCCGTGTGGTAGCAGCTTCGGACAAGAGAGAACTTGTCGGCGTGCCGGGCCATCCGCGGGAAGATCTCGGAGATCTCGATTCCAGCGGCGCTGGTCTTGATGGGCTTGAACGGGCCGCGGATCTCGGCCGGCGCGTCGGGCTTCATGTCCCAGCAGTCCAGTTGGCTGGGGGCGCCGAGATTGAAGATCATGATCGCGGCCCGCTCGTCGTGATCGCGCGCCACGCTACCGGCCGCCTTGGCGGCCAGCAGGTCGGGCAGCGAGAGGCCGATGGCCGCTAGCGTGCCGGCTTGCAGAAACTCGCGCCGTGTCGTCCCGTCGCACGTATGCGCGGAACCTTTCCCGACAAGATCGAGCATGGCACCCCTCCCATTGAGGTTGCAATCGCGGCTCGCAAGCATCCGGTCAGGACCGGCGAGCCTCCGGGTTTATCCCGGAGGTCCTGATCTCGGAAGTTGCGTATGGTGGACCGACCCCGATGGTAGCATTCGCGCGTTCTAAGATCAAGCATCTGCGGTGGTTGCGTCGGGCAGGGCACGCGGGAACCAGCTCCGACGCGCTTTGCCGGAAATCGCGGCTCCAGCGCGTGTTGCACGCACGGGGAAGCGCGCGAAGGTCGGCAACCTGGCGACACGATGCGGGCGCAGGTGGCCCGTTTGATCGCACGCAGACGTGCCGGACGATACGACGATTGCGCCTGCGTAATTCGTACCGCCGCCGCTGAGGAGCGTGTGCCACTGGCTCCGCCAGTGCTTTGCCGAAGCGAGGACCGCACGCGCAAAGCCAGTGTCACACGGTCTGGGCCTTTCTGCTATTCGAGGGGAGCGCTTGCTGATGGACCCGATGGCCGCCGGCCCGAGACTCTATGTGGGCGAGGGCGAGGGGGGTACACCCTGCGATCTGTGCGACGGACGTGACTTCCAATCGATCGGCAAGTGCGATCGACGCGGCCGGCCCCTGGAAACCGTCGTTTGCACGCACTGCGGGCTGGTGTCGCACGGCCACATCCCGACCGAAGCGGAGTTGGCCGCCTTCTACGCCAACGACTATCGCCGCGCCTACCACGGTGAAGCCACGCCCTCGCACAGGCGCGTGATGCGGGCCTGGCGGATGGGGGAGCGCATCCACCGACAGGTCGCGCCTTTCTTGCAGCCGGCCGACCGCGTGCTCGAAGTCGGTTGCGGCGCCGGGTGCACCGTCAAAGTGTTCGAGCTGGCGGGGCACGATGCGTCAGGGATCGAGCCCAACGCCGGCTTCCGCGCGTACGCCGCCGATCGTTTGCACGGGCGCGTGGACCAGGCGTTTCTCTATGACGTGCCTCGCTACCCACAGTACGACGTCGTGCTGCTGGTGCACGTGATCGAGCACTTCCGCTCGGCCCGGCAGGCCTTGGAGCACATTTACGCGACGCTGCGGCCCGGCGGCCGGCTGTACGTCGAATGCCCGAACCTGGCGGCGCCCTTCGCGCGGCCGAGCCGGCTGTTTCACTTCGCGCACGTGTTCAATTTCACGCCGACGACGCTGGCCGGGATGGCGCGGCGGTGCGGCTTCGAGGTCGTGCGGCAATTCAATGCCGATAGCTACCCGAACTTGCAAATGCTGCTGGTGAAGGCGAGCCCGCAACCGGACGCCATCGACGCGGCCGGCTACGCCGCCACGATGCAGGCGCTACACCGGTACAACGCGCTCACCTACAACCTGCGGCTGAGCTATGCCGCCATGCGGCTGGGCACATTGGCCGGCTACGTGCGCGAGTTCTTCACGGCGCGGCAGTACGTCGAGCGCTGCCTGGCCCGCTGCGACGAAGCGGCGCGCCAAGAGCGCCCCCGCGCGTTGCGCATCGCCGCGTAAGGTCGCGGATCGACGCAGTGAGCATTGTTCCAGAACCCTCGTCGGCCGTGATTGCCGCCATGGCGGCGATCGGTCTTTCGTTGGCCTGCCGGTATCGGAAGGTAACTTTCGCCAAACGGTTGGTGTTGGGGTAGGCGGGAAGTATTTTCGAGCTGAGGCATCCGGTCGTGAACTATCAAGGCATCCAGTTCGCCGCGGCGGCGGCGGGCCCGAGTGCGCCGTCACCGGCGGATTAGGCACGATCGCGGTCAAGTACCAGGGGCAGACGTACTACGTCTGCTGCAATGCAAGGAACTATTCGAGGACGACCCGGCCGCGGCGATCGCCGAGTACCGCGAGCGGCTGGCGAAGCGCCGCGAGAAGACGCAGCCGGGGAAGTAGCGAGGCCAAGGACCGAGGGGATAAACCCCTTGGCTCGCTTGTCGACGCTGTCGCCTCGCTTGCGGCTTAGCCGCGTCGGAAACGGCTTCATCCCGTCCTTCGCAACCCGCGCGTGATGTCCGCTGTCGCTTCGGGCGGTAACTCATCGAAGAAGTGGACTTCGCCTGATTCGAGCGTGGCCAGCACCTGCCCGTCGCGAAGCGCGATCGAGTTGGTGGATTTCGCGGTGACGCGCGGGGCGGCGTTGACGATTCCTTGCAGGTTCAAGGGGTCGGAGCCGGCCACGACGAGCCACTCGCGCGACGGCTCGGAATCGCGGACCGCGCGGAGCCGCTCGACCGCTTCGCTCGTGGCGTATTGCTCGCCGCCGACGCCCGCGACAAAACGCCCGCCGCGAATCTCGCCGCGGGCCTCCATCCGCCTATAGATCGCCACCAGCCGGCCCCAGGAGGGCGCCGCCGCCTCGCGCGCCAAGAGATCGCGAAACACCACGCCCCACCGGGCCAATAACTGCCGGGCCCAGTGTGTCAGGGCCTCCCCATCGTCGATCGTGGGCACGACGCCCGGAAACAGCGACCACCGGCCCGAAGCGGCCAGCTCGCCGTGGCGCCGCGCGCCATTGTGGCGGTGGCGCAAGCCCGATCGGGAACCGCGGCGATGCCGGGCCGAAAGCACCCGCACCGGCGCGAAGGCGTCGGCCGTCAGCAGGCCGAGCTGCGCGAGCTCCAAGAGCGCGTCGTCCAACTGGGCCGGCAACAGTCCGGTGAGCGCCTGTAACTCGTGATAGAAGAGCGCGCCGCGGGCCGACAGCGCGTCGAGCACTTGCCGGGCGCCCGAGCGAATGTTCTCAGGCGCCGGCTCGCGATCCGGCGGCAACAGCCAGCGCAGGTCGCTCCGCAGCATCAGCGACACCGGCACGGCGCGGGTTAACCGACTCGCGCTCGCGCGACATAGAGCGTCCGGGCGGAAGGGGCGCAGTCGTCCCCACACCAGCTCGCCCGAGAACGCCAGCGAATCGAGCCATGCCGGGTCGTAATCCTTGACGCGGGCCGGCAGCACGCGTCGCTCCCAGGCGGCGGCCGCCATCTCGAAGCCTTGCAACTGCCGGATGGCCGCGCGAACGCCCCCAGGGCCTTGCCAGCGGTGCTCGGGCGCCAGGTGATGGTGCTCGGTGAGAAAGCGCAGGTAGGCGGCCGGCTCGACAGGCTCGATCTGCCGCCGCAACCGATCCAGCGTCCGGCGATGGATGCGGGCCAACAGCCGGCGATCGCACCACTCGATCGAGTCGGCGCCGGTCGCCGCATCGCCCACGGCGCCGGGCGTGTAACGCCCCTGCATGGCCGTGCCTTCGGCCTCAAGCGCCACAAGCGCCGCCGTGACGCGCGACACCGTGATCCCCAGATCGCCGGCGATCCGCGCGGCCGTCGCCGGTCCAGCGTTCTGCAGCCGGCCGCGCACGATTTCGGTAAGGGCTGCCGCGGAATCCCAATCCCGCCGCACGCTAGAAGGTAGCGCCGGACGATGATCGATCGCCGCGTCCGGTAGCGCCGCGGCCACGAGCGGCCAGTTCTCGGTCGCAATCCAGAACGGCGGGCGATCCGGGAGCCTTGCCCGCGTGGCGCGGCCCGCCGAGGCCAGCTCGTTGAGCAGGCGCGACCACCGATCGACTTCCTCGGCCAGCATCACGCCCATCGTCACCAATAGGTCGTGCAGCTCGTCGGCGTCGCGGACCAGCGGCTGGGCCTCGGCCCGCACTTGGGCGATGGCCTCCGGGTCGAGCCAACCCAGGTCGCGCATGGCGGTGATATCGAGCGTGCGGCGCACCGAGACAGCCCGCGTGCGCCGTTCTTCCAAAGGCGCGCCGTCAAGGAAGGCGTACGGATTGGCGTTGATGATCTGGTGGCTGAAGGGGGAGGGCTCGCGCGTGTCGCAGGGCACAAGCTCGATCCGCCCTTCGACGATGTCGCGCAAGACGTCGATCCAGGAATCGACGTCCATCGCCTCGTGCAGGCAATCGTCGACCGTCTGACGGACGAGCGGATGGTCGGGGAATTCCACGTCGCCGGAGTGGTTCTCCAGGCAGCCCGCCTGCTGGGGGAAGACGGCGGCCAACAGATCGTCGGCCCGGTGCCGCTGCAAGTGCGGTGGCACTTTTTTGCCGCCGCGCTGCCGCAATACGGCCAAGGCCCGCGTGACGTTCCATCGCCAGCGTGTCTGGAAGACGGGCGCGGCCAATAGCGCCTGTTCCAAGAGCGGCTGGCCGTTCGTGGGGGAGAGCATCTTGAACAGCGCATCGATCGGAAAGCTGTGCTGCGGGCCCAACGACAGGAGCACGCCGTCGTCGGTGGCACTGGCTTGTAGCTCAAAATCGAAGCTGCGGCAGAAACGCTTGCGCATCGCCAGGCCCCAGGCGCGATTGATCCTCGATCCCATCGGCGCGTGGATCACCAACTGGCTTCCGCCCGACTCGTCGAAGAACCGCTCGAAGACGATCCGCCGCTGCGTGGGCACCAGGCCCATGGCCGCTTTTTGCGCGGCCACATAGCGGGCTGCCTGGGTGGCGGCCCAATCGCCGGCGGCGCATTCGACGTCGAGCCACCCGGCGGCGGCGGCCAGATCGACGCCGGCAGCCGCGGCGGCGTCGCCGCATCCATCGGACACCGATTCTCTCGGCAAGCCGGCGGGGACCTCGATCCGTTGTGCCAGCTCTTCGCGCAAAGAGGCGACTTCCGCCGACAGCTCCCGCGTCCGGCCCGGCGCCTCGCCCAGCCAGAACGGCACGCTGGCCGGCGCGCCCTTGGCGTCCTGGACGACCACTTCGCCGCCGCGGACGTAGCAGATGCGCCACGACATGTTGCCCAACTGGAAGACATCGCCGGCCTGGCTTTCGATGGCGAAATCCTCGTTGAGCGTGCCGACGAACGTGTGGTCGTCGACGGTGACGACGCGGTAGTCCGCCAGCTCGGGAATCGCGCCGCCGGAAGTCACGGCCGAGATCCGCGCGCCACGGCGGGGACGCAAGAGGCCGCCCAACCGATCGCGGTGCAGGTGGGCGCCGCGGCCCGTCTTGGGATCGGCCCCCGCGGTCACCAGTTCGACGGCGGCGTCAAAGTCGGCGCGGCTCAGGTCGCGAAAGGGCCAGGCCCGGCGGGCCAGTTCGTACAGGTCGTCCTCGCGCCACGGGTCGGCCGCGACGGCGGCCACGATCTGTTGGGCGAGGATGTCCAGCGGGGCCCGGGGAATTTCGATCGTGTCCAGGCGGCCGCGGCGGACCGACCGCACGAGTGCCAGGCACTCCAGCAACTCGTCGCGCGAGAGCGGAAACAGCCGCCCTTTGGGAATCTTGCCGAGGCTGTGACCGGCGCGGCCGACGCGCTGCAGGAACGTGGCGATCGACCGCGGCGAGCCGATCTGGCACACCAGGTCCAGGTAGCCGACGTCGATCCCCATTTCCAGCGAGGCCGTGGCGACGATGGCCTTCAGCTCGCCGCTCTTCAGGCGCTCCTCGGCCGAAAACCGCATCGCCCGCGACAGGCTGCCGTGGTGGCTGGCGACGGCCGACTCGCCCAACAGCTCGATCAAGTGGAACGACACGCGTTCGGCGAGCCGGCGCGTGTTGACGAAGATGAGCGTGCTGCGATGCGAAGCGATCAGTTGCGTGAGCCGCTCGTAGATTTCGGCCCAGCACTCGTGCGAGCAGACGGCGGCCAGCTCGCTCGGCGGGACTTCGATGCCGAGATCCAATTCGCGCTGATGGCCGACGTCGACGATCGTGCATTCGGGCTCGGCCGTGCCCGGCGCCGCGTCGCCCACCAGAAAGCGCGCGATCTGGTCGATCGGGCGTTGCGTGGCCGAGAGGCCGATGCGCGTCGGCTCCTGGCCGCAAAAATGGGCCAGCCGCGCCAGCGTCAGCGACAGGTGGCTGCCGCGCTTGTCCCGCGCGAGTGCGTGGATCTCATCGACGATCACCGTCCGCGCGCTGCGCAGCATCTCGCGGCTGCGGGCCGAGGTGAGCATCAGGTAAAGCGACTCGGGCGTGGTGACCAGGATGTGCGGCGGGCGGCGGATCATCGCCTGGCGCTCGGCGGCCGGCGTGTCGGCCGTGCGGACGGCGGTGCGAATCCGCGGCGCGCTTAAACCCGCCTGGATCGCCGCGGCGCGGATCTCGGCCAACGGCACCTCCAGGTTGCGATGGATGTCGTTCGAGAGGGCCTTGAGCGGCGAAACGTAGACGACTTGCGTGCCGTGCGGCAAATCGCCGCGCGTGCCGGCCCGGAACAACTGGTCCAAGCACCACAGGAAGGCGGCCAGCGTCTTGCCGGACCCCGTGGGCGCGGCGATCAGCGTGTGGCGGCCGGCGGCGATGCTCCTCCATCCCAGCCGCTGCGGGTCGGTCGGTTTGCCGAAGCGGTCGCGGAACCAGGCCGCCACGACCGGGTGAAAGGGCACCCCGGCTTCCAAGGGCTCGGCGGAAAGGAGGTTGGTAGTGGCCACGCAAAGAGGCTCTCGCAAGGGGCATGTCGCAAGGCTCAACCTGGAATCATATCCGGCAGCCTCGGCGGCGAAAAACCATTTCCCTTTTCGCTCGAACGCCTAGAATGCCCGCGACCCGAACCATGCACCGCTAGCGGTGGGTCACAAGCGATCGGCCCGAAGCCGGACATCAGCCTCGATTGCACAAAGGAGCTTCCTTCCATGACATCTGCAAGAACGCGCGTTTCGGGGAGTGGCTGTTGGCGGCTTGTGGCATTGGCGATGTTGTTCGGCGCCGTGGCGCCGTGCCGGCAGGCGGTTGCCGATGACTGGCCGCAATGGCTGGGGCCGAAACGAGACGGCGTCTGGCGCGAATCGGGCATTCTGCGGAAATTCCCCGCCAACGGAGCCAAGGTCTTGTGGCGCCGGCCCGTCGACCCGGGTTACACGGGTTCCGCGGTCGCCCGCGGCAGGGTCTACCTGATGGACCGGCAGGCGGCCAAGGACGATGAGGGGCAAGACAAGGCGGAGAAGGACGGCTCGCTACCCGGCACGGAGCGCGTGCTGTGCTTGAACGCCCGCGACGGCGCTATCGACTGGCAGCATCAATACGACTGCAGCTACAAGATCAGCTATCCGAGCGGGCCGAGGACGACGCCGCTTGTGGATGGCGAGTGGGTGTACACGCTGGGGGCAATGGGTGATCTCGCGTGCCTGGCCGCGGACAACGGCCGCGTGCGCTGGTCGAAAAACCTGGCGAAGGAATTCCGCACGCCTCCGCCGGCATGGGGCTGGGCTTCGCATCCCTTGGTCGACGGCGAAAAGCTTATCTGCCGCGTCGGCGGCGAAGGAAGCTCGGTCGTGGCCTTCGACAAGAACACCGGCCGTGAGCTGTGGCGGGCCATGACGGCCAAGGAAATCGGTTACGCGCCGCCGGTCATCTGTAGCGCGGGCGGGGTTCGCCAGTTGATCATCTGGTCCGACGTGGAAGTGGCGTCGCTCGACCCGGAAACGGGCAAGGTTCACTGGACGGTTCCTTTCCCCGAGAACGGCAACCCGATGCGCCCCGCCGTTCCGATCGCCACGCCGCGGGTCGAGGGGAATCTGCTTTTTGTCACGACGTTCTACGATGGCCCGCTGATGCTTGAGCTGGCCGGCGACAAACCGGCGGCCAACGTCCTGTGGCGCGCGCCGCCGAACGATCCGCGGCATCTGAAGGGGCTGTACGGATTGATCGCGACACCATCAATCGTCGATGGGCACGTGTACGGCATCTCCGGTTCGGGCGAGCTGCGGTGCCTCGAGGCCCGCACCGGCGAGCTGCAGTGGGAGGTCCTGGCGGCCACCGGAACGCGGAAGGCGTTTTTCGCGACGTGCTTTCTTGTGCGCCAGGCAGACCGGTTCTTCCTCTTCAACGATCAGGGAGATCTGATCATCGCGCGCCTCACGCCCGCGGGGTACGAGGAGATCGACCGGATGCACGTGTTGGATCCGTCGCAGTTCGCCCGCGGGCGGGACGTCGTCTGGTCCCACCCGGCGTTTGCGAACCAGGCGATGTACGCGCGGAACGACAAAGAGATTGTGTGCGTCTCGCTAGCGGCCGATCCGCCGCAGGCGGGATAGCAGGCCCGCCGGGCGAAACGCCATCGTTTGGCAGCAGACGAGAGTCGGCCTATCGCCAGCGCGGCGGGCCGCCGCCGCCGCGACCGTTGTTGGGCGGCAGGCCGAGCTGCTGACGGCGTTGCTGCTGCATGTTGCGGTACTCGCTCCGCATGGCGCGCTGCTCGGGCGAGGAGTTGTCGAGCGCCGCCTTGCGGCGCTCGAGGCTGTTACCTCCGCCAAAGCCGCCGCGACCGTTTCCGCCACCCGGGCCGCCACCTCCTTGGCCGCCTCTGCCACCGCCCCCGGTGCCGCCCGCTTGCGCCAATTGATTCTGCGTGCCCCCTTGCTGCGCGCGTTCGCGTTCCCGCTGCTGACGCCGCTGCTCCCACTCCTTGCGGCGCTTCTCATCCTCCTTGATCCGCTTGTCGAGTTCGGCGATCTGCTCCTTCTTCGGAAGGGCGAAGAACTTCTTCATGTCCTCCATCTCGCGCTGCTGCCAGCGCTGCTCGCGCTCGGCACGCATCGCGTTCTGTTGCGCCGGCGTGAGTTGGTTGTACGCCTCGCGCATTTGGTCGAACAAAACCCCCCGCTCATCGCGACTGAGGTTTTCGTTCGACATCTGCTGACGCAAGTCCTGCACGAGCGCCATGTTTTTGTCGGGGAGCAGGGCGTAAACGCCCCAGGCTGCACCGGCAAGCAATAACACGATGATCGCGGCCGTTACCCATTTCCTGGCGTTCATGCCTTGTCACTCCGCTTGCGAGGTCAAAAGTCGACGTGCCCGTCGAGATAGATGAAGTTCCGCGACTTCCCTGAGTCCTTTGGCCCGTGAACGTAGTCAAAGTCGTAGGCAAAATACAGCTCGGTCGAGGAGCGATCCCGAATCGCCTGGGGCCGCGTCAGACCGCGGTACTGGTCGTAATACTCGTAGCTCAGCCCTTCCTGCTCGAAATAGCTCGTCCGGTTGGGCGTCTCGACGTCGTCCGGGCACTGGAACGAGTTCTTGTTCGCCTCGATGTACGGAGCAAGAACCTCGTTGAGGCCCGGACGATTTGAGGGATTGAGGGTCTTGGGTTGTTTCGCGCAGTCAGGGTACCGGCCACTGACGCCCATGGAATCGAGGTACATGTCCATCGCCAGCCCAATCTGGTGCAGATTGTTGCGGCACTGGGTGCGGCGGGCCGATTCGCGCGCCGCCTGAACCGCGGGGAGCAACAGCGCGATCAGGGCCCCGATGATGGCGATCACCACCAGTAGCTCGACTAAGGTGAACCCGCCGCGCGACGGACGTGACTGCATCGGATCGTCCCCTGATAGATCCACTGACTTTAGCTAGAATCCCACGTATAGATAACCCCGCTGGGCCGCTGGGGTGTCGCGGTGGGGGTATTTTTCGGCGTCTCGCTCGATCAAGGGAATCGACATCGTGCACTGCCGATCCGCCGGCCAACCGCTGTGTCGCAACCTGATACTCAATAAAGGTTTGTGAAATCGGCTGCCGTCCCGTACACTGGCCGGTCTTATCGCGGGGCGGGCACGCCAGAAACCAGGCCCAGGAAACCGAGCAATGAAGGCCGTTGTCTGCCAGAAGTGGTGCCAGCCGTCCGATCTCGTCTTGGCCGACATCCCGCGACCCACGCCAGCACCCAGCGACGTGCTCGTGCGGGTGCACACGGCGGCCCTGAATTTCCCCGACGTGCTGATCATCGGCGGGCAGTACCAGTTCAAGCCGCCACTGCCGTTCACGCCCGGTTTCGAGCTGGTCGGCACAGTCGAGGAGGTCGGGTCGGCGGTGAAGCACATCGAGAAGGGTGCGCGCGTCGTCGCCCAATGCGATCTGGGCGGGTTCGCGGAGTACGCGGTCGCGCCGCTTCACTCGGTGCGGCCGGTGCCGCCGGGCCTCGACGACGAGCAGGCCGCGGCGTTTCCCTTGGTGTACCAGACGTCGTACTTCGGGCTCGTCTATCGCGGTCAGCTTGCCAAGGGCGAAACGGTGCTGGTCCACTCGGCCGCCGGCGGCGTCGGGCTGGCCGCCGTGCAGATTGCCAAAGCGCTTGGCGCCGGAAAAATCATCGGCACCGTCGGCAGCGACGACAAGCGGGCCGCAGTGCTCGCAAGCGGCGCCGACCTGGTGCTCAACTATCAGACGGAGGACTTTGTCGAAGGCGTCAAGCAGGCCACCGGGGGCCGCGGGGCCGACGTGATCTACGATCCCGTCGGCGGCGACCTGGCCGAACAAAGCACGAAGTGCATCGCCTTCGAGGGACGCCTGGTGATCATCGGCTTCACCAGCGGCCAGTTCCCCACCTTCCGCGGCAATCATATCCTGGTGAAGAACTACAGCGTCGTCGGCCTGCACTGGGGATTCTACCGGCAGATGAATCCGGCCAAGATCGAGCAGGGTTGGCGGGAATTGATGGAACTGTTCAAAACGGGTGTTCTGCGCCCGGTGATCGCCGCGCGGTATCCCTTCGATCGCGTCGCCGACGCCATGAACCTTCTCACCAGCCGCCGCGCGATCGGCAAAATCGTGTTGCACTGGTAGCGCGACAAGTTCGCGCGCCCGTATCCCTGTTATCGAGAGAAAGGACCCGTACCGTGGCAATCCTTGTCGCGCAACCCAGCATTATTCAGGCCGCGGGCAACAAGCCCAAGGTGATCGAGGAGTTCATCGGCCGCGTCAATTCTAAGACTACCGAAGCCAGCGTCGCCCGGATGAACAGTCCGGGGGGCTGGATCGAGCCCGGCCAGACTCCGGAATTCGACGAGTTCAACCTGGTGCTCCGCGGCACGCTGCGGGCGCGCACCCGCGCCGGCACGATCGACGCGCGGGCCGGCCAGGCCATCATCGCGCCGCGCGGCGAGTGGATCGAGTACAGCACGCCCGAGGCCGACGGGGCCGGGTACGTCTCAATCTGTGTGCCGGCCTTCTCGCCCGACGCGGTGCACCGCGACGCGTAGACGGGCCGCGAGCAACGGGAGGGAACGAGCGGTGAGCCGGCCGGCGCGAGAAAGGAGTGCCCAGTTCGATCGCCGTGTCGACTTCGGCCGAACGGCCGAAGACTACGGCCGCTTTCGGGCCGGCTTTCCCGACGAGCTCTTTGCTCGTTTGCGCTCCCTGGGGGTCGGCCACGCGGGACAGCGTGCCCTCGACCTGGGGACTGGCACCGGCTCGCTGGGCCGGGGGCTCGCGCGACAGGATTGCCGCGTGACGGCGCTCGACCTGGCGGCGCCGCTATTGCATCAAGCGCGCCGGCTTGATGTGGCGGCCAGCGTCGCGGTGGATTATGTCGTCGGACGAGCCGAGTTCCTGCCGTTCGCCAACGCCAGCCTCGACGTTGTCACCGCGGGACAGTGCTGGCATTGGTTTGATCGCGCCCGGGCGGCATCCGAGGTCCGGCGCGTGCTGGTGCCCGGCGGGCGACTGGTCATCGCGCACTTCGACTGGTTGCCGCTGGCAGGCAATGTCGTGGAGGCGACCGAGCAGCTTATCGAGCGATTCAACCCCGAGTGGCACTTCGGCGGGCGCAACGGGCGCCATCCCGAATGGCTGCCGGGACTGGCGGAAGTGGGCTTCGAGGACCCGCGGACGTTTTCTTTCGACCAGGCCGTGCCGTATAGTCACGAAGCGTGGCGCGGACGCATCCGCGCCAGCGCCGGCGTGGCGGCGACCTTGTCGGAAGACGAAGTGGCGCGTTTCGACGGCGAACTTGCGCGGATCCTGGCCGAGCGGTTTCCGCGCGACCCGATTGCGGTCCCGCATCGCGTCTTCGCGATCGTGGCCGCGAGCCCCCATAGCGCGATTGAGGAGAAGCCATGAGCGACACTCAGGCGGACGAGGCCTCCAACCGGCCGGACGCCACAGAGGCGCCGGACGACCCGAAGGCCAGCCGGCTCAAGCAACTTGGCTACGCGCTGGCGACGATCGTGCTCATCGTTCTGGCCTATCTTTTCCTGTGGCCGTCGCCGATCGACCCGGTCGCTTATCAGCCGCCGCCTGCGCCGCCGCTGGCCGGGGCGCTTGCGCCCAACGATCGTCTGCAATCGGCCGAGATCATTGCCGCCGGCGCGGTCGACGGGCCGGAGGACGTCGAAGTCGATGCCCAAGGCAACATCTTCACGGGCACCGCCGACGGGCGCATCGTCCGCGTCGATCTTGAAGGCACGGCGACCACGTTTGCCACCACCGGCGGGCGGCCCATTGGCATCGCCTTTGCGCCCGACGGCAACCTGATCGTGGCCGACGGCTTCAAAGGTCTCTTGTCGATCGATCCGGCCGGCGCGATCACCACGCTTGTGACCAAGGCCGACGGCGTGGACCTGGGCTTTCCCGACGATCTCGACATCGCCCGCGACGGCACGATTTACTTCTCCGACGCCAGCAGCCGCTTTGGCCCCGGCGAGTACCTGTACGACATGCTGGAGGCGCGGCCGCACGGGCGGCTCTTGCGTTACGACCCGCGAACGCTGGAGACGAAGGTTCTTTTGCCCGAGCTGTACTTTGCCAACGGCATTGCCCTGTCGCAGAACGAGGACTTCGTGCTGGTGAACGAGACGTACCGGTTCCGCATCACGCGCTACTGGCTCACCGGCGAAAAAGCCGGCACTTCGGACACGTTCGTCGACAATCTGCCGGGTTACCCGGACAACATCTCGTCGAACCGGCAGGGGACGTTCTGGCTCGCGCTGTTTACGGTCCGCAACGAAACGGGTGACTGGCTTGCGCCCCGCCCGATGCTGAAGCGAACGCTGGCCAAGCTGCCTGGTTTCTTGTGGCCCCAGCCGCAGCCGTACGCCTTTGTCGTCAAGCTCGACGAGCAGGGCAACATCGTGGACAGCTTTCAGGACCCGACCGGCAAGCACCTGCGCGAGATCACCTCGGCCCAGGAGCGCAACGGGTATTTGTATCTCGGCAGCCTGCGCAACGACCGGATCGGGAAGTACAAGCTGCCGTGAGCCGACCCTTGACATGTCCCCGCGGCGCCCCTCAATTCAACGGTCAATGGCGGCTCACGTGGGCGCGCTCGTTGCGCGCACTAGACTGCCCAATTATTCCGCTGCGCCGCGTGGCCGCGGCGGCTAGACGTCTACGGCTTTCATGGTGCTCATCGAGCACCCTACTTGCGCTCGGGAGTTCAACGATGAAGGAAGACATCCTCGGCTTGCTACCCAAACTGCCCAAGGCCGATTTCTCGCGACGCGAGTTCGTTGTCACCACCTTGGCCACCGGCTTCGCCCTGGCCGTGCAGCCCGTCTCCGCCCAGACCATCACCACCGATACGGCTGGGATCGAGGCGGGCGAAGTGAAGGTCCCGGTCCGCGACGGCGAGATGCCGGCCTACCGGGCGATGCCCGCCAAGGGAGGCCCGTTCCCGGTGGTGCTTGTCGTGCAGGAAATCTTCGGCGTACACGAGCACATCAAGGACATCTGCCGCCGGCTGGCCAAGCTGGGCTATCTGGCCGTCGCGCCCGAGCTATACGCCCGACAGGGAGACGTGTCAAAGATCGAGAACATTGCCGAGATCATCGCCAAGGTCGTCTCCAAGGTGCCCGACGAGCAGGTCATGTCCGATCTCGACGCCGCGGTCGCCTGGGCCAAGAAGTCAGGCAAGGGAGACACGGCCAAACTCGCCGTCACCGGCTTCTGCTGGGGCGGGCGGATTGTGTGGCTGTACGCCGCCCACAATCCCAGCGTGAAGGCGGGCGTGGCCTGGTACGGGCGGCTGGTCGGCCCGGCGGACGAATTGCACCCCAAGCACCCGGTCGACGTGGCGGCTTCGCTCAAGGCCCCGGTGCTGGGGCTCTACGGTGGGGCGGACCAAGGCATCCCGGTCGACACGGTCGAGCAGATGCGCAAGGCCGTCAAGGAGGCCGACAAGACGGCCGAGATCGTCGTCTACGAAGGCGCGCCGCACGGCTTCTACGCCGACTACCGGCCCACCTACCGCAAGGAGCACGCCGACGACGGCTGGAAGCGGCTGCTGGCGTGGTTCAAGAAACACGGCGTTGCGTAGACGGACCGTCTGGACCTCTAACAATACCCGCCTCTCCGCTGGCGAATGCAGTATTCCCATGTCGGCTTGGCCCAAAACACGTCGCGAGTTTTTGAAGGCCTCCGCGGTAGCGGCAGGCACCGTAGCGCTTGGCGCCGCCGGTGTCCGCATCAGCGCCGCCACCGAGCCGGAGGCGCTTCCAATTGGCGGCGAGCCGCAGACGTTTCTGGACGATTGGGCCCTGGCAAGCTGTTCGGACCTCGCTCGCACGCTGCACCAGCCGGTGAAGCAGGGCCTGATCAAGGAGGCCGACGGCAGCGACTGGCAACTGGGCAGCGTGTACCGGGACAACGTCGTCTGCCGCGACGCGGCCGGCCGGTTCCACATGACCTACCGCTACGCCTGGTGGGACCCGGGCGTGCGCGTGCAACCGACGATCGGCGAGGACAAGGCGCACTGGTTCCGCGAAAGCGTCGGCTACGCCACGAGCGACGACGGCATCCGCTGGACGAAGCCGAACCTGGGCCTCGTCGAGGGTCCGGCCGGCTTTCGCCGCACGGACGAGTTTCCCTTTCTCGTCCCGACCGGC
Source organism: Planctomycetia bacterium (assembly GCA_016191115.1). Lineage (GTDB taxonomy): Bacteria > Planctomycetota > Planctomycetia > Pirellulales > JACPPG01 > JACPPG01. The sequence continues at coordinate 103,160 of JACPPG010000011.1, read as the reverse complement.
ATGTCGAAGGACAACAACCTCGGCTTCCCGCTTGACTATGTCTACGACCTGGCGGCGCACGGCAACCTGCACGAGCCTGGCAAGCGGTTCCTGGTGCGGCGGATGCGCAAGGACGATACGCACCCCTTTGCCAAACCGGTCGAGTCGCAGGTCTACTTCGCCGCCGCATGGCCCGACGTGGCGGGCGACCGCGACTGGCTCGCCAAGCTGACGCCGATCGACGGCGGCCGGCTCCCGCCGCGCGGCTCGATCGCCGGGTTTGACCAGGCGGCGGACGTGTGGTTCGCGGTCGGCCAGGACACGATCGGCAGTTGGAAAAAACGGGGCGGCCGCGACGTCGCCCGTTGCCAGTCGCCCAACCTCGTCGACTGGACCGGGCCGGAACTGGCTCTTCCGGTCGCGGCCGACGAATCGAAGGCGCCCGACGATTGGGTCGAGTACATGGACATGACGGCCTACCGCGTGGGCGGACCGCAGTCGGGCGCCTGGCTGGGCCAGGTGGTGATCTTCCACGGCGACCGCACGAAGCCTGAGTACCAGATGCCCGGCGCCAATTTCGACGGCGTGTGGCGCAAAGGCACGACCGAGGTGCGGTTGTTTGTCAGCCGGGACGCGGGCAAATCGTGGCGCCCCGTGGCGGGCAAGCAAGTCTGGCTGCCGCATAGCGACGAGCCGCATGGGTACGACCGGCTGGCCTTCAGTCAATGCCCGGTCCGCGTCGGCGACGAGCTATGGCTGTACTACTCGGCCTGGGACGGCGACCACCTGGTCTTCAATCGCGACGGATCGATGTTCGAGCCGGGTTATCTGCGGACGCCGCGCACGGCCCGCGCCACGCTGCGCTTGCACGGCTACGTGAGCTTCGACGCGCGGGGGCGCGAGGGGCGGCTGGTCACGCGGCCGCTGCGATTCGACGGCCAGACGTTGACTGTCAACGCACGGGCGCCGAACGGCTGGGTGCGCGCCGAGTTGCAGGACGCAGGCGGCAAACCGCTAGCGGGCTTCACGGCGGCCGACTGTCAGTCGGTGCGCGGCGACGGCGTGGCGCTACATGTGCGTTGGAGCGGCGGGGAGTCGGTGGCGGCCCTTGCCGGTCGGCCGGTCCGTGCGTGTTTTACGCTCCGCGACGCGGCGCTTTTTGGGTTTCAGTTCCAGGCGTGAGCGAGCCCTCGCCATGGCGCAATCAATTATACCCGCCTCACGCCAGGATCGCCTGCACCGCTTCGCCGGCCACGTCGGTGAGCCGGAAGTTGCGGCCGTTGAAGTGATAGGTGAGCTTCGTGTGGTCGATGCCCAAGAGGTGCAGCATCGTGGCGTGCAGGTCGTTGATGCTTACCCGGCCGGCGACGGCCTTGTGGCCGAACTCATCGGTGTCGCCGTACAGCGTGCCCCCCTTCACGCCGGCGCCGGCCATCCAGGTGGTAAAGGCGTGCGGGTTGTGGTCGCGGCCGGTGCCCCCCTTTTGCACGATCGGCAGCCGGCCGAACTCACCGTTCCACACCACCAACGTCGAGTCCAAGAGGCCGCGCTGCTTCAGGTCGGTCAATAGTCCGCCGATCGGGATGTCGGTCTCGCCGGCGAACCCGCGGTGATTGTCGGCAATGTTGGTGTGGCCGTCCCAGCTTTTCTCGTTCTCCGTCCCGCCCGAATAAATCTGCACGAAGCGGACGCCCCGCTCGATCATCCGCCGCGCGATCAGGCATTGCCGGCTGAAGTGCGTACACTTCGGGTTATCGAGGCCGTACAGGCGCTTAATCGACTCCGGCTCGCCGTCGACGTCGAGCGCCTCGGGCGCGGCCATCTGCATGCGATAGGCGAGCTCGAAACTTTCGATCCGCGCGGCAAGCTCCGCCTCGGCCGGGTTCTGCTCCCGGTGGCGGCGATTCAACCGGTTGACGAGCGCCAACTGGTTGCGCTGTTGAGCATCGCTCGTGCCGTCGGCCCGCACGAGGTTGTCGATCGGCGCCCCTTGGGCGTTCAGCGCCGTTCCCTGGTAGATGCCCGGCAGGAACCCGGCGCCCCAGTTCTGCGCGTATCCCTTCGGCAGGCCGCGGCCCAGCGTGTCGTACATGACGACGAACGCCGGGAGGTTCTGGCTGACCGAACCCAGCCCATACGTGACCCACGCGCCGACGCTGGGAAATCCCATGCGGCTGAAGCCGGTGTTGACCTGGAACAGGGCCGGGGAGTGATTGTTCGTCTCGGTGAAGCAGCCGTACATGAAGGCCATGTCGTCCACGTGCTGGGCCATCTTCGGAAAGATTTCCGAGACCCACGCCCCGCACCGTCCGTGCCGGGCGAATTTGAACGGCGACTTCATCAACGGGCCGACCTGCTCGACGAAAAAGCCGGTGTTCTTGTCGAAGCCCTCGAAGTCCTGGCCGTCGCGTTTTTCAAGCTCAGGTTTGTACTGCCACGTGTCGACGTGGCTGGGCCCGCCGTTCATGAAGAGCCAGATGACCGATTGCGCCTTGGCCGGAAAGTGCGCCGGCTGCGGGGCCAGCGGATGGAGCGCCCGATCGGCCGGGCTCTGCGCCGTCTCGGCTTTCAGCAGCCCATCGCTACCGAGCAGCGAGGCGAGCGCCGCCAGCCCAAACCCATTGCCGGTCCGCTTGAGGAACTCGCGCCGGCTGGGGTAGAGCGGCGAAGGGGCGGCGAAAAGTTTGGCGATGTCAGTCATATCGGGTCTATTGTAGCGGGACGATCTAGCGATTTCAGCCGGTGGCAGGCAGGGGGGCGGGCATCCTGCCCGCCTTCTGACACGGGAAAGCCACAGAGGTCTCCGAGAGCACTGAGGAAATACTGTTCTGTCTGTTTGGCTAATTCTCGGTGTGCTCGGTGCCCTCTGTGGCCGTTCTGTCATTTCCGACCAACTGCCGGCTGCCCGCCGCCTGCTGCACTTGCCCGCCGCCTGCCGGTCATTATTGCGCCTTCGTCACCGCGGCTCACGCTCAACAATGCGCGAGTTGTTGAGCGCCCCCTATGGGTACCGGACATGACGTTCAACAATCCGCGAGTTTCTGCGCCTGCCCTTTGCAGCACAAAGCGAAGAAACTGGCACCGGACGGCCGGCGACCGGGGCACTGCCCTGAGCCGCTTCCCGGGCCTCGGTTTGCTCCTCGTCGGCATTGTAGACCGACACCCGGCCGAATTTCGAGCGCAAAACCGGCCACCCTCCACGCGAAGTTCTGGAACATTCCTCGCGCCGCGTTGCCATGTTGCGTTGGCCGTTCCAGTCTGCGACGCGGTCATTCCCAACAGGCAGGTCGCGCGGCGGATTTTTTCTTGCAAATGCCGCCCCTTCCATTAGAATTTGCAACACTTCTGACTGCGCAGCGCCTGTGCGACGTGCCAGACACGGAGCCGCACGGCGCGCAGGGCACGACGATGCGAGGTGGGCAATGTCGGTGTCTCTCAAACGCTGGGCTGTTTCGTGTTCAGTCGGTGCTGCGTTCCTTGCGGGACTGCTTGTCGCTTGCGGCAGCCTTTTGTTTGGGTCGCCACGGAACATGGTGTTGGCGCTTCGAGGCTCGCCGTTGGTCTTGGAGCGTACGAACCTTGACGTCGGGGAAGGAATCGCAGGCGACAACCGGGACGTGGCCGTTGTGCTTACAAACGTCGGCCGCACGCCCGTCACGCTGGTGGGCGCCACGTCATCGTGCGGGTGCATATCGACCGACACACTTCCGCTGAAAGTGCCCGCTCGCGGGCTTTGCCAGCTCTCGTTGCACGTCGGCTTCTCGGGTGACAAGGAATTCCATCACGAGATTGTGTACTACACCGATCGTTCGTCTCAGCCGTGCGTGACCCTTGCGGTATCGGGGAAAATCCGTCCGTCGGATCATCATTGACCATTACTGTTTCGTCCGATCGTGAAGCGCGCACGGTACAACTTTACACGAAAGGATACGCCATGCACCAGCGCTATTGGTGGAGCTCGTTCTTCTGCGGCTCGATGGGAATTGTGTTGATTGCGATTGCCGTCGTCGCCCTTGCACCAAAGGTGGCTTTTGCCCATGGCAAGGAGCCTATGTGTCTGGACGGATGTGGCAGTTCGTGCAATGGCACGATGGCGCCGTGCGGGGAGGAGAAGGTTTGTACCGGGCAATGCCCTGGGGCGTGCAAATGTACCGGTAACGACGCGCTCTGCTGGTGTGATTTTTGAATCGTTCGGATGAATCGTTTCGGGCTTAGTTGGCGAACTGTCGGAGGCACGTGGGACGCGGCGTTGCGTTTTTCATAGTGATTGATGCTCACTTGCTTGGCGCGCACTCGGCCGTGTCGGGGATGCAGCGATGACTCGGAGACTACCAGCCGTCGTCATCAGCGGTGCTTGGCTCCTTTCGAGCGTTGCCTGGCAGGCCGCGACGGGCGGTCAGACGTCGCTTCGCGACCGATTTGCCAACGAGGCCCCGAGGGCGTGGGCCGAAGCAGAGCGATCGAGCCGCGATCTTGACGTCGACTTGACGACGACCGTACACAACCAAACGGAAGCGAAACAATGGACCGATCGACGACGAATCGTCGTGAAGTCGCAGGGTGACATGATTCTGGAAGAGACGACGAGTTGGAGCGAAGGCGAAGGCCCCGTGAAGGCGAAGGTAAACGCCGTCAACGACCGTCAATCGTTTGTCCTCCGAAGGGACGATGACGCCCCGTGGACCGTCGGTTACGTCGGCCCCACTGACGACCAGGCGACGCAAGTGACCCTCGATCGTCGGGGGCGCGTGTACCTCCTCTGGCCCTGGCAGATCGCTAACTGGTCGCTTCCGAAGATGTACGCGAGCACGGGTTTCCGGGTTGAAAATGTTGAGGCGATCGAAGACGGCGATAATGTGCTCGCAAAGTTGTTTTTCTCGTACACGCCTCAAAACGCCAGCGAGCCGATTTACGTGCGCCGCGGATGGGTGCTCCTCGACCCGGCAAGGCGATGGTCCGTCAGGAGCTGCGAGGCGCAACTCCACAGCCGGAACGGCGACAAGGCCACCATGACCGTATCAACCGAATATCGGGACAGTAGCGACGCGCGGCCGGAAAGGGCCACCTTTGCCATCACGCACGCGGGCGGCAGTTCCACAGAGTTGCACGAGTTTGCGAAGTACGAGCATCGTGCCATTCCAAAGAGTGAGTTCATGATGGCCGCGTACGGGGTGAAAACCGGTCTCGAATCGCCGGACAGCGGCGTGATGTGGATATTGCTGTTGGCGATCGGTGTGATACTCCTTTTGGCAGGCATCGTCGTGTACCGGCGATCTTTCGCGCTTCGTAGTAGCGCGTAAGCGCGCTGCAACCGATGGCCGTCTTCGCTTCCCCCCCCTCACTCCACATACACAAACTCATTCAGGCTCAAAAGCGCCTGGCAGAAATCGGCCAGAGCCTGTTGGCGGCGTTCGGTGGCGTGGCGGGTTTGCTCGTCCAGGAACGCGCAACCGTCGGCCAGCTCGTCGTCGGTCGGGGGGGCGCGAAAACAATAGCGTGTAGGCACGGCGGACCGCGCCGGGCGATGACGTTTCGGGCGCACCAGCCACCCGGGGCCGCGCAGCCGCGGGCTGCTTCACGCACGAGCTTGTTGTTCAAGAGTAGCAGGGCCTGCGGCGCGATTGTCGTGGTGCTCGGCTGGCCGATCCCTTGCAGCGCATCCGGCGCGTCGAAGAGCACCCTCATCGGCACGAGCTTGCGCCGGTTGGGATAGACAGGCGAGAGGGCGGCGAAAAGCTTGGCGAGGTCCATCATAGTCTGCCAACCATTCTAGCGAGACGAGCTTCGTTCCGCAGGGCCGTTCACAGATTCAAGCTTGCCGGCGGCGCACCGGCGGGAAAGTGGGACAGGCACCCAGACGCAACGTTGGTCTGAAAGGGCTTGCGCTGTTTATGCTCGGAGCCAGTCCCATTTTCCCGCCTCGCCATTTTGAAAAACAGGATGGCCCTGCTTCGTTCCGGCATAGTCTCGACGAATGAAAGCCGGATGGGGTATAATCTTTCCGCTCGCCGCGGCCAGGTTTCGCGGATGGCGTCCGGCCCGGCGGCTGCGTGGCCTGGTGTGTCGTGCGCGACCGGGTTCGGTGTCGCTCGGTCACGGACGTGCTTTTCCTACGAACGCGGTTATAACACTTCGGCCCGGGGTTCTTGCTTCGTCGCGCGGCCGCGGGAACCGTACGGTTTTCCGCCGCCGCGACGTGCCCCCTCGGGCCGGTTCCTTTCGCGTAACGATCTCGATGAAGCTTCGCGTCGGTCTGGTGGGGCTGGGCAATCACTGGGAAGTCCGACACCGAGCCGCCTTGCGCGCGCTCAGCGATCGCTTCGAGGTTCGTGCCGTCTTTGACCAGGTGGCCCTGCGGGCGGAACAGGCGGCGCACGAATTTGGCGCCAAGCAGGTCGACGGCTTTCGCGCGCTGGCGGCGCGCGATGACATCGACGCCGTTTTGATGCTGGCCCCGCAATGGTACGGCTGCCTGCCGATGCTGGCGGCGTGCGACGCCGGCAAGGCGATCTATTGCGCGTTCAGCATGGAGCTCGACCTCGACCAAGCGCGGCAGATGAAGGAGCGCGTGGAGCGCGCGGGCGTGGCCTTCATGGCCGAGTTTCCCCGCCGCCAATCGGCGGCCACGTTGCGCCTCAAGGAGTTGATCGCCACCAGGCTGGGGACGCCGCGGTTATTGTTTTGTCACACGCGCGTGCCGGCCGAGCAGCCGGGCGGTCCGCCGCGGGCGGCCATTCACGCCTCGCCCACCAGCGACTTGATCGAATTGGTGGATTGGTGCACGTACGTGGTGGGCCGATCGCCCACGTCGGTCGTGGGCCTGCGGCACAAGGCCGCCAGCGAGAACCTGGACGACGACTATCAGATGATGAGCCTGGATTTCTCGGGCCCCGCCGAGCCAGGCACGGGCGCCACGGCACAGATCAGTTGCGGGCGGTACATCAACCAATCGTGGCACGAGGCGTTGGCCTATCGCCCGCCCGCGGCGCTGCAAGTGGCGTGTGAAAAAGGGATCGCATTCGTGGACCTGCCTTCGACGCTCGTGTGGTTCGACAGCTTCGGCCGGCACCAGGAAGCGCTCGACAGCGAGCGGCCCGTGGGCGAGCAACTGCTAAGCCAGTTTCACCGCGCGGTGACGAGCCTGGTCCGCAACACGTCCAGCCTGGAAGACTCGTACCGAGCGCTGGCCGTGGTGCTGCAGGCGCGTGCCAGCCACGCCGAAGGAAGGCGCGTGCACCTGGCCTGAAAGCGGCAGCGCGAGCACGTCACCGCCCCTTAACGGTCGATGCCGACCCAACTGATGTCGCAGCGGGTTCGCAGGCGACCGGCGATTTGCGCTATGTCCGGGCGCCCGTCGATGAGCGCGTCGGCGGCGTTCAGTAGCGGCATGCGAGCGACTTCGTAGCACATCGCCGGATCGCCCGCCGCGTCGGCGACGACCGAGGGGGTCACGCCCGACACCTCGCGGACCGCCTGAGCCAGGGGCTGGGCGTCCTGTTCGTCGCTGGCAATAATCAGCAACCGCCGCTCTCCCCCACAGCCGCCGAGCGATGGCGTTGCGTGCGTCAAGCAGGACTGCAACAGCTCATGAGCCTGATCCGGCGCGGCGTCATTGGCCAGCACCTTCTCGCCCACGGTGGCCGCGCGGATCGTCGTGCGGACGGCGGCACGGGCGGAATCGCGCATGGTATTGGCCAGGGCCGCGCGTACTTCGGGGCCGCGGGCCAGGGCGGCGCACATCCCGCCGTGCTGGCGAGTGAACTCGCCTTGAAACTGCTCGTCGAGCGTGGCCACGAGCTCCGGCAACCGCGGCTGAACGGAATCGCGGATCTGCGCTTGGATCGCGGCAGCGGCTTCGTCGGGCGCGCTCGGCGACGGCGACGCATCCTGCGCCTCGAAGAGGAGGGCGAGCGCATGCAGTTCGCGGCGCGCGTCCTTGAGCTGATCGCCGATCGAAGTCAGGTTCCAGGAGAGAACTTGCACGTATTTTAGCAAGCCCGACAACGACGAGTCCATGAATCGGGCCGTTCCGTACTGCACCAGCCAGGGCGTCAGCTCCTCGTCTCCGCCGCTGGTGGTCAGACCGTGCCAGGCGCGCGTGCGCGGCCGAGCCTTGGAGAGGGCCACGGTGATGCCCTGCAATTCCTCCGCAACCCGGCCGCGCATGGCCGCTACGGTGTCGCGCATGCCACGCACGTGCAGCGCGACCTGTTCGACGGCGCGGGCCGCCCCCTTGATGCGCGCGCCAGGCCGATCGGCCAGCTCGAACGCCCAAGCATTCACCGTGGCCGCTTGATCCTTGGCGAGTTGTTTGAGTTGGCTTTCGATCGCGGTGGCAAGCGGGCTCTGCTCCTCGACCGGCTCGGCCGGCAATTGGCGGCCAAGCAAATGGTCGAGTTGTCTCAGGATCGACTCGATCCCCCCTGCGGCGTCGCCCGTCGGGGCATTCGCCCGCGCGGTGAGCATCTTGGCCACCGCCTCCCGCAAGAACGTTTCGACGTCGTGACCGAGGGTGTGCCGCGCGACCTGCTGCAGCCCCATCAGCACTTCGTCGACCGATAGCGCGAGCCCCTTGATACGGTGCTGAGCCAGGCGGTCGATCTCGGCGTCGGGCAGCCGGCTGATCGCGGCGGGCCCCGCGGCCAGGGGAGCGGGCGCGGCGGGTAGCATCCGATGGCGATGGTCCTCCCCCGACCACCGATCCACCAGCGCCCGGCATACGAAGTCGACGGCCTGCGAGATCGTGTCGCGCGAGCAACCCAGCCGATACACGCCGAACGTGCGCAGGGCGACCTCCCCCGGTGGCTGCGGTGGGTGGGCCGGCGCCCGGCGAACGGCCTCGAACCAGTTGGCCGCCGGGGTCGCCGTATTGAGGTACATGTATTCCGCCACCGCGTCGGCCGACTTCCCCAGGCCGCTCTCGCTCAAATCCTCTCCCAGGTGCACGAGGTACGTCGTCGGCATGCGGACCCGCGCCCTTGCCAGGGTCGTCATGCCCGAGGCGGGCTCACCCGGGTAGCCCTGCTCGATGTAATGGTGTAGTTCGCTCAGGCAGGCGTAGGAGTTGGCAATGGCCAGATCGCGCGCGGCGGGGTTGCGTGGCGTGGCGTGTAGAAGGATGACCGACAGGCCATCGTCGGCCAGCCGGCGATCGGCCAGCAGCTTGCGGACGGCGTACGCCAGGTCGAGCACCATACCACCGCCCGTCCCACCGGCGATCGAGGCCACGATGAACACCCGCGGCGACGCTTCGGCAACCATGTTGCCGATCGTTTGCGCCGTCGTGGCGATCGTGGCCGGGTCAACGATCGTTTCGATCGCCGCGTCGAGCTGCTCGATCAATTTGCCGCAGTGATCGACGAACGCCAGGCGTCCCAGCGGCCGCAATCCCTCGGTATGCAGCGAGCGCGGGATGTTGTACAGCCAGCGGCGGCTCATCCACTGCAGCAACTGCGTCGAGCCGGCGCGGTACTCCTCGGTCTTCTTCAGCGGCAGGGCCAACGTCTCGCGCGCGTCGAGCGCCGATTCGCGGTCTCCCTGCGTCGCCTGGTAGAGCGCCTTGGTATCGGTGTCGACGAGCAGAATGTGCATGGCCGGCACGGCTTGCAGGTTCCCGAAGCGATCCTGCAGCCGGCGACGCAGGTGCCGCAGCGTCGTGGAAGCGATGCCGCCGACGCCCACGAACAGTGTCGGACGCAGATGCGGTCCGGCCGGAGCCGCCAGCGGCTCCAGGTCTGATACCACGGGCGCCTGGCGGACGCGCGTCGGCGCGGGGGGCACCGGCGGGCGAGGCACGCTGTCCGAGCGGCGCAGGCCTTCGAGACTTTGCGTTTGCGACGAGGAGCCGCGTTCGGCCACGTCGAACGCCGCCGGCCGAACAGCCTGCGTATCCTGGGCCGCGCCAATAGCCGTGTCGCCGGAACCGGACAGTCCGGCGGAGCCTCCTCCGCTTGGCGCCCGGATGAGGCCCAGCAGGACGTCGACCATTTCCCGGCAACTGGCAAAGCGCTGTTCGGGCTCCTTCGACAGCGCGCGATCCACAACCGCCTTGTCCGAAGGCGGCAGCGCCGTCAGCCGCGGCCGGCTCTGCAGGTGTTGGGCCGCTAGTTGCGCCGCGGTCTTCCCCGGAAACGGCAGCGTGTCCGTCAGCATCTCCTGATACACGATCGCCAGGCTGTACTGATCGCTGCATTGGCTCGGTCGGTCGTCGAACACCTCGGGCGAAGCGTACAGCGGGGTCAGCCCGCCCATCAACGAATTGGTGTCGGCGATGTCCTTGACCAGCCCGAAATCGGCCACCTTGACGTGTCCGCCCACCAAGAGCAGGTTCTCGGGCTTGACGTCGAGATGCTGCAGCGAGTACTTCTCGCGCATGTAGTCCAGCGCGTCAGCCGCGTCGCGCAGGTAGCCGAGGAGCTCGTCGCGCGGAATGCCGACGTTGCCGGCCGCCTTGCATTCGTGGTGCCGGTCCTTGAGGCTCATGTCGGCCAGCTCGGTGACGATCACCAATTGGCCGTCCACGATTTCGATGCGCTCGAGTGAGAGCAGGAATGGGTGACGGACCTGTTTGACGCGTGACAGGGCCTTCAGTTCGCGCTTCGCCCGCTCGTCGTCCAGGTAGCCGTAGATGAACTTGATGGCCTTGTTCAGTCCGCCGGGCGCGGTCGCTTTCCACACCTCGCCGTACCCGCCGGCACCGATTCTCTCGGTAACCTGGTAGCCGAGGATGGGCTCGCTCGATTTCAAGGCCGGCATCGTCACGGTGTCACGACCTGGGGTGTGGAGCTTCCGACGATGGCTTTGGGACCGTCTTCTTGAGAGCGATGGGGCGAACGGACCGGCCCAGCGCGTCGCCGAGGCCGTAGGGGCAGCCGAATTCCCGGCACAGTTGCACGTCGTCCTCCGAGGCGAGCCCCGTGGCGATCACGCGGCAGTCCATGTCCTGGCAGGCGTGAACGATGGTCTGCACGTGCTTTTGGCGGTCGTGGTTGCGGTGGATCCCGGCGGTCAGCGATCGCGCGAGCATGAGGAAATCGGGCGCCATTTCGCGCCTTTCGGTGACGTGCGATTTCGCGCCGGCGAATCCGTGGTAGGCCGTGCGAATGCCGAGCTCGCGGAGCCGCGAGCGCAGCGACTGAAAATAGGGGATGTCGCTGACGCCGGTCTCCTCGATCTCGACCACCAGCCGAGGGCCGATCTCCGACGACTGCGCCAACCGCGCGAGCGAATCCGGCAGGGCGTCGCTGCCGATCTCCGACGTCTCAACGCGCAGGAAGAGCTGTTCGCCGACGTCGTAGCGCAGCGCCTCTTCGACCGCGACTTTCCGTGCTAGTGGGTAAAGCTTTCCCGTGATCCGGCTGGCCGACGCCAGCACGAGCCGCTCGCTGGCCGGCTCCTCTTCCTCGCCCGTTCGCGACGCCTCGTAGCCCCACGTGGCGCCGCTGGCCAGGTCGACGATCGGGCGGAAGTGCACGTCGACCGCGCGGCCGACGAGCGATTGCTGCAAGCGGCGGACGTGGCGGATGATCTGTCGCGCGCGGTCTTCGGTGGCGGTCGGCTCGTCGTGGCCGTCGAGTCGCTCGGTGACGGTGGAGTACGAGCTACCCGACCGTTCGGCGTAGAACGTGAACTCGGCGCCGGCGATGACCAGAATGTCGCCGTCCACCAGCTCGACGTCTTGCACTTTCTGGCCGTTGACGATCGTCCCGTTGGTGCTGTGCAGATCGCGAATGCGAAAGGTCTTCCCCTCGCGGAGGATGACGGCGTGCTCGCGCGAGACGCGCGTGTCCTCGATCTGTAGATCGGCGCTCTCGACGCGGCCGATCGAGAAGGGGAACGAATGGAGCGGGTATTGTTCCGGCTCGCCGCCTTCACAGTACTTCTCCAGCCACGGCACTCCGACCACGCACTTGTCCATGACTTGTGTTTGCATAGCTATTTCGCCCGGCCGTGATTGGCACGGCGCGCTCCCTACCGCCACCGGCGGGTGTCGTGGATCGTCTGCGACGGCCAGACCCGCTCCGCGGCTGGTCTTGGGTTCCTTGGACCGGAACTGCCATCCCAACTCTAGCATCTGCGCCCAAGCGGGGCGGGCTCGCCCTGCCGCCCGCCAACGTCGGTTGGGGAGAGCGGGTCGCGGATGGCAGCGACCCGCGCGGACGCCGGCATCATCGTTGCGACCGGCCCGTCCAGCACGCCGCCGGCCGGGGCGCGACCGAGCGGCACCGCGGAGACGGGCGACCATGCGCGAGCAATTGCTAGCGGCGAGATAGAGTTGCGCACAGGCGCGGAGCGGCACGCGTGTCTCCCGATACCGCTCGTGCGCGTCGCGGTGCGAACGTTCGCGCCGCGGAACCGAACCACCACTCGTCGCGCGGCCCTGCCATGAAAGCCAAACCTCTGAAAGTCCTGCTCGTCGCTCGCTCCCCGGCGCTGCTGGCTCCGTTGTCGAAGTTTCTGAACCTCGTGGGCTACGTCGCCGTTCCGACGTGCGACGCGGCGCAAGCCGCGGCCGTGCTCCCCAGCGAGCGCCCTGACTTCCTCATCCTCGACGCCGATTTGCTGTCCGAGGGAGGCCGCGAGCTGTGCCGGGACATCTGCGGTAGCGAGGCCCGCTCCCACGTGCTCACCCTGCTATTGGTTAACGAGACCGCCACCCCGCAGGAAATCACCGAGGCGTTGAAGCTGGGCGTCGACGATTTCCTCACGAAACCGATCGTCTTCGGCGAGCTTTTGTCGCGGCTGCGAGCGGCGGCCCGCATGCTCGAGTACGAGCGGCGCGTGCGGACGCAATCAGGCAGCGAGCCCTCGCTCGCGCTGCCGAACAAAGCCGCGTTGCGGCACGCGCTGGCGGCGGCGCTCGGGGCTGAGTCGCGCCGGCGGCCCGTGGCGCTCGTCGCGCTGGATTTGGATTTCTTCAAGCGACTGACTTATGCCCACGGTCAACCGGCGGCCGACGGCGCGCTGGCGGGCGTGGCCCAATCGCTTCGTGCGGCGTGCCACGGCGAAGACCTGCCGGCCTTTGCCGGCGACAACCGTTTTTTCGTGCTGCTGATGGACCGATCGGAGGCCGAGGCCGCTCAGTGGGCGGACCAATTCCGCCGCACGCTCGCGGCGACAAAGCTTGCGCTGGCCCACGCCACTGAGACGCTCACGGCGAGTTTCGGCGTCGCGGCCTGCGATGCGGGGGCTTTGACCGCGGACAAGCTCATCGAACGGGCGGAGGAGGCACTGGACGCCGCCAAACGATCCGGCCGCAACGACGTGGTCCGCCGCTCCGTGCTGGACGACGAATCGAACGCCTGGACCAACCTTGCCGCGCCGGGAAAGCTCTTCGAGCGAACGGTCGCCCGCGACGTGATGACCCCGACGACCATCACGTTGCATCCCGACCAGCCGGCGACGCAGGCCGCGGCCTTGTTGCGGCGGACCGTTCAGCCGGCTTTCCCGGTGGTCAACGACGACGGCAAGCTGCTCGGTGTGTTGGGGATCGAGGATTGCCCGGCCGGCGCCGATCAGGACCGCAGCGCGCGGCTGGTGCGCGACGTGCTTCGTTTCGACCCGGTGCGATTCGACGAGGAGACCAGCTTTACGGAGCTCATGAACTTTTTCACGCACGATGCGCGGTCGTTGGTGGTGGTCGTCGACGACGGACGGCCGACTGGGATCGTCACGCGCGACGCTCTGGCGGCACTCTCCGAGCCCTTGACGGCGGCCAGCTTTGCGCCCACCGCGGAATGCTCGGACGCGAGCGACTACCTCGTCGTGCCCGAAGCCTGCACGCTGGAATAAGGCAGCAGGCGGCGGGCTCAACGTCGATTGTCGAAACGCGAATGTCAGAAGAAGCACGAAGCTCGAAATCCCAAGCTGGTTCTCCGCTTCTTCAGATTTTCGTCCTTCGTGCTTCGGATTTCCTTTGATATTCGTGCTTCGCCATTCGTCATTTGCCGTCAGGTCCTGACTTCCCCCCTAGCACGGCCGTGAAGTAGCTCTTCACCACCCGGTCGAAGTATTCAGGCCGCATCTCCACCGGCAGGGCATTGTACACGCAGTAGTTGCGCACCTGGCTCAAGAGGTCGCGCGGGTGGCACCGCCGCAGCGGCAGCCCGTGGGTCCGATAGTGCGTCCGCAACAGATGCTCGACGACGTCGGCGCGGTACTCGCAGCCCATCGTCGCGGCATACAGCTCGAACAGGTGCTGAAACTCTTCCTCGGTGGGGTCGTTGACGTGGATTTTGTAGGGGATGCGGCGGAGAAAGGCCTCGTCGACCAGGTCCGAAGGCTCGAGGTTCGTCGAGAAAATGATCAACTGCTCGAAAGGCACCTTGATCTTCTTTCCCGTGGCCAGCGTGAGGAAATCCTGCCGGTTTTCCAGCGGGATGATCCACCGGTTCAGCAGCTCCGCCGGCTCGATCCGCTGCCGCCCGAAGTCGTCGATCAACAGGCAGCCGCAATTGCTCTTCAGTTGCAGCGGCGCTTCGCTCGTGTTGCTGCGCGGATCGTGGCGGATTTCCAGGCCGTCCATCGTCAGCTCGCCGCCGACGACGACCGTGGGCCGGCGCACTTTCATCCATCGCCGGTCGTGGGCCGCCGCCTTGACGATGCTCGATTCGCGACTCTCCACCACTTCGTGATACACCGCGTCGTAGAGCTTGATGATCTGGCCGTCCTCGATCAGCGCTTGCGGAAGCCAGATTTGTTGGCCGAAGCAAATGGTGACGCGTCGGGCGAGCGTCGATTTGCCGTTCCCCGGCGCGCCGTACAGGAACAAGCCGGCCCCCGAGTTAACGGCCGGGCCAAGGCTGTCGAAAAGCTGCGGGTCGATGGAGATGTCGCCGAAGGCCTTTTCCAGCCGGGAGCGCTGCGGCGCCTCGGCGCGGATCGTCTGTGCCTCGACCGACAGGACGTACTCGGACAAGGGCACCGGCGCGGCGCCGGTATAGGCGCACGCCTCCAAGGCGGCCTGCGCGCGGTCGCGTCCCTGCTCGGTGAGCGCGTAGAAATAGTCGTTGAACGGTGCGGCGCCCGTGTGCACGATGATCTGCCGCGTCCGCAGGTTTCCAAAGAGCGGTTCCATGATGCCAAAGGGCAGGCACACCAGTTCCGCCAGGCCCCGGCCGCTGACGGTGCCCCGCACCGCCAGGTGCTTCACGACCAGCGATTCGACCAGGGACACGGCCAGGCCGGCCTCTTCCATCGAGTGCGGCTCGGAGGGAAAGAACCCTTCGTCCGACAAAACGGCCGCCAACAGGCTGCCCTGGCTAACGAGCTCGGAAGTGCTCATCGGATTCTCTCCGCCGTTGGTCTCATGCCCACGCCCATGGACGCGCCACAAGTTTAGGACAAGGAAAAGAGCGATCGCGGCGGCACGCTGTGCCGGATGGCGCGGCGGTAACGCCACGCTATGCCGTGGCTCTCGAGGGGCGGACATCCTGCCCGCCTTCTCGCGATTTCGACGCCACGCTTGCGAAGCCCACGGGTGGCAACCCGTGGGTCTGAAGCCGCAACGCACAGCCGATCCGCGCCGCCGGTACCGTCGAGAACTCCATCCCAGGGGTTGCCACCCGTGGGCTTCGCAAGCGATCGGCAACGCTCGTCTGGCTCATTGCTAATCGCTCGTTGCTGGTCGCTGCTTCACAAACAGTTCTTTGGCGGGAACTACGCGTAGCCGTTCCGTGTTGATCGCCAGCGGCCACGATTCGATTTCCTTGTCTTCGGCCAGGATGTCGGCCGGCGTTCCCTGCGTGTCGTAGACCAGCGGAGTCGGCTTGCCGGAGAGAAGCTGGTCGCGCAGCCGCGCGCCGTCGTCCGTGACGATGGCCACGGCCAGGTCCTTCGCCTGCAGGTGCTTGCGGATCGCCGCGTTGACCTGTTCGCGGGTCATCGTGGGCAGGCGCCGGGCCAACTCTGCCACCAGGCTCGATCGATCGAAGAAGGCCCCGTCCATGTCGTAGCCCAAGCGGCGAGACTGCGTCTGCACCCACAGCTTGCTGTAGTGGAAGAGAAAATTCCGCGTGGCCTCGAACTCGGCTTCGGTCAGGCCGTCTTTCACCAGCCGGTCCAACTCGCGGACCGCCTGACGCAACGCGAAGGCCGCCTTGTCGTGCGGCACGGGGCGAATCCAGATCGAAAAGAACTGCTGCCGCCTGGGCACGCCCGGAATGGGGAACGTGCTGCCGCCGTCCTGGATGAAGTTCTCGACGTAGGCGTAGTCGCCGTAGTTCAAGCCGCGCTTGCCGCGCATGTTCTTCATCAGCCGGCCGTTGAACGTGCGGTGCTCGCCGAAGGCGCTATTGGCCACGGCCAGGGCGTAGAAGTCGTTGTCGGCCCGCGTGACGTCGATGGGAAAGCCGATGGAGATTGCCGTGGCGATCGTCGGCTTCTCGACGATCGAGAGTTCCAGGTTGTCGAGCCGGGCCGGCGGAGGCAGTTCAGGCGCGCCGGCCTTTCCCGTCGGCAAGCCGGCGTGCAGATCCTGCGTGAGCCGCTGGCGGAAGGCGTCGTCGATGCCGCCGGCGGCCGCGACGTTCGCCTGCCCAAAGTGCGCGCGGTAGAACTCTTTCACGTCGTCGAGCGTGATCGACTCGAGGCCCGCGAGCGTCCCTTGGTCGACGTGCCCGTAGGGGTGCGTCGGCGGATAGAGCATCAACTGCAGGGTCCATTTGCCGAGGTTTTCGTCGTCGTTGCCCCGCAGCCGCGTGGCGAGGTAATTGATTTGCTCCTGCTTCAATCGGGCAAAATCGGACGGATCGAAGCGCGGATGGACGAGGGTATCGAGAAGCAGGCGGTAGAACTCGTCGAGCTTGTCGCGGTGAACTTCGCCGGTGAAGACGGTCATCTCCTTGTCGCAGTGGCCGCCCATCTGGGCGCCGAGCGGGTAGAGCCTTTCCAAGAGCTCGGCGTAGGCCAGCTCGCGCGAGCCCCCTTCGGCCAGCATGCGGGCCGTGAGCACCGCCAGGCCTTCCTTGCCCGGCGGGTCGTTCTGCGAGCCGGCGCGAAAGGCAATGCGGAGCGAAACGAGCGGCGATTTGTCTTTCGTGCCGCTGGCAGGATCGCCGGCTTTCGTGGTCGGCTGCGACGCCTTGGCATCGGCAAGGGCGGCCGCGGCTCCCTTTGGCGACAAGGCCGGCGCTGGGGACGCTCCGCTAGCGGCCGTTTTTGCAGCAGCCGTCTGCCCGCGCGCCGCCGCGTCCTTTTCGCTCAGGAGCGTCACGACCGTGCGATTGGTCGGCGCAAAGTACTGGCGCGCCACGCGCTGGACGTCTTCCGCGGTCACCTGCTCGTACGTGCGGTACGTCTCGTTGAGCGCCCGCGGATCGCCGGCCAGCTCGAGGAACATGCCCAGCGTGCGGGCGACGGCGCTAGTCGAATCGAGCGACATGGCGAAACCGTATCGCAAGTGCGATTTGATGTCGGTTAGGCGCTGCTGGTCCAGCGGCGTCGTGGCTGCCGCGGCCAGGGCATCTTCGATCTCCTGTTCGACGGCCGCCAGGTCCCCCGGATCGCGCAGCCGCGCCATGGTCGTGAACAGCGTCGCGTCGCGCCGGAACTGCGCCCCCGCCGAGATCGACTCGACGCGCGCCTCGTCCAGCACCAACTTGCGATAGAGGGGGCTGACCTGCGAGAAGAGCGCCTCGGACAGGACGTCGAGCGCGGCGATGTCGCGGCTGGCCGGATCGAAGGCCGGCACGTGGTAGCCGATATACAAGTGCGGCAGCGCGGCTCCCTTCCATACCAGGTCGCGCCGCTTCTCGGCGGTTTGCGGCGGCTCGGCGGGAATGTCGACGCGCGCGGCGTTTCCCTTCCAGCCGCCGTAGTGCCGGCGCGCGAGCTCGAACACCTCCTTGGGTCGCACGTCCCCCACCACCAGCACGATGCAGTTGTCCGGGCGGTACCACCGCTCGAAGAACTTGCGGCTGTACTCGTACTGGTTGGGCATGTCGACGATGTCTTTCAAGAACCCGATCGTCGTGTGCTTGTACGTGTGCCGGTCGTAGGCCGCGTCCTGCATCGTCTCGTCCAGGAGCATTAGGGGCGACGAGGCGATCTTGTTGTACTCGCCCAGCACGGCGCGGGCTTCCTTCTGGAAAGCGGCCACGTCGTAGGAGAGATTCTGGAAGCGGTCGGCCTCGAGCTCGGCGATCGTGGCCAAGGCGTCGGCCGAGGCCGTGGCGTGGTAGCACGTCCAATCGTCGGTCGTGAAGGCGTTGGTATCCGCGCCGAGCTGCTTGAGCTTGTCGTTGTACTGCTCCTGCGTGTAGCGCGGCGTGCCGCGGAACATCATGTGCTCGAAGAAGTGGGCGAAGCCCGACAGGCCCGGCTCAATTTCGTTGCGGGAGCCGGTGCGGACGATCGTGTAGTACGACAGGACGCCGGGGGAATCGATGGGCACGGCGACGACCTTGAGGCCGTTGTCGAGCGTGGTGGTTTCGACGGCGTACGGAAACACCGGTTCCTCCTTGGCGGCGACGCCCGTCGCGGCGACCGCCCAACAGCCGATGGCAGCGGAGGCCAAACCGCGGGCGAGCCATGTCGAGAGATGGGGCACGATAACCTCCGGGGAAAATCGTCTGATGGAATATGGAATAAGGATCGACCGAAAAACAACTTCCTGATTCTCTGACCCCCTCACGGGTGCTTTCTCCCGCAAGGGGCGAGTGTATTGAGGCAGGGCCGTTCACAGATTCAAGCTTGCCGGCGGCGCACTGGCGGGAAAGTGGGACAGGCACCGAGACGCAACGTTGGTCTGAAAGGGCTTGCGCTGTTTATGCTCGGAGCCAGTCCCATTTTCCCGCCTCGCCATTTTGAAAAACAGAATGTGCCTGGGTATTGAGGAGAAGTTATTTTTCGGTCGATCCTAAGGACGAAAGATGCGCGTGTCGACGCGCGGTTAGTGGGGGCCGGCAGGCAAGGGGCGCCGCTCCGCCGATATCCTCTGTAACGCATCTACACCGGCAATGGTTCGCCAGCGAACGACTTGGCCGAGATCCGGAGCCCCTGAAAAGCACCCAGAGCGTACCACGAGACTCGCGTGCGTGCACAGCAGCGGAAGCCCGCGGAGGAACGTGGATTCCGGCCTGGAAAAATCGGGGCAATCCGCAACACGCGCACAGGTGCCCCGCGCCCTTAGCGCGCGTCGCTGGCGCCGCATCGGCGGGGTGATTTTCGCGGTAATTGCCCGCCAATGCTGACCTATAATTCCAATGTTCGACATAGAGATTTGGTTGCAAAACCCCCACAGGGCGTGCGTAAAATCCTGCACGGAACCGTCTTGGAATCGATGTCCATGTATCTCCCCACGGTTGTCGCGTTGGCGGTAGTGGCAACGATCGGCTACATGGTCGGCCGACGAACGACTGGCAACGTCGAGATTCACGCGGATCGCGCGCGCCGCGAGTTGAAGCGCGCCAAGGCCGTGGCCTCGCAGCTTGAGGAGATCGCCGAACGGATTCGCAGGAATCTGGCCACGCACGAGCCGAGCATCGCCAAATTCAAGGACCGCGTGTCGGCCATCAGCGGCAAGGAGCAGGACGCCGTCTGGCGCGACGTGTTTCAGGAAGCGGAGAACATGCTCAAGCCGACGTTGGAGCTGGCCGAGCAGATTTCGCACGCCTACGAGGAATTGCGCCAGCAAACCAACCACCTGCTGACCTTTACCGAGACGCGCACCGATCCCTTGACCGGCGTCAGCAATCGCAAGGCGCTCGACGAGATGCTCGAGGCCTCGTTCTCGTTGTTGGCGCGACACGCGGAGCCCTTTGCCCTGGCGATCTTCGACATCGACAACTTCAAGAAGGTGAACGACGACCAAGGCCACCTGTTCGGCGACAGCGTGCTGGAGTCGGTGGCCCTCTTGCTGGACGAGCACACGCGCGAGACGGATCTCGTGGCCCGCTACGGCGGCGAGGAGTTCGTGGTGGTCATGCCGCAGAGCGAACTGGAAGACGCCTCGACGTTCGCCGAAAAGATTCGCCTGGGAACGTCGCAAGCGAGCGTGGTCACGATCAGCGGAGGCGTGGCGGCCGCCAACACGCAGGATACCGCCCAGAGCCTGCTGGCCCGGGCCGATGCCGCGCTCTACGCGGCGAAGGCGGCCGGGCGGAACCGGGTCTTTTGCAACACGGGGCTCAGTATCGAGCCGTGGCAGCCCTCGGCCGAAGAGACGCCGTGCGAGATCGACGCCGAGCCGGATGCCCCGGTGGCGATCAGCTAGTCGGCGGAGCACCTTTGGGCGCCACCGGCGCTCAGTCGTGCGGAACCAGGTGAACGGCCGGCGCTTTGATGAGGACCGTGATCGTTTCGCCGATCCGCAGGTTCAATTCATCGCAGGCCGGACGGGTAACAAGAGCCGTCAGTGCAAAGCCGCACTCCAGGCCGATGCGGACCATCGGCCCCTCGGCGGTCCGGCTGACAATCCGTGCCGGCAGCCGGTTGCGGGCGCTTGTTTGCCCGACTTGCTCGCGCTCCAGAATCACGTCCTCGCCGCGAATGCACACGACCACGTTGCGCACGGGATGAGCGGGTGACATGGCCATCAACTGGGCCGTCCCGACCTGAACGGTCGCCAGCCCGTCGGCGACTTCCAGGATGGCGCCGGGGACGACCGTCTCGATACCCACGACGCGCGCCACGGACGGGTCGCGGGGATGGCTGAATACGTCGTGGACGGCCCCGGCCTGGATCGTTCGGCCGTCGATCATCACGACGACGGCGTCCCCCAATGCCAGGGCCTCCGTCCGGTCGTGCGTGACGACGATAGCAGGTTGCGCCAGCTCGAAAAGCAGCTTGCGCAGCTCGCCGCGAAGCTGCTCGCGAACTTGCGCGTCGAGCGCCGACAGGGGCTCGTCGAGCAGCACCAGCCGCGGCCGACAGGCCAGCGTGCGGGCGAGCGCCACACGCTGCTGCTGGCCGCCCGAAAGGTGCCGCGGATACCGATCCGCGAGTTGCTCGATCCGCATGCGCGCCAGGATCTCACGCACCTGCTCTTTGGCATTCTGCGCATGTCGATGGTCCATGCCATAGCCGACGTTGCCCGCCACGGTGAGGTGGGGAAACAGGGCGTACTCCTGAAAGAGAAGTCCCACGCCGCGCTGCTGCGGCGGGACGCTCACTCCCTGGGCGGCGTCGTACCACATGTCGTCGCCGAAAGTGATCCGCCCGCTGTCGGGTCGCTCGAGACCGGCCAGGCATCGCAGGACGGTCGTTTTGCCTCCACCCGACGGTCCGAAGAGCACCGTCACGCCCGCCCGCTCGATCGGGCAGCGCAGCGCGGCACGGATCGTCGCGCTGCTGGCGAATCGCTTCTCGAAATCCGCGACAAGCTCGGCGCTCATATCCGGACCGACCTGCGCTCCAGGGCATAGGCAACGCAAAGCGTGGTAAAAGCGAATACCAAAAGCAGCAAGGCGCTATGGGCCGCGCGCTCGTAATTGAGGGCCTGCACGTCGTCGTAGATGGCGATGGAAATCGTGCGGGTCACGCCGGGAATGTTGCCGCCGACCATCAGCACGACGCCGAACTCGCCGACCGTATGCGCGAAGGCCAGCACCATGCCGCTGAGAATCCCGGGCCAGGCCAAGGGCACGACGACGCGGAAGAACGTCGCTGCGCGCGACACGCCCAGGCACCACGACGCCTCGACCAGCCGGCGTTCGACGGCGGCAAACGCCGCGGCGAAGGGCCGCACGGCGAACGGCAGGTTGTAAAGGACCGATGCCAGGAGGATGCCGGCGAATGAAAAAGGAAGCGCCCGTCCGACGAGCGCTTCATAAAAGCGACCCGGCGCGCTATTCGGTCCGAGGCCCACGAGCAGATAAAAACCCAATACGGTCGGCGGCAGAAGCAGCGGCAGCGCCACGGCGGCGTCGATCGCGAACCGCCACCATCGCCGCGTCGTCGCCAGCCAATAGGCCAGGGGAAGCCCGAGAAAGAGCAGGATTACGGTCGTCCACGTCGCCAGGCGGACCGTCAGCCAGATGGCCGTGGTGTCCAATGCTCACTCTCCGGCCGAATGAAAGCCGAACTCCCGCAGGATCGTTTGCGCCTCGTTTCCCCGCAGGAAGGCACACAGGTCCTCGGCCGCTTGCCCATCCGCCGCCCAGCTCAGGACGACGCCGGATTGCTCCAGCTTCGGGTAGGAATCGCGCGGGATCAGCCAGTGCTTGCCTTTGGCCCGCATCGTCGGCGCCATCGCCAGCGAGAGCGCAATGATGCCAGCATCGGCGGCCCCCGACGCGATGAATTGCGCCGCCTGCGCGACGTTATCTCCCAAGACCAGCCGCTCCTTCACTTCGTCGTACACGCCCAGATTCTTCATCGCCGCTTCGGCGATGCGGCCGTAAGGGGCGTGCCTCGGGTTGGCAATGGCGATCTCTTTGACCGAGGGGTCGATCAGAGCCTTGATGCCGAGCGCTTCGAGATCGAGCGGCGACGACTGCGACACCCAAATAACAATTCGCCCTTCGGCGTACACGAATTGCGAACCCTTCATTGCCAGGCCCGACTCAACCAGTTGGCTCGGATATGCGGCATCCGCCGAGAGAAACACGTCAAACGGCGCCTTGTTGGCAAGTTGGGCGTAGAAGTTTCCGCTCGAGCCGAACGTCACCTCGACGGCGATATCGGGATGCTTCTGCTCGAAATGCGCCAGAACTTCGGGGAGCACGAACTGCAAGTCGGATGCGGCCGCGGCACGGACCGTACGCCGCGGCGGCTCGCACCTTGCAGAGTCGGACCGCGCGTCGCGACGACAGCCGGCGCCGGCCGTCGCGAGGATTAACACAAACGTCGCCAGGAGCGACAAGCGAGGCACGGTCCGCGCGGCCGCCGTGGGCGACGGTTTCAGTTGGTGCATGACCTTGGCGACCCTATGGCATAACGTTTCCGCGCTTTGTGGCGGGGCTGCTGCGAACCTCGATCGAAGTCACCTGGCGGGTCAGCCCGTGCCTCTATCCACAAGCCCTGGAACCGTTGTATCTGAACGGATATAACCGTCGCTCGTCAAGTGGCTAGTCGGGCTTCCGCGAAGGTGCAAAGCCCGGCCATTCTGTTTTTCAAAATGGCGAGGCGGGAAAATGGGACTGGCTCCGAGCATAAACAGCGCAAGCCCTTTCAGACCAACGTTTCGTCTCGGTGCCTGTCCCACTTTCCCGCCGGTGCGCCGCCGGCCAGCTTGAATCTGTGAACGCCCGTGGGGTGCAAAGCCGGTCACTGGCGATGCCGAGCGTTTTGTGTTATCAAACTCCGCAACGCGGTCAGCGGGAGCTCGCCTGGCTACCGTTATGTTGAAATCAACCGATGAATTGCCCTTTGACTTCCCAGGAAACACGATGACGCTTAGTGCGCGATTAAGCAGGCGGTGGCTCGCCGCGATTTTCGCAATGGTCCTTGTCACCCAGCCCCTCTTGGCCGCCGAGATCGACACCCGTCCGTTGCCCCTTGGCGTGAAGGTGGCCTTTCCCCACGTGAAATGGCCGGGGTGGGCAAGCGCCGAGGAGTCGGGAGTCGCCGATCCACTTCGCCCGATCCTGGTCGGCCACGCCGGCGACGGCACCAATCGCGTCTTCATGCCGACGCAGCAGGGCGTGATCTACGTCCTGGCGAACGACGACTCCGCGACCAAGGCCGACGTGTTTCTCGACATCCAGAGCAAAATCTCCTACGACGACAAGACCAACGAAGAAGGGTTCCTAGGGCTGGCGTTTCATCCCAAGTACCGCGAGAACGGGCAGTTCTTCGTCTATTACACGAACAAGCACAACCCGCATCAGAATGTGATCGCCCGCTACCGCGCGAGCAAGGACGATGCCAACAAAGCCGATCCGGATTCGGAAGAGATCGTGCTGGTGCTCGACAAGCCTTTCTGGAATCACGACGGCGGAACATTGGCCTTCGGACCGGACGGCTATCTGTACATCGCCGTCGGCGATGGCGGGCTGGCCAACGATCCGTACAAAAATGGCCAGAAACTCTCTTCGCTGCTGGGCAAAATCCTGCGGATCGACGTCGATCGGAAGAGCGGCGATCTTGCCTACGCCATCCCGGACGACAACCCCTTCGTCGGCCGCTCAAACGCGCGCCCCGAAATATGGGCCTACGGGCTTCGCAATGTGTGGCGATTCGCCTTCGATCCCAAGAACGGAATGCTGTGGGCCGGCGACGTGGGCCAGGACACTTGGGAAGAGATCGATCTGATCGTGAAAGGGGGCAACTACGGGTGGAACATCCGCGAGGGCTTTCACCCGTTCGTCCGCAAGGGTGGAAAGCCGCCGGCCAAGGACACCAAGCGGCCCGATCTGATCGACCCGATCTGGGAGTATCATCACGACGTGGGCAAGTCGATTACCGGCGGTGTGGTCTACCGCGGCAAGGCCATTCCCGCGCTCGACGGGGCCTACCTCTACGCCGACTACGTGTCGGGCAAGCTATGGGGGCTGTGGTACGACGCGGAGGGAAAGAAGGTCACGGCCAATCGCGAGATCCCCTTGCCGAGGAGCATTCCCGTCATGTCCTTCGGTGAGGACGAGCGTGGCGAAGTCTACATCACCACGTCCTCGCCGGAAGGCCAAGGCGTGTTCCGTATCTCGCCCGCTAAGTGAGCCGCCTAGAAGCTCTTCACAACGCGCGCCGCCGTGGCCCGCAGCGCACGGTCGAGGGCGCGAAAACGGCGGATGACCTCCTTGCCGGCGGGCGTGACTTGGGCGCCGCCCCGCGAGTTGCCCCCCTTGGTCGCCTCGACCAGAGGCTTGTCGGACCCGGCGTTAATGCTCTGCACGAGCAGCCAGGCGCGGCGATAGGACATGCCGATGCTCGCGGCCGCCTGGCGGATGCTGCGATGGCGCTCGATCGCTTCCAACAGCTCGACGCGTCCTCGGCCGAGGACGATATGGCCATCGTTCTCCAGCCACACGCGCATGCCGCATTGCCAATTGTGTCGTTTCGACATCACGTGCCAGTCCTGTCTGCCTGGTGCATGTCAGCGCTTCTTATCGTCGATGGGGCGCCAAGCCAGCCTTGCACGTCGGCCACGAGCGTGGGCCTGGAGAGCCACAAGCTAACGTCGTTCAGGTCATTCCCCTGCACGAGGCTGGCGCCAGCGCTGGCGGCATAGTCCGCCCCCGCCGCGATGGTCACGTCGAGTTTCTCAACGACACCGTCGACGTCGCTTCCCTGAAGGCGCTTGCGACCGTGGCCGGCGGTGAGACGGCGCCGTGACGCGCACGAATCCCGGCCCGCGGCGCCGCGATTCTGAAGCTGCCGACAGAATCGCGGCCCGCGGACCTCGCTTGCTGCCTGTTGAGCGTCGACAAGCGGGGCCTCCATGCCCCGCCGTGTCTTTTGGTGGCCGAGCTCCTCAGGCAGCCAGTTTTACGGCGGGTACTTCTCCTCCCACTCCCAGGACAAATTCCTCGAAGATTCGCACATCGAGCGCCGACGCCGAATCGCTCTCCGGGTGGAACTGCGTTCCCAACGCGAACCAGTCGGATTGCGTGCTCTCGATCGCTTCCACGACGCCGTCCGGACAGCGGGCGGTGACTTGGAAGCCGGGCGCCACCTCGTCGATGGCCATGTGGTGCATGCTGTTGACGCGGATCTCGCCTTCCCCGTACACGCGCTCCATGAGCGTGCCGGGCACGACCTCCAGCGCGTGGCGATGCGCCGGATCGAGCAGGTCCTTGTGCGGCAGGGCCCGCGGCATGTCCTCCGGGACGTGCAGGAACAAGTTTCCTCCCTGCGACACGTTTAACAATTGCATGCCGACGCCGATGCCAAACACAGGCATCCGCCGCGCGGCCAACAGGTGCATCAGCCGACGATCGAAATCCTCGCGCCGCGACTCCAACGTGCGAATCGCCGGGTGCAGCATGAAACCGTCGCGGCGCGGGTCGAGGTCGGCTCCGCCCACCATCACGACGCCGTCCAGCAGGTCGAGAATCCGTTGCAGGTCGTCGTCATCCGAAAGCGGCGGGATGACGACGGGGACTCCGCCGGCCGCGACGATCGAGTCGTAGTAGCCGGCCGACAAGTAGCTGAACGCCGGGGCGTCCTTCTTGGCCGATCGATACTCCGCGTTGACGCCGATCAGTGCTTTGCGCGACATGTTCGACTCCTTCCAGGGGGCGCGTGGCCCCCAGCAATGAACAAGGGTCGAACGATCCACGCGAGGCAGGTCGAGCGGGAACCAGAACGGGGCGCGGGGAAAATATGACAGTCACGCGCGCGGCGGCAGAGATGCCGCGCGCGATGCACGTCCGGTGAGGGAAACGACGGAAGCGGCAAATTGACCATCATCCTTGACATCACGCGATCACCTGGGCAAGTTCTCGCGGCCCGTCCTGGGACTTTGCTAGTGCGATATCCGTATCGCATGGCCTCGAATCGTTCGATGTGTCGCCCGGCCTGGCCCTGCCCGCGCCCGAGCGACACTCATTAAGGGCTCGTTATAAAATGCTCCGGATCGATGGCAAGCTTTTCGCGTATTTTGACGTGTGGGCGTGCCGCGACCACAATATGCGGTGCAAGCGTGACGTGCTGGCATGCGGCGCGGACGAGAGCGGCGACTCGCCGCGTGCAAAATGAAGCGAGCCGCCGGGCTTATCCCGGCCGTCTTCACGGGCCGCGTAGCCGGCAAAACGCCGAGGGACAGAGCCGTTCCGTTCCTCGTTTGAACTAGCTCATCGCGCGGCGGTGGAGCGAGCAATCGGCGCATGTGCGACACACTGGCCATCGTCGAATCGGGCCGCGTCCTATTCGGCAAGAATTCGGACCGCGATCCGAACGAAGCACAGCTTCTGGATTGGCAGCCGCGCCGCACTCACGCGCCAGGCGCGCTCTTGCGCTGCACGTATATCGACATCCCGCAAGCCGCCGCGACGCACGCCGTGCTGCTCAGCCGCCCGTTCTGGATGTGGGGCGCGGAGATGGGCGCCAACGAGCACGGCGTCGTGATCGGCAATGAGGCTGTCTTCACGCGCGAGCGCTACGCGAAAAGCGGATTGACCGGGATGGATCTCGTGCGCCTTGCGCTCGAACGCGCCGACTCCGCCGCGCGCGCCGTCGAGACGATCGTCGCGCTATTGGAAGAATTCGGCCAAGGGGGCGGCTGCGGGCTGGAGAATCGCCGCTTTACCTATCACAACAGCTTCATCCTCGCCGACACCCGCGCGGCCTTTGTCCTGGAGACGGCCGGAAGGCTGCACGCCGTCGAGGAGATCACCGGCGCGCGGAGCATCTCCAACGGATTGACGATTCCCGGCTTCGCGCGAGCCCACAGCGATACGATCAAGACGCACGTCTCGGCCTGCCGGGCAAGGCGCGAACGGACGCAAGCGCTGGCCGGCCGTGCTGAGTCGGTGGCCGACGTGATGGCGATTCTTGCCGACCACGGCGCCGGCCACGACGAGCCCGCGTATTCCTGGCTCAACGGCGCGATGAGTTCCCCGTGCATGCACGCCGGAGGAGTGACGGCCGCCAGCCAGACGGTGGCCAGTTGGGCGTGCGAGCTTTCGCCCCGGGGGCAATCGCACTGGGTGACCGCCACGGCCGCTCCCTGTGTGGGGTTGTTCAAGCCCGTCCGCGTCGATACGCCGCTGGCGTTGGGCCCGTCGCCGACGGACATATCCGACGAGCACTCGCTGTGGTGGCGTCACGAGCAGCTCCATCGCCGCGTGATGCGCGACCCGGTAGCGCTGCGGCGGCTGTTTGTTCCCGAGCGGAATGCGACGATGTCCGCGTGGATGCTGGCGCCGCCCGGACCGCGGGAGGCCTTCGACCTCGGCGATGAGCTGTTGCAGCGATGGACCGCCCTGGTGCGGAAACACCCCGGGCGGGACAAGCGCCCCTTGTACGTGCGACGCTACTGGGCAAAGCGCGACCGCTGGGCAGGCATCGACCTGGACGCCGCGACCGACGCGCAAAAAACGCCGACGCTTGGCGCACACGAGCCCACGCCCGCGGGCGGGTAGCATTCGCCGGGCAAAACGACTAGTCTTATCGTCGCCACGCGGCCAATCAGCCTGGCCCGAAGTCCTGACCGCATCCGACGCCGCCCCAACTTGGATGGACATCGATGGCAACACAGCTTACGCCCCGCGAGCGCCAAGTCGTCCGCTTGCTCAGTCTTGGTTGCACGGTTCGCGAGGCCGCGAAAGTCCTGCGACTGGCCCCCAGCACCGTCGACAATCACAAGGCCAAGGCCATGTCGAAACTGCGGACGAACAAGGTGGCTTTGCTCACGCGCCTGGCCATCCGCGACCGCATCTCGAAACTGAACGACCGCCTCACGGCGCAGGAAAAGCGTCGCAGCGGCCGCAAGAACGACGGCTGGAACTAGGCAAGGAGGCATATCCGATGGTGTTCGATCGATTGGAAAACGCGTCGCTTTACGCGGCATTGCACCCCCGGCTGGCGCGGGCGCTGGCCTTTTTACGCGGCCCTGATCTGGCACAACTGGACTGCGGGCGGCACACGGTCGAAGGGGACGACGTCTTCGCACTCGTGCAGGAATACCGCACCAAGCCGCGCGCGGAGGGGGTTTGGGAAGCGCACCGACGCTACATAGACGTACAGTACGTCGCCCGCGGCGAGGAGTGCATGGGCTACGCGTCGCTGACGTCGCTTGTGGTTCGGCAACCGTACGATGGTGAGAAGGACGTCGTACTGCTGGACGGACGCGGCGATTTCGTCACGGTGTCGGCCGGCATGTTTACGATCTTCTGGCCGCACGATGCGCACATGCCGTGTCTGACGGCCGGCGTGCCGGAATCGGTCCGCAAGATCGTCGTCAAAGTCTCCGTGTAGCGCGGACGCCATTCGTGCTACCACGCGCCCCCCCACCAGGGCATTTCCCGCCAAGAATTCTCGGAATTTTGATTGACGATTTTGCAGCTCCCCGGTACTTTTTATTTTGCTTACGGACTCGTTAGGTCGCGATTTGGGCCGATCGCCCAACCTTCGTCTTGCCACGGTACTTGCCTTCTGGCGGGCAAACAGTGGGTGCTAATGCAGCCGACCGTCGTCTGAACCATCGCAACAACTGCCGCTCACGCCTCCTCTCTCATCGAGCGTGAGCGCGTCGTGATGGGACGCGTCGACTCTCTTTCGCGGTAATCCACAGTTCGGGTCCGCGCGGCCGTCCCACTCTCCTGATAGCCAGTTCGCATCCGCTTCCGCCGAAGCAAAGAGCGAAGGAGGACACCATGAACGCGAAGCTTCTGTTGTCGGCCGTTATCCTCGGTTCCCTGTTCGTGCCCCTTGCGTCCGCCGTGGCCGACCCGCTGCCGGGCGAAGTGCTCAAGTTCAGCCAGCGGCCGATGATCGCCACGCCGCTTCCCAATGAGGCTGGGCAGCAACAGCTTTATTTCGGCCACGACGAATTGAGCACGCTACAGCGCAGCCCCACCGGCGGCTCGCTCTTTACAGGCACGTTCATGGCCGACGACTTCGCCGACAAGGTGGAATCCGACATCGTGCACGTGCGGTGGTGGGGCTCGTACATTGGCGATCCGTCGGGCACGGCACACGTCCCGGTCAACGCCTTCCTCGTGGTGTTTGAAGAGGACGTGGCGGCCGACGCCGACCACCCGTTCAGCCATCCGGGCAAGCCGCTGTCGGCGCAAATTGTGACGCCAGGGGCGTTGACGCCGGGAACGTTTGTCGAGACGGGGATTCGCGGCCCCGATCCGTTGCTGTTTGAATCGCTCTACCAGTACAACGCTGAGTTGGCCACGCCCTTTCGTCAGAAGGCCGACACGGTCTACTGGCTGAAGATCGTGGCGTTGGTCGACACGCAAAGCCAGACCCAATGGGGATGGCACAACCGCGACTACACGATTCCCGACCCGTTGGCCTCGACCGCGCCGGCGGTCTCTCCAGGCGAGCGGAACGAGGCGCCGGCGGGCTTCCCCTTCGACGTCTGGCATTTCCAGGACGACGCCGTCAAAGGGTCCATGAGCTTGCAACTTGACGGGCTGGGCATCGTGCAGACGCAGTTCGACGACCAGAACTACGTGGCCCCGTATGACGGCCCGTCGATTATCACCCAGTTCTCCAAGGACCTGGCGTTCGAGTTGTATCGCGTGCCGGAGCCGAGCAGCATCGCGCTGTTGGTGGTTGGCGCGTTCGGGTTGGTGGCGTTCCACCGTCGCCGCCGCGCGTAGGCTAGCACATGAACTTGCGGCCGCGCACGCGCTTGTGCGGCCGCAAGTCTTCTCTCGTCGCTACAAATGGAACGCGACCGCAAAAAATTGCGCGAATTCCGCGCGCGGCGGTGCGAAAAGCGTTGACCCTCCGCCTGCGATTTTGCTAAACCGCAATGTGTCGGCCGACACCGTTATGGTTGCAAGAAGCACCTCGCAACAAAGGGAGGGCAAGCATGCAAGATCCGCCGGGCGCGACACGATGAGAGGCGGCCCATGGGCCGTTTCTCCCGCGTCGCAATCGTGCCGCGGCTGGAACAATCGCCTGGCCGGCGTCAAGTCGTAGCGCGACCTTCGCTACGGCCGGCCCAAATCGCCCACGAAGAGTGATTCGCCCCAAGGCCGTTTCGGCGCTGCTTGGTCTTGGGGGGGACGAGATTCGATGCCGCGGGGGACAAGCCTCCTTTCCTCTAACAACCGATCCGTTCGGCAACCCGCCTCGCCCGGCGTTTGCACCCTGGGCGGGGCGGGTTTTTTGTTGCCGAGGGATATACCAATTCCCGCTAACCTGCCCCGGCGCCTTCGCTTGCGGGTCGGGCTCGCGCGTGGCGACGCTTCACTCAGCCTACCCCAGGAGAACTGCAAAGTCCGGGGTCTGGCTCATTTTTCGGCACGTGCGGTTCTCAATTCTTCCGAAGGACCTTCGGCCGAAAAAAGTGCCTGACCCCCTCTCCCAGGACTTTGCAGTTCTCCTGTCATCCTACCCAGCCTGCATTGACAGCCGCGCGACGATTCAGGTACAAGCCTGTCGCCTTATCCTGTCCTCTTTCTCGCGCCTTGGCGGAGCGGTGCCCTTCGCGCGCATTCGACGAAAGCAACCGCACATCTGGCAAGGATTGCCGCCGGCGCGCCGCGAGAGACTGGACCGGCGCCCGGCATCAACAATGACGCCATTCGAAGACACACGGACGTTGACGACGCTCATCGGGGCCAAGCGCGACTGCCTGCTCGAACTGCGCGCGGTGGCGCAGGGCCCCCTGGACTCGGCCGGCGATCGGGACGGGGGGGACCTCATGACGGTGCTCGCTGGGAAGCGGCAACTGCTGGCCCGACTACGATCGATCGAGCAGGCGCTCGATCCCTTTCGTCGACAGCAGCCGCAGCGCCGTAGTTGGCCGACCGACGCGGACCGGCGGCAGTGCTCCGCGCTGCTCGACGAGTGCGACGCGCTGTGGCAGGAGATCGTTGCGGCGGAGGCCGCCGCAACGAGCATGGCGCAGGTAGGGAACAGGATGAGCGGCACGGCTCAAGCCAAGGATACCGCCGCGTCCTTGGCCGCGCGAGCGGCGTACGCGGTCCATTCTTCGGAAGGTGCGCGGCAACTCGACCTTGATCGGACAGAGGAATACGAATCATGACCCAGGAATCGTCCACGGCGTTACGGATTCACTCGGCTGAAACCGACGGCGACCTGCAAACGGTCATGGCGGCGTGGCACGACGCCACCGTGCGGCTCGAACAAACTCACGAGGCGCTCCGCACCGAAGTGCGGCGATTGACCGTGGAGCTCGAGGCCAAGAATCGGGAGCTGGCGCGGCAGAGCCGTTTGGCGGACCTGGGCCGCATCGCTTCGCACGTCGCCCATGAGGTCCGCAACAGCCTGGTACCGGTGGCGTTGTACTTGAGTCTGCTGCGGCGGCGCATGCTGGACGATCCCGCCGGGTTCGACCTGCTGCACAAGGTCGACGCCAGCTTCACGGCGCTCGACGCCACGGTCAACGATCTGTTGCATTTCACCGCCGACCGCGAGCCAGACTTACGGCTCGTGCGGCTGCGGCCGCTCGTCGAGGAAGTTCACGCCGGACTGATGCCGCAACTGGCGGCGCAAGGCGTCTCGACCACGATCGACGTGCCGGAACACGCGCAAGTGCTCGCGGATCGGGATATGCTGCGCCGCGCGATCCTCAATCTGACGCTCAACGCGCTGGATGCCATGCCGGCCGGCGGGGAGTTGATCGTGACGTCGTTTTCCGGCCGCCACGGCGTCGAGCTGGAAATCGCCGACAGTGGAATCGGCCTTTCGGAAGAAGCGAGGGCCAGGGCCTTCGAGCCCTTTTTTACCACGAAGAGCGGGGGCACGGGCCTGGGCCTGGCCATTGTCGAACGCATCGCCGAAGTGCACGGCGGCGACGTGACCGTCGCCAATTGCCCCGAAGGGGGCGCCGCCTTTACGCTCCGCTTTCCCCATCGCGCGCTGGAGGCGGCCGCTTGATCGACAACCTCGCGCGCGACGCACGCCCACAACGTTCGAACGGCGCCCATGGCCGGGTGCTCGTGGTCGACGACCATGCCCCCGCGCGGCAGTCGATCGCCGACATCCTGCGCCAGTCGCGACACGAGGTCGAGCTTTGCGCCAGCGCCGTCGAGGCGCTGGCGCTCGTCCAGCGCGAAGGCTTCGACGTGATCATCACCGATCTGCAAATGCCCGGCATGAGCGGGCTGGATTTCATTCGCCGCCTGGAGTGTCTGGCGCACGGAGCGCAAATCGTGATGATCACCGCGCACGCCACGGTGGCCTCGGCGGTCGAAGCCATGCGACGCGGAGCGTTCGATTACGTCGAGAAGCCGTTCGACGCGGACCGTCTCGAGCGGCTGGTCGCTCGCGCCTTGGCGCACGGCCGGCTGCTGGACCGGGCCCGTGTGCAGCCGGCGGTGGCGGACGGCGGGTACACAACGATGATCGGCGACAGCAGGCCGATGCGGGAGCTGCGCGAGCGGATCGCCCGCGTCGCACCCACCACGGAAACGATTCTCATCACCGGCGAAAGCGGCACCGGAAAGGAGCTTGTGGCGCGGGCCGTGCATGCCGCGAGCCCCCGCGCTCGCGCCCCCCTGGTAAGCGTCAACTGCCCCGTGCTTTCGGCGCATTTGCTGGAGAGCGAGCTTTTTGGGCATGAGAAAGGGGCGTTCACCGGGGCCGACGCCGCTCGCGCCGGCCGCTTCGAGTTGGCCGACGGTGGGACGATCTTGCTCGACGAGGTGACGGAAATCGGCTTGCCCGTCCAATCCAAGCTGCTCCGCGTGCTGCAGGAAAAGACCTTCGAGCGCGTCGGGGCGAGCGTGTCGCGTCGGGTCGACGTGCGGGTCATGGCCACGACGAACCGGGATTTGCCGGCGGAGATCGCCGCCGAGCGCTTCCGCGACGACTTGTACTACCGCCTGGCCGTTGTGCCGCTGTCGGTCCCGCCGCTGCGCGACCGAGCCGACGACGTGCCGCCGCTGATCGCCTACTTCCTGGACCGCTCGGCTGCGCGACTCAAGAAGGACCCTTGCGTGCTTGATCCGTCAGGGCACGAGCTACTGATCGGTTATCACTGGCCCGGCAACGTGCGCGAGCTGGAAAACATCATCACCCGCGCGAGCGTGTTGAACCAAGGCTCGTCGATCACGGCGGACGAATTGCGGCCGTGGCTGATCGAAGGCCGGGCCGCGGACCGCCGTGCGGTGGCGCGGGTTCCGGTGGGGTTGAGCTTGCACGAAATGGAACGAAAGCTGATCGAGGCGACGCTCGATCGCTTCGCCGGGCATCGTGCCCGCACCGCCCGCGCTTTGGGGATCGGTCTGCGGACCCTGTCGGGAAAACTGAAGGAATACGGGCATGCCCCGCGGAATCGCCGGGTCACAAGCGCGATTTGAGCATGGCGCTCGGCGGCAGTCCGGCGCTGCCGACCCACGAAGCACGAGGCACGAGCATGGCAAGCAGTATCGGCAGCGTCACCACGCAACCGGCATCCATCGCCGCGCCGCCGGGCACGACGCGGGCGGTCGCGGGCACGGCGGCCGGCCAACCGTCGTTCAAGGAAGTGCTAGCCGATTCCGTGCGGCAGCTCGACGCGGCGCAGCACGACGCCGAGACTGCCGTGGCCGCGCTCACTGCCGGCGAAAACACCTCGCCCGACAACGTGCTGGCGGCGGTGCGAAAAGCCGACCTGGCGTTCCGCATGATGATCGAGATTCGCGACGAGCTCATGCGGATGTACCGGGAAGTGCAAAGCATTCAGGTCTGAACGATAGCGAGATGATGCGCGGTGTCGTGCTTGCAGGTGCTATCCCCACACTTAGGCGTGGCCACGCTGGCGTGGCCACGCCTAAGACCAAAAGACCGCGGAACGGTTCGGGAGTTCTTGAATGGAATCGCTCAATAACGCTTTGGCTCAATTGTCGGCGCTGGCCCGCTCGCTCCCACCCCGCGCGCGGATGAGTGCCGTGGCGCTT
Source organism: Planctomycetia bacterium (assembly GCA_016191115.1). Classification (GTDB taxonomy): domain Bacteria; phylum Planctomycetota; class Planctomycetia; order Pirellulales; family JACPPG01; genus JACPPG01. Next base: position 68,772 of record JACPPG010000011.1, on the reverse strand, counting down.
TTGGCCATCGCCGTCGCTGGCCTGGGTTGGCTCGTGCGCAATCAGGTAACTGGCGAAGACGTGTATCTATTCGGAGGGCAGGTCGTCGCTGCCGACGAGCTGGCGGTGATCGAAGGCGCGCTGGCCAAGGCGCAGTTGAGCGACTTCACAGTCGAGCGCGGGCGGATTTGCGTCCCCAAGTCGCGGCAGGCCGCTTGCCTGGCGGCACTCGCCGACGCCGGCGCGCTGCCGGCGACGTTCAACGACATCTTCGAGGAAGCCGCGGCGAAGACCACGCCCTTTACCAGCCGCGCCCTGCACATCGAGAACATGAAGGCGGCCAAGCGCAAGGGGCTCGCCATGATCCTGCGCAGCATGAACGAAGTGGAGAGCGCCGAGGTGGATTTCGACGTGCAAGAGCCGCACGGACTCAGGCAGGAGCGGACCGCCAAGGCCCTTGTGGCCGTGAAGCTGCGCGGCGGCCAGCACCTCGACGAGGAGCGCGTGCCGCACGTGCAACGCCTCGTGGCGGGCGCCATCGGCGGGCTCACGCCCCAGGACGTCACCGTGGTCGATAAGGCCACCGGCGTCAGCTTCGGCGCGAGCGCGACAGGGCACGCCGGCTCGTTCGACGATCCATACCACACGGCCAAGCGAAGGTATCAGGCCGAGTATGAGGCCAAAGTCCGCCAGTTGCTGGCGGTGCCGGGCTTGACCGTGAGCGCCGAGGTCGAGCTCAATCGCGAGCTTCGTCACGAGGAAAAGCGCGTCAGGCTCGACGCTTCGGACGACGGGACCCGCGGCGAAGATCGACCCGTGGCACGCGGCGGGGCCAACCAGCCCGACAATCTCGCACTGTTGCCCACGGCGATTGCCGCTCTGAATGCAAGCCGGCCCGCCGCCCCCAACGAGGCGCGCCCCGCGCAGCAGCAAACCACGACCGAGCTGGCCGGGCTGACGCCCAAGCGCGTGGCGATCTCCGTGGGCGTGCCTGTCAGCTATTTCGAGGACATCTGGCGGCAACGAGCGATCTCGGCCGGGAAATCGGCCCGCGTCGCCCCGCCAGCGGAGCTAAACGAGATTCAGACGGAGGTCATCGCGCGGATCGAGCAGCAAGTCGCCACGCTGATCCCTGTTTCCGATCCGTCGGTGGATAGAAGCAAGCTGGTGACGGTCACGGCCTATTCGCATTTGACGCCGCCGGATTCGCCGCCGCCGTCGTTTGCGACTTCCGCGGCTGAGTGGATTGGCTCGGCGTGGAAGCCTCTAGCGGCGTCTGCGCTTGTGATCGCGAGCCTGGTCATGTTGCGATCGCTTGTTCGTTCGTCGGTTGCTACGCATGCCACAACGATCCCGGAACCTCACTTCAACGCGACGCAACGCACGTCCGACGCGCGGGCACGGTCTCGCGACGAATCGGCGACAGCGCCCGCGACCTCGATACGCGAGGAGCTGGCCGGTATGGTCCGCCAGGACCCGGACGCGGCGGCCCACATCCTGCGGTCCTGGATCAGTAGCGCGCATTCATGACATACGACCCAAGCTCCATCCGCCGGGCGGCCATCCTGGTCGCGACCTTGGACGCGGCCACGGCCGACGGCCTGTTGGCACAGATGCCATCCGATCAGGCCGTGCGCGTACGGCAGGCGATCGACGAGTTAGCGGAAGTCGACGCCGCCGAGGAGGCCGCGATCCTGGAAGAATTCTTGGGCCACGGCGGAGTCGGCTCTAGGCATGCGCCGCCATCACCCGTGGCTGATGGCGTGGAGTGGCAGCTTGCCGAGCGGCCACGCGCCGAAGGCTCTTCAGCCGGGGCCGAGCCGTCCTCGGAATTCCTCAACGACACGCCATGCGCCGACCTGGTTGCGCTGCTCGAGCGCGAGCGGCCGCAGACGATTTGTGTCGTCGTCTCTCGCTTGTCGCCGATCCGTGCCCAGCGGGTGCTTGCCGCGTTGGCGCCCGCCCTGAGAGCCGACGTCATGCGGCGACTGATCGACCTGGACCGGGCCGATGCGGAAGCGATCAAGGACGTCGAGCGAGGACTGCACTTCCGCGTCGTCGAGTGCCTGGAGTCGGAGCAGGCGCGGGCAGTCGGACTGGCCCAAGTGGCGCAGCTCGTCGACCGCGCCGAGCCGGCGCTCAAGCAGCAAATCCTGGCGAACCTTGCCGACCACGATGCCCAACTGGCCGCGCAGGTGGATCCGCGGCGACTCGAGTTCGCCGACCTGGAACTTTTGCCGGCGGCGCGCCTGGCGGCGCTTGCGCGCGCCGTTGACCGACAGGTGCTTTTGCTGGCGCTGGCTGGCGCATCGCGCGAGTTCGTCAGGCAAGTGCAGCGACAACTGCCCTCGAGCGAAGTGAAATCGTTGCGGCGGTCGCTGGCAAACTTGGGGCCCACGCGGCTGGCCGACGTCGAGGAAGCGCAGCGGCAGTTGGTTTCCCTTGCCCAGCGCGTTCGCCCGGCCGACCGTGCCGCCGCCATTCCCTAACGCGAGTCGCTCCCCTTAATTGCCGCACGCCATGACCAAGGTGATCAAAGGAACGGATCGCGGCTGCGCGAACCAAGGCGTGGCCTTCAACTTCGATGACCTGGCGGCGCAGGCCGAAACCAGACTCGAAGGAGCTCGCGCGGAGGCCGCGCGCTTGATCGCACAAGCCCGCGACGAGGCCGACGCGATTCGCGAGCAGGCCAAAGCCGACGGGCTGCGGGCGGCCGAAGCCGAGATCGATCGGCTGCTCGAGGAAAGGGTCGCGCAAAGACTCCAGACGTTTGCGCCGGCGCTCGAAGCCGCGGCGCGCGAAGTGAGAGGCGCAAAACACTCGTGGTTGGCCCAGTGGGACGGCCGTGCCGTGCGGCTGGCAACGGCCATCGCCCGCCGCGTTATCCGCTGCGAGCTGCGGGCCAATCCGGACATCCCGGTCGAGCTCGTGCGCGAGGCACTGCAACTGGCGACTGGCGCCCAGAGTGTACGCGTGCGCGTGCACCCGGTCGCCGCCGCCGCGGTCGGAACCCGCCTTCGACAGTTGCTCGATGAGCTGGCCACGGGGGCGCAGGCCGAGTTGATCGCCGACCCCACGATCGGCCCGGGAGGCTGCCGCGTCGAAACCGAAAACGGCACGATCGATCAGCAGTTTGAAGCACAGCTTGCGCGGATCGAAGAGGAATGGGCGTAGCAGTGTGACCGAAGGTTGGGGCCCTTCACCCGGATCGTTTCCCGCGCTTGGGCAAGGGACCTAACGTACGACCGCTCCACCGCCATGCCTGACTTGATCGACCAACTCGACGACGTGATGCCGACGGCGATTGTCGGCCGGCTCGTGCGCACCGTGGGAGCGACCGCGTCGGTGGCCGGCTTCCGCGTGCCGCTGGGCGCGATCGCTCATATCGATCGGCCCAACCGGCCGCCGGTGCCGGCCGAGGTCGTCGGCTTTCGCGACGACCTGACGCTCGTCTGTCCGCTGGCCGACATGGACGGCGTGCGCCACGGCAGCCCCGTCCGCCTCAGGCGAACCTCCAACTGGCTACGCGTCGGACCGGGTCTTTTGGGGCGCGTGATTGACGCCTGCGGCCAGCCGATCGATGGGAAGCCGGCTAGCGCGCTGACGGATCGCGTGCCCCTCGCCGGGCACGCCCCCGATCCCGTCGCAAGGCCGCGGATTGCCGAGCCTTTTTCGACGGGCATCCGCGCGCTCGACGGGCTTTTGACTTGCGGCAAGGGGCAGCGGATGGGCATCTTCGCCGGCTCGGGCGTTGGAAAAAGCGTGCTGCTGGGCATGCTCGCCCGCCGCGCCACGGCCGGCGTGAACGTGATCGCCCTGATCGGCGAGCGCGGCCGCGAGGTCAACGAATTTCTGCAGCGCGACTTGACCGAGGCGGGGCTTGCCAAAAGCGTGGTTGTCGTCGCCACCAGCGACCAGCCCGCCCTGGTGCGCACCCGCGCCGCGTTCGCGGCGACGGCCATCGCCGAATACTTCCGCGACCAGGGTATCGACGTGCTTCTGCTGATGGATTCCGTGACGCGATTCGCGCTGGCACGTCGCGAGGTGGGGCTGGCGGCCGGAGAGCCGCCGACCACGCGCGGCTACACGCCCAGCGTGTTCGCGCAGTTGCCCAAGCTTGTCGAGCGAGCCGGGCTGAGCCAGCGCGGCAGCATCACGGCCTTTTATTCCGTTCTGGTCGAGGCCGACGACCCCAACGAGCCGATCAGCGACGCCCTGCGCGGCTTGCTCGACGGCCATACGTGGCTGGCGCGCAAGCTGGCATCGCGCGGCCACTACCCGGCGATCGACGTGCTGGAGAGCCTCAGCCGGCTCATGCCCGAAGTGACCACCGCCGAGCACCGGGCGGCGGCAACCGCCATCCGCGAGCTGCTGGCCGTGTACCGCGATCACGAAGACCTGATTTCGATCGGCGCCTACCGGCGGGGCGGCAACGCGAAGCTGGATCGGGCCGTGGAGCTGCTCGAGCCGATCCAAGAGTTCCTGCGGCAAGGGGTGGATGAAGCTTGCACGATCGAGTCGGCTCGCGCGGCGCTTAGCGAGCTGTGGAAGAGCGCGACGTGCCTCGGCGAATAGCAGCCAGACGCATGGGTTCGACCGAATCAGATCATCGAAGGACGGCGTTCACGCATGGCTCAATTCAAGTTTCGACTGGCGTCGCTGCACCGTTTGAGGGAGGTCGAACGCGACCAGCGCCGCCGGGAGCTGGCCGAAGCGGCCGCGGCCGTCGAGACGCTCGCCCGGCGGATCGCGGCAATCGATGAGGCACTGCGATCGATCGCGGCCGAGCGAGCGACTCGGCCGGGCACGGTCGATGCCGCGGCGCTATCCGCCGCGGATCGCTACGCCGCCGAATTGCGGGGAAAGAGAAAGTGCCGACAAGAGGAACACGGAGCCGCCACGGCCCTCGTCACCCGGCGGCGCGAGTCGCTCTTGGCGGCGGACCGCGAAGTTCGCACGCTGGAACGGTTGCGCGACAAACAGCGCGCGCGATTTGTCGACGACCAGCAGCGTCGCGAGCAACACGCCCTGGATGAAGCCGGCCGCATTGCCGGGTTCCACGAGGCGGTCTAGGGGCCATCCAAAATCATGCTTTGTTCGACGTGGGTGCCATGCCCACGCTCGCCGTGGGCATGCGGATGGCGCGCCAGCATGGCCACGTCGGAGCACCTCCGTGGCCATGGCACCCCACATTCCGAATAGAGCGCGCCGGCGAAGGTCCGTCACGCTCGCGCACAGTCGCCTGGTTGCCCATCTTTACACCGCAGCCACCGCTCGCCCATCGCAGTGGCGATAACGACAGGGGAGACGCGGATCGTCAAAGCGAGGTCCGCGCCCGAACGCGGTTGCCCTTGATCCAACCCTCGTTTTCCGCGACAACGTGCGGCCCCTTCGAGCAATTTTGCGTGCAACCCTGCCGCACCATGCGGCGTTGCTAGCTGACCGAATCGCCCGATACGCCATGCCGCGCGAGTGAACGATGACCCAACGCGCCCTTAGCGAAGCAGCGGCCTTGTCCGACCCGGCTGAGTCGTCCGCAGGCCACGAACTGGCCGGCAAGGAGCTCGAAGGGTTGCGACCCTACGAGCTGCCGGATCTCGACGACAGTTGTGCTCCCATCGACGCGCCGCGCATCGACCCGCACCGGAGCGCCGATGTCGACGTTCAGATCGTGTTGGGCCGGACGCGCATGCACCTGGAGGACGTTCTCAAGCTGCGCAAGGGGGCGGTCGTGCCGTTCGACGCACGGGCAGGCGATCCGGTGGAGATTTACGCCGATGGCCGTCTTGTGGGCCGCGGCGAGATGTTGGTGCTGGACGATTGCTTCTGCGTCCGCGTCGTCGAGGTTGTGACCGACGCGGGGCTGGAGGCCGCGTAGCGGCGCCGGCGACGAGGTATGGCCATCAATGGTGTTCGCATGGTTCGACAATCGCTGACGCGTGCCGTGGTTAACGCTTTGGCGGTGGCGATCGCGATTGCTTTTGCGTCCGACGCCGAGGCGCAGACGCGCTACGCTCCTGAGACCACTCCGCCGGCCCGGTCGAGCGCCCAAGGACCGAATCGGCCGGTGTCGCACACCGCGCCGATCACGGGGGCCGAGTCGCTCGATGCGAAGGCGGCCGGCGCGCGGCCTTCGCAGGGCGGGAAAGACGGTCGCCTGGCCATCTCAAGCGGCGGCGATGCAAAGGCGCAGCGCGCCGGAACGTCAGCCGAGCGCGCGGCCGCTGCACAACCGAATGGCGCCACACAACTGGTCGGCGTTTTTGGCAGCCTCGCCATCGTATTGGGGCTGTTCCTGTTGGTCGCTTGGGTCATGCGACGCAGCCTGCCCACTAGCTCCAAGCGGCTGCCTAGCGAAGTCGTGGAAGTGCTCGGGCACGCGCCTTTGGGGCATCGGCAGCAAGCCCAACTCGTGCGGCTGGGCAGCAAGCTGGTCTTGATCAGCACGGCCGCCGGCGGCGCCGAACCGCTTAGCGAGGTCACCGACGCGGACGAGGTCGAGCGGTTGACCGCGCTTTGCCGCCAGGCGAGTCCGCCCGCCGCGGCCGTCACCTTCCGCCAGGTGATGCGCCAACTTGGGCAGAAGCGTGCCGCCGGAAACGAACGCCGGAATGCGGCGACACCGCGACAACTGAAATCGGAGACGGAGGTGGGGCGTGGTTGATCGTCCGATCACAGCCGACTCGACCCCCTCACCCCGGCCCTCTCCCACCAGGGGAGAGCGAGTGCGCGCGAAGGCCATGGTCTTGGCGCTTTGCCTGGTGCTGATGGCGCCGGGGTTTGCTTTCGCACAAGAGGCTGCCAATGCGCCTGCGCAGCTCGAGCTGCCCAAGGGGCTGCTGGCAGGGCCGGAAGGCTGGACCAGCCCGGAAGGCCTCAGCTCATCGATCCAGGTGATGCTCCTTCTGACGGTGCTGAGTCTCGCGCCGGCCGCGCTGCTGATGACGACCTGTTTCGTGCGAATCGTCGTCGTGTTGAGCCTTCTGCGGCAGGCGCTGGGGACGCAACAGTTGCCGCCCAACCAGGTTGTCACCGCTATCGCGCTTTTCCTGACGCTGTTGGTAATGACGCCGGTGTGGAAGGACGTTTACGACCAGGCCGTTGTGCCTTACACGCAGCGGCAGATCGGCGTCGAGGACGCATGGCAGGCGGGCTGCCGGCCCATCCGCCGCTTCATGAGCATGCAGATCGAGAAGACCGGCAACGCGGAGGATATCTGGCTGTTCGTCAACCATCTGCCGGACTCGCAGTCAAAAGACTACCAGTACTATGACGACGTCCCCCTGGCGGCCCTGCTGCCGGCGTTCATGCTCAGCGAGCTGAAGACGGCTTTTTTGATCGGCTTTCAGATCTACCTGCCGTTTCTCATCCTCGACATGGTGGTTTCCAGCGTGCTCGTGTCGATGGGCATGATGATGCTGCCGCCGGTGCTCGTGTCGCTTCCCTTCAAGTTGATGTTGTTCGTCCTGGTCGACGGTTGGCGACTGGTGGTCGGCATGCTGCTGGCAAGTTTTCAAACGTATTCGTAGGCAACTCTACCGGCGCGGAACGCCCCCGATGGACGCACAGTCGGTCGTTGACCTGGCACGCGACGCGGTCGTGATGACGCTCGTCACCAGTGCGCCGGTCTTGATCGCCGGGCTGGTGGTGGGCCTGGCGATCGGCCTATTGCAAGCCGTCACGCAGATTCAGGAACAGACCGTGTCGTTCGTGCCCAAGCTGGTGGCGATGCTGGTGGTGTTGACGGTCAGCATGCCTTGGCTCGTGGCGCGATTTGTCGAGTATTTCCAAGACCTGGTGGAAAATATCCCCGCTTCGCTGTGACGCCGCTTGCCACCGTGGGAACCACGGTAGTGCGCGTGCCACTGGCTCTGCCAGTGCACACCCTACCGATCGAGGCACTGGCGGAGCCAGTGGCACACATTTCCTGGCCGCCGCACATAGCATGTCCTGGCTCATCGAATTCCTTTCCGCCGAGTGGCTTGTCTTCGCGCTCGTGCTGGCGAGGGTGAGCGGGCTGGTGATCACGGCGCCCTTGTTTGCGTCGCTAGCAGTGCCGGCCCGGCTGCGCGGGCTACTGGCCTTGGCGCTGGCGATGCTCGTCGCCCCGATGCAGCTTGGCGCGGCCCCTGCTCCGCCGGGGAGCCTGGTCGACCTGGCCATCCTCGCCGGCGGCGAGCTGCTCCTGGGGCTGGTGCTGGGATTGAGCGTTAGCATCCTTCTGGGCGGCGCTCAATTGGCCGGCCAGATGATCGCGCAGCTTAGCGGACTGTCGTTGGCCGAGGTGTTCGATCCCCAGTTCGATACGAGCCTGCCCGTCTTCTCGCGGTTTCTGCACCTGACGACCGTGGCCGTTTACCTCGCCATCGGCGGCCACCGCCAGCTCATGGCGGGGCTGCTGAGTACGTTCGCCGCCGTGCCGCTCGGCACTGGTCGGCCGACGGGCACCTCGACCGACGCGCTCGTGGCCGTACTAAGCGAGAGTTTCTCGCTCTCGATTCGCACGGCGGCGCCGGCGATCATCGCGCTACTGCTGGCGACGCTGGTCCTGGGGCTAGTCGGCCGCACGCTGCCGCAGTTGAACATCCTGGCGGTCGGCTTCGGCCTCAACACGTTGATCACCTTTGCCGCCCTGATCGTGTCGCTGGGCGCGCTTGTGTGGCTGGTTGCCGACGAGGTGCCGCAGGGAATCACCCTCTTGCTCGAAGCGATTGCCTGCGCAGGGCCCGGCGCGGGTCCGCCATCATGATGGACGTCTACGGTGAACGCGTCGCGGGGAGGAGGCGAGACGCCCGTCGGCGCCGGCCGCGCCGGGGCTAGGGCGCCGCCTTGGCCAGCTCGGGCTCGCCTTCGTCGGCTGTTTCGCGCATCCAGCGCTGCAGCCTTTCGTGATCGGCTGCCACGGTGCGTGATCCGGCGATGAGCACCACGGCCAGGATCAGGTTCACAAGCGGCAGGACGTACATTGCGTTGTGGATGCCCTCGGCCGCAAACGGCTTGAGGGCGTTGACCAAATCGGCGCCCGAAAGCCCGGTGAGACTCACGCCGCCATTCTCGGCGGCCCGGCGGGCAAAGAAATCGCTGATCCGCCCGAACCCAACCGGCCCCAGCGCCCCGCCCAGCGCGTACATGGCGCAGAAGTAGAGCGCCATGGCGGTGCCGCGCAGCGAGGGCTCGATGACGTCCTGGACCGTCGAATAGACCGTGGAGTAGTAGGCGTACATCAGCCCGCAGCCGCAACCAAAAAGCACGGCGAACGTATACACGTTGCCGGCCTTTTGCTCGAGGGAGAAGTACAGAAGCGGCACGCTCAACGACAGCGCCACCGCGGCCAAGAGCAGGCGACCATTGATGCGCTTACGATAGAGCTTGTCGCCCAGGTACCCGCCCAGCACCAGGCCCACCACGCCGACCAGGCCGTAGATGATCGTGGCCGTGTTCGAGGCAAAGATCAGCTCGGTCTTATGGTAGCGGAGCAGAAAGGGCACCAAGAACCCGCCGATGGCGTACATGTTGAAGTTGTGCAAGGCGCCCGAGGCGATGATCCAGCACATCGTCGGCGTGCCGAGGACCAGCCAGTAGGGCGATCCCGGCCGGCGGCGGGCGCCGATTGTGTGGACTTCGCTCGCGCCGCGCTCGGGCTCGCGAATGAAAAACGCGGCCAGCGCGCAGAGCAGGCCCGGCACAATCGCCACGTAGAACGCGGCCTGCCAGCCGTACTTCGCCGCTACGGGACCCGATACGGCATAACTGGCGGCGTTCCCCAGCGGCAGACCCAGCATAAAAAACGCGATCGCTTTGGCCCGCGTCGTGGCCGGGAACAAGTCCCCTATCAACGATGAGGACGTGGGCGCGCAGGTGGCCTCGCCGACGCCGACGGCCAGCCGCAGGCTGACCATCTGCCAGAAGGTTTGGGCCTTGCCGCAGGCCGCCGTGAGCAGGCTCCACACGAACACGCCGCCAGCCAAGATCTTCGAGCGATTGCCGCGATCGGCCATGCGCCCCAGCGGCACGCCGATGACGGCATAGAGCAGGATGAACGCCGTCCCCAGCCAGCCCAGCGCCGTGTCGCTGAGGTTCCAGTCCTTCTTGATGTTCTCACCGACGGCGCCGATGATCAGGCGGTCGTAAAAATTCATCAGGTTGATGGCAAACAGCACGCACAGCGCGAAGATCGGTCCCGTGCGAGTCTTCATTCGGTCGGCCCCCCAAAGGGCGTGAGAGGGTCAGCAGAAGCTGCGCACAACGCGCCGCCACCAGCGCCGGAGAAGGCTGCGGAGCGGCACAAGAGCGCGAACGAGCTGCGCATTGTGGATGGCGCAACAGAGGGCGTCAAGGATTTTGTCCCTGCGATTCGCGGCGGAAACGGACGGTGCGAGAGCCGTTATTCGCCGTAGCCCTTGGGGTGCGCGCTGTGCCAGCGCCAGGCTGTCGCGACGATCTGGTCCAGCTCCGGGTAGCGGGGCTGCCAGTCGAGCAGCTTGCGCGCGCGGGAGGAATCGGCCACCAGCTCCGGCGGGTCGCCGGGGCGGCGGGGCCCGATCTTTTCGGGAATCTTGCGACCCGTCACACGGCGACAGGCGTCAATCACCTCGCGGACGCTGGTCCCGCGGCCGGTTCCCAGGTTCAACTTCAATCCCTCGCCCGGCTTCAGCCGCGCCAGCGCCGCCACGTGGGCCGTGCCCAGGTCGTCGACGTGGATGTAGTCCCGCACGCAGGTGCCGTCAGGCGTGGGGAAATCGTCGCCGAAGATCGTGATCGCGTCCCGCTGCCCCAGCGCCACCTGCAGCACGATGGGAATCAAGTGCGATTCGGGCGTGTGGTCCTCGCCCAGGTCGCCTTCTGGACTCGCGCCGGCGGCGTTGAAGTACCGCAAGGCCGCGTAGGCGAAGCCGTATGCCTTCGCATAGTCCGCAAGCGCCTGCTCGACCACCATCTTGCTAAAGCCGTACGGGTTGATCGGCCGCTGCGGCGTGTCCTCGGTGATCGGCATCCGCTCGGGCACGCCGTAAGTGGCCGTCGTGCTGGAGAAGACCATCCGCGTGACGCCGGCGGCGCGCATCGCCTCCAACAAGGAGAGGCTCGAGGCGACGTTGTTTTGATAGTATTTCGCCGGATTCTCGACCGATTCACCCACGGCGGCGAAGGCGGCGAAGTGCATCACCGCCTCGATCTTGTTGTCGCGCAGGGCCGCTTCCACCCCAGCACGATCCGCCAGGTCCCCCTCGATCAACCGCCCCGCGATGGCGGCCCGCCGGTGCCCCAGCGACAAGTTGTCGTAGCACCAGACGTCGTGCCCGGCGCGGACGAGCAGCCGGGCGGCGTGACTGCCGATGTATCCGGCCCCGCCCGTGACGAGAATTCGCATGCGTCTTGATCCTTGTCGTGGTTGGTCGGGACTGCGGCCGCACCCACGGCGGCCGGCGAGCTGCGGGGATTTTGTCGCGTGGGTGGATTATACAGGCGCGGCCGGTCCGACCAACGCGAAGTTGGCGCGTCGCACCCGCTGCCCCTGGAGCCGCTCGCCGGCGGCACCCGAAACCATGAGATGCGCAGCTCGGAAGCGCGACGACAAGCGAGCCTTCGCTGACCACCGACCACTGTCCACTCGGCTTCGCCTATGGCAGCATCGAAGCGACGACAGTTGGCCGCGGCCGCCCAGGCCACCGGCGGCAGCGACCACCCGTGGGTGCAGGCGTTTGCCGAATACCTGGCGAGCGAGTGCCACCTGGCGGCAAACACCGTGGTTGCCTACCGGCGCGACTTGCGGCGGTTCTACGAGTGGCTGGGGCGGCGTAGCATCCCGGCACTGACGATCTCGGACCTGGCGGCCTATGCCACCTGGCTGCACCAGCGGGAGCTGGCGCCGGCCAGTCTCGCCCGGCATCTGGTATCGCTCAAGCTGTTCTTCCGCTATCTGCAGCTCGAGAGCGCGCTGTCGGAAAACCTGGCCGAGCTCCTGGGCAGCCAGAAGCTCTGGCAACGCGTGCCGACGGTGCTGGCGCCGCAGGTCATCGACCGCATGCTCGAGAGTCCGCGCCGCGGCGAGCCCTGCTGGCGGCGCGATCGGGCGATGCTCGAGCTCTTGTACGCCACCGGCTGCCGCGCCTCGGAACTGTCCGGGATGCAGCTTCGCGACCTGCATCTCGACGACGGGCACTGCCTGTGTCACGGCAAGGGGGACAAAGAGCGTCTGGTGCCGCTCGGGCAGCGCGCCATTCGGGCGACGCGCGAGTACCTGGAGCTGGAGCGGCCACGGCTGGCCCAGCAGGCGCACTCGACGCAGCCTTGGGTGCTACTGTCAAGGCGCGGCGGGCGGCTGCGGCGGGAGCGCATCTGGGAGCTGGTGAAGCGATACGCCGTGGCGGCGGGCGCGCCGGTCGAAGTCAGCCCGCACACGCTGCGGCACAGCTTCGCCACGCACGTGCTGGCGGGCGGCGCGGATTTGCGCCAGGTGCAGGAAATGCTCGGCCACGCGAGCATCGCCACCACGCAAATCTACACGCACGTCGACCACGCCCGGCTCAAGGCGGTACACCGCAAGTTCCACCCGCGCGGGTGAGAGGAGCGACGAGCAACTCGCCCGGAGTGCGCGCGTACGCGAATCCGCCTTACGAACCCTTCGGCACCAGCTTTGCCAGGCCGAGCGTGGCCCAGCTACTGGCCGCGCAGGTGATCGGCGTCAGTAGCTTCGAGCTGCCGGGCGAGCCGTCGGGGGTCGAGCGAGAGATCATCGGCCAACTGCCGTCGGCCATTTGCGTGGCGACCAGGAAGTCGATGGCTCGTTTGATTTCGGGCTGCTTGGCCGTGTAACCGACGAGCGACAGGACGTACAGAGTCTGGCCGGTGGCGAAGGCGTCGCTCTTTGGCTCAGGGACGGTCTGACTCCAGCCGCCGTCCGCGCGTTGCAGTGCGAGCAACCCGTCGATCGTCGTCTGCATCGATTCGCGTGGTTTGCCTCGACGAGCCCCCATCAGCACCTGCATGACCTTCTCTTGATGGAGGTCGGACGGTTTGGCAGCGTCGAGCCAGGCAACCGCTTTCGAGAGCGCCGCGCGCTGCCCTTCCGGCGCGTCGGCTCCCGATTCTCCCTCGAGCGCCATGATAATCCAGGCGGCGTCGGTCGCCTGGCTTTCGTTAATCGGCGGCCTTCGGAGCGTGGCAAACCACTCCCACGAGCCGTCCGGTTGCTGTTTCTTGACGATTTCCTCGGCGATCAGCTTCAGGCTTTGTTTTTGCCCCTCTGCGAGCGAGGGCAACGACTGTGCGGCAACGGCCAGGAACGGGAGCCCCATGTTCAGCCCTCGACCCTGCGGGCGCGGATCGGGCGGATCGGCCGGATTGGGAAAGATCTTCGAGGCCAGCAGCTTGTCCTTGCTGCCCAGCAAGGATTCCACCGTGTCCGTCAGGAACTTCTTGTCGATCGCGTAGCCTTGCCGCTCGGCCTCGCCCAGCGACCAGAGCACCACAGGCACGTGATGGCAAGCGGCGCACCCGCGCGTGCTCAACCAGGAGGCGCTTTCGGTTCGTATGTACCCGATGGCCCGCTCGACCGACTGCTGAATCTGCTCGGTTGTGGCGGGTGGAATCGCGGCAGGCTCGTCCGCCACGGCAAGCCGTGACAGGCAAAACCACACAGCGAACACCGTCGGTGCAAACGTGCGAGCCATGAATCGATCCTCAAGGAACCAGCGAAACACGAACAGCGGCGCGGCCGGCCTCCGACAGACGGTCGATGCACACGGTTTCTAGAACGTCGTGGCGTTACACAAATGCCCATTCATCCTACCCGGCCGCGACGCCGGTTGTCACCGCTGTCGGAGGGGACAGCAGGGCCGTTCACAGATTCAAGCTTGCCGGCGGCGCACCGGCGGGAAAGTGGGACAGGCACCGAGACGCAACGTTGGTCTGAAAGGACTTGCGCTGTTTATGCTCGGAGCCAGTCCCATTTTCCCGCCTCGCCATTTTGNNNCAAGCTCGAACGGCGGCGCACCGGCGGGAAAGTGGGACAGGCACCGAGACGCAACGTTGGTCTGAAAGGACTTGCGCTGTTTATGCTCGGAGCCAGTCCCATTTTCCCGCCTCGCCATTTTGAAAAACAGAATGGCCCTGGACAGTCCTGTTAAACCCTGGCAAAGGGACGACTTACGGATTAGGCTAATCGCGATTCTCGTAGCGCAACCTCGGCCCTTTCTAACCGGACACTCGATGCCATGAAGACTGGATGCCTCGTCGTGCTGATCGCCTCGGTGTGCTCCGTCTGTCACGCGGCGGACCTGCCGCGCAGCACTCCCGAGGCGCAAGGCGTTTCGTCGCCCGCCGTGCTCTCGTTCGTCGAGGCGATCGACCAGGTCGACGCCACGAACAGCTTCATGCTCGTGCGCCATGGCCACGTGGTGGCCGAGGGGTGGTGGACGCCCTATCGCGCCGCGGCGCGGCACTCTCTCTATTCGCTAAGCAAGAGCTTCACGTCGACGGCCGTGGGACTGGCGATCGCCGAGGGCAAGCTCAGCCTGGACGACGAGGTGCTCAAGTTCTTTCCCGAAGACGCGCCCGCCGAGCCCGACAAGAACCTCAAAGCGATGCGCGTCAGTGATCTGCTCCGCATGTCGACCGGTCAGCAGACCGAGCCGGCGCGCCGCGCCGATGAACCTTGGACGAAAACGTTCCTGAACCATCCCGTTCCCCTCAAGCCCGGCACGCATTTCCTGTACAACACGTCGGCGACGTACATGCAGTCGGCGATCGTGCAGAAGGTCACGGGCCAGACGGTGCTCGACTACTTGCGTCCGCGCCTCTTTGAACCGCTCGGGATCGACGGGCCGACCTGGGAAATGAGCCCCCAAGGCATCTCGACGGGCGGCTACGGGCTCAGCATCCGCACCGAAGATATCGCCAAGTTCGGTCAGCTTTACCTGCGGAAGGGGCGGTGGCAGGACAAGCAGCTCGTGCCGGCCGGCTGGGTCGAGGCGGCGACCGCCCGCCAAACCTCCAACGGCAGCAATCCCGCCAGCGATTGGGATCAAGGCTACGGTTACCAGTTCTGGCGCAGCCGCAACGGCGCCTATCGCGGCGACGGCGCGTTTGGCCAATTCTGCATTGTGCTATCGGAACAAGATGCCGTGGTCGCCATCACCAGCGGCGTGAAGGACATGCAGGGGATATTGAACCTGGTGTGGGACAAACTGCTGCCCGCCCTGAAGCCGTCCGCTTTGGCGGCCGACGACGGGGCCGCCCAGAAGCTCGCACAACGTCTGAAGGCGCTCGCCGTCCGCACGCCGGAAAGCATCAGCGAACGGGCTGAGATCGCCGGCCGTAGCTACGTCTTCCCCGCGAACGATCTCAAGCTTGAAACATTGAGCCTTGAGCGCGACGCGGCCGACGGCCATGAAACGCTCGTCACGCGGGTGGATGGTGTGGAACAGCGAATCGCCTGCGGGCGCGGCAAATGGCAAGAAGGGCAAGTGGCCTGGGGATCAATCCTTCGCCAACCGGCAGCCGCTGCCGGCGGCTGGGCCAACGAAGCGTTCACCGCCAAGATTTGCTTCTACGAAACGCCCTTCATCGTCACGCTTCAGTTGCGTTTTGCAGGCAACGAGCTGACGCTCAACTCCGAGACGAATGTCGGATTTGGCCGAACCAAGCAACCGGAATTGGTGGGCAAGTCGCAGTAGCGCCGGATTGGCGTGGCTGCGGAAGCAGGCACCTCACGTAGGGTGCGCTGCGAGCACCATCACCTCGGCCTTCGCGAATCGCGGTGTACGCAGTGCACCCTACGCAGTTTCAATTCAGCGCGATGGCTTCCTCCCAGTGTGGGTAAAGCGATTCAAGTGCCGCGCGATGTTCCGCGATTTCGGTCTGGGCGCTGCGGACCCGGTCGCCGTCGCGCAGCACGTCCGGCGTTGCCAATAGCGCGTGCAGCTCGGCGATGCGCGCCTCGCGGGCGAAGATGTCCGCTTCCAGGTCCTCGACCTTGCGGTAGGGGAATTGACGCTTGGACCGCGCCGGCTTTTCGCCGCGGCCCGATCGCTTCGAGCCGGCCTTCTGGCGTGGTGACTCCTTGTTTGTTGCCGCCGCGGCAGCGCCATCGGCACCGTCGCCGTTGGCACCGGCGCCGGCCAGCCCACGCTCGCACAGGCGCACGTAGGCGTCGTAGTTCCCCTCGACGACGCGGAACCGGCCCGGCTCGACGACCAGCAAGTGGTCGACCACGCGATTGAGAAAGTACCGGTCGTGGCTGACCAGGAGCGCCGTGCCGTCGAACTCCGCAAGGGCCAGCTCGAGCGCGTCGCGGGCCCACAGGTCCAGGTGGTTGGTCGGCTCGTCGAGCACCAGAAAGTTCGCCTCGGCGGCCGCCAGTTGGGCCAGCGCCGCCCGGCTCCGCTCGCCGCCCGAAAGACTGTCGACCCGCTGAAAGGCCGCGTCGCCTGTGATCCCGAATCGCGCCAGCAGGCCACGCCGCTCTTGCTCGCTGAGCACGCCCCGCGGCGGGCGGACCGCATCGACCACTTCCGCCTCGGCCGGCAGGCTGCGCAGTAATTGATCGTGATAGCCGATGCGGACGCGCGCCCCGACGATCGCGCGGCCTTGGTCGGGTGTTTCCTCGCCGATCAGGCATCGCAAGAGCGTCGTCTTGCCGGAGCCATTGGGGCCCAGGATTCCCCACCGTTGGCCGCGGAGGATGTCGAACGACAGATCGCGAAAAAGCGGCCGGTCGTAGGCCTTGGCCAGCCGCTCGACGCGAAGCACCAGGTCGCCGGTCCGATCGGCCTGGGCGAAGCGCATCGGCGGCGCCTCGATCCGCCGCGGCGGCGCCACGCGCTCGACGCGGGCCAGCTTCTTCTTGCGATCCTCGGCCTGGGCGTGCTTCTGGCCGGAGTGGTTACGGCGGATGAAGTCCTCGGTCTTGGCGATGAACTCCTGCTGCCGCTCGTACGTCCGCGCCTGCACCGCCAGCCGCTCGGCCTTCTGCCGCCAATAGGCCGAGAAGTTGCCGGCGTACTCGTCGACCGTGCCGTCGAATAGCTCCAGCGCGTGGTTCGTGACCTTGTCGAGAAAGTAGCGATCGTGGCTGACGACGATCATCGCCTGCGAACTCGCGGCCAGGTGCCGTTCGAGCCACTCGGTGGCGGCGATGTCCAGGTGGTTCGACGGCTCGTCCAAGAGCATCACGTCGGGCTCGGCCAAGAGCAGCCGGGCGAGCAACAGCCGGTTGTGCTGCCCGCCGCTAAGCTGCTCGACCGGCTGCCGAAAGCCGTCGCGCGCAAAGCCGAGCCCTTCCAGCACGCGCTCGATGCGATGGTCGATGTTGTAGGCGTCGCGGTGCGTCAGCTCGTGCTGCAAGCGGTCGAACCGTTCCGCCAGGCGGCGATGTTCGTCTGGATCGATCGCCGCGGCCAGCAGATGGCCCGTTTCTTCCGCCTCGCGCGCGAGCGTTGCCAGCGGCGCGAGCGCCGCGGCCGCCTCGTCCCATAGCGTGCGGCCGGGCACGATCGTCGGCTGCTGTTCGAGATAGTCGAGGCGTGCCGACGAATGGAGCTCGACCGTGCCGCTGTCCGGTTCCAGCTTGCCGGCCAGGATCGACAGAAGCGTGGTCTTGCCAGCGCCATTGGGTCCGACGAGCCCAACGCGCTCGCCCGGCCGCAACTCGAACGTGACGCCATCGAGCACGGGCTCTGGCCCGAAGCGCTTGATCACATTGGCGACGTTCAAGAGGATCATGGGAGAGAGCGATTACAGGAGACCATGTTCCGCGAGAGCAACTATACGTGCGGCCCGAAATGCGGGGAAGTTCAGACCCGGTGGGGGGCGGGCATCCTGCCCGCCTTCGACCTGCCATCGATGTCTGCTAACAGCATCGCGGATCGTTTCGCGAAGCCCACGGGTGGCAACCCGTGGAGTCTTTGAAGCGCCGTGCGCGAGAGTCGTACTCGAGCGGGGAAGACAGGCGGGCAGGATGCCCGCCCCCCAAGACGCGCATCCGATCCGGCCGCGCGTTCTTTCGTTCCGATTCAAGCTTGCCGGCGGCGCACCGGCGGGAAAGTGGGACAGGCACCGAGACGCAACGTTCGTCTGAAAGGACTTGCGCTGTTTATGCTCGGAGCCAGTCCCATTTTCCCGCCTCGCCATTTTGAAAAACAGAATGGCCCTGCGCCCCCTGGGGCTTCGCAAGCGCTTCGACGGAGAAACGTGCCCCACGACACGCACACACCATGAAAAATGTCTCCTCCGGCGGCGGGTGGCCGGCCATTTGGTACACGCTTCGCAAGGCCCGCGAGGTTGGCGGTTTTCTCAAGATGTGGAAGGCCATGCGCTCGCGGAACGCCTGCAAGACGTGCGCGCTGGGCATGGGGGGCCAGGCGGGCGGCATGGTCAACGAAGCGGGCCGGTTCCCCGAAGTGTGCAAAAAGTCGCTGCAGGCGATGGCCTCCGACATGCAAGGGGCGATTCCGGCCAGCTTCTTCTCGACCTACTCGATCGCCCAACTGCAATGCCTCTCGCCCCGCGAGTTGGAGTCGTGTGGGCGGTTGACGCAGCCGCTTTTGCACGTGCGGGGCGAGAACTTTTATCGCGCGATCTCCTGGGAAGAGGCCCTGGCCCGGATCGCCGACAAGCTGCGTTCGCTGCCGGCCGACGAGACGTTCTGGTACACCAGCGGTCGCAGCTCGAACGAGGCCGGCTTCCTGGTGCAGCTCTTCGCCCGGCTCTATGGCACCAACAACGTCAACAATTGCAGCTACTACTGCCACCAGGCGAGCGGCGTCGGGCTGGGCGCCACCTTGGGCACCGGCACGGCCACCGTGCTCTTGGAAGACGTCGAGCACGCCGACCTGGTGATGCTGATCGGCGGCAACCCGGCCAGCAACCACCCGCGGCTGATGACCACGCTCAAGCGCGTGCGGGGCAAGGGGGGCGCGGTGATCGTGATCAACCCGGTGCGCGAGACGGGCCTGGTAAATTTCCGCGTGCCGAGCGACCCGCGCAGCTTGCTCTTTGGCACGAAGATCGCCAGTTTGTACGTGCAGCCGGATATCGGCGGCGACCTGGCGCTTTTGACCGGCGTCGCCAAGCGGATCGTCGAAATGGGGGCCACGGACGAGCCGTTCTTGCGCGACCATTGCCAGGGCTGGTCGGAATTGTCGGCCCATCTCCGCGCGACTTCGTGGAGAGACATCATCGAGCGCTCCGGCGTCGCGGAAGACGATATCGACGCCATCGCCGGGCGCTACGCGCGCGCCAAAAACGCGGTCTTCGCCTGGACGATGGGAATCACCCACCACGTGCACGGCGTGCAGAACGTCGAGGCGATCGTCAACCTGGCGCTATTGCGGGGGATGATCGGCCGCCCGCACGCCGGCGTGATGCCGATCCGCGGGCATTCGAACGTGCAGGGGATCGGCTCGATCGGCGTCACGCCGAAATTGAAGGACGCCGTCTTCGCGCGGCTGCAATCGCACTTCGGCGTCACGCTCCCCACGTCGCCCGGACTGGACACGCTGGCCTGCGTCGAGACGGCCGAAGCCGGGCGGCTGAAGTTCGGCTGCTGCCTGGGCGGCAACCTGTTCGGCTCGAACCCCGACGCGGCCTACGCGGCCCGGGCACTCGCGAAGCTCGACATGATCGTATACCTGAATACCACGCTCAACACGGGCCACGCGCATGGGCTGGCCGGCGAGACGATCATCCTGCCGGTGCTCGCGCGCGACGAGGAACCGCAGCCGACCACGCAGGAATCGATGTTCAACTTCGTCCGCCTGAGCGACGGAGGCCCGGCCCGACACGCCGGCCCCAAGAGTGAGGTGGAAGTGATCGCCGACCTGGGGGCACGCGTGCTCGAAACGTCGACACCGGTCGATTGGGCGAAGATGAAGAGCACGCGGCGGATTCGCGAGGCGATCGCGGCGATCGTGCCCGGGTTTGAGCAACTCGCGGCGATCGACGACACCAAGCGCGAGTTCCAGATCGCCGGCCGCACGCTGCACGAGCCGCGTTTCCCGACGGTCGACGGCCGCGCCCGGCTGAAGGTCCACGACCTTCCGGAGCTGGCTGGCGGCAATGGGCACTTGCGGCTGATGACCGTCCGCAGCGAAGGGCAATTCAACACGGTGGTCTACGAGGACTACGATCTATACCGCGGGCAGGACCGGCGCGACGTGATCTTGCTCAACCCCGACGACGTGCGGCGGCTGGGCCTGGCGCCCGAGCAGCTCGTCACCGTGACGAGCGAAGCCGGCCAAATGGCCAACATCCTGGTCCGCCCCTTCCCGCGGATCAAGGCGGGCAACGCCCTGATGTACTACCCGGAGGCCAACGCGCTGGTGCCGCGGCGCGCCGATCCGCGGTCGCGGACGCCGGCTTTCAAGTCGGTGCTGGTCCGCGTGGAGGCAGCCGTGCCGGCGGCGGTGGTCGCGGGCGTTTGAGCACCGAAGCTTGGGACATTAACGTCCCAGGCCCAGGGGTTGCAACCCCTGGGCTTCGCGAAGCGGATGGTTGACGTGAGGTAGCTCATGCAAACTCCTTACTCGAATTCCGCCCGCGTGTACAAAACTGGCCGTGCGACATAGAATCGTCGGCGGATCGTAGGGTGCTCTGCGAGCACCACGTCACGTGGCAACGTCATGCGCGCGGACGGTGCACGCAGTGCACCCTACGCGTGGCGCGACCGAGCACCGGATTCTCAAATCAGCAAATGGCCACGGAAAAAGTTCACATCATCGGGATCGGCGACGACGGCCTGGAGGGCGTCACCGCCGCGGCGCGCCAGTTGATTGAGGGGGCCGATCTGTTGGTGGGGGCCGAATACACGCTGCGCCTGGTGCCTGCCGGTAACGCCGAGCGGTTGCCGGCCGGCGGCAACCTCGACGCGATCGTCGAGCGGATCGCCGCCGCCCGCGGAAAACGCGTCATCGTGCTCGTGTCCGGCGACCCGCTCTTCTACGGCCTGGCACGCTATCTGTGCGACAAGCTGGGCAAGGACCGTTTCGAGGTGGTGCCGCACGTCAGCAGCATGCAGTTGGCCTTCGCCCGCGTGAAAGAAAGCTGGGAAGAGGCGTACTTGACGAACCTGGCGAACCGCTCGCTCGACCAGGTGCTGGAGCAGATCCGCGTGGCCGAGAAGGTGGGCTTGTTCACGACCGATGACTGCCCGCCGTCGAAAGTCGCGCGGGGACTCTTGGACCGCCAGA
Organism: Planctomycetia bacterium; assembly: GCA_016191115.1. GTDB lineage: Bacteria > Planctomycetota > Planctomycetia > Pirellulales > JACPPG01 > JACPPG01. The sequence goes on along the minus strand of JACPPG010000011.1, from coordinate 47,608 downwards.
TCGACTACTTCTGGGGCTACGTGTGCGAGAACCTGGGCTCGCCCGATGAGCGCGTCACGCAGGGGAGCTTGAAGGAGCTGGCCGGGCAGGAGTTCGCGCCATTGAACGTGATGATCCTGGTGCGCAAGCCCGACGTGCCGGATCGCCCCTCCGACGAGATCGGCCGCCGGATGTTCGGCAACCCGGACGAGGCCTTTTTGCAATCCAAGCCGAAGCACGGCCTGTTGACCACGAGCGAAGTCCGCGCGATCGCGTTGGCGCAACTGGACCTGCGGACGATGAGCACGGTGTGGGACATCGGCGCCGGCAGCGGCTCGGTGGCCATCGAAGCGGCGCAGATTGCCACCGGCGGCAAGACGTACGCCATCGAGATGGATGCCGAGGATCACGCGCTGATCCTCGACAACGCCGCGCGGTTCCGCGTGCGGAACATGGTGGCGGTGCGGGGCCGGGCGCCCGAGGCCTGGGCCGATCTGCCCGACCCGGATGCGATCTTCGTCGGCGGCAGCGGCCGGGAGATTAGCCGGCTGGTGGACCTGGCCTACGACCGCCTGCGTGGCGGCGGCCGGCTGGTGGCCAACACCGGCAGCATCGAGAACCTGGCCGACGTGCACGCCGCGCTCCATCGCCGGCTGCCCGACGTGCGGGTGTGGATGATCAACGTGGCCCGCGGCACCTACCAGCTCGAGCGCGTGCGGTTCGACGCGTTGAATCCTACGTTCCTACTTGCGGTCGTGAAGCCGGCGTAACGATTTCGCCGCGTGGCCGCGGCGGCTTAATGTTGAAGGACGCGATGACTTCCGACTATCCGCGACTCGATGTGATTGCCGTGGGGGCGCACCCTGACGACGTGGAGATCGCCTGCGGCGGCACGCTTGCCCGGCTGGCCCGGCAGGGCTACCGCGTCGGCATCATCGATCTCACCGACGGCGAGCCGACGCCCATGTCCCCCGGGCCCGAAGTGCGCCTGGCCGAGGCAAAGCGGGCCGCCGAGACGTTGGGCGTGGCGCACCGCGTTCAGTTGGATCTGCCGAACCGGCGGCTCTTCGATACGTTCGAGGCGCGGGTCGCGCTGGGCAAGGAGTTTCGCAAGTACCGGCCGAAGCTGGTGCTGGGCTTTGGCGAGAAGACGGCGCTCGCCTCGCCCGACCATTGGCAGGCCATGCAAATCACCGACGCCGCGGTGTTCTACGCCCGGCTCACTAAGTGGGATGAATACTTCGACGGGCTGCCGGTCCACACGATCGCGGCCCAACTGTACTACACCCTGGCCTTCGGCTCGCTGGGGCTGCCGCCGGGCGCCGGCCATCTGGTGGTCGATATCGGCGACACGCTGGACGTGAAGCTCGCCGCGGTGCGCTGCTACGAGACGCAGTTTCCGCCGGCCAAGGCGCACGTGTTGGAGCGGATCCGCGGCTTCGCCTTCGCCCAAGGGACCGCGGCCGGCTATGCGGCCGGCGAGCTGTTCTCCAGCCCGCGCACGCTGGGTACCCGCGACCTGATGCACTTCCTGTTCGGCATGAAGCCCGGCGACGAGCCCCGCAAGCCGGACGTGAGGTGAGCAGCAGCGGGCAGCAGGCGGCCGGCAGCGGGCAGGAGAAAACAGAACAACGAGCCGCACGCGCAGTCGCGAGCCCAGGGGGTGGCAACCCCTGGGGGCTTCTTCACTGTCCACTGATCACCGACCACTGGTAACTCCGCCATGTCCACCAGCGAGCGCCAAGTTGTCGTCTTCACCGACGTGCGGCCGGGGCAGGCGTTTATGGTCCGCAATCGGCTGGCCGAAGCGGGCATCGAGGCCGTGGTTATTAACGACGCCCTGCAGGCGGCCGCCGGCGATCTGCCGCTGGGCTGGTCGATCGCCCCGCGCGTGGTCGTGGCCGAAGCGGACGAGCCGGCCGCCCGCGAGATCGTGCGGCAGTATCGAGCGGAGTCCGCTGGCGCGGCGACCCACGATGAGGCGGACGCGGCCGGACTCGACGGACGGGAGCCGCGCGAGAGCGAGGAGCGCGCGGCGCGCGAGCTTTACGCGCCGCCGCTTTGCCCGCGGTGCGACAAGCCGCGGATGACGGTGTGCCCGGCGTGTCAGACGGCGAGCGTGAATTTTCCGCTGGCCGACGGCCCGGCGGACGCGGACGATCCCGATACAGCGCTGTTATTGTGCCCGACCTGCGACGAGGCGTTCCGACCGGTCTACCTGCGGCGGTGCGAATGGTGCGGGCATGACTTCGGCGCCGGCATCGAGCCCAAGCCGCGGGAAGTGGTGCAGTTGCTGAACGATCGGGTGGTCGTGGCCACGGTCGGCATGGCGATCGCCATCCTGGCGATCATCGCCTACTTCGCGACGCTCGTGCGGTGATGCGAACGTCCGCGACGGAAAAGCGAGCGTCAGAACGGGGCGGTCTGTCAAGCGGGCAATGTCATCTGGACGGGTTCCTGCTAAGCCGCAAGCGCGATTCCGGGCCGGCAAGCCCGATAGGGCGTCGGTCCGTTCGGCACGGGGCGTCCGTGGGCCGAACGAATCCGATTCCGCCGGACGCCGCCGCCAGCGCACAATGAAACGTGCCATGCCCAGTCCCACTCGCAAAGAGCGTCCCCGCGGCGGGCCCCGTCAGCCGGCCCGCGCGACCGCCGCGACCGGGCCGCTCGGCCGGCCCGCGTGGGCGGCCGTCGCCCTGGTGGGGCTGGTGGTGCTGACCTACGTGCCGGTCTATCGCGCCGGATTCGTTTGGGACGACGATCAGTACGTTACAGAGAACCTGCCGCTGCGCTCTTGGCCGGGCCTTGCGCAACTGTGGTTCGAGCCCGGCGCCGTGCCCCAGTACTATCCGCTCGTCTACACGACGTTTTGGATCGAGTACCATTTGTGGGGCCTGGCGCCCTTGGGCTACCACGCGGTGAACGTGCTATTGCACGCCGTGAACGCCCTGCTCGTGTGGCGGTTGCTCTGCCGGCTGGGCGTCCCCGGCGCGTGGCTGGCCGCCGCCCTTTTCGCCGTACACCCGGTTCACGTCGAGAGCGTGGCCTGGGTGACCGAGCGGAAGAACGTGCTGAGCCTGGCGCTGGCTCTCTCGTCGATGCTTTGCTATTTACGATTTGCGCCGTGGATGGCGATCGACGAGGGCGAGTCGCCCGGAGCTCGGCGCTACTACTATTGGGCGTTGGCGCTCTTTGCCGTTGCGCTGTTGAGCAAGACGGCCGTCGTCACGTTGCCGGCCGTGCTCTTGGTCCTGTGCTGGTGGAAACGGGGGGCGATCGCCCGTCGCGACGTGGTGGCGCTCGCGCCGTTCTTCGCGCTGGCCGTCGCCATGGGGCTGGTGACCGTGTGGGTCGAGAGCGGGCACGTGCAGGCCCGTGGTCCGCAGTGGCACCGCGGCCCGGTGGAAAGGCTGCTCATCGCCGGGCGCGGGCTGTGGTTCTACGCCGGCAAGCTTGCCTGGCCCTACCCCGTCATGTTTCACTATCCGCGATGGACCATCGACACGGGCCAGTGGTGGCAGTACGTTCTTCCGGCGGCGGCAGTGCTGGTGGTGGTGGCAATGTGGACCGCGCGGAAGCGGATCGGCCGGGGACCCCTGGCGGCGGCGCTCATCTTCGCCGGCGTCCTCGTCCCGGTCTTGGGGTTCTTCAATGTCTACTACACGCGGTACAGCTTCGTGGCCGACCATTTTCAATATCATGCGAGCCTGGGGTTGATTGCGCTGGCGGCGGCTGCCGCCGCGACGGCGATCGCGCGGTTGAGCGTCACGCGCCGTCCGATCGCATACACCGCGGCGGGGACGGTCATCGCCGCGCTCGCCGTGCTGACCGCCCGGCAGGCGAACGTGTATCGCAACGTGGAGACTCTGCTGGGCGACACAATCGCCAAGAATCCCGATGGCTGGATTGCGTACGCGAACCTAAGCGCCCACCTCGACGCCCAGGGACGTCTCGATGAAGCGGGCGAGCTGGCTCAAAAGGCCCTGCGCCTCAATCCGGACGAGGCGCTCGTGCAGCACAACGTCGGCCATATCCTGTTGAGCCAAAGCGAGCGGCACGGTTTCCCGCCGGCCGAGCTCGAAGAAAGTATGCGCCATCTTCGCGAGGCCGCGCGCCTGGACCCCAAGTGCGTCGAGGCCTATCGGGGGCTGGGATTCGCGCTCGTGCAGGCCAAGCGGCCGAAGGAGGCGCGAGAGCAGTTCGGCCAGGCCCTTGCGATCTCCCCCGCCGATGCCCCTTCGCTTCTTGGGATGGGCTCCCTCGCCAGCACGTCGGGCAACCTGGCGGAAGCGGAGGATTACTTCCGCCGCGCCTTGGCCGCCCGGCCGGGCTATGCCAAGGCGCACCACGCCCTGGGCGTGATTCTGTCCGCCCAGGGGCGGGATGTGGAAGCGATTGAGCACTTGCAGGCCGCCGTTGAGCTGGACCCGGCCGTGGCGCAGGCCCACTACGATCTTGCGGGCGCGTGGGCGCACAAAGGACAGTTGCGCCTGGCGGCCCAGGAATATGCCGAAGCGGTCAAGCGGCGTCCGGCGCATTACGATGCGTGGAGCAAGCTTGGACAGGCGCTGGAACAGTTGGGCGACAGAAAGCAGGCCGCCGTCGTGTACCGCGAGGCTTTGCGCTTGAACCCGGATGCGGCCGAGGCGCAGGCCCATCTCGAACGGGCGCGCGGCGAGGCGCGCCGCGACGACGCAACCCCCTAATCGAATGCACAGCGGCTGTCGACGTTCCTCATGAGCAAATCGGCCAAAGCAATCGCTCCGTCTGGCCGCGCGACGTCGCGGCGGCGCCGCCGAACCACGGACCAGGAGACGTGGGAGCGGCTGCGGCCTTGGCTTGCCGGTGGTCTGCTCGTCGCGCTCGCGCTAGCGGCATACCTGCCGGCGCTCTCGGCCGGCTATGCGTGGGATGACGACCTTCACATCACGGGCAATGCGACGCTCCGCTCGTCGGACGGGCTGCGGCAGATATGGTTTGTGCCCCGCTCGTTGCCGCAATACTACCCACTCGTACACACGACGTTCTGGATCGAATATCACCTGTGGGAATTGAAGCCGGCGGGCTACCACCTGACGAACATCTTGCTGCACGCCACGAGCGCGATCCTGCTGTGGCGGCTGCTGGTGCGATTGCGGGTGGCGGGGGCGTGGCTGGCGGCGGCTCTCTTTGCCGTACATCCCGTGTGCGTGGAGAGCGTGGCCTGGATCACCGAGCGGAAGAACGTGCTGTCGCTCGTTTTGGCGCTACTGTCGATGTCGTGCTATTTGCGCTTCGCGCCCGCCGAGGTCGACGAAGGGGCCGCCCGCGCTCGTTTGTCGCCAGAACGCCGGTGGGAATACTACGGGCTGGCCTTCGCGCTATTTGCGTTGGCGCTCTTGAGCAAGACGGTGGTGGCCTCGCTGCCGGCGGTGCTATTGGTCGTCTACTGGTGGAAGCGGGGCCGGATCGGTTGGCGCGACGTCGTTCCCCTGGTGCCGTTTTTCGCCGTCGGCGCCGGGTTGGGGCTGTTTACCGTATGGCTCGAGCAACATCACGTCGGGGCCCAAGGGGCCGAGTGGGACCTGTCGCCGGTGGATCGCTTGCTGGTTGCCGGCCGGGCCTTGTGGTTCTACGCCGGCAAGCTCGCGTGGCCGTGGCCGCTCGTGTTTTTCTATCCGCGGTTCTCGATCGACGCCCACGCGTGGTGGCAATACGCGTATCCGGCCGGCGTGCTGGCGGTGATGGTCGGATTGTGGCTCGCGCGGAAGCGCATCGGCCGCGGGCCGTTGGCGGCGGTGCTGATCTTCGCGGGCGTGCTCATGCCAGCCTTGGGATTCTTCAACGTGTATCCCTTTCGCTACTCGTTCGTGGCGGACCACTTTCAGTATCACGCCAGCGTCGCTCTCATGGTCCTGGCAGCGGCCATCGCCGGGACCGTGGCGGCGCGGCTGCGGCCCGACGGGCGGCGCATCGCGCACCTTGTGGCCGGGACGCTCATCGTCGTGCTGGCAGCGCTGACGTATCGCCAGACCCACATCTACCGCGACCTCGAAACGCTTTACAACGACACCGTCGCCAAGAATCCCGACAGTTGGGCCGCCCACCACAACTACGCCTGGCACGTCGCCGGGCAGGGGAACTACCCGCTGGCCGTGGAACACTACGAGGCGGCGCTTGCCCTCAATCCCGATCTGCCCGACACGCACAATGCCCTGGCCATCAGCCTGGTGTTCGTCGGCCGTCCCGCCGACGCGCTGGCCCATCTGGAGCGGGCGAGGGCGCTGAATCCCAATCTTCAGGAGATTTACAACAACCTGGGAAACACATTGGTCGAGTTGGGGCGATTCGACGAGGCCGTGGCCCACTATCGCACGGCGATCGAGCGCGATCCGAGGTACGCCACGGCCTATTGCGGGCTAGGGCGGGCGCTCGCGCGGCTGGGCCGATTCGACGATGCCCTGACGCAGATCGAGCAAGCCCTGAGGATCGACCCGCGCCTGGCGCTTGCGCACGACACGATGGGCATGCTGCTCTACGACCGCGGGCGGCCGGCCGAGGCGCTGCCGTACTTTATCGAGGCCGCGCGGATCAATCCGAATAGCCTTCAGGCGAATTTCCACCTGGGATGCGCCTACGAAGGGATCGGGCGGCACGAGCAGGCCGTGGCCTACTTGCAGCGGGCCGCGTTGCTGGGGCCGGGGGACGTGGCCGTTCGCCTGGCGCTGGCGACCGTGCTCGTGGCACAGGGGCAGCTTGACCGGGCCGCGGCGGAATTGGAAACTGCGCTACGCATCGACCCACAAAACGCCGCGTGCGCCGAGAAGCTCAAGAGCGTGCGAGCGGCACAACAGGCGGCCCGCCCACGATAAGCCTAATATCCGGAGAACCTATGACCACCGTCAGCAATAGTCCGACGCTTGTCCGGCACGAAGGCGAGGCCCCGCGCGAGCGGAGCACTTGTGGCTGGCGGCATCTCCTCATCAGTCGGCTGGACGAGCACGTCGCCGCGTGGGCGCACGCGGTCGACATCGACGGGGCCCGCGAGCACTATCATCGCGTGGCAACCGAGCTGTACTACGTGCTGGAGGGCGAGGGAACCGTGCGGCTCGACGGCGTCGATCATCCGGTCCGAAAAGGGTCGCTCGTGCACATTCCGCCCGGCGTCGTTCACGGGGCGGCGGGACGGATGCGGGTGCTGGTGATCGGCATCCCCGACATCAGCGACGGCGATCTGTACTTTCCAGGCTAGAGGCTACAGGCCAGAGGAAGAATGGGAAACCCGAGGCTTCCTCTAGCCTGTGGTCTCTCGCCCCTGGCCTGTTACCAGCCCATCACCATGTTCGACTCGATGACCTTGCGGGCGCGTTCGAGGTCGGAACCGGTTTCGTGCATGTACAGGCGAATGGCGTGCACCTTGTCGCCGGCGGCCTTGGCCAGGCAGTCGCGAGCCGTGTTGCACGGATCGCCCAGGCGGGCGATGCCCAGCGCGGTCTTGGAGATTACCCAGGTGTCCCGCGGCCGCTTGGTGAGCCGCATGACTTTTTCGCCGGGATAGGCGTCGTGAACGACGTCGGCGGCGGCATCTTGATCGTTGGCCCAGGTGATGATGATGTGCGACTCGGTCTCCACTTCAAAAAGTGGCATCGCCCGTTCCCCCTTTCTTTTTCGTGAGGTGACGGCTTGGCAGGCTCCGCCGCGCCAGGCGGGGCGGGGCGGGCGTTCGCCTGCGAGAGACTCTACCGGACGATGTTAGGATTGCGCGAGCAAATCGTCAACGTGCGGCCAAAGCTCCGCGCCCCAAAGTGTGGGGCAGGCCGCAAAAAGCCGGCAAACGCGTTGGCAGCCTGTTGAAAAAGGGGGACTGGCTCCGAGCGACCGGGGACGTCTCAGCGTCTTTCGCAAGTGGCGAGGTGCCTGTCCCCCTTTTTCAACAGGCTGTTGGAGTCGCACCGAACCCTTTCCGGGACGTGGCGATCGACACTAGCCCGAAGCGCCAGCGAGGGAGTCCGGCGCTGCCGCCGCTGGCGCTTCGGGCTGGTGTTGCCGCGGAAGCCGCGACCGCATCAGGGCGCCCGAGGGTGCACCTGCCGCCATCGTTCTTCGACCTGCCGCGGGCTGGCGGTGCCGGTCGTGCCAAGCTGCTGGACCGTGATCGAGGCGACCAGGTTGCCGACGGCCGCGGCCTCGACGCGCGTCGCGCCGGCCAACAGGGCCGAGACGATGCCCGCCGTCGCGCTGTCGCCCGCGCCAACCGAATCGACCGGTCCCTCGACGGGGTAACCCGCCGCGAGCGTCGCTTCGCCCTGCCCGTCGGCCACCAGGATGCCGCGCTCCGCGAGCGTGCAGTAGAGCGGGCAACCGGTCAGCCGCGCGAAGTCGCGTGCCGCAACGAGCGGGTCGGCGGCATCCCCGCGTCCGAGCGCCGCCAGACATTCGTGCACGTTGGGCTTGAGCGTCCCGAAGCGAAAGCGCGCAATGTGGGCCCGGCTGTCGATGAACATCAGCTTCTCCGGGCGCCGCCGCGCGAGTTGGGCCAGGTGTTCGCGCACAGCCGGCCCGATGACGCCCCAATCCTCTTCGTTCACCTGGTCGAGCACGATCAGTCCGTCGGTCGCCTCGAACACCGCGTCGAGTTCCTCAAGAAGTCGCTGGCGCGTTACCGCGGACACGGGCGTACGATTTCGCAAGTCGAGCCGGTTCAGCTCGCGCCACGTGCTGCGCTCGGTCCGCACGAGCGGTTTGGTGTACGTCGGCGTAAGTCGCTTTGCGTCTTGGATGACGTGGGCCGTATCGACCGACATGGTCCGCAGAGCGGCCAACAAGTCGTAGCCTTGCCCGTCATCGCCCAACACCGTGACCGGCACTAGCCTCCCTACGCCGAGCGCCGCCAGATTGTTGATGATCGTGCCCAGCGCGCCGGGGCTGTTGCGGATGCGCGTGACCTGGTAGGCCTCGAGGCCCGTCTCGATCGACAGCTCGCGCAGCTCGGGGTCGATTTCCAGGTAGCGATCCAGGAACAGGTCGCCGACCAGACCGATCGAGCGAGTGGGCAATGCAGCGAGGACCGATTCCAGCCGTTCAAGAGAGATCACGGCCGGATGCCTCCCTCTTGAAGCGCCGCGCGGCGCAGGTGGGGAACCGTGGCGCGGTGGTCGCCGCGGACGTAGAAGCTTTCCCCGCCGTCGGCCACGGTGCGAACCAGGATCGTCTTCCACGGGCGGTAGTAGTACTGCGGGTTGGTCTTCGGAGCCTCCTGCGCCGTATCGCCCGCGATCTCGATCAAGTCGAAGGCCGCGGTGGTGAAATGACAGATCACGCGCCCTTCCTGATGCGCCACGTTGCGGGCCATGCTGAGGGCCTTCAAGTACACCTCGGGGCCCATCACAGCCGTGCCGAAGCACAGAAAGACGCCGTTTTCCAGGCCGGCCACGGTGCTGCACAACGTGAGAAAGTCGCGATAGCTGGCCGTCCCGTAGGCGGCCGCGTCGAAGTTGGGGTGTTCGTGCAGAATGTCGTACCCGATGCCGACGTGTACGGTGATCGGCACGCCCAGCCGGTACCCGGCGGCCAGGACGCTCGTGTCCTTGTGGGGGAAGCTGCCTTCAAGAATCTCGCGGCCGAGCGCCTCGCCCAGTCCCAGCCCCGCGGCGGCGCCGCGGGCGACGCAGTCGTTCATCTCGCCCGTCTCGCGCCACAGGCCAAACTCGCCGCTTTTGATGTAGCGGGCGACGCTCTCGCAGGTGGCGCCGATGCGGGCCAGCTCGTAGTCGTGGATCGGTCCGGCGCCGTTCATGCCGACGTGCGTGATCAGACCCCGCTCCATCATGTCGATCAGTTGCCGGGCGACGCCGGCGCGAATGACGTGGGCCCCCATGAGCATCAGCCGCGCGCCGCCGGCAGCCCGCGCGGCGACGAGGCGTTGACCCAGCTTCGCGAGGCTGCGCATGGCATCGTCGTCGAGCGGGGGCGGCAACTCGTCGAGCGCCAACAGCGACTCGCGCGCGATATCGTGCTGCCGCTCGGCGAGCGGCTTGATCTTCAGGCGGCTGCGATCGAATCGGGGGAAACGGGTCACCGCAATGTTTGTCCTTGTCGTGGCGGACGGCACTGGCAGAGCCAGTGGCCACACGCGCTGCGGGCACACGCCGTTGTCAAAGGCCCAGCAGCGCCAATAGCTCGTCCCGCTGCCGGTAGTCTCCGATGATGATGTCGGCGCCGGCGCGGATCAGGCGAGCCCGCTTCCAGGCGTTGATCCCTTGGCGCGTGTCCTCATCGCTGGCCACGCCCACGGCGACGCCGCCGGCCTTGCGCGTTTCTTCGATCTCGACGAAGCCGTCGCCGAAGGCCAGCAGTTGGTGCCCTTGGACGCCCATGTCGCCGATCATACGATCGATGATCATGGCTTTCGAGAAGTTCTGGTAGTCGTCGAGCGCGCCGTAGATGTGCGGCCCGAAGAACTCTTCCAGGCCCAGTACGGCGACCTCGTCGCGGACGTATTTCAGGTCGGTTCCCGAGGCCAGGTACAGGGCCAATCCGCGTTCTTGAAGCTGCGCTAGCAAGCGGTGCGTGCCCGGCACCGTCATTTCTTCAGGCGTGGCCCGACCGTCCTTAAGCGCGGCCACGCGGTCGCCGATCTGCTGCCACAATAGGTCGTGGTATCGGTGCTTGTAGTCGAGCGGCTCCAGCGGCCGGCCGCCCCGGGCGCGGACCTCGTCGGCCAGTTGGATCATCTGGTAGATCGTCTGCTTGCCGTTTAGGCGCATCACGAACTCTTCGACGTGTTCGTGCAGTTGTTCGGACGTTTCGCCGGTCCCCGTGTCGGTCAGGACGTCGACCATCATCGGGATCATGACGGCCTGCCAGTTGCGGCGGATGAGCGACAGCGTGCCGTCGAAATCGAACAGCGCCGCGCGGAACTCCCCGCGCGGGAAATCGCCGCGCAATACCTCGATCGGGCTGTCGGAGAGCGTCGGATGCGTCATGGGAACGCCACGGGCCGCCGGATCGGTCACAATCCAGCCACCCTTTGGCGCGGAAAAAAACGAGGAACTCGGCACTGCCGCGGCGAAACACGCAGTTTAGTCAAAGGGCGCTGCCAGGCAAGGTGCCCAATCTTAGCTGCTACATCCGTCGGCGAGATTTCTGCGGTTTCCCTGACGCAGGGCAGACTCAACCATGTCAGCCAGCCCGACTTTACGGCCTCAGCTCCGCCAACGATGGCGGCATGACCTGGCCGCGTCCGCCAGCACCGCCAGCGCCAAAGAACCCGCGAACCCGGCACTCCCAACGACTGCCCTTGATCCATCACGCTGCTGCCGACATCATCCTCGCACATCCCGACACGCGGCCATCGGTTCTAGCTCATGCCTGAACGCAGCGGCGAAAAGAATCAGGACCCTACGCCGCACCGGCGACAGCAAGCCCGGGAGCAGGGCCACGTCGCGCGCAGTCAGGACTTAAGCGCGGCCGTGCTGCTGCTGGGTGGTTTAGCGGCGTTGTACCTGGCGGGCCGGCCGGTCGCCGAGTTTGTGATCGCAACCGCCTCGACTCAGCTAGGGGGCGAAGCAGGAATCATCGCGGACGCGTCCGTGGCGGTGGATGCGTGGCGCGAGTTGATGTTCTCGCTGGCCGCGGTGCTGCTGCCGCTATTGGGCCTGACGATGCTCGGGGCGGTCGCAGGCAATATCGTCCAGGTGGGCGTGAACTTTCTGCCCGAGCGCGCGTTGCCGGATTTGAGCCGGATCGACCCCTTGGCCGGCGCGGGAAGGCTTTTTTCGCTGTCGAACTTGCTGCGTCTGCCGTTCGGGCTTTTGAAGCTGGGAGCGGCACTGGCGGTGGCATGGTACAGCCTCTCCGCGCGGCGCGATGAGATCCTCGGCTGCGGCCAGCTTCCCGTGCCGGAGCTTGTCGTGTTTTTGGGAGAGGTCCTCATGGGGACCGCTTTCAGGGTGGGCATCGCCCTGCTCGGCCTGGCGGCTATCGACTACGGCTACCAGCGGTGGCGGCTGGAGCGGGATTTGCGCATGACGACCCAGGAGCTGCGCGAGGAGTTGCGGAACCTCGAAGGCGCTCCACCGGTCGTCGCGCGGCGCAAGGCCCTCCGCCGGCAACTGATCGGCAATCGTCCGGCGACGGGCGTGCCCAAGGCGGACGTCGTGATGATTGGCCCCTCGGGCCAGGCCGTGGCCCTGCGGTACGATCCGCACTCGATGGCGACGCCTGTTGTCGTGGCCAAGGGCGCGGGCCTGGTGGCGGAGCGCATGCGCTCGCTGGCGGCCGAGCATGGCGTGAAGGTCGTCGAGCGGCCGGGCGTCGCCGAATTGCTGTACCGATCGGTCGAGGTGAATCGCCCTGTGCCGCAGCACCTGTTTCAGGGCGTGGCGGAAGTGCTTGCGCGGGTATTCAACGACCGCGGCGCGGCGGCCGACGGCTAACAACCGTTCCTGCATCGCAAGGCCGGGTGCCATGCTACGCTTGCCGTGGGCATGCCGAAGTGTCGGATGGGCTTGCTGAGGCGTGATGCCGCATGGCCACGTCGGAGCACCTCCGTGGCCACGGCACCGCGGCGCGTGTGCCACTGGCTCCGCCAGTGCCGGGCGCCTCACTCGGCGTCCTGATACGGGAACCGCGTGCCCGGTGGGAAACGCAGGCCGAACCTCTGGTCGAGCACGGCCAGAATTTCGTCGTCGTCCATTAACGCCCGCGTCGTCACACTTTCGCCCCGTTCGACGATCAGCTCGCGCCAGGTGTACGCCAGACAAAACCTCGCGCACGACGGCCGCCGCGGACCTGTGTATTCGATCCGGGCGAGGTAGGCGTCCAGATCGAGCATGCGAGCCTCTACCCGCGCGACGAGCCGGCCAATTGCCCGGCGTACCCGTACCGTTCGATGTAGCCGTGCCAGCGGCGGGCGATCTGGTCGCGCAGCTCGGGCGACAGCTCGCGGTACTTGTTCGTCTCGTATCCCTTGGTCGCGGCCACGTATTGCTCGAGGGCCGGCAGCGCCTCGGCGAAACCGCCCAGCCCCAGCCGCTCGTACACCTCGCGCATCCGGGCCACGGGATCGGCGACCAGGTCCTCGTAACGGACCTCGCAGAAGTTCTCCGGCGGGATCAGGTCGCGCTCGGCCTCGAAGCGTTCGTACATTCGCTCGAGATTCGCGAAGACGTACTCCTCGAGCCCCTCGAATTTCGGCTTCTGCATTCCTTGCGTCGAGTACAGCGTCTTCCACAGGTGTACGGTCGAGGGGAAGATCACGAACGGGTCGCGGACGATGTGTACGAACTTCGCGTCGGGGAACATCTCCAAGAGCAGCTTCACGCGGCCCGTGTGCGGCGGCGACTTGAGCACGATCCGCTTGGGCGTGCGACGGTTGATCTCGCGCAGGAACCGCACGAAGGTCTTCTTCCAGCGTTCCCGTCCCTCGGGCGGAACGTGCTCGAGGGTCCAGTATTCCTGATTCTGCGGCGGCTCGTTGGGGAAAGCGATGGTCAGATACGGCGACGGCACGCCCAGGTTGCACAGCGCGAACTCATCTTCCTGGGGGCGGGCCCAGCCGGCCGGCATGTTGTCCATCGGCCTCCGCGGCGGAACGAGAAACTTGAAGATCCTCGAGGCGATCGTCTCGGTTACCACGAAGTGGTTGGGGGCGAAGCACTCGTAGGTTGTGGGGTACGTGTGGCGCTTGTCGAGCACCAACAGCTCGTGCAACATCGTCGTGCCCGACCGCCAGTGCCCGAGGATGAACAGCGGGGGCTTTTCGAGCTTCTTTTTGACGCTCCAGCCGAACACGACCCACTGCCAGCCGCGGTACCCTGAATGGACCAGGCTGAAGACCGTGATCATCGGCAGCAGGTACCAATACTGCCAATCGAGCCGGAAATGGTTCTTGCGCAACAGCCGCACCCAGGCGGGAAAATTCATCCCGTCCCAGAACATGGGCATCCATTGCCGCTTTCGGGTCGGCTCTTTGGCCATGTCGGCCGGGGGCTGAAGGCTCGATGTATCGCGAGTCACGGACGGAGGCGGGCTGGGGCAGCGACGGTTCAGCGCTCAGACGCGCTATGCTAACCTTGCGCCGCCGCATCGAGCAAGCGCCATAAACTGCGTACAAAATCGTCCGGCACTCCGCGCGCGAAGCCCGCCGTGCCAGCCAAGTGGCCACACTGGGCTTGGCTGCCGCACGCGGCTTGGGTTTCACTCGTACGATCGCGGCGGCTGCCGGTTATTCAGTTCTGGCAGCGGACGCGACCGCGGCCGAACGAAACCCATGGCCCCTTGGGGCCGGCGGCCGCGACCGTGGCAATCTCGTCGGCCGACATGCCGCGGTCGAGCATCGACTGCTTCAGCGCGTTATTGTCCTCGACCTGGCGAACCTTCCGCCAGTTTTCGGACACGATCGCCGTCACGGCAATCAGTGTCCCGCCGACAATTCCCAGGCTGCCGAGGATCGCTCCCAGCAGGATCCCCGGATCGCGCGACAGGGTTTCCACGATGGTTTGCCACATGGCCGTATCTCCACTCTGGGGACAGCGCTACGCCTTCGACAGGTATTCGCCCGCCACGAAGGGTTATTGTAACCGCGATAGCGGGAAAATGCTGCGGGGGGCGGTGAGGATGCAGGGCCGTTCACAGATTCAAGCTTGCCGGCGGCTCACCGGCGGGAAAGTGGGACAGGCACCGAGACGCAGCGTTGGTCTGAAAGGACTTGCGCTGTTTATGCTCGGAGCCAGTCCCATTTTCCCGCCTCGCCATCTTGAAAAAACAGAATGGCCCTGGGTGAGGATGCGCGCCGTGGCGCACGGGAAGCCAGGCGACGGGCGGCAGCCAAGCCCAGGGGTTGCCACCCCTGGGCTTCGCGAAGCGTGCGGTCAACCGATCGTAGGAGGACCCAGGGCCGCCCTACCCCGGCTCATAGCCCAGATTCGGCGACAGCCATCGCTCGACCTCGGCCACGGTCATGCCCTTGCGGGCCGCATAATCCTCGACCTGGTCGCGGGTCAGCCGGTCCACGGCGAAGTACTTTGCCTCGGGATGGGCAAAGTAAAGCCCGCTCACGCTCGCCGCCGGGTGCATGGCAAAGTTTTCGGTGAGCGTGATGCCCGCGTTCTTTTCCGCGCTCAGTAGCTCGAACAGCGTGCGTTTCTCGGTGTGATCGGGGCAAGCCGGGTAGCCGGGAGCGGGGCGAATGCCACGATAGCGCTCGGCGATCAGCTCCTCGTTCGTGAGATGCTCGTCGCGCCCGAAACCCCAGTCACGCCTTGCCCGGGCGTGCAGCATCTCGGCGAAGGCTTCAGCCAGGCGGTCGGCCAGCGATTTGACCAAGATCGCGCTATGGTCGTCCTGCTGGGCCTCGAACTGCCGCGCCAGCTCGTCGGCGCCGATACCCGTCGTGACGGCGAACGCGCCGATGTGATCCTTTCGCCCGCTCTCGTCCGGGGCGATGAAATCCGCTAGCGCATAAAACGCCTGCTGCCCTTTGCGCTCCCATTGCTGCCGCAGCGTGTGCAGCCGGGCGATCTCGCGCGTCCGGCTCTCGCCGGCAAAGACCGCGATATCGTCTCCCACCGCCGCCGCCGGCCAGAAGCCGTACACGCCGCGGGCCGCGAGCAGCTTCTCGCCGATGATCCGCCCGAGCAGCTTCTGCGCGTCGTCGAATAGCTCGCGCGCCGCGGGCCCGACAGTCGGATCGTCAAAAATCTTCGGGTACTTGCCGCGCAGCTCCCAGGCCTGAAAGAAGGGCGACCAGTCGATGTACGGCACCAGCTCCGCCAGCGGAACGTCGTCCAAAACGCGCACGCCCAGGAACTCCGGCACGTCGATCCGCGCGTTCGCCCAGTCGGTCACAACGCGCCGCGCGCACGCCTCGCGATACGGCACCAGGTGAACCTCCTGCCGCTGGCGATACGACTCGACGAGCTGCGCTTGCAGGGCGCGATTGGCCGCGTCGAATTGCTCGCGCGCTTTCGGGTTCAACAACTGCTCGACCACGCCCACGCTTCGCGACGCGTCGAGCACGTGAATGGTCGACCGCTCGTAGGCCGGGGCGATCTTCACGGCCGTGTGCTTGGCGCTCGTGGTGGCGCCGCCGATCAACAGCGGCTGCCGAAAGCCCTGCCGCTGCATCTCCTTGGCGACGTGGACCATCTCGTCGAGGCTGGGCGTGATCAGCCCGGAGAGCCCGATCAGGTCGACGCCCTCGGTGGTGGCCGTGGCCAGGATCCGCTCGCAGGGGACCATCACGCCCAGGTCGATCACCTCGTAGTTGTTGCAGCCCAGCACCACGCCGACGATGTTCTTACCGATGTCGTGTACGTCCCCTTTGACCGTGGCCATCAGGATCGTGCCGCGCTTCTGGCCGATCTGGCCCGAAGCGGCTTTTTCGGCCTCCATGAAGGGCATCAGGTACGCCACGGCCCGCTTCATCACGCGGGCGCTTTTGACGACTTGCGGCAGGAACATCTTGCCTTGCCCGAACAGGTCGCCGACGACCTGCATGCCGGCCATGAGCGGCCCTTCGATGATGGCCAGGCAGGTGGGATAGCGCTGGCGGGCTTCCTCAACGTCAGCCTCGACAAAGTCGGCGATCCCCCGCACCAGCGCGTGCGACAGCCGCTCGTCGACGTCGGCCGCGCGCCACGCGGCGTCCGGCACCTCTTTCTTGCCGGCGCCCTGCTTGACCGTCTCGGCCAGCTCGACCAGGCGTTCGGTGGCGTCGGGCCGCCGGTCGAAGAGCACGTCCTCCACCCGCGCGAGCAGCTCCGGCTCGATATCTTCGTAAACGGCCAACTGGCCGGCATTCACGATCCCCATGTCCATCCCGGCGCGGATGGCGTGATACAGGAACGCCGCGTGCATGGCCTCGCGGACCGGATCGTTGCCGCGGAACGAGAACGAGATGTTGCTCACCCCGCCCGACACCTTCGCGCCGGGGCACGCGCGCTTGATCTCGCGGACGGCCTCGATGTAGTTGATGGCGTAGCGGTTGTGCTCCTCAATGCCCGTAGCCACTGTGAGGATGTTGGGGTCAAAGATGACGTCAGTCGGCGGAAACCCGACTTTTTGGGTCAAGAGCTTGAAGGCCCGCTGGCAGATGCGGACCTTGTCCTCCTTGGTCGTGGCCTGCCCCTGCTCGTCGAAGGCCATCACCACGACCGCGGCGCCGTAGCGGTGGGCCAGCCGGGCGTGCGCCAGGAACTGCTCCTCTCCTTCCTTCAGGCTGATCGAGTTGACGATCGCTTTCCCCTGCACGCATTTCAGACCCGCCTCGATCACCGACCATTTCGAGCTGTCGACCATGATCGGGACGCGGGCGACGTCCTGATCGGCGGCCAGCAGGTTCAAGAACCGCGTCATGGCGGCCTCGCCCTCCAGCATCGCCTCGTCCATGTTGACGTCGAGGATATTCGCGCCACCCTCCACCTGGCCGCGGGCGATCGCCAACGCCTCTTCGAACTGGCCGCCCAAGACCAATCGCGCGAATTTCTTCGAGCCGGTGACGTTCGTCCGCTCGCCGATCATCGTAAAGTTGCTGTCGGGCCGCAGGGCCAACGGCTCCAGGCCGCTCAGCCGCGTCAAGGCCGGCAACTTCGGCCGCCGCCGCGCCGGCTTGTCGCGCACCGCCTCGGCAATCGCCCGGATGTGCGCCGGCGTCGACCCGCAACAGCCGCCCACCAGGTTCAGCCAGCCATTGGCGGCGTATTCGGCCAGGGTGCGGGCCATCATCTCCGGCGTCTCGTCGAACCCGCCAAAGGCGTTCGGCAGCCCCGCGTTGGGATAACAGCTCACGTACACCGGCGCGATCCGCGACAGCTCTTCCAGATACGGCCGCATGTGCTCCGGCCCCAGCGCGCAGTTGATGCCCACGCTCAACAGGTCGGCATGCGCGATCGACGTCCAGGCGGCCTCGATCGTCTGGGCCGAGAGCGTCCGCCCACCCTGGAAGATCGTGATCGACGCCATCACCGGCAGCCGCACGTCGTGCTCGACGAAGAACTTGTCGATGGCGAACAGGCAGGCCTTCAATACCAGCGTGTCGAAGGCGGTCTCGGGCAGCAGGATGTCGACGCCGCCGTCCACCAACGCCGCGACCTGCTCGTAGTACATGTCGACCATCTGGTCGAACGTGGCCGGCCGATAGGCGGGATCGTCGACGTTGCCCGCCACCGAGAGCTGCGCCTTGCTGGGCCCGATCGAGCCGGCCACGAACCGCGGCCGATGCGGCTCGCGCTCGTTCATTTCCTCGACGGCGCGGCGGGCACATGCGGCGGCCGCCAAATTGATCTCGCGAACGCACGCTTCCAGTCCATAGTCGGCCATCGAGATCAAGTTGGCCGTGAACGTGTTCGTCTCGACGATATCCGCGCCGGCTTCGAGATACTCGCGGTGCACCTGCTCGACGGCTTCCGGCTGCGTGATCGACAAAAGGTCGTAGCACCCCTTGAGCGACACGGTGTGATCGGCAAAGCGGTCGCCGCGAAATTCCCGCTCGCCGAAGCCGCGGGCCTGAATCATGGTGCCCATCGCGCCGTCGAGCACCAGGATCCGCTCGTCCAGCAGGCGTTCGAGCAGTTGACGGGTTTGCGGTTGATTGGCGATCGCCATAGTCGGCAAGTGGAGTTGTTATTTGCTGGCTGTGGCGCGTCCGTTCGTCGCGCAAGCAGTGCTGGCTTTGAGGCCGCGGCAAGCCGGCCCTATCAATCAGTTTACCTAAACCGCCTTATCGTGACAGGACTCAAGATCGACACCAGGCGAACCGATCAAGAACACGGGATACTAGCGACGCGGCTGGACGCGGCCTTGTAGGAGGGGACTCCTGTCGCCGACGAACCAGCCAACATTCCGGCCAGCGCCGCGGCCGTCGGCATCGGGAGATGCCTCCTACAATACTGTCACATCCGCCGCCGGCGCAGGGACGCGCCTCCTATGGATGAACCGTACCACAATCCGACCGCTGGTCCAGGTTCGCAGCCGGCGCTTGCCGCGGAGGAACCGGCCGGCGCGCCGGCCCGCGATCCGCGCGTGCTCCTGCGGATTCCGGACTGCACCGCCAGCGAGGACGCGCCGGCCGCTCCCCAGGTTCGGACGTCATTTCTGTCACTTGTCGAGCGGCTGCCCGGCGTGCGCCTCATAGTCGGTGCGATTCCCTGGCCGATCCGCCTGCGGACCGTGGCCGCGTGTGCGATCGGAGTGCTCGTGGCAGTCGTCGGGATCGTGATCGTCGAGGCGAGTCGTCCCAAGCCATCGCGACACGCCGGCAGCGAACCGACAGAAAGAAAGCTTCGCGACGCCGGCGCTCCGACGTGGACGGCCAGGCGACCCACCAAGGCGAGCGGCGCCGCGGGCGATCGGCTGCGGGCGCGGCCCGTCTCCCACGACGCGCAACGCACGGCGACCGCGCCGCCACCCGGCGCGTCATGCCAGGTGCCCACCGACACGCGCGGCACGGCGGGTGACGCGCCCCCCTATCGGACGTCGCTGCGCCCCGCCACGGCCGGCGCGCCCGACGCCGTCGGCCCGCGGATGCCGTGGCCCCGACTGGAAGGAACGATTCACTAGCCGCACGGACGCGGACCGCATCACGATGAGCAGCCTCAACCAGGCATTTTTGAAGGCCTATCACAAGAGCACGGCGGTCGCGGCGCGCGGCGAGGCTTCGGCCGCTTCCCCACAGCAGGCGGTCGCCCCTACAACGAACGACGCGCCGCCAGCGCCCCACGTACCACTTCCGACGGCTGCCACGCCGCGGGCACCGTTGAGCTTGCCAGAGCCGACCGCACCGCTCGCGTTGCCGCCGCGGACCGTCGCGGTCAAGCCCAAGCCACTCACCCCGCCCGTGCCGGTGACGATTGTCGATGCGGCGCACCCGGGCGTGAAGGCGCCTCATGCCCGGTTTGCCTCCGCGCCGGCAAGGCAAGCGCGCCCCGCGGCTGCCGCTAATGACCCATCACCAGCGTCTGTCGACACCCCGTCGCTCGAAGCACGGCCGATGGTGCTGCCGATGTTCGTGCCGTCTCACTCGTGGCGGCCGGTGTTTGAGATTTCGAGCTTCGTGTGGCCGGAAATGATCGGCACGATGCTCGCGGCCGGGGAGGCGCCGTTTCGCGCCGCGGCCGCCGAGCTGATCGACGCCTGCCGCCGGCATCGCAAGCTCGTGGCGATCGCCGGCGCCTCGGCCAGCCAAGGGTGCACCGCGACGACCCTGGCCCTGGCGCGGGCCTTGGCCCAATTGCAGCAGAAGGTCGCCATCGTGGATGCCCACTTCGCTTCCCCGCAATTGGCCGACAGCCTGGGCGTCATGCCGCAGGTCGGCTGGGAGGAGCATCTGTCGGGCGGCAAGCCGCTTACCGAGGTGCTGGTCGAGTCTCTCGAGGACCGGGTGACGCTCTTGCCGCTACGGCAGCCGCCGGCCGCCGATTGGCGCGTCAGTGAAGCCCGGCTGAAGGCCTCGTTCGATGAATTGCGCCGCCACTTCGACCTGGTGCTGATCGACTCGGGTCCGCTCGGGGATCCGCAAGACCGGCGGCATCTGTTGTCGTGGGCGGCGCCGTGCCGCGTGGACCGGGCTCTGGTGGTGCGCGACGTGCGCTCGCTCGATGGTGAGCAGATCGCCACGATCGAGAAGCGCTTGCAGGAGTGCGGCATCGCCCAATGGAACTTCGTCGATAACTTCGCCGCGTAACAGCGAGAATCATTGCCTGAAATCTCAAATCTGAAATCTCGTCCATGTACGAATGTTATTGGAAGCTGGCCCACAAGCCGTTTGAATCCGGTGTCGATCCGCGCGCCTACTACCCGGCCGACACCCACCAGGCCGCGCTCGCCAAGTTGCGCTACGCGATCGAGAATCGGCGCGACGCGGCCCTATTGACGGGGCCATCGGGAACGGGCAAGACCATGCTCGTGCGGCTGCTCTTCGAGCAACTCGGCGAGTCCTACGGGCCGCTCGTGCACCTGGTGTATCCGCAAATGGGGCCCGCGGAGCTGTTGGCGTGGCTTGCCGTCGAGCTCGGGGCCGGCGGTTCCGAGGCTGCGCCGACCACCGTCGACACAAGCGTCCGCCGCATCCAGCGCCGGCTGACCGAAAATGCCACGCAGGGCAAGCACGCCGTGATTGCCATCGACGAGGCTCATCTTGTCGAGGGGAACCGCGCGTTCGAGACCTTGCGTCTGCTCTTGAACTTCGACCATGGCGCCGGTCCCGACCTGACGCTGCTCTTGGTAGGGCAAACCGCGCTTGTGCCGATGCTCGGCCGGATGCCGCAGCTCGAGGAGCGGCTGGGCGTCAAGTGCTTGCTGCGGCCGCTTGGGCCGGATGAGGTGATGGCCTACGTGCAGCATCGCCTGGCCGTGGCCGGCGCGACGCGAACCGTCATCGACCTGGAAGCCGGCGACACACTTCATCGGCTTTCGCAGGGCATCCCGCGGCAGATCAATCGCCTGTGCGACCTGGCTCTGCTCGTCGGCTTTGCCGAGGAGCAACACTCGATCGGCGCCGCCGAGCTCGAGGCGGTCAGCCAGGAGCTTGCCGCCGTTACGGCCTCGTGACAGCACCAGTCGTCTTGCCCTCCGTCGGTCGCGTGCCATGGCCACGGAGGTATTCCCACCTGGCCATGGCTGCCGGTAGACGCTCTCAGCCGCGGTCGCATGCCCACGGCGAGCGTGGGCATGGCCCCATGATTCTCGCCAGTCGCTCTTGTGCCGCGGCGCCGAGATAGCTAGCGTACCGCCCCTGGCTTCTCGCACGGCTGCCAGAATTGCAGCCTGACTCTCGGCGACGGTCGCGGGCATGGTCTCCTATCGGCGGTTGGCGTCCCTGGCACTCCTGTTGGTTGCGGCGACTCCGCACCGCGCGGTTGCTCAACAACCGCGCCCCAGGCCGCAGCCGATCATTCGTGCCGCCTGGCTGCAGGACGTTCCCAACGTCGTCGGACCGACGATGGGCGGAACGCAGTTGTGGGGCGACGAGTTGTACTTTGGCCAGTGGCGGATTCAACGCAACGCCGTCACCGGCCACTATCGCCTACTCGACCCCGACGATGTCCGCCGCGCCTCAGGCAGCCTGGCTGCCTGCCAGCGCCGGCTCGATGAGCTGAAGAAACAAGGCCACCTGCAGCCGCTGCGCGGAAAAGTCGTCGTGGTCCTGCATGGGCTGGTGGGCAGGCGCCATCAGATGAGCCCGCTGGTCGACTACCTCGAGGCCAACAGCGATTACGCCGTGATCAGCGTCGCCTACCCGAGCACGCGGGCGAGCGTGGCCGATCATGCGGGGGCGCTTGCAACGATCGTGGCCGGTCTGACCGAGGTCAAGGAGATCAACTTCGTCGGGCACAGCCTGGGGAACCTCGTCGTGCGGCATTACCTGGCGGACTGCCAGGCTGTTGCGGGCGGCCGCGTCGATCCGCGGATCAAGCGGATTGTCATGCTCGGGCCCCCCAACCACGGATCGCGGTTGGCCGAGGCCCTCGGCGGCAACGTTATTTTCGACGGCACGCTAGGCACGTCGGCGCAACAACTGGCCCGCCGCTGGCGCGAGCTGGGGCCGCATCTCGCCACGCCGCCCTGCGAATTCGGCATCATCGCCGGCGGAAAAGGAAACGAAGTGGGTTTCAACCCGCTCTTGCCGGGGGACGACGACGGCACGGTCCGGGTGGCCGAAACGCGCCTGGCCGGCGCCAGTGACTTCACGCTAGTCGACGTCATCCACAGCCTGATGATGGCCAACGCGGAAGTGCAGGAACGAACGCTGCGCTTCCTGCGCGAGGGGCGTTTCGCGGCCGACGGCCCGCGGCACAGAATCGCCGAGGAGGGCGAATCAGCCCAAACCGCCGATCGAGGCGTACAGGTCCAGCGTCGCGCGGTCGCCGATGATCGCAAATAGGTCGCGAATCTGCGCAAGCCCGTCGCGAATGGAGAACCGGCCCGGATCGGCGGCGCTCTTTTCGCCCAGCACGTAGAAGTCCGGTTCTCCGGTGGCGAACCAGTGGGAGTCAGCCTGGCCCGACGGGACGCCCGAGGCGTCGATGACCACGTCGGCCCTTTCCATCAGCTCGGCCGCGCTGTCGCGGACGCGGAGCCGAAAGCCCTCGACCTCGTCCGCGCCGGCCGGCGGTTCGCCGGGCTCACGGTCGCGCTCGATCGTCACGACTTCGGTCTCCGTCCGCACGCTATCGACGAGCAAGTCACCCTGCGCGAGCGGGACCAGGTACGCGGCGACGAGCTCGGCCGCCGTGGGCAACGAATCGCCGCCGGGCGGCTGCCAGCGCGGGTCTTGCGCCGCGAGTGCCGCAAGCCCCAGCGGCGACATCAGCCGTCGCCATGGCTCTGCCAATCGCGTGTCGCCTTGCCGCCACAGGTTCTCGCCCACCCGGCCGCGCTCGTAGACCATCACGTCATAGCCGAGGTATCGCCCGTACAGCGCCGCTTCCAGCCCAATCGGACCGGCTCCGACGACGGCGATCAGAGCGGGCGTTTCGACAGCCATGGAAACAAGTGTTCAGTGGACGGCAATCAGCAGGCAGCAAGAAAAACGCCGCCGGCGCTCGGCCGATCCGTTCGGCCGGGCGCCTCGTCCTTACTGTCCACTCTCCACCGGCCACTGTCCACTGCTCTTTACGAGGCCCAGGTAGGCCGGCCGCGCTGCAATTGCCGCCAAACGGCCCACAGGCCGATGGCCACGGGCAGGGCGAAATGCCACGGCTCGATGAACAGCGTCTTCGAACTCACGCCCATGCCGAGTGTCAATTGGCTTTGCCCTTCGACGGGAGACATGAAGACCTTGATCTGGGTTGAACCGACGATCGCGCCCAGGATCGCGCATGCCAAGAGCGGCCAGTGCCACCGCACGCTTGCCTTTGACGCCAGCCGGCACAGCACGACAGCGACGATGGCCGCCGGCGCCACGACGGCGGCCGTGCACAACAGTCGAACGGCGCCAACCAACGTCGGCGTGAACTGCTGGCTTGACAGTCGGCCCAGGTCCAGGAATTCGGACAGCTCTCTCACGCCGACGATAGCCATGACAAGCGCAAACCATGCCAGCGGCATGATGAGAATCGGCAGCACAACAAACATCACGATCGGGTGCCGACCGCAGAACGTGCGACGCCGATACTGTTTCGCCGCGGCCTGGGCCACTTCGACCGGCGGGCCCAGACGCTCGACAACGCTTGGCGATTCGCGAGCTTCCATGCTCATTTGCTCCTCCGATAGATCGGTGACGTGATCCGACAATTCCTCGACCAGTCGCTCGGCGTACGCCGCCGGCAACCGCGCTTTTCTCAGCTCGTTGCGTACGCGATTAAGCCAGGGCTGGCTGTCCACGTTCGCCTCCTTGCAAACAGTGGTTCACCGCGGCGACGACTCGCCGCCAGTCCGCTACGCTGCGCGCCAGCTCGCGCCGTCCCTTGGGCGTGACCCGATAGACAACCCGGTTGCGATTGCCGACCGACTGCCGCCGGCCGTCGAGCATGCCTTCGGCCTCCAGGCGGTGCAGGATCGGGTAGATGCACCCCTCGCCGAATTCCAGGCCGCCGGCGGTGTGCGCGAGAATCGCCTGCACCAGCTCATACCCGTGCATCGGCCGCTCGGCCAAAAGGTGCAGGATCAACAGCTCCGGCACGCCGCTGCGGAACGGTGGATTGGTCTTTCGCGGTGACATGGGCGGGCTTGTACCTCAAAGTTTGAGGTATCGCAAGGCCAGTTTCTGAGAAAGTCGCAGGCTGGCCGCCGCGGCGACTATGATGAGGAAGCAAGAGCGTCGACGTCTACAATCGTCGCGTGCAAAAACTGGGCGTCGGCAGCCTTCGCCATCCGCACGTGTGCCACGGCTTGGCCGATGAGGACAAGCCGTGCTGCCCCGCTAAGCCGCTTACGGATAAAGTCGACGGCCATCCCCGCTTCGCACGGCTTCTGCGAAGCCGTGGCACACGGGACTGACGTATGCGAAACTGATGCGAGACTCAACGTGTGCCACGGCTTGGCCGACCAGGACAAGCCGTGCTGCCCCGCTAAGCCGCTTACGGATGAAGTCGACGTCCATCCCCGCTTCGCACGGCTTCTGCGAAGCCGTGGCACACGCGGTACAAAGCCGCAGGTCGAAGCCGTGACACGCGGGACTGACGTATGCGAAACTGATGCGAGACTCAACATGTGCCACGGCGAGACTCAACGTGTGCCACGGCGAGACTCAACGTGTGCCACGGCTTGGCCGATGAGGACAAGCCGTGCTGCCCCGCTAAGCCGCTTACGGATAAAGTCGACGGCCATCCCCGCTTCGCACGGCTTCTGCGAAGCCGTGGCACACGCGGGCCCGAACCGCACGAACCCTATGAGACGCAAGCGAGTGCGACACTATGACGAGGCGGGCCACGCCCACTTCTTGACGTTTTCTTGCTACGCACGGCTGCCGCTGCTAAGTCGAGACCGCACGAGACACTGGTTTCTCAGATCGCTTGCCTCCGCACGCGAGAAACACAGCTTCGATCTCTGGGCTTGGGTCATTATGCCGGAGCATGCTCACCTACTCATTTGGCCGCGCGAGCGTGGATATCGCGTTGCGGCGATCCTGGCGGATATCAAACGTCCCGTGGCGCAGCGAGCCATTGCATGGTTGCGCGAACGTCACTCGCCGTTCCTTGAGCGGCTTACGGTACGGCAGGGCAACCGCACGCGTGCACGTTTCTGGCAAGCAGGTCCCGGTCAAGACCGCAATGTGTATGAACCAGAAGCAGCCCTGACGATCGTCGAGTACATTCACCACAATCCGGTGCGCCGTGGCCTTGTTCGGAACGTCGTGGATTGGCAGTGGTCGAGCGCGGCGGATTGGGCGGGTGTCGCGAGGTGCCATCTTCAGGTTGATCGCACGCTCCCGATGCTCAATTCTCCGGGGCCATAGTCGGAGATCGCAATAGCGGCTACTGCGGACGATCCGTGCCGCCGAGGTGCAAAGTGCGGCCATTGTCCCTCGCCCTTGGCACGGCTTCTGCGAAGCCGTGGCACACACTGCGGCGTCCATCCCCGCTTGGCACGGCTTCTGCGAAGCCGTGGCACACTATTGAGACGAACCAGTCGTACTCGGCTCGGGCCGCTCACTTCAGCTTTAGCACCTCATCCTCGACGTCCACCGGCACGCCGGCCGCTGGAATGTCGAGCTTGAGCGTCCACAGCACGCCCTGCGTCGCCAGGCGGCGATAGAATTCGTGCCGCCAGTTGTCGTGGAAGTGCAGGCCGCTATACCCAAACGACCGGCCGCCGTCGGCCCGCTCCCACGTCCACGCTACGCGCTGGGCCTGGCCGTCGATCGTGGCGGTCAGCAGCGTCCGCGGCGCCGGCTCGCCGGCAGGCGCTTTCAAGCGGTAGTAAAACTCGTCGCGCACCGTCAGCGGTGCGAGGCCGCGGGCGACGGGATGCTGGCCATCGGCCACTTGCAACTCAGTTTCGACTACTTGATAGCGCCGGTCCGGCCCGCCATGGCAGCCACCGAACAGCTTGACGAACGACTCGACGTGCCGGGCTTCCTTGGCGCCGATCCCCCAATGCAGCGCGGAGAGTCCACCACCGCGGGCGGCGAGCTGCGCGACCGCGTCGAGCCGCCGCGGATCGGCCTCCAGCCACTTCGCTCCTTCCGACAAGTACAGCACCACGCCATCGGCCCGGCGGATCAGGTCGGGCCCCTCGGGCCACGGCTCTTCGACCTCGACCGCGCGGACTTCGACCGACGAGATTGGCTCCAAGCAACGCGCCAGCACGCGCAAGCCCGCCATGAATTCGTGCGTGGTGGGCGGGTGATTGTCGCGCTTCTGGCCCAAGAGCAGAAGCTGCTTCTTCTCCGCGGCCGTGCCGGGCGTCGCGAGCAGGAGCGCGGCGAGTGCCGCGACAGCGACGCATCGACGGAACATGATGGAATCCTCTCGGCTGGCTGTGACGCGATCGACCGCTAGGATACCACGCGAGGCTGGAGGCTGTAGACCGCAGGCTACTTCCTTGACTCCCGGCGGGCGGCCGCTCAGAATCGGGTCGCAAGGGGGGGCGGGCATCCTGCCCGCCTTCTGACCACAGCTCACCGCTCGACCATCGATCGTTCCCGCTAGCGGAGAATCGACTTCCCATGCGTGCCGTCATGTCTGCCGCTTTGTTCTTGTTTCGAGTCTCCCGCGCGCACAAAGGCGGGCAGGATGCCCGCCCCCCAAGACGCGCCGCCGCCCTGGTCGCGTTCCTCACGCTCACTGTCTGGATGGCCGCAACCACCGTCGCCTTGGCCGAGACGTGGGGCGAGAAGCTCGGCTACCCGGCCGGCAAGAAAGTGCTCATCCTGCACGCCGACGATATCGGCATGTGCTACGAGGCCAACCAGGCCGCCAAGGCGTACCTCACCGCCGGCCACATTCAATCGGCCGCGCTCATGGTCCCCTGCCCCTGGTACAACGAGATGGCCGACTGGTACAAGCAGAACCCCGACTACGATTGCGGGCTGCACCTGGCGCTGACCAGCGAATGGAAGTGGTATCGCTGGGGCCCGGTGGCCGACCGCGCCAAAGTGCCCGGCCTGATCGACAACGACGGCTACCTGTGGCGTTCGGTGCCGTCGGTCGTGCTGGCGGCCAAACCCAGCGAGATCGAGGCGGAAATCCGCGCCCAGATCGAGCGGGCCATCGCCAAGGGGACGCGCCCCAGCCACATCGACACGCACATGGGCACGCTGTACGCGCGGCCCGACTACACGCAGGCCTACCTGAAAGTGGCCGAGGAGTACCGCATCCCGGCCATGGCCATCGAGCCCTCGCCGAAGGTGATGGAGAAATTCAAGAAGCAGGGATATCCGATCAGCGAGGCGGGGAACCAGCTTCTCCGCGACTACAAGCTGCCGAAGCTCGACGATTTCTGGTCCGCGCCCGAAGGCAAGACGTACCAGGAGAAGCTCGACAAGTTCTTCGAGCTGGTCCGTTCATTCGACCCTGGCATCAACGAGATCATCTTTCACCCGTCCGTGCAGACCGACTGCCTGAAAGCGATCACCGGCTCATGGCAGCAGCGGGTGTGGGAGGCGCAGATGTTCGCCGACCCGGCGATGCACGCCTTTTTCGAGCGGGAAGGAATCCTGTTCACGAACTGGAAGGAAATGATGCGCCGCTTCGACGAGCGGAAGCTGGGCGCGGCGACCGGGAACCGATGACGGGCGGGCGACCCGGCGAACGCTCGGCGCGCCTGGCTTCCGGTGCGGTCCGCCTTGTCGTATGGCTACACGGCGAGGTAAAATTCGCTTATGAACAAATTGAAGCAAGCGGTTGAAGCCGCGAGGGGAGAGCCTGTCGAGATCGTCGACCCCGAGCGGAATCAGCACTACGTGTTGATTCGCGCCGAGGAGTACGACCGTTTGCAGAGCGTGATGGACGAAGGGACCAGGTTTGCATTGCGTGAAATGGGACGTCGCGCCGGTTGGGATGATCCGTCAATGGATGCCTATGACGCCTTGGACCCGCGTAAAGAATGAAGGTCGTACGCGGCGACATCGTGCTCCTCGACTATCCATACTCTGACCGGTAGCAAGGTGCGGCCCACGCTGGTCGTGTCCAGGGACGAGTTGCACCAAGAGGACGACGCGGTCATCGTAGCCGTCACAAGCGTGATCCGTCCGACGCTGAAGTCATCGGAGCTCTTCGTCGCCGCTGCAAAGCCCGATGCGCGAGGTTCAGGCCTCCTCTCCGATTCCATCGTGGAATGTTGGAACATCCTGACGATCGATCAGCGATTCATTTTGCGCCGCATCGGGCGCTTGTCCGGCGGAATGATGCACAAGATCGACGGTTGCCTGAAGGCCGGCCTTGGGCTTTGAGATTGCCAGCCGCATGATCGGTCCGGTCTCGGCGGCACCCGCGCCGCCGTGGCCAACCGCCGGGCTCCCCCCTTCAGCAGTCCAGGCACCGCACTTCGGCGAAGATCGCGTCGGCTTGCGCCGGCTCGGCGCGGGCGTAGTTGACCAGGCAGCGGAGCGCCTTATCCGGGTCGGCCAGATCGTACTTCTTGGCCATCTCTTCCAGAAAGCCGTACATCGCCCGGTCGAGCTCGATGGCGTAGCTGGCCTTGTCTTTCATGATCAATTCAGCACGGCCAGGATATCGTCCTCGCTCAGGATCAACAGCTCTTCGCTGTTGAACTGGACGTGGGTGCCAGCGTAGTTGCTGAACAACACACGGTCCCCCTCCTTGACCTGCGGTATCGCGCGGTGGCCGTCGGACAGGATCGGTCCATCGCCGACCGAGAGCACGCGCCCTTCACGAGATTCCTTCGTGGCGGCATCCGGCAGAACGATTCCGCCGTTCGTTTTTTTCTCCGCCTCCAAACGTCGAACGACAACATGAGGGCCGAGGGGGATGATCTTCATGGGGGGCGAATGACTCCTGTCGGGCCTTGGATGGATAAGTTCCGAAATCGATCGAACGCATCCATGCTTCGACAGCCGCCAATTGTGACACGCCGGAACTCCGTATGCAAGCTGGCGAGTTCAAACGCCGCGCGCGTGCCACGCTTGACGCCGCAAACCACCGCCGGCACAGTTTCTCCACGCGGCAGGGTCGCCGGCGACAGTCAACGCTGCACACGGCGTGCCGTGGAAATTGCCGAGTATCCATGTGCCGTTAGCCCCGGCGGCTAAGCCGGGACAAGCGCCGCGTAGCCGCGGCGGCTAACGGGGACCAAACAACCGACTCCCGTGCGCGGCAAACGCCGTCAGTAGAAAAACAGCGGCAAGCCGTACGCGGGATACTTCGCGCCGCCGCGCTCGCGCCGCTCGACCAGCGCCCGGTACTCGGGCGTGATCGCGCTGAAGGCCGACAGGCCGAGCACGATCCGCATGTAGCGGTTCAAGTTGCGCAACGACGCGCGCTGCGCCCGCCCTTCGACGAGCCCGCGCGCCACGAGGTCGGCCACGTCGCGATTCACTTTTGCCGGATCGCAAATCAATACGGGCGCCGGCATCGGCGGCGAACTGGCGTACACGGCCAACTGCTGCCAGCGGTCGGGCTTCTCGCGCATGTACCGCGCCAGCACCGCGCTACTGACGAGCGCCACGTCGGCCGATAATTCGTCCGCGGTCTTGGCCCTTTTCGCGATTCCGCCGCGCGCCACGGCATCGAGCGCGGCGTCGGCCGTGCCGCACGCGCGGAGCGGCCGCCGGAAGAACGCCTGCGGCGTACACTGCTCTTCGACTAAGGCGTTTTCGAGAAAGTACAAGCAGTACGACGGCACCCGGCTTGCTGCCAGCACCAGTCCCTTGAGATCGGTCAACCGGCCGTCGCCGGCCGTCGCGCCCAGCCGCGTCAACAGCTCGCGCCGCACCACCAGGTGCGCCTTCACTTCGGCCTCGACGGGCGTGGCGAGATTGCCATAGACGAGCGGCGCGGCGCCCTTGGCGTTTTTTGCCACCCAGTCGTAGTCGTGCCCACACACAAGCGCGAACTGCAGCCGGCCGGCATCCAACTGCTCGACCAAGGAATCCAGCGGCAGCAGCCGCACGTCGCACGACAGCCGGCACCGCTCCTCGACGAATCGCGCCACGTCCTCTTCCAGGTGCGACACGAAGCTCACGCTGCGCTCGATGGCCCCGTCGGCCTCGGCCACCTCGCCCACCGTCTGCGGCCACACGGCGCCGAACAAAAACGACCAGCTCAGCCCGATCGTCACGTGCGGCTTGCCGTCAGGGTCCCGGTCGGGCCGGACAGACTCGGCGGGCACGACGAGGGCCCGGTCGACCGTCGCCGCGATCGGCGCCAGCCGCGCCCGGCCGCGATCCGTGGCGGGCATCTTGCCCACGGGAAACGCCGCCAGGAACTCGTCCCGCCCGTAGTACCGGCCCTGTGGGGCGTAGTCGCCGATGAAATGCTGCGCCGCGATGACGCTCGGCTCTTCGATGCTCGATCGCCGCGCCGGCGGCCAGATCGGCACCTTGTCGTGGGAACCGGCGAAATTCCTCGGCAGCATGTTGCGGTAGATGAGAAAGGGAACGAGCAACCGCCCGCGCGGCAAAAAGTTCAGCCCTCGCGCGGCGACTTCCTCGGCCATCGACTCCGGCCCGACGACGACGGTCACCCAGCCGCTTTCGTCGACGATCGCGCTGGTGTCAGCGAGGCTCGCCGAGGTCCGCATCGAAATCCCGCCGAGCGACATCGACCAGTAGCGGACTTCGTCCTCGTCCGAAAGCGGCTTGTCCGGCTCGCGGCACGTGTCGGTGTAGCGCGGCGCCTTGAAACGGATCACCACGATCGGCTGCCGCGTGAAGTCGAGCCGGGCGACGATGTACCGGTTATCCGGATTGGCGAACGTGGCTTTCCCCTCCGAGCGATAGAACTCCAATCGACCGTCGCCGCGCGTGGGCGGGATGTTGCACAACGCGCCGCCGATCCAGTTGCGCAGGGATCGCGACGGTGGGCACGCGACGGCCTCGCCCGTCTTCAGGTCAACCGCCTCGATCGTCGGCAGGGCGACGCCCGCCGGGTCGTCGACAAACCGCGCGTCGGGAAGATAGACCCTGTACCAAAGTTCCAGGGACTGCGCGCGTTGCCCCGGCTCGGGCGGCGGGATATGCACCAGGTTCGCCGAGCCGTCGGGCGTGCGATGACGGTCATGCGGCACGAGCCAGGCGGTGTAAGCGCGCGCGCGGGCGTTACGATCGGCGCCTGGCGCGAAGGGGTTCTTGCTGCCTCGATCCGGCTCGATCTCCGAATCCACTAGCGAGTCTCCGGCGATCATCGACTCCTGGTCGTAGATCGCGAAGCCCATGAACCGCGCGTGCGGAAAGTGGCCGCGGATCCGCAGGCCGAAATTCTCGCCCACCGGATGCGCGAAGCGATAGCTCCAATAGCTGGCGTTCTGATCGGGAAAGGGATTGACCGTGTCGGCCTCGCCCGGCTGGGCCCACACGGCGATTGGCTTAGCGTCGGCCTTGGCCTCAGAGGGGGCCTTGGGCGCGGCGCCCCTGGCGTCAATGTGCGGCGCCGCGGCAAGAACCGCGATCGCCAGGACCCAACAGGGATGCGCCTTCGTCTGCCACTGGCTCAGCCAGCGCCGCGGGGCGGCAATCCCTCTGTCCGTCGGTTGAGCAGCCCGAAAGTGCATATCCGTATGGTGCTAGTTCGTGGCCTCAAAATGGCGAGGCGGGAAAATGGGACTGGCTCCGAGCATAAACAGCGCAAGTCCTTTCAGACGAACGTTGCGTCTCGGTGCCTGTCCCACTTTCCCGCCGGTGCGCCGCCGGCAAGCTTAAATCTGTGAACGGCCCTGCGCGAATCGATGGGGGGCGGGCATCCTGCCCGCCTTCGAGGTCCGTTACCGGCCCGCCTGCGAAGACGCGTGGGCGTGCCCGCGGCGAAGCGTCGCCTATAATAGGCCGCATCAGCCGGAGACGAACCGATGAGCACCGCCGAACTGCCCGCGCCCAACGGCCGCGCCGCCGCGCGCATGATCGCGCTTTTGACCACCCTGGTCGTCGTCGTTCACTTTGTCGTGGTCGCGCTGCACTCGTGGGCCCACGTCCAGCTCGACATCCCGCTCGGGCCACTGGGGACGGGGTTTGTGTGGGTGGTGATCATCGTCGGCCCGATCCTGGCCGCCGTGCTCGCGTGGACGCGCTACCGCAGGGCCGCCGCGGTGATCCTCACGGCCAGCATGGCGGGCTCGCTCGCGTTTGGCTTCTGGAACCATTTTGTCGTCGAGAGCAACGACCACGTCGGCCACATCCCGGCCGGCACGCCCGGCGAAGTCTTCGTCGCCACGGCGGTGGCGCTAGTGATCGTCGAGCTCGCCGGCGTCGCGCTGGGCGGGTGGTCGATCGCTCGGTTGCGAGAGACGGGCGGCATAACCTCGCGCTAAATGACGCTCAGCGTCCCTCGCGCGCCGCCAGCGCTACAGCTAGCACGCCGCCGACGGCCAACAGCGCGAGCCCCACAAGCGCGTCCGACGACCGCTCGTGCACCGCGTGCAGCACGCTCGAGCCGACGATCAATGCCGAGCCGCCGCAGAACACGAGCGGCACCGTCGGATAGCCCGGCACGCGGAACGGGCGGGGCCGATCGCCGTCGCGCAGCCGCAGCACGAAGAGCGATACCCCCGTCGCCAACAGAATCAGCCAGAAGACGGGCGTCGTGAACACGACGAGCCGCTCGAACGGCTTATGGCTCAGGCCGTCGCCGGCGAGCGCACCAAACACCACCATCGCCGCGAGCGTGCACGCTGCCTGCACCACCAGCGACGTGGCCGGCGTGTCGAACCGCGCGCTCCACCGCCCCAGGCGAGCAAATAGCCGATGGTCCTGCCCCATCGCATAGTAGATCCGCGCACCGGTGAAGATCATGCCGTTGATCGCCCCCAGGGTCGACACGCAGATCAACAAGCTGATCCCTTTGCGGCCTCCTTCGCCAAGCGCGATTTCCGCCATTTGCGCGGCCACGGCCTCGCGGCCTGCCACGCCCGCGAACGACAGGACGCGCAGCAGGGCGAGATTCACGCCGACGTAGATGGCGATCACGGCCGCCGTCCCCAGCAACAGCGCCCGCACGATGTTCCTCTCCGGGTCGCGGACCTCGGCGGCCACGAAGGCCATGTCGTTCCATCCGCCGTAGGTGAAGACGATGAGCAATAGCGCAAGCGCCAGCTTCGACCATTCGGCCGCCGCCGGCGCGGCCGCCGGTTGCGCGACGGCCTCGGCCGCCGGCCCCTCGCCCGTCGGCGCCGCGTAGAAGATGCCGATCGCGATGACCGTCACCAGGCCCAGCACCTTGGCGGCCGTGAGCAGGTTCTGGGTCCACTTCCCTTCGCGGACGCCGAGCACATTGATTGCCGTAATGGCGACGACCGTGCCGGCCGCGTAGATGGTGAGGGAGTGCGACCCCAGCCGAAAGAGCTGCGTGGCGTAGTCGCCGAAGACGTACGCCATGCTGCCGATCGAGCCGGGCCGAATGACCCACAACTGGGCCCAGGCGAACATAAAGCCGGCCGGCCGGCCGAAGGCCCGCGTCAGGTACACGTAGTCTCCGCCGTCGGCCGGATAGGCGGTCGCCAACTCGGCATAGCACAGCGAGCCGACGAGAGCGAAGGCGCCGCCCAGGACCCAGAATCCGATGAGCCACGCGGGCCCCGGCAGGTTGTCGGCAATGATCGGCGTGGTCTCGTAAAGCCCGGCCCCGATGATGATGCCGATGATGATCGACGTCGTATCCACCAGCGACAGCCGCCGCCGCGGCGCAGCGCCGGCGGGCGCTTTGGAAGCGAGCTCGGTCGATGGCGATGCGTGAGTCACGTGATTCGCGAGCGGGCCGCATTTCAGTCGAAACGCAGGATGCCGGCATTGTAGTGTACGAGCGTTTTGGCCGTGCCGATGCGGGCCGTGCTACCCTGACGTCGCCGGATTTTGAGCCCGCGCCGCTTCGCGGGCTGGCAATTCGGCCCTGCGTGGGAGACTCTCTCGGCTCGGACCAAAAATGACCTACACTTCATACGCCCCATTTCGCGTGGCGCCGATCGCCGTCGCCGTCGCTGTAGCCGCCCACGCATCCGATAGACCCGAGGAGTCCCGCGACATGATACCGGCGTTTACCGTGCTCGTTCTGCTGGCGGTCGCCGCCGCCCTGTGCGCCGCCGGCGTGGTGACGTGGAAGGTCGTGCGCAGCCTGCCGGCGCTGCGGGCGATCGGCACGTACCGCGATTTCGTGTTCGAGCCGATTCCGGCCGACCGTCTCGACGCCGCGACGCGCCGCTATTTCGACCGGGACACGGCCTCGCTCCTCGCGCTGGGCTTCGAGCCGATCGGCGACTACTTGTTGCTGCCGGCCCCCGCCGAGGTGTACGCACGGTTCTTCATCAGCGCCGACCGGCACTCGTTCGCCGCGGCCGAGGATTGGAACGTGCCGCTGCTGCGCAACCGGGCGTGCTGCTTCTCGTCGGTGTGCGAGGACGGCATGTACCTGGAGACGGGCTCTCAGCGGCCGGCGCCGATCCCGCCCGACGCCGGCGACCGCTTGTCGTTCACCGGACTGCCCGGCGAAGGCGTGGAGCGGATCTACGAGCATCACCGGGCGACGGTCGACGCGTACGCCGCGGAGCACGCCACGAGCGTCATCGCGTTCGCGCCGGAGCAGTTCCGCGACGTGGCCACCTACGGCCATCGCCTGGTGGGGCATTCACTGTACCGGCAAGGATTCCGCAACGAGCCGCCGCCGACCGTCGAAGTGCTTTCACCGCAGGCGGAAGAACTGGTCACACGCTAGGCCAGCGAGCCAACGGGTTTACCCGTAGGTCTTTTGAATGGGCCCGGCTGCGATTAATAGCCTCCGGTGAATCACCGGGGCGAAGATGGCGCGGCGGTGGATTCGCAAAGCGGCGCTATCGGCTGGTCACTTCTTCCCCGAGCTTGGGCGCGCCGTTCTCGGCCGGCTCCGCCTGCGGTTCGGTGTGCTGACCCGCGAGTTGCTCGGCGAGCGCCGGGGGCCCGACCCGGCCGTAGAGCAGTTCTTCCTGGCAGCGGTGGGGCGGTTCGCCGGCGGCGCGCTCGAGGCGATAGTGGCTGCCGTCGGCCCGCAGGATCCGCGCTTTGACGTTGTCGCGCAAGTAAGCCGGGATGATTTCCTCGAGGATGCGGCGGCGAGCGCCTGCCGCCTCGATCGGGAACATCACCTCCACGCGGCGATAGAAATTGCGCGGCATCCAGTCGGCGCTCGCCAGGTAAATCTGCGCCTCTTCATCGGGGCTGAAGACGTAGACGCGGCTGTGCTCCAGGAACCGATCCACGATGCTGCGGACGCGGATATTGTCGGAAATGCCGGGCAGCCCCGGCCGCAAGCAGCAGATGCCGCGGACGACCAGGTCGATCGGCACGCCCGCCTGGCTAGCGCGGTACAGCGCCTCGATCACGCGGTAGTCCACCAGTGCGTTCAGTTTGGCGAAGATGCGCGACGGCCGCCCCTCGCGGGCCCGTTGCGTTTGCTCGTCGATCAGCTCGATCGTGCGGCGGTGCATGTCGCCGGGCGCGATGACGAACTTCTGCCAGTGGTGGCCTTGCGAGTAGCCGGTCAGCAGGTTGAAGAGCGCCGAAGCGTCGGCCGCCATGTCCTCGTGTGCCGTGAACAGCCCGAGGTCGGTGTAGACGAGCGCCGTCGTGGGATTGTAGTTGCCGGTGCCCAGGTGGACGTAACGGCGGACGACGTTTCCTTCCTGCCGGACGACGAGCGACAGCTTGCAGTGCGTCTTGAGGTCCAAAAACCCGAACACGACGTGCACGCCGGCCCGCTCCAGTTGCCGCGCCCAACTGACGTTGTTGGCCTCGTCGAAACGGGCCTTGAGCTCGACCAGGGCCGTGACGTGCTTGCCGTTTTCGGCCGCCGCGATCAGGGCCCGCGTGACGGGCGAATCGCCGCTCGTGCGGTAGAGCGTTTGCTTGATGGCCAGCACGTTCGGATCGACGGCCGCGCGGCTGACGAAATCGACCACCGGCTCGAACGAGTCGAACGGGTGGTGCACCAGGATGTCCTGCCGGCGGATGGCCGTGAACAGGTCCTCGCCCGCGCGCCCCGACAAGGCCCGCGGCGGGCCGGGCGTAAACGGCGCATCGCGCAGGTGTTCGCGCCCGGCCACTCGCAAGAGCTCCGTCATCGCGGTCAAATCCAACGGACCGGGGATGCGGTACACCTCGCTGTAGGAATCGGACGTGCCGTCTCCTTCCTTGATCTCCTCCGGCTCGACGATCATGCGGATCAGGTCTTCGCTGACGTTGGCGGCCACTTCCAGACGCACGGCCTGCCCGCGCGCGCGCTCGCGCAGGCGCTTCTCGATCAGCCGCAGCATGTCGTCCGATTCCTGCTCCAACAACTCCACGTCGCTGTCGCGCGTGATGCGGAAGGTCGTGCTCGACAGCACGTCGAATCCGCCGAACAGCTCCGACATGCGGGCCGAAACCGCGTCTTCCAGCAGGATGAAGCTCAGGTCGTCCCCCTGCCCCAGCGGCACGAGTCGCGACAACACCTGCGGCAACTGCACGACCGCGAACAAATGCCGCGGGCCCAAGCCCGTGTGCCGGTCCAGCATCGCCGCCAGGTACAGCGATCGATTGTGATAGCGCGGGCTGGGATGGGCCGGGTCGACGGCCATCGGCGTCAGAATCGGAAACGCACGCTCGACAAAAAACCGGTCCAATACGGCCCGCTGCTCGCCCGTCAGCTCGTCGTGCTTGAGCAGCCGGAACCCTTGCTCGGCCAGGGCCGGGCGGACCGATTCGTTCCAGCACCGGTACTGCGCAGCCACCAGCTCCTGGGTCCGCGCGGCAATCCGCTGAAGCTGCACGATCGGCCGCAGCCCATCGGGCGAGTAGTCCTGCGGCGCCAAGTCGCCGAAGGCCTGCTCGCGCAAGCCCGCGACGCGGATCATGAAGAACTCGTCGAGATTCGAGCTGAAGATCGAGAGGAACTTGACGCGCTCCAAGAGCGGGTTGGTCGGATCCTCGGCCTCCTCCAGGACGCGCGCATTGAACTCCAGCCAGCTCAATTCGCGATTGAGAAAGTGCTCGGCGAGGAAGGCTTGTTCGATCACGGCTCGGTCGTTCCCTGGGGAGGCGCGCGAAACGCCGCGGCGGCCCACTCCCAATCTTAGATTCTCGGGGACGCACGAACAGTAGTCCTCCGGGGGGCGCGGCGGTGGATTGCCACCTTGCAGCCGTGCCCAACCGGCAAAGTCCGCCACGTCGCGGGGCCGCGCGGGCCTGTATCTTACCGCCGGCGCGGCGACGGGTATATTGAGTGCCACCGGGAGGGCAGGGCCGTTCACAGATTCAAGCTGGCCGGCGGCGCAGCGGCGGGAAAGTGGGACAGACACCGAGACGCAACGTTGGTCTGAAAGGACTTGCGCTGTTTATGCTCGGAGCCAGTCCCATTTTCCCGCCTCGCCATTTTGAAAACAGAATGGCCCCGCACCGGGAGGGCGAGGCTCCCGCCGAGCCGAACGGCGATTAAACAGATCGAAGACGTTTCCGGTCGCGCCGGCTCGGCAGGAGCCGCGCCCTCCCGATTCCCGCGCGCCCCGTGACATCGAGAGTTATGCCCACCGACAACTGGCCGCAGCGCGTCGCCCAGCTCGGCACATTCGCCTGCCTGCTGGAAGCCACTGCGCCCAAGCCGGGAAACGTGCACCGCGGCGCTGATTTCGAGGACCTCACTTATCTCGATTTCGCCATAGCCGCCCGCGCGATCGGGCCTGCGCTGGCCGCGGCAGCGGCGGGTGCGCCTTTGGGAGGATCGGTGCTCGCGGCCATCAAGGC
Source organism: Planctomycetia bacterium (assembly GCA_016191115.1). Lineage (GTDB taxonomy): Bacteria > Planctomycetota > Planctomycetia > Pirellulales > JACPPG01 > JACPPG01. The sequence continues at coordinate 9,354 of JACPPG010000011.1, read as the reverse complement.
GACGCGCGAAGTCGTCGCCTCGAACGTAAATCTCGGCACCGTGCTGTTGCTTGTGCCGCTGGCGATGGCGCCGCGCGACAAGGCGCTGTCCGCAGGCGTGCCGGCCGTTCTTGCATCGCTTGGTCCGGTCGATGCGCGGCGCGTGTACGAGGCGATTCGCCTGGCCAACCCCGGGGGGATGGGCAAGGTCGAGAAAGACGACGTCGCCGGAGAGCCGCCCGATGATCTCTTGCTCGCCATGCGATTGGCGGCGGACCGGGACCTGGTCGCGCGGCAGTACACAAATGGTTTTGCCGAAGTGCTCGGGTCGGTTGTGCCATGGCTGGCGGAGGGCGTGTCGGCCGGCTGGCCGCTGGCGGACGTCATCGTGTACGCCCAGCTTCGACTCATGAGCGAGTATCCGGACAGCCTGATCGGCCGGAAATGTGGCCGCGCCGTGGCCGAACAAGCGGCCGCTCTCGCCGCCGGCGTCCTGTCGGCCGGCAAGCCCGGCGGGACGGCCTATCACGAGGCGCTGTCGGACCTCGACTTCTGGCTGCGGTCCGACGGCCACCGCCGCAATCCGGGCACGACGGCCGATCTGGTGGCAGCCGGTTTGTTCGCCGCGTTGCGGGAGAACATAATCAAGTTTCCATTGCGGTTTTACGCCTAAGCCATCCACCACCTAGAAGCAAACCGAAGGGACGTGTGCCACTGGCGTTTCCAGGCCCCAAGAGGTCAAGACAGCCGCAAAGCATGTCGCCCCTTCAGGGCTCACGACTCGTCGCACCACGTCAACCGTGGGTTGACACCCACGGCTACACGCGTTCGCCCCTTGCGGGGCTCTAATCCTAAACCCCTAACCCCAATCCCCACTTCGTGCCTGAGCACTACCACGTCCGCGTTGCGAAGGAATCGCTCGTCTTCAGCGCCGCCCACTTCATCACGTTCGCGGGCGGCGTCTGCGAGCGGTTGCACGGTCACAACTATCGCGTCACGGCCGAGGTCCACGGCCCCTTGGACGAGAACCAGTACGTCGTGGACTTCATCTTGCTCCGCGACACGCTCCGCGCGATCACCGCCGAACTCGACCATCATATGCTGCTGCCGACCGGCCACCCGCAAATCAAGGTCACCGCCGGCGAGCGGAGCGTGGAAGTGACGTTCGAGGACCGGCGGTGGGTTTTCCCGCGCGAGGATTGCGTGCTCTTGCCCGTCGCCAACACGACGGCCGAACTGCTGGCCCGCTACATCGGCCTGCGGCTGCGCGATGAACTGGCGGCCAAGGCCGGATTTCGTCCAGCACGTCTGTCGGTAGCCGTCGACGAGTGCGAAGGACAATGGGGCGTGTGCGAGCTGACGGAGTGATATTGCCGTGGCTGGAGGCGCGTTGCGCCTATCAAGCCCAGGGGTGGCAACCAGGTTGCCACCCCTGGGCGTAGAGCCCATCCGAGAACCGTCCGAAGGCCGAAGAGAGAGGGACAGTCCCATTTTCCTCGGAGTACCTCGCAAAATCGGGACAGTCCCCGACGGTTCTCGGATGGGCTCTTCACATGCGGGATGGGGGAGCAATCCGCCGCCTCATTCAATCCGGTGGAAGTGGGCCAGGTCCTCGGCCGACAGGCGCGGCCGCACTACCAGCACAAAGTACCCGGCGGCCGCGGCCAACAGGCCCGCGTACCACACGCTCAGCCATCGCTGAAACGCGTTGGGCGCCTCCGTATTGTTGCAGTTGACGTACAGCATCGTCGCCAGCGCCGCACCAGCCAGCACGAGCGCTACCACTGGCAGCAGCGGATAGAGCGGCGTCCGGTACGGTCGCGGCAACTCCGGCTCGCGGCGCCGTAGCGCGAGCAAGGCCAGCATCGACACCACGTACAGCGTCACCGCCCCCAGCGCGCTCATTGTGATCAACCCGGCCGTGTCCAGCCCGTAGATCGCCACGACGCCAATCGCCATGTTGGCCAAGAGCGCATTGACGGGCGTTTTGGTGCGCGGGTGGGCCCGCCCCAACGGGTGCGGCAGAAATCCGACCCGCCCCATGTCGAATAGCGCGCGGCCCGCCACCAGCACGATGCCGTTGAACGAGGCGATGAAGCCCAACAGGCCGATACCGACAAGGGCGTGATAGAGCCCACCCTGCGGCGAGACGACCTGCGCTGCCGCCAGGAGCAGCGGGTTGTCGACGGGCGTCGCGTCGTCGGCCAGCATCAGGCGGCCGTCGCCGCCGTCCAGCAAGTGGCCCGGCTCGTACACGGCCCGCTCCCATCCGCCCACGCCCACGCACCCGGCCAGCACCAGGCTGGCCAGCACCACGAGCGTCACGATCGCCGAGCCGAAGCCAATCGCCACGTCGCGCTGCGGATGGCGGGCTTCCTCCGCCGCGTTAGCCACGCCCTCGATCGCCAGGTAGAACCACACGGCGAAGGGGATCGCCGCCAGCACGCCCGCCGCCCCGTGCGGCAGCGCGTTGGCGGTGAAATTCGCGAGCTCGAAGCGTGGCAGCGCCACGCCGGCAAAGAGCAGAATGCCGCCGACCGCCAGCACCGTGACCGCCAGCTCGAAGGCCGCCGCCTGCCGCACGCCCCATGCGTTCAAGCCGGTGAAAATGATGTAGGCCGCCAGCGCCACGTGCCGGCGATCGACGTCCGGCGACCAATGGTTAACGTACGTGCCGATGGCCATGGCGATCGCCGGCGGCGCGAAGACGAACTCGACGGCCTGCGCCGTCCCGCCCAGGAAGCCGGCCGTCAGTCCCAGTCCGCGGGAGGCGTAGACGAACACCCCGCCGGCGCGCGGGATGGCGCAGGCCAGCTCGGCGTAGCTGAAGACAAAGGCCACGGCCATCACGCTCACAAGCGCGAAAGCGGCCAGCAGGCCGTAGCTGCCGCCGCGGGCCAATCCCAGGTTCCAGCCGAAATAATCCCCGGAGATGACGTACCCCACGCCCAGCCCCCACAGCATGACCGGCCCCAGCGACTTCTTCAGGTGCGCGGTATCGGGCGCGGCGGGGGATGGTGCTGATTCCGGCATGCTTCGCGGCGACGCGCGTGGATGACCCGATGGCAAGGTCGTCCAGTGTAGCAAGAGTCGGCGCCAAGCGGGGGGCGGGCATCCTGCCCGCTTTGGCGTCGTGCGAACGTGCGAACGCGGTAGGGCAATCAACGAAAAGGCCGCGGCCGCGCGCTTGGGAGCGCCGCGCCGCGGCCTAATGAGATGGTAGGGTGCTCTGCGAGCACCGCGATTCTTGGTGCACACAGTGCACCCTACGCGCTACTCAAAGGCGCCGCCGCCACCTCCACTGAGCGGCAGGCGATCGTCGCGGATCGCAAAGCGTTTGAGCGTGACCAGGTCCATTTCCGATTTGAGGATCTTCACCGATCCGTCACCCAAGAGCGCGAGCGCCCCGGCCGGATGGGCCGAGTTGATCGGGTTGTTGTAACCCACGCCGTCGCCGAACTGCCCGGTGTTTCCCCCCTCGCAAATGCCCGTGTTCGGACACGTCGAATTGGTACCCGGAGTCGTGGGCCCTTCGTTCGGAGGGGGTATGAGCGGGTTGTTGCTCTTGTAGGTCCGCGCGTTGTAGGCGTTGATCGGCCACCGCACGGCTATCAGATTGGCAATGTTGGCGGACTGCGGTGTGGTGCCGCTTCCACTGGGCATGCCCGGTGGCGTGCCGGTGGTGTTGGTGCCGAAAAAGCCACCCCAGATCGAGCTGGCGCGCGGGTCGACCTGGGTGCCGATGCCGTTGGCCGCGGGCCGCATGTACATGTAGTTGGACTGCTCGGCGACGACCATGACGTTAGTGGTGCCGTCGGAGAGGCCGGCGATGCCGTAGGCCTTGTTGGGGATGAGCGCGCCCGATCCGGTCGCAACGCCCCAAGGGGTCACTTGGACGCGTCCGTCGGTCTTCCCAAACGTTGCCGTGGGTGTCGCGGGGTCGACGCCCAGAGTGAAGGGGATATTATTCTTGTCGGCCAGCAGGGCGACGGCCCCCATCACGCCCGAATAGTTCGGCTGCACGATCTGCAACTGCACGTTCACCTTCGTCGCCGGGTGCGGCACCGCCACGGTGCTGAAGAACTGCGGCAAGGGACTCGAGGGGCAGATCATGAATCCGGGCCGATACCCGGCCGAACTGGTCGTCCCCTGCGCATTGCCGACCAGAATTGCATTCGGCGGGCACAAGGGCACGCCATTCAGGTAGCCCAGATGGCCGTTGTTGGGGGCGATCTGGTCCCACTGCTGGAAGACGTTCTGCCCCTCCGCGTAGGCCAGCGCGCCGACCCACCACGAGTTGCCGACGGTGCCATTGGGAGCTGCGTTGCCGGCGCTAATGGGCGCCTGTGCCTTGGCGCCGATTGGGAACTTATTGTTCGAGTCGTGGTAGTTGTGCAGCGCCAGCCCGATCTGCTTCAAGTTGTTCGAGCACTGGGCGCGACGGGCGGCTTCGCGGGCTGCCTGCACGGCGGGCAGCAACAGGGCAATCAAGATGCCGATGATGGCGATCACCACTAGCAGCTCGACTAGTGTGAACGCCCCGCGCGAGCGGGAACGGGGAATGGGACGAGACATCGCACGCTCCTTCAAAATGAAAAGGATTAGGACGACAAACGCACACACGCATGCCCGGCGGATAAACGATAAGCCGGGCGTATATACTCGCCACGGACCAGCGCCACGCGCATGCCCCGGTTTTGTGCCCGAGGGGTGACGTGCGCGTGGAAGCGCGGGGCGCACAATCCCCCCCTCGCCCGTTGGCCAAGGAGTGGACAGGACGTCCCCCGCTCGCGGAAGCCATTATCTACCGCAAGGCGGTGTTGTTGCAAGGCTTTTGGCAAGATTTTAGTTTCGGGGTTGAGGATCGACCGAAAAATAACTTCCTGATTCTCCGACCCCTCACGGGCGCCCTCTCCCGCAAGGGGCGAGGGTATTGAGGAGAAGTTATTTTTCGGTCGATCCTTCGGGGTTGGGGGCCGGGGACTAGGGCTTAGGGATCGGGGGTTTGGCTTCGTGGGCATGTCTCTGCAAACCCCCGCACGATTGCGTCCACCTTAAGAGTCCATGCGAGAACCGTCCGAAGAAGGGGGACAGTCCCATTTTCCCGCCTCGCGATTTTGAACAACCACAATGGCTCTGCTCCACCCCATCCGCAGCTTGACCGGCCTTTAAGAATCAGCGAAAGTAACGCACTGCCGGGCCTTTACGGCTTGTGGGCCCGGCCTGGAATCCGACTGGCTTCCCAATCCCCAGCCCCCTAGCCCCCAATCCCTATTCCGCATGAAGCGACACATCACTCGCCTGCCGATCCTGGTCGCCGCGGCCCTTCTGTTCGGGGCCAGTCCTTCCCAGGCTGAGAACTGGCCGCAGTGGCGCGGTCCCCGCAACGACGGCACCAGCCGAGAGACCGATCTTCCGGTCCGCTGGAGCAAGACCGAAAATGTCGCCTGGCGGCTGGCCTTGCCTGGCCCGGCCGGCGCGACACCGGTGATATGGGGGGACCGTATCTTTCTGACCAGCGCCAAAGGACGCGACCTCTTGCTATTGTGCGTCGACACCTCGGGCAAGCTCTTGTGGGACCGCATCGTCGGCAGCGGCGACCAGGAAGTCCGCAACGACGAAGGCAACTCCGCCTCCCCCTCCCCCTCGACCGATGGACAGCACGTATGGACGATGATGGGCACCGGCGATTTGGCCTGCTACGACCTAGCCGGCAACGAGGTCTGGCGGTTCAATCTCCAGGACCGCTACGGCAAGTTCAACATCCAATTCGGGATGACGAGCACGCCTGTCTTGGACGGCGACCGGTTGTATTTGCAACTGCTGTACACCGGCGCGGCGCACGTCCTGTGCCTCGACAAGGCGACCGGCAACGAAATCTGGAAGCAGCACCGCACAAGCGACGCCCGCGCCGAGTGCGAGCACTCCTACGCGTCGCCGCTGCTCTATCGCGACCTCGACCACGAGTTCCTGCTGACGCACGGCTGCGACTACGTCGTCGCGCACCGGCTCGCCGACGGCGGCGAAATCTGGCGCTGCGGCGGCCTCAATCCCAAGGGGCGCTACAACCCCACGCTGCGGTTCGTCGCCTCGCCCGTGGCGGCCGAGGGCCTGGTTGTCGTCCCCAGCGCCAAGAACGGGCCCGTCCTGGGCATCTCGCCCGACGCCGTGGGCGACATCTCCGAGACGGAGCAGGGTCATGTGTGGACGCGGCCGCAAAACACGCCCGACGTCCCCTCTCCGCTGGTGCACGACGGCATCGTGTACCTGTGCCGCGAGAACGGCGTGCTCATCGCCATGGACGCCAAGACGGGCCGGCAGTTGTACGAGGAGCGGACAGAGCCGCAGCGGCACCGTGCGTCGCCCGTCTATGCCGACGGCAAGATCTACGTCACCGCGCGGAACGGCGTGGTAACGGTGGTCAAGGCCGGCCTGACGTTCGAGATCCTCGCCTCCAACGACCTGGGCGAGGCCATCTCGGCCTCGCCGGTGATCTCGAACGGGCGGATCTATGTGCGAAGTTTCGACGCCCTCTACGCGATTGGCGCGCCGCGCGGCAAGTGAGCCGTGACTTCGAGGAGTTCGACGATGATCAAGTGTTTTGCGCGTCGATGTGTGCCGAAGATGGCCATCTGCTGCACGCTCGTGCTCGTGTCGGCGACGACGCTGTCGGCCGCCGAGCCGGCTTGGGAAGATGTGTTCAACGGCCGGGACATCGTGGGCTGGGTGGTCGAAGGAAACCAGGTCCGCAAGGACGGCGAGCAGACGGTGCCCGTGTGGACCGTCGCCGATGGCGAGCTGCGCTGCGGCGGGGGCGGCTTCGGCTTCTTGCGGCTGGAGCGGCGGGTGTGCGATTTCGCGCTGAAGGCGGAATTCCGTCTCGCAAAGGGTGCCAATAGCGGCATCGGCATCCGCACGGTTCCCTACCGCAACGTACGGCAGACTCGTCCGTCGTTCGCGGCTTACGAGCTGCAACTCCAGGACGACGCGGGCAAGCCGGCCGACGATCATTCCACCGGCTCGCTGTACCGTTACGTGGCCCCCACCAGTAACCCCATCAAGCCGGCCGGCGCGTGGAACACGGTCGAGGTCGAGTGCGTCGGGCCGCGGATCGTCGTGCGGCTCAACGGGCAGCAGGTGCAGGACGTCGATCAATCGAAGATCGACGAGATCAAGGACAAGCCGCTGTGCGGCTACGTGTGCCTGCAAAACCACGGCACGCCGGTCACATTCCGCCGCGTGCAATTGCGCGAGATCAAGGGAAGCCAATGATGAATGATGCATGCGGAATGATGAATGAGGCGGGCAGGATGCCCGCCCCCCAAGCCATTCATCATTCATCATTCATCATTCCGCATTTGATTCTCTTGGTCGCCCCTGCCGCCGCCTCGGCGCAGAATCTGGCCTTCCGCACCGAGGAAATCGGCTCCGGCCTGGGCGTGGGGTACGCCGTCGTCGCGGCCGACATGAACGACGACCGCCGGCCCGACGTCGTCGTGGTCGATACGGCGCGCGTCATCTGGTACGAGAATCCCACCTGGCAGGTACACGTCCTCATCGAGGGGCAGACGAAGCGCGACAACGTGTGCATCGCCCCCTACGACATCGACGGCGACGGAAAGCTCGACTTCGCGCTGGGCGCGGACTGGCGGCCGTTCGATACAAAAACGGGCGGGACCGTGCAGTGGCTGTCGCGCCCGGCAAACGGCGAGGGGCGCTGGGGGGTGCACGCCATCGCCGAGGAGCCGATGATGCACCGCATGCGGTGGGCGGACCTCGACGGCGACGGCCGGGCCGAGCTGGTGGCCGCGTCCTTGATGGGGCGCGACACGAAGGGGCCCGAGTGGGACGCCCATGGCGTGCGGATCCTGGCCTTCAAGATCCCGGCCGATCCGCGCCGCGATCCGTGGCCCATGGAAGTGCTCAACGAGGACCTGCACGTCACGCACAATCTCTGGCCGGCCGACGTCGACGGCGACGGCCGCCCGCAGATCCTGGTGGCCAGTTTCGAGGGAGTGAACCTGCTCAAGCGGGCGGCCGACGGGCGGTGGAGCCGAAGGCACATTGGCACGGGCGATCAGGAAAGCCGCCCCAATCGTGGCGCGAGCGAAGTGAAGCTCGGCCGGCTGGCCAAGGGGCCATACATCGCCACGATCGAGCCGTGGCACGGCTTCCAGGTCGTCGCGTACACGCCGCCCGAGACGGCCGCCACGGCGAGCGCTCCGTCCGGCGGCGAAGCAAGGCTTTGGCGGCGGCACGTCCTGGACGATCAGTTGAAATGGGGCCACGCCGTGTGGTGCGCCGATCTGGATGGCGACGCGGACGAGGAACTGGTGATCGGCGTTCGCGACGAGCTAAGCGGCGAGGCACGGTGCGGCCTGCGGATCTATAAGGCGGAGGATGCCGCCGCCGGCCGATGGCGCAAAAGCGCGTTCGATCCAGGCGGCGTGGCGATCGAGGACCTGGCCGTGGCAGACCTCGACGGCGACGGTCGCCGCGACATCGTGGCCGTGGGCCGGCAGACGCATAATGTCCGGGTCTATTGGAACGAAACGAAAACTAAATGATGAATGATGAATGAAAGACAGACGCGCTCTTGTCCATTCATCATTCCGCATTCATCATTCAGCATTTGGGCCTGGACCAACCTTGCTGCTGCCATGACCCCGTCAGAGCCTGACATCGTTCGTTGTCGCGGCGTCCGCGGGGCGACCACGGCGGAGGACGACACGCGCGAGGAGATACTCAAGGCGGCCCGCCAGCTCTTGGCCCTCATGATTCGCCAGAATGGCGTCGTTCCGGCGGACGTGGCCAGCGCCATTTTCACCACGACGGTGGACCTGAATGCCGAGTTCCCGGCCCTGGCAGCACGGCAGTTGGGCTGGCTGGACGTGCCTCTCTTGTGCGCGCATGAGCTGGACGTGCCCGGCTCGCTGCGGCGGTGCATCCGCGTGCTTCTGCACTGGAACACCGCCAGGCCGCAACACGAGATCGTCCACGTCTACATCAAGGGGGCGACCATCCTCCGGCCCGACTTGTCGCGTCTGCCGCCGGTGGACTGGGATGAGCTGGAGGCGTGGATCGAGGAAGAGCTGGCCGCGCAAGCGGCCCACCGCGAAGAGCGCGGCCGGTAAGGCTCCGTGGCCCCAGGGTCATTCTGTTTTTCAAAATGGCGAGGCGGGAAAATGGGACTGGCTCCGAGCATAAACAGCGCAAGCCCTTTCAGACCAACGTTGCGTCTTGTATGTTGCCAAAGGTATCCAAAAAGGGTTTGCTAGTGGAAGGTTTTTCTGGGACTGCTGCGCAGCAGTCCCAGAAAAAATCGCCGGCGAGAGATCGATTGTGTCCCGGCGCCCCAGACGCCGCCACCGAGCG
>JACPPG010000022.1 GCA_016191115.1 Planctomycetia bacterium | reverse complement strand
CGCCTCCAAAAGATGGCGGCTGTTGAACGGTTCACAGCTACTAGCAGACGTGATCGCCGGAGCTCAATTCATCGACGGAATCAAACCCCAAGAAACCGCCGCCTGAAAATTCCCCATCCACAACTTATTGCAATAGCTCCTACCAGCAGCAACTGCCCCGGAATAAATGTCAACAAAGCTCGGGGAGAAGGACTTGAACCTCCACAGCCTGGTTCAAAGCCAGGCGGCCTGCCGTTAGCCGATCCCCGATCGAAGAGTGCCCTGCGGGAGTCGAACCCGCCTGTTCAGTTTGGAAGGCTGATGCCTTTGCCGATCGGCCAAGAGCACGTGAAGCGGAAGGAGAGGGAGTCGAACCCTCAAGGCCGGGTACCCGCGAAGTGGGTGGCTCGACTGTTTTCGAGACAGTTGCCATCGCCAATTGGCTTGTCCTTCCGTTAGAGCTGCGGCGACAGGAATCGAACCTGTGAAGGAGCGGTTAACAGCCGCCTGCCTGTACCAGCACAGGCCCCACCGCAATGAGTCAGAGTGGCAGGATTTGAACCGGGCACCGACGCGAAGTGTTGGTCGTCTCAAGCTCCCCCGACCATGAGTACCTGGTGCCCGGCGCGATGCCAGGCTTCGCTACACTCTGATGCGAGTCAGGGTGGTCGGATTTGAACCGACGCTCTCCTGCGCCCAAAGCAGGCGGATTACCAGGCTATCCCACACCCTGAAACTGAAGCGCCCAGCGGGAGTCGAACCCGCACTTCCGCCATAGCAAGGCAGTAGGCTGCCGCTACATCATGGGCGCATCGAATCGCTGGTCGAATTGTCAAAGAACAAACAGGGCACCGGGTGGGACTCGAACCCACGTCGCCGCATTACGGGTGCGGAGTCCTCGCCGCTGGACGACCAGTGCTTTTTCAATCAGTGGGACCAGAGGGACTTGAACCCTCACCGACCTGGTTAAGAGCCAGGCATGCTGCCGCTAACACCTTGATCCCATTTCGTTTTTTTCTCGTTCTGCGCGCACAATCCGCGCGGAGGGAATCGAACCCTCGACCTGATCCTTATAAGAGACCTGCTCTCACCACTGAGCTACGCGCGATCAGTGGGGCCGAAGGGAGTCGAACCCTTACCATTCCGCTTAAAAGGCGGAAGCGCTACCGTTACGCCACGACCCCAAATGTTGGGTGAGGCGTATGCGTTTAAGCCGCGTGTGTGTTGCCAACGTCGTGTCTCCGTTCTCAGAAGGTCTCTGCTCAGTGGTAGTCCTGAGAATCGAACTCAGCGCCACCTGGATATCAGCCGGGTTTGGGCAACCAGCCCTCGACTACCGTTCTCATTTCCTTGTGTGCAAGTCAGGATGGCCGGAATCGAACCGACACGATCGTGTGCCCAAAACACGTGGGCTTGCCGTTACCCAACATCCCGTTGTCCTTTGTTCCCCACGTCAGTAGCTCGTATGGGAGTCGAACCCATCTCTCCGCCTTGAAAGGGCAGTATCCTCATGCCGATAGACGAACGAGCCATGTTGTGTCGCCGTCAGCGCGCATGCTGAGCGCAGTGGGTCGGGAGGCGCTCGAATCCTCGTCTCCTGGTTTTCAGCCAAGCGCTAAACCGTCTCAGCTACCGACCCAGACTTCGTGTTGTGTTTTGCCGCTACCGACAGGCCAACAAAAAAAGCCCGATGTCCTTGTGACACCGGGCTTTGGCAGCCAGAGCGAACTGAGAGCCAAGCGTCACAAGCGCAGAGGTAGCGCGGGGGAATTACCTTGCAGCGATCGCATTCGCTGCGCGGAATAACTCCCGGCTATGCATTCTTGGATCGGTCTTGGCCGTAAGAACATCATTGAAGGAAGAACCTGAATAAGGCGTTTCGGCGTTTCAAAAAGAGCCCACCGCGACCGCCGCGGCGTCAACCCTTCTAAACACCTTAGACGCCGGAAGGGTTCCGCTGGTTCACAAAAAAATCTCGGCTATCACAATCGGGTGCAAGCACCTCACCTAGATCTAGTGCTAGATCTAGGTGGACTAGACTAGGTCGGCAAACCTCGGAGCCCTCGGTGACCCATTACACAAGCCCGAAGCGCCAGAGCGCCAGCGAGGGACCTGCCAGCGTCTACGTCGCGAACCACAGCCGCCGGGCGGTTTCGCCCAGCACTTGGCGCTTCGTCTCGGCGTCGAGGCCCAGCTCGTGCGTGAACACGCGGAGGTGCTGCGCATACGTCGCCTTCGGGCACCACAGCTCGCAGGGGAAGTCGCTCCCCCACACGCACCGCTCGGGCGAATAGGCCTTGATGATCTGCCGACAGGACTCGTGCATGTCGCGAAACGGATATTCCTCCGCGCTGCCGGTCACGACGTAGGAGAGCTTGGCGTGCAGAGTGGGCACCTTCGCCAGCGCGATCATGTCGGCCACGATGGCGTCGCAGTTCGGGCCGGCCGCGACGTTGAGGCAATGGTCGATCACCACCGGCAGCCTTGGATGCCGGGCGGCGAGGGCTTCGATCTCAGGCCGCTTGTCGCGATTCACGAGCACGCACACGACTATGCGAAGCCGCTCGGCGGCCGACCACAAGGCGTCGACGCCCGGGTCGTCGAGCCGCCCGCTTTTGGCCGGAATACTTCGAACTCCACGGACGTTCGACTCCTTGACGTATCGCTCGAGGATGGCCGGGCTTTTCGTATCGTCGGGATCGAGCGTACACACGCCGGCGATCACGTCGCGATTGGCCCGCGACGCATCGGCCGTGAAGCGGTTGTCCCAGCGGTAAAACGTGAACGTCTGGATGGCCATCGCGCGGCGGACGCCGTTGGCCTTCAGCTCCTGCCGCAAGTGGGCGATCGTCCCTTTGCCGGCCGGCGGACGATAAGGCTTCTCGATCGGCGGGTAAGTCTTCTCGTCCTCGCTGTAGATGTGCGCGTGGCAGTCGATGATCATTGGCGCATCAGCCGGCTCAGCCCGCGCGACCACCGCCGCCACTGGTAGTGCGGCAGCCGCGGCGCCGCTCGCCGCGAGGAACTCACGTCGAGACACACGCTCGCGCCACATGGATTGCACCCATTCCATGCCCCAGATGGCACTAACTCAGGGGCTGTTATCCCGAGTCGTTGACAAGGCAAGAACGGCGAGAGACACGACGCCACCAGCCATGATGATTGATCCGCCTACAAAGCCTGCCTGCCCGGCTAGAACATCTTGTGGGCCTACCATTGATAAGAAAACAAAGCTCACAATCATTCCCACAGCGCCCAATAAGATTGAAATTCCGGTGACGACGAGACTCGTGACTCGAACGGCTTTTGGTGGCATTGCGCTCTCCCCGATTTTCAGGATTACTTTTTTGCGCGAGGTCGAGGAAGTGGCGCGCATCCTCAACCCCTACTGAAACCCAACATTCCCGTCCCGATCCAGCATGAGCTCGCGCCGCCATTTTACCAGCGGCTTGCCGGCAAACGCTTTTTCGTTCAGCTCGATCCCCAGCCCGGGCGTGTCGGGCACTTCCAGCCAGCCTTCGGCATAGGCGAACGGCTTGAGGATCAAATCGCGCGCGGGCGGCTGGCTGTCGGGCACGTACTCCAGGATCAGGAAGTTCGGCGTGCTCACGGCGAAATGGGCCGAGACCGCCGTCGAGATCGGGCCCATCGGATTGTGCGGGGCGACGGTGAGGTACTCCGCCTCGGCCATCGCGGCGATCTTCTTGCCTTCGAGCAACCCGCCGCACAGCAGCAGATCGGGCTGCAGGATGTCGGCCGCATTGGCGGCGATCAAGTCGCGGAACTGGTACTTCGTGACGAGCATCTCGCCGGTCGCCAGCGGAATGTCGATCTTCTCGTGCAACCGCGCCATGGCGGCGATGTTCTCCGGCCGCAGCGGCTCCTCGTAGAAGAGCGGCCTAAAAGGCTTCACGACCTCGGCCAGCTCCTGCGCGCGGATCGGCTCGAAAATCTGCGCATGCGGGTCGAGCGCGATGTCGACGTCGTCGCCCACCGCTTTGCGAAGGATCTCCATCCGCCGCCGCGACTCGCGCAAGACCTGCCCCCATGGCAATTGCTGGTAATGTCCCGGCTGTGGTGACGTCTTGATCGCGGTGAAGCCTTGCCGCCCCACGACGTCGCGGACATCGTCTTCGATTTGCTGCGGGGTGCTGCCGCCACCGGCCGCGCGGTACACGCGAATGCGATCGCGGCAGCGGCCTCCCAGAAGCTGATACACCGGCACGCCGTAGGCCTTGCCCTTCAGGTCCCACAGCGCGATTTCGATGCCGCTGATGGCCGCGTTGACGATCGAGCCGCCGGGAAAGCGCGAGCCGTTGTACATCACCCGATACAAGTGCTCGATCCGCGTCGGGTCCTGCCCAACGAGCCAGTCCTTGAAATAGTGGATGGTCTGCTCGACGGCCTCGTCAGGCCCGACGCGATACGCCTCGCCGATGCCGTACAGGTGCTCGTCGGTGAGCACCTTGACGAACACGTGGTTCCCGCCGAGATGCACCGGATACGTGAGGATGTCGATGATTTTCATGCAGTGTTCCCCGCGCTCATGCCCGGCCACCGGCCGCTGGCGCGGGTCCCGGTCGGAGCCCAACGCCGATGGCACTGTAATCCACGGCGGGCGGCGGTGCAAAAGCGCGGTGCTGCTTGCACGGGCGCGTCAAAGCGGGGAGTCCAGGGCCGTTCACATATTCAAGCTGGGCGGCGGCGCACCGGAGGGGAAGTGGGACAGGCACCGAGACGCAAGCCTCGTGTGAAAGGACTTCCGCTTTTGTGCGCTCGGAGCCAGTCCCATTTTCCCGCTTCCGCGCGGCCCTGGAGGGCGGAGCCGTTGATCGATACGTCGATCATTTCGACAGCACGCTTCGCGTGGGTGGCATTTCTCCGGGGCGAGCCGTGGCACATGACTTGCCTCGCTCATGGGGCGGGCGGAACGCGCGGCGCTGCCGTGTCGGAGAGGTCGAAAGGAGATCGCCATGATTCGCAAGCTATCGTCGGGCGAGTACCGCTTGTACTCCCGCAAAAAGAATCCCCGCACGGGGAAGCGGCGCAACCTCGGCACGTTCCGCACGCGGGCCGCCGCCGAGCAGCACGAGCGCGAAGTCCAATACTTCAAACGACACTAGAGAAGCAGCTACCCAAACGAATGGGCCTTGTCCGACATGGTCGGGTGCCATGCAGGAGAACTGCAAAGCCCTGGGAGAGGGGACGGTCACCGTGAAGGCCTTGTCAAACTCGTTGCAAAACCTCGCATTTGGACATGGGTTGAACCTCCGTTAAATATCGCGCGGCGGCAAACGTCACAGCATGCTCGGCGATGGATTGTGCTCCACCGACGTCGGGTCTTCCTCCGTCAGCGGCTTGTCCGAATAGCTCCACCGCCCGTAGCCGGCGAGCGGGCTGCCCTGCTCGAACTTGTGCAATCCGTCGATGGCCGACAGAGTTGCCCAGTGCACGTAAGCCAGCAGTTGCTGCTCGGAGCCGAAGGTGGCCACGAGCTTGCGCTCCACGCCCGGCTTGGCCCCGTAGAGGTAGTACATCGGAACCCTTGGGGGCATCGGTCCGACCCCTGGCGGACACAATGACCTCGGCTGGCCCTTTCCCTAACGAAGAAATCGCCGCAAACATCGTGCCGCTTGCAGCCGCGGACAATGTCTGCGACAAATTGGTCGCACGGAGAGCCGAATGCAGGGCCGTTCACGGATTCAAGCTGGACGGCGGCGCACCGGCGGGAAAGTGGGACAGGCACCGAGACGAAACGTTGGTCTGAAGGGGCTTGCGCTGTTTATGCTCGGAGCCAGTCCCATTTTCCCGCCTCGCCATTTTGAAAAACAGGATGGCCCTGGAGCCGAATGTCGCCGGCTTGATCCCCGGCGGTCCACAAACGTATACTGGCTGATCTTGGCTGCGCGCAATCCAGCCAGGCGGGGATTACCCGGCCAAAAGAAGCATGCCCACGCGCGGCGTGGGCATGGCGCCCAGCCACACGCCCATCCCGTCCGGCGACCGGACTGTAGCGGCATACAAGTGGGAGAAGAATTGCCATGACGATGGACAAAAGCCTGCGGTTTCAGGTCGGCCTGGTCCGGGCCCGCAGCGTGCTCACGCGCGGCGAGCGGATCGCCAAGCTCAAGGAGACCGATCGCTGGGCCGATGGGCGCAGCCCGCTGGGCCTGCCCAAGGTGCGCGTGCAGAAACTGGCGATGAAGAAGAAAAAGAAGGCGAAGGAAGAGGCCGCCGAGGGTGAAACCGCTGCCGCCGGGGCTCCGGGCGCCGCACCCGCCGCCGCACCTGCCGCTGGAGGCAAGGCCCCGGCCGCTGGCGCAAAGGCCCCTGCTGCCACAGCCAAGGCCCCGGCCAAGGGCGGCAAGAAATAGTTGTCCGGCAATCGTGCAGGAGGCGACTCCCGTCGGCGACGAACAACGCGCGATTTCGCCACCCGCTCCGGAATCGTTCGGCGTCGGGAAACGCCTCCCACGGGGGCCTTGCGGTCAACCAATCACCATGCGCGTCACGCTCGAGTACGGCAAGACGGGGCTCGCGGTCGAGCTGCCAGCCGATCGCGTGGTTCGCACGTTGGGTTATCGGAATGCCCCGCCGCTTGCCGACCCCGCGGCCGAGCTCGATCGCAAGCTTCGCTCGCCCACCGGCACACCTCCCTTGTCCGAGTTGGCCCGCGGCCGCGGAAGCGCCTGCGTCGTCATCAGCGACATCACGCGGCCGGTTCCCAACCGGCTGATCTTGCCGGCGATCTTGTCCACGCTGGAGGTGGCCGGCATTCCGCGCTCGCAAATCACGATCCTCGTGGCCACGGGCCTGCACCGGCCCAACGAGGGTGCGGAACTTGTGGAGATGGTCGGGGCGGAAATCGTCGAGCGATACCGGATCGAAAACCATCATGGCACCCGGCTCGACGAGCACGCGCACCTGGGCAGTAGCCCGCGCGGCGTGCCGATCTGGATCGACTCGCGGTACCTGGCGGCCGACCTGAAGATCACAACCGGCCTGATCGAGCCGCACCTGATGGCCGGGTTCTCCGGCGGCCGCAAGTTGGTCTGCCCCGGTCTGGCGGCCCTTGAAACCGTAAAGGTCTGGCACGGGCCGGATTTTCTCGAGCACCCGCGGGCCGATTGCGGCATTCTCGAAGGCAACCCCGTTCACGAGGAGAACACGTGGATCGCCCGCCGCGCGGGTTGCGACTTCATTGTCAACGCGGTGATCGACACCGAGCGGCGTTCCCTTGCCATCGTGGCTGGCGATATGGAGCAGGCGTTTCTCGAGGGCGTGGATTTCTGCCGCGGCGTGGTCGTGGACACCGTGCCGGAGCCGGTCGACGTGGTGGTCACCAGCTCGGCCGGATATCCGCTCGACGCAACGTTCTATCAGGCCGTGAAGGGGCTCACCGGCGCCCTGCCGATCGTCAAGCAAGGGGGCACCATCATCCTGGCAGCCAGCCTGAGCGAAGGGATCGGCAGCCCCCAGTTCCAGCGGCTGTTCGACGAGAACGCGAGCCTGGATGTGTTCGTCGAGCGGATCCTGGGCAAGGATTATTTCGTGATGGATCAGTGGCAGCTCGAGGAGCTGGCCAAGGTATGCCGCAAGGCACAGGTCCGCATCGTGAGCGACGGTCTGCCGGCCGAAACGCTCGACCGGCTGTTCGTCCGCAGTGCCCCGACGGTCGAAGTGGCCGTGGCCGAATCGCTCGCCGAGCATGGACCGAAAGCAACGATCGCGGTGATTCCCAAGGGGCCGTACGTGCTGGCGCAGGTGGCGTGAACGGCCGGCGGCGGGGCAGCCGGCTGTGAAGAAAGAAGATCATCCGCAGATGGCGCGGATTTCGCGGATTTGAAGGGGAGGATGAGGGCTCGCGTCGGTGGTTTGCGGTCTTGTCCGCCGATTCGATCCGTGTCGACTCTGCCGTGTAATCCGCGGAATCCGTGAAAATCTGCGGATGCCTTGATGAAACCTATGACCGATCGCCTGTTGCCGCCGCGGTTCTTGTTTCGCTTCGCGGTGCCGTGCCGGCACCACGAGCCCTTGTGGACGGCGGCCGGGACGAAGTTGCCCCCCGCCAGCCGGCTCCCCAGCTTCGGCGACCTGGAGGGGCTTGCCACGTTTGCCGACGTGCGGGCCGGATGGAGCGAGGCGGGGTTAGCGTTCTACGTGCACGTCGAGGGGAAGCGAAGGCCGCCGTGGTGCCGCGAGTCACGCCCCGACGAATCGGACGGGCTGCGGGTGTGGATCGACACCCGCGACACGCATAACATCCACCGCGCCAGCCGCTTCTGCCACCAGTTCATCTTTCTGCCGGCCGGAAGTGGGCGGAACCTGGCCGACCCGTACGGCGAACTGTTCTTCATCAACCGGGCCCGCGAAAACCCCAAGCCGGTGCGGCCCGAGGCGCTGCGGACGCGGAGCGAGAAGCGGGTCGATGGCTACGTGCTCGAAGCGCACATCCCGGCGGCGGCGCTGACCGGCTGGGACCCGGCCGAACACCCGCGGCTGGGCTTCACCTACGCGGTGGTGGACCAGGAGCTGGGCGAGCAGACATTTAGCTGCGGCAAAGAGTTTCCCTACCGCGAGGACCCAAGCGTGTGGGGCACGCTGGAGCTAGTGAAGTGACGTGCGACTATTCGTCCGCCTCGATCACGCCCAGCACCTGCCCGACTTGCACTTCCTCGTCTTCGACGGCCAGCGTTTCGACGAGCACGCCGCTTGTCGGGGCGGGCAGATCGACTGTCACGCTTTCGGCCGCCAATTCGACCAGCCGGTCCCCTTCCGCCACTTCGGCGCCGACTTCCACCAGCCACAGGCTGACCGTCACGGGCAATTCGCCCAAGCCCAAGTCCGGCAGTACGAGGTTGTGACGCATGGGTGTGAGGCGAGAGGCCACAGGCTAGAGGCCAGAGGACCGCGTCGGCGACCGTGCACGTTTCTTCGCATTCATCATTCCGCATTCATCATTCATCATTGGCTCTCGGCCATCTCCCGCGCGTGGTAGCTCGAGCGCACGAACGGGCCGCTGGCCACTTGCGTGAAGCCTAGCCGCCGGGCGGCGCGGCCCAGCTCCTCGAACTCCTCCGGCGGGACGTAGCGCACTACCGGCAAGTGTTCGGGCGAGGGCTGCAAGTATTGCCCGAGCGTCAGGAAATCGCAGCCGGCGTCGCGCAAGTCGACGAGCGTGTCGAACAGCTCCTCGCGCGACTCACCCAGCCCCAGCATCAATCCGCTCTTGGTCTTGATCGAGGGATCGAGCTGGCGCACGCGGCGGAGCAAGGCCAGCGTCCAGCGATAGTCGCTCTTGCGGCCGCGCACCGCGCGGTAGAGCCGCGGTACGGTCTCGGTGTTGTGGTTGAACACCTCCGGCCGGGCCGCGACGACGCGCTCGATCGCCCCCGCCCTGCCCAGGAAATCGGGCGTGAGCACCTCGACGGCCGCGCCGGTGCGGCGACGGACCGCAAGAACCGAACGATGAAAATGGTCGGCCCCGCCGTCGGCCAGGTCGTCGCGGGTTACCGACGTGATCACGACGTGCTTCAAGCCCAATCGGGCCGCCGCCTCGGCCACGCGGGCCGGCTCGTCGTCCTCGACCGGCTGCGTCTTCCCCTTGTGGACGGCGCAAAACCCACATGGCCGGGTGCAGACGTTGCCCAGGATCATGAACGTGGCCGTCTTCTGCGAGTAGCACTCCATGCGGTTGGGGCACCTGGCATTGTCGCACACCGTCTCCAACCGCAGCTCGTCCAGGAGCCGGGCCGTGAAATGGTCGGCGTTCCCCTTGGGCACGTTCCGCTTCAGCCAACGGGGCAAGCGCGGCGCGGCTGCCGGGGATTCGGGTGGCTGGGGCAAATCGCCGCGCGCCCCACAACCGTGGTCCGATAGCGGCAGACTCCGCTTTTCCGCCGGCGTGACGATCGGCAGGCTAGCCAACGCGGGCTCGGGCGCCATATGCCACCCTCGGAGGAGCCAGTAGCGAGTGCCCCGTATGAACATGATACCTCGGCGCATCGAGTGCGGCGGCCAGGTGCCGCACAAGGGCCTCGCGGACCCGGGTCATGTTGACGGGCTGCTGCCGCTCGATGGCCAACGAGCTCATCGCCGCGCGGCGGGTGGTGTCAGCATGCACGAACGAGAGCAACCGCCGGGCCGGCGAGACATTGACGTAGGCGCCGTAGTACGTCGTCCAGTTTTTCACGGCCACGCCCACCGCCGCGATCCGTCCCGTGCGGCCCCACAATCCACGGCGGCCGGCGGGCACGTGGCCATGGAAGCCCAATTCGGCCACCGCACCCACGAGGCCCGATTGCAAGCGATCGACATACGCGCCGACACTCCAGCCGTGCCACTCTAGCGGCACGATCGGGTAGACGGCCAGTTGTCCGGGGGCGTGCATCAGAGAACCGCCGCCGCGATTCACCCAGCGAACCGCCAGACGCTCGGTGACAAGCGAGCGTTCGCTCAGACGGACGTCGGCCCGCGACCCATGGCGGCCGACGGTGATGCACGCGGGGTGCTCGCAGATTAGCAGTGAAATCTGCCCATCCTGCCGGCCGCCCGCTTCATAGACCAATCGCTGCTGCAGGGCCAGGCAAGCCTCGAACTCGAGCGAGCCCAGGAGATAGGCCGCCAGCGCGGGAGCAGGTCGCACGGATTGGCCGCGTGGTGGAATCATGTTTGGTCGACCGGCGCGGCACGATCACTCCGATGCCTCCGCAGCATTGGCGCGACTCCCGCACTTTTCTTAAGTCCGGCCGGGATACGCGCCTTCAAGGAAGCGGTCTCCCAGCGTACCATGGCCTTACTCTAGCACCGAGTAAAATCGCGGGAAAGATGGAGTTCTGGCCGGGTAGGCGGCCAAAGTCACAGGAGTGTGCCTCGGCTTCGCAGAAGCCGTGCCGGGGCCGAGCGGCAAAGCACGGCTTCTGCGAAGCCGTGGCACACGCGGAGTGGCACACACGCCGTGGCACACACGCGGCAAAGTTCGCGGCGGACGATGATATAGTCACCAATGGCCAAGCAGAAACCGGCAACCGATCGCGCGCACGACAACGAGCGGCTGGTCAGCCAGAACCGCCGTGCCCGGCACGAGTACGAAGTGCTGGACACTTTGGAGTGCGGCATCATGCTGGTGGGGAGCGAGGTCAAGAGCTTGCGGACCGGCAAGGTGTCGATCGAGGAGGCCTACGGCCGCGTCAAGGGGGACGAAGTGTGGCTCATCGGGTGCGACATCCCCGAGTATCTCCAGGCCAACCAGTTCAACCACCAACCCAAGCGCGCCCGCAAGCTGCTTTTGCACCGCCGCGAGATCCGCAAATTCGCCGGCAAGGCCTACGAGACCGGGCTGACGCTCGTGCCGTTGAAGCTGTACTTCAAGAAGGGGAAGGCCAAGGTGCTATTGGGCATCTGCCGCGGCCGCAAAATGCACGACAAGCGCGAAAAGCTCAAGAAGCAATCCGTGGATCGCGATATCCAAAGGGCCATGCGCGGCCGCTAGGGGGCGACTCCTAATCTCTAGCCCTGCCCTAATCCCCAACCCCTAAATCCCTATTCACGGGTCTCCGCACGGGCCAGTCGCCTTTGATCAACGGCTGCACGTACCAGGGCTCAGCCTTTGCGTCCGGCCAGAGTCGTCGCGCGTTCTCGATCATCATGCGATAGTGCTTCTGTCCGTCGTGCTCGCGGTACCACGTGCGATCGATCACAAGTCGCATGGGCCCGAGCATCGTCTCGATCAAAACGACGTCGCCGAATACCTGATAGTCCGCCACCTGCATGCCGGCCTGCCCTTCGCGGTGTTGGTAGATCGTGACCTCGCCGTTGGGGGTGAATGAAAGAAGCACGCTTCGGCCGCCGCCGCTGGAGTACCACGTCCCTGTGAGTGGCAGCGGCTTCTCAAGCGGGCGCGTTACGATCGCGACGATCTGCCTTTGCCGTTGAGCGCCCGCCTGTTCGAGCCTGGCGAGCGATTCCCGCCCCGCGCGGCCCAAGAGTGCTTTGACGTCGGCCGCGATGTCGAGCGACACGCGCCACTGGTCGTCGTGGCGGATCACGTGGACGGTGCGTACTCTCTTGGGGAGATCCGTCGGCCGGGGGACGGAGACTACGAACACAAGCGCCAGGTCGTCGCCGGCAAATAGCGCGTCGACGACCTGATCGTAGTTGGTCTCGGCTTCCAGCTTGTTGCGCTCTTCAAGCCACGCGTGCCCTTTGTCGGTCTCCAGGAACAAGCGCGAGCGCTCGGTCACAAGCTCCGGATCGATCTTGCCGTTCGGCCGCTTGCGGGACAGGAACCCGTCGACGCCCTTCATGGGCGGCCCGGCTCGCGCGGTTGCGGCATCTCGCTGGGGTCCTTCTTCGCCGAAGGTGTCGATCATCGCCTCCCAGAGACTGGTCACGCCCTCGGGATAAGGCGCCGCCTCGGCCACGGCCGCCGACCGCTGCAAGCCCGGCTCGGCTGGCGCCGCCTGACCGTTGAAGGCCGTCGCAGCGATCAAGATTGGCACGGCGGCGGTCATCCAGCATGCGGCGCCGCGAATCGGGAAGGCATTGCGCATCGATGGTCTCCGTCGATTGAGAGCGTGGGTGTCCGTCGGTCCGGCCGCGCACGGCGAGCGATTCCTGCCACGAGGATACACGTTTCAGCAAGGAGTATGCGTTCCCAATCCGAGACCGCAGCGGCCGAACTGCGAACCGCCCTCTTGGCCGGGGCGTACCAAATAGAAAGAAGGGGCTTGAACCGCTCGGACTGCGCGCCCGCGGGTCCCGCGCGTCCGGACCGACGACGCGAGGCCCCAAACTGCGCTTGTTGCCTCGCAGTAACTTGTTATGCTCTAAGCGCTTGTTTTCCGACTGCGAAGCTGCCCGCGCCCTGCCAAAACCGCCCCTCACGGCTCGCATGCTGCTCCTCAAAAACGTCAAAAAGTCGTTCGCCCAACCGGATGGCACCCGGTTGCCGATTTTGGACATTGCCGAGTTCCGCGTGGCGGCCGGCGAGCAGATGGCCCTGATGGGCCGCAGCGGGTGCGGCAAGACGACCCTGCTGCACGTCATCGCCGGCATCGCCCGGCCTGACTCAGGCCTGGTGGAGGTGGCCGGGCGCGACATCGGCCGGTTGTCGGAACACGGTCGGGACCGGTTCCGGGCCGACAATATCGGGTACGTTTTTCAGACGTTCAACCTCCTGCCCGGCTTCTCGGCCCTGGAAAACGTGCTTTTGGGGATGAGCTTCACCGGCGGCCGGGTTGACGAGGCGCGGGCCCAGCGGCTGTTGGAGCACGTCGGACTCGGCAAACGCTTGACGCACAAGCCGGCCATGCTCTCGGTGGGCGAGCAGCAGCGCGTGGCAGTGGCCCGGGCGATGGCCAACCGGCCGAAGCTCTTGCTGGCCGACGAGCCGACGGCCAACGTCGACACCGGGCATCAGCAGCAGATCATCGACCTGGTACGCAACTCGTGCACGGAAGAGAACGTGGCCCTGGTGCTGGTGACGCACACGCCGGAAGTGAGCGAACAGTTCTCGCGCGTCGACCATCTGGATCAGCTCAACCAGGCAGTGGTGTCGGCATGAGCCTGCTCAAGATCGCCTGGCGCAATATCGAGCAGCGGGCCTTGGCGTCGACGCTCACCGGTTTCAGCATGGCGCTGGGAGTGGCGCTGGTGGTGGCGGTGCTCGTGGCGCAGGGAGTCATCGCCGATTCGTTCACGCGCGGGGCCTGCGGCTATCACCTGGTGGTGGGCAAGAAGGGGAGCCAGTTGCAACTGGTCCTCAACACGGTCTACCACTTGCAGGACCCGATCGAGAACCTGCCGTACAGCTTCTACAAGGAATTCGTCACCACGGGCGATCAGCCGGGCCGCTTTGCGCCGTATGTGAAAGTCGCCATCCCTTATTGTTTGGGGGACAACTACCAGGGCTTTCGCGTCGTCGGCACCGTGCCCGATCTGTTCGACAAGCTCGAATACGCAGGGGGCAGAAAGTACGAGTTCGAGCCGGGCGGGCGAAACTTCGAGCACGATCATTTTTTTGAGGCCGTGATCGGCGCGAGCGTCGCCAAGAAGACGGGCCTTCAGGTTGGCGACGAGTTCCAGCCCACGCACGGCCTCAAGGAAGGCGACGGGCACAAGCACGACGCGTTCCAAGTCGTCGGCGTCTTGAAGCCCACCGGCACCGCCAACGACCGCGCGCTATTCATCAACATGGAAGGCTTCTACCTCTTGGACAAGCACGCCAAGCCGGTGGAAGAGGGGCACGCGGCCGACGAGCACCATGAGCACGAGGAAGGCGAACATCGCCATGCGGAACCGGCCGAGCATCACGCCGGCGAAGAGCGCGAAGCCGACCATCCTGGGGAAGCACGCGACGCCGATCACCACGACGCCGACCACGACAAGCACGAGCACGACGACGCGCACGAAAAGGCGGCCGCCGCCCCTGACGCGCACGAGCATGAAGGCGAGAACCACCACCACGACCACGAGGGGCACGACCACCACCACGAGCCCCTGCCCGAGGAACAGCGCGAAGTCACGGCCATTCTAGTGCTTGCGTCCAACGACTTTAGCGCCGAGGCGCTACGGACTACAATCAACGAGGGGGAGACGGCCCAAGCCGCCTCGCCCATCCGTGTGATTTCGGACTTTTTCAAGACAATGGTCAGCGGCGTGAGCATCGCGCTTTTGTCACTGACCGTGCTGATCATCGTCGTAGCGGGCGTCGGCATCATGGTGAGCATCTACAATTCGATGAACGACCGGCGGCGCGACATCGCCGTGATGCGGGCCCTGGGGGCAGGCCGCGGCACCGTGCTGTCGGTGATTCTGCTGGAGTCGATCCTGCTGTCGCTCGGCGGCGGCCTCGCCGGCTTCTTGCTGGGGCACGCGCTGGTCGGGATACTGGGACCGGTCGTCGAGGCGTTTTCCGGCGTCACAATCGGCTTTTTGCAGTTCGTCCCCTACGAGTTAGTGTTGATTCCCGGTTTGATCGTCCTTGCGTCCCTGATGGGCTACTTGCCGGCCATGAGCGCCTACCGCACGGACGTGGCCAAGGCGTTGTCGGCCAGCCCGTAGTTCCGCCGCGGCGCCGCCCTGTTGTGCGATGTCTGAAGTCGTCGCGGTCCTAAAACAAATTCCAGGAGCCTGCCGTGAAAAGTTCTTTCCCCTATTGCTGGCTGCCGCTCGCACTTGTCGCGGTCGCCATGACGCCGACCGGGGCCACGGCTTGTCCGTTTTGCAGCGCCGTATCGATGACATTGGCCGAGGAATTGAAGGCGTCCGACGCCGCCGTGATCGCGCGGTTGGTCGACCGGCCGCCGGTGGCCGATCCATCGGGTGCCACGGGCGCGCCGGCCAAGAGCACGTTTGAGATCGTCAAGGTCCTGAAGGGTGACAAGCTGCTGGCGGGCAAGAAGAAGATCGAAATCCTGTTCTTCGGGACCCAGGAGCCCGGCACGCAATTCCTGCTCTACGGCGTCGACCCCAAGGACCTCGCCTGGGGCACCCCCACGGCGATGACCGACCGCGGCATCGAGTACATGGAAAAGATCGCGACCTTGGCCGATGCCCCGGCCGAACGTCTGGCGTTCTTCCAGGAATACCTGGAGGACGAGGACCCGCTATTGTCGGGCGACGCGTATAGCGAGTTCGCCAAGGCCCCTTACGCCGACGTGGCGCTCTTGAAAGGTCGCATGCACCACGATCGGTTGCTTCGCTGGGTGCAGGACGCCAAGGTGTCCCCCAGCCGGCGCGGCCTGTACTTCACGATGATCGGCATCTGCGGTGAGCCGGAAGACGTGCCGATGCTCGAGGAGCTGATCCGCAACGACGACCGCCAGACCCGCACGGCGCTCAACGCCATGATCGCGGCCTACCTGACGCTCAAAGGTCCGGACGGCATGCCGCTGGTCGAGGACCTGTTCTTGAAGAACGACAAGTCGGAGTATCTGGACACGTATTCGGCCATCGTGGCCCTGCGGTTTTTGGGGCAGGAAACGACCATCGTCCCGAAGGAGCGCCTGGTCGAGGCCTTGAAGCACATGCTCGACCGTCCGCAGTTGGCCGACCTCGTGATCTCCGATCTGGCCCGCTGGCAGGACTGGTCGGCGATGGACAAGCTGGTCGCGCTGTTCAAGAACGCCAACGAGGAATCGTCGTGGGTCCGCGTTCCGGTGGTGCAATACCTGCGCGCCTGCCCCGATCCGAAGGCGAAGGAGTACATTGACGAGTTGGCGAAGATCGATCCCGACGCGGTGAAGCGCGCCAACAGCTTCTTCCCGCTCGTGGGCGGTCCCGGCGCCCCGCCCACGGCCACGGCCGCCACGCCGCCGGCGCAGGACACGCAAGCCGCCGCGGCCGGTAGCGGCCCAGGTGCGCCGAGCGAAGTGTTTCAGCAGGCCGTGCCGCAAAAAGCGCAAACAGTCGGGGCCGTTGATCCCAAGCCCGATCAAAAGGTTGAGGACGGCCAAAAGGCCGAGGAGAAGCCGGCCGCGGCCGTGGCCAAGGAGTCGGCGTCGCCCCCTTCGGCCGGCGGCGAGTTGAAGTGGACGGTCCTCGGCACGTTGGCGGCCGCGGCCCTGGTCTTGGCGACGTACACGATTGCGGCGCGTGGCAAGCGGGCGGCACCTGTGCGGTAGTTGTCTCTTTCGAGTCGATGGTGTTCGCGATGAGTGTCGAATTGGACCCACGTGCTGCCGACGACGTGCTCTCGGAGGAATACGAGCAGTACAAAGCCCTGTCGGTCCTGGCGGTGACAAGCGGCGCCCTAGGCCTGCTCTCGTCGCTCGCCTTTCTGAACTGGGGTTTGGCCCTTATCCCGGTCTTGGGCGTATTGACGGGGCTTGTGGCCCTGCGGCGAATCCGCCTTCGCCCCACGGAACTGACCGGCAGCCGCGTGGCGTGGGCCGGGATTTTGCTGTCGATCCTGTTCTTGTGCGGCGGCTGGGCCTACCTGGCGTACGCTTACGTGACGGAGCTGCCCGCGGGCTACGAACGATTGTCGTATGCTTCGCTTCAGCCCGACACAGAGGTGAAAGGCGAGATCTACCCGCCGGACGTCGCGGACTGGAACGGCAAGCGAGTGTTCATCAAAGGCTACGTGTATCCCGGCAAACAGCAATCGGGGATCAAGCAATTTGTTCTCTGCCGGGACAACGGCGATTGTTGCTTCGGCGGACAACCGAAACTGACCGACCGGATTCTGGTGACGCTCAAGGGGCCGCTGGCGCTCGAATACTCCACGCGATTGCGGCACGTGGGCGGGACATTTCGCTTCGAGCCGGCCAATGCCGTGGATGGACTGGGTGGCGTCATCTATCACCTGGACGCGGACTATCTGAAGTGATCCGACCGCACGCGCGAGCCTGGCTTTCGGCCCTCTTGGCGACGCTGCCCTTATTGGCGGCGGGCTGCCAGGACGCGCACGCGCCGGCCGCGCAGCCCGACGATCCTCGCCCCGCGGCGCAGGCGCAGGTCGCCGACGGCCCGGCCGCCGCATCCGCATCCACGCCCGTTGCGGATGCCACCACCGCGGCAAGCCGCACGCCCGCGGTGGCCGCCGGCACGCAGAACATCACTTTCGACACGCTCAAGTTCCCGCTTACCAAGAACGACGAATACCACCGCTCGCTCCTGACCTCGACGATCGAGGCCCTCCACGGCCAGCCGGTCCGCATTCGCGGCTACATCCTGCCCAGTTTTCAGCAGACCGGCCTGACGCAGTTCGTGCTGGTGCGCGACAACATGCAGTGCTGCTTCGGGCCGGGCGCGGCGCTTTACGACTGCGTGCTGGTCGAGATGAAGCCCGGCAAAGCGGCCGATTACACGGTGCGTCCGGTAGCCGTTGAAGGCACGTTCGAGCTTCGCGACTACCGCGATCCCGACGGCAAGTACCTGGCGATCTACCACCTCGACGGCGACGCGGTGACCTTTTGAGTGGTCGCGTTCGCAGACTCTGCGGCGCCAGGAGCGGGAGGGCGAAGCTCCCGCTGGGCCGCGCTCTCGGCGGCATGCAGCGGCTCGGCGGGAGCCTCGCCCTCCCGACAACCTCGCGCGACGTCGTACGATTGTGTTATGGTGCGTGCCTCGCAACTTCTGCTCGTGCTCTTGACGCTGGCCGCGCCGGCGGCCGCCTGTCCGTTCTGCACGTCCGTGGCGCCGAGTCTTTCGCAGCGGCGCGATGAAGCGACGGTGGCGGCGCTGGCGGAAGTGTCGCAGTCCGGCGCCGACAGTGTGACGTTTCGCCTCCACAAGCTGCTCACCGGCGCCGAGCACGTTGCCCATCGCGAGACCCTGACGCTGTCCCGAAGCGATGCGACGGGCGCTGCCGCGATCAAGGTCGGCCAGTTGGCGCTGCTACTGGGAACGCGCGCCGCCGCGGCCGACAAGCTCGCGTGGGACGTGGTGCCGCTCAACGAAGTCGGTTACGCCTACATCGCCCGGGCCCCTTCCCGCCGGCTGCCGTCGGCGGAACGGCTCGCGCACTACGTGAAATTCCTCGAGCATGCCGATCCGCTCCTGGCCGAGGACGCTTACCTTGAGTTCGGCGCCGCCTCGTACGACGAGGTGGCCCAACTTGCCGACCGGCTTCCCTTCGCCTCGATCCGAAGATGGATTGCCGACGACAAAGTGCCCGAGGCGCGGAAGGGCTTCTACGGCCTGGCGCTCGGGCTGGCCCGCTCGCCGGCGGATCGCGCGGCGAATCGCGACGCGCTGCGCCGCGTGATCGACGGAAAGGCCGACGACTTTCGCGCCGGCTTCGACGGCATCCTGGGCGGATACTTGATGCTCGAGGGCCGGCAAGGGCTGAAGCTGATCGAAGAGCGATTCCTGGCCGCCGCCGACGCGCGGCCGGGCGATGTCCAGCACGCCGTGACGGCGCTGCGGTTCATGCACGAATTCGGCCGCGACGCGATTCCGGCGGCGGACCTGAATCGCGCCATGCGCCGGCTCCTGGCGCGGCCCGAGTTCGCGGCGACGGCAATCGTCGACCTGGCACGGATCCGCGACTGGGCCGCGCTCGACGACGTGGTAGCGCTATTTGGCCGCGAGGGTTATCCCGAGCCGGCGACAACCGGCGCCATCGTCGGCTATCTGCTCGCCTGTCCTCGGAAGGAAGCCGCTGACGCGCTCGCGCAACTGCGCAAGCGCGATCCGCGCCGCGTGGCTGAAGCGGAGGCGCGGCGCACGGTGTTCGGGCCGAACCGTTGAGGTAGTGGTTGTAACGGCCGCCGTGCGTCCCCATCGCTTGGGCCGTGCTGTCTTTCCGGCGGCTGCCCGGCGGGCTATACTTCGACCTGCCGAGATCGAACCCCTGCCGAGGCGCCCCGTCGCCCCGGGGCAGCTTGAAGGCTGGGTCCCGCCGTGCCCTGTTCGGCCCTGGCGGCCCACCGAGCCACTCGCGCCCCTGTCCGCCGAAGCCCCTCTCGCGCCATGCAAAAATACGTCGTCCGCTGCGGTGTCATGCGAACGCTGGGGGTCTTCACGACCAGCCGGGGGGAAACGTTCGCGCGCGGGACGCGCGTCATCGCGCGAACCGACCGCGGCCTGGAGGCCGGCGAGGTCCTTTGCGAAGCGAGCGATGAGACGGCCGAGAAGCTGCAAGACCCACGCCGCGGCCAGATCCTGCGGCAGATGACGGCGGCCGATGAAAACGAGCTATCGCGAATGCACGCCCAGGAGCGATCCGAGTACGAAGTATGCGCCCGCGCGATGGTGGAAATGAGCCTGCCGATGAAACTGGTGGACGTGGAGCACGTCTTCGGCGGCGAACGGATCGTGGTGTACTACCTGGCCGAGAATCGCGTCGATTTCCGCGGCCTGGTGAAGACGCTGGCCAGTGAGTTCCAGACGCGGATCGAGATGCGCCAGATCGGCGTCCGCGACGAGGCCAAGCTGCTGGCGGACTACGGTGACTGCGGCAAGCCGGTCTGCTGCAACACGCACCTCGCGGAGATGCCGCCGGTTTCGATGAAGATGGCCAAGCTGCAGAAGGCGACCCTCGATCCGACCAAGATTTCGGGCCGGTGCGGGCGACTGAAGTGCTGCCTCCGCTACGAGT
Source organism: Planctomycetia bacterium (assembly GCA_016191115.1). Classification (GTDB taxonomy): domain Bacteria; phylum Planctomycetota; class Planctomycetia; order Pirellulales; family JACPPG01; genus JACPPG01. The sequence goes on along the minus strand of JACPPG010000022.1, from coordinate 18,448 downwards.
ACGACACCTACGAGCAACTGCAAAAGGACTTGCCCGCCGTCGGCGCGAGCGTGCTTACGGCCAATGGCCGGGCCCGCGTGCTGGCGCACGAAATCCTGGCCAGTCAACTGCTGGTCGAGACCGAGGACCATCGCCGCGTGCTGATTCACTCGGGCGAAGTGTTGAGCGTCCTGGAAAGTTCCGCCCGCAACAATTGAGTTTCCTTCCCCGGCTCGCACCAGAATCAACGACCATGTCCGACGCCGCCCAGGTCCTCAGTGAGCTATTGCGCGACGACAAGCGGTACACCAAAAGCGCGTACCTCTTCGTCTTCGACGCCTTGAACTATGCCCATTCCAACTTGGGCATGGGGGGCGAAGCCGCCGCCGAGGAGGGCGCCGATCCGGAGACGCCCGAGCGGCATTTGACCGGTCAACAGCTTTGCGAAGCGATCCGCCGCTACGCCCTGGACCAGTACGGCTACATGGCCAAGTGCGTGCTCAACAGTTGGGGCGTGCACAAAACCGGCGACTTCGGCGAGATCGTGTTCAACTTAATCCGCGTCGGTTTGATGCGGAAAACGAGCACCGACCGCCGCGAGGATTTCGACGACGTGTTCGACTTCGAGACCGATCTAAGGCAGAGCTTCCAGATCGCTCCGCCTTCGGAGTAACGGTGAGCGCCAACACCCGTCGGTTGCTTTAAGAGGCTCACATGGCACAGAAACGGAAGTCCAAGAAGCCACCGCCAGGACCGGAAACCACGGCCCAAGCGCCCGCGTCAAACGGATCACCGCGAGCACCGGCGGCGCTTGTGCCCGATCCCCCCAGGCCGCACCTATGGTTCCTGGTCATTAAGCTGGACGGCGACGCACGGGCGGGAAAGTGGGACAGGCACCGAGACGCAACGTTGGTCTGAAAGGACTTGCGCTGTTTATGCTCGGAGCCAGTCCCATTTTCCCGCCTCGCCATTTTGAAAAACAGAATGACCCTGGTTCATCCACGCGTTGCCTTGACGACGGTAGGTGCCTCCCTTCGGGTCTTCGTAGTTCGCCTTTGTGTTCTTGGTGCCTTTGTGGTTCCTCTTCAGGCTTCGCCGCGCGCGACGTGGCCGTGGATGTAGACGTCTCCCTCGACGACCTCGATCCGCGGATCGGCGAGCGCCCATGCACGGGCTACGTCGGCGATTCCAGTTCCGGCAACGGGTGCAATCGCTCCGGCGCCGCCAAATACCCGGGGTGCGACGAAGACGTGCGCTTCGTCGACTTCGCCGGCGTCGAACAGTGTTCCCAGTACCTTCGCGCCCCCCTCGACCAGCACGTTGGTCATCCGCCGCCGGCCTAGCTCGACCAGCAGCCAATTGAGGCGCTCGGCGTGCGTGGCGCCTTCGTAGCGGAGCACCTCGCACCCGGCCGCTTCAAGCCGCTTGACGTTGCCGGCCGGCGCGCCGGCACCCGCGGCCACGATGACCGGGACCTGGTGCGCCGTCCGCGCCAACTGGCTCTCGACGCCCAGCTCGGCTTTTGAATCCAGCACGATCCGCGTCGCCACGCGCGTACCGGGTGGGCGGGCCGTCAAAAGGGGATCGTCAGAGGCCGCCGTTCCGCGGCCCACGACGATCGCGTCCATCCGGCCGCGCAACTGGTGGACGACGCGCCGCGCGGCCTCGTTCGAGATCCACCGGCTCTCGCCCGCCGCCGTGGCGATCCGCCCGTCGAGCGTCATGGCCCATTTGGCGATGACCCACGGCCGGCCTTGCGTGACGAGCTTCAGGTAGGGGGCGTTGAGCTTCCGCGCCGCCGGCTCGAGCACGCCCACTTCGACCCTGACTCCGGCGGCCCGTAGGGCCGCCACGCCCTGGCCGTTAACCTGCGGAAACGGATCGAGCTGCGCGACGACCACGTCCCGAACGCCCGCGTCGAGTATGGCCTGCGAGCAAGGTGGCGTCTTGCCGTGGTGACAGCAAGGCTCGAGCGTGACGTACAGGGTCGCGCCCGTGGCCCGGCGCCGCCCGGCTACGGCCAAGGCCTCGACCTCGGCATGGGGTGCGCCGAATTTGCGGTGCCATCCCTCGCCGATGATGTCCGCGCCGCGAGCAATGACGCAGCCCACCATCGGGTTGGGCTCGACGGCGCCTTGGCCGTGCGCCGCAAGCTCGATCGCCCGGCGCATGTGCCAGGCGTCCAACTCCCGCGACCTCTCGCCAGCCGGCTCGGCAGGGGGCATGACGCATCAATCCGTGCCGGGAATCCACAGGGCCGACTTCTTGCCGGGCGTCTCGCTCTCGGGCGTCCAGATCTTCCCCGGCTCGGGCGCGGCGCCCTGGGCCGCGGCTGCGGCGCTCTCCAGCGGCACGGCCGGGCGGCCATCGGGCGTGATCAAGCCGGCCTCGACCAATAGCTGCGTCAGGGCTCGGGCCACGCCGGGCTCGCGAATGTGCTCCATTTGGATGTGCGCCAACAGTTGACCGAACTCGCTCGGCTCGCCACGGTCCAGCCGCAAGGCCAACTCCTGCAAGTCCCAGTTGGCTGTCGATTCACCGGCCGCCTCGGCCGCCTGCCGCGCCAGGTTCACGTACTTGATCGCCTGGCTGGTGTCGTCCTCCATGTCGGCCAGCATGCCGTACAACTGGGCGACGCTCAGCTTCGGCTTCAGGCTCTCGCGCGACACCATCGCCAGGGCACACTTGCGGGCCGCCGCCCGCGCCCGCGTGAGCACGGCCCGGCGGTATACGAGCACTAGCGATGAGTCATCCAGCTTGCCGAGGTCCAGCCGGTGCAATCGCGCGAGCGGCACGAGGTTGACGTCAAGTCCGGTGGGATCGATTTCGGGCGGCTGCGGCAAGCCGAGCTCGCCGCGCAGTTCGTGGAACACGCCCGAGGCCGACGGCTCTTGAAATGCCAGCTCCAAGGCCAGGATGGCCGCCAGCAGGCGAATCCGCAGCCGTTCGCCGGCGGCCGCGGCGCGCGGAGTCTGCCCTTCGAGAACCGCCAAGGGCGTATTGGTCCACTCCTTGAGCACCGCGTAGCGCCGCTGCTCGACCAGCAGCCGGTGCACTTCATCCACCGGCGTATCCTCCGGCAGCCGCCACGCCCAGCTCAGGGCGCGCTGACTCACGGGAATCGCGCCGCGAATCACTTCCGGCTCGGGCGACCCCAGGAGCGGTCCGCACAGCTCCGACAAGGCCGCCTGTACAGCCGGCAGATTCGGACGGTCGAGCTCGACTTCCAAACGCGCTTCGCGGTCGGTCTGGCGACCAAAAACAAAGAGCTGCCCGAGCACGTTGGGCACGGCTTCGCGCGCCAACCCAACGCCGGTTCGCGGCGCCGGCCGATCGAGCAGCATGAAGACGTGCCGCGGCGGCAGGTCGTTTGCGTCGCCGGTTTCATCCGGCGGCGCCGGCATCCGCACGACGCGGCGATCAGTAAGCTTCTCGGCCAGTTGCTCCGCGTCCGTCACTGGATAGGTGATGGCAACAATGTCGACGCGCGGATCCCCGGCGTCGGCATCCAGCACCTGCGCGAGCGCTTCGGCCTCGACCTTGGCATCATCCCGCAGGTCGAGGGCCGCCAGCCGCCGCAGCGCGGCCACGGCGCCCTTGTCATCCGCGATCCACATCCGCAGCCGCGCGAGATTGTGCCAAACGGCCCGTGCGTCGGTCGCGGTCTGCGCGAGTGCTGCCAGTTTGTCGGCGGCCAGTCGCCATGCGCCGCGCCGGGCCGGCTCGAGGGCCGCGTCGAACGACGCGCGCCACGGCACGCCGTCGGGCGCCGGCAGCAGCTCCGTATCGTCCTTCAGGAGCAAGGGCACGCGCGGCGACCCGTTCAACTCGACGAGCATGGCCATGGCGTGCTCGTCCTTCGGCACATACCGCAACAAGAGAAGGATGTGGCCCAGGGCCGCGGCCCCGTGGCCCGTCAGGAGCAGCATCTCCGCCACGCTCGCGAGCACGTTCACGACGATCGAGGGGATGGGAGACGTGCTGGCGGCGAGCGCCTGCTGCAACGTCTCGACGGCCTGCTCCACTTTCCCTTCCCCGAGCGTCAGGAGGGCCGATTCCCCCAAGGCGACGGGATTCGCCGGCGACTGCGCCAGGACGCTTTCCACCACTTGTGTGGCCTCATCCCGGCGGCCGAGGGCCGAGAGCAGCATGGCCTTGGTCGTCAACAGACAAGCGCGGCCGGGAAAGCGCGTTTGAAGCTTGTCGATGTGCTCCAGGCAGGCCAGCCGCTGCTCGCCGTCGAGCATCCGCTGGATCGTTTCCAGCTCGCCGATCAGGTCGGAACAGCAGAACTTCAGTTTCTTGCCAGTCCCGGCCGGGCAGGGGGCATAGGGATCAATCGCCATGTCGAGCAATATCCGTCTGTCGTGAAATGCGCTCATCGCGCCGGGGTCAGCGGCGCAGGCCTTGATCGTAGCAAAGGGCCGGCGCCATTACGACCCGCGCAAACGGCACCCGAACCGCGCCCGCCCCTTTCGGCCCGGCCGGGGCCGGGCCAGGCCGCACGACGCGCATGGCCGGCACGACCCTAACGGCCGGCGCCGGCGTTGGTGGGGCCGCGCGGGGCCAGGACCGTCCGCTACAGACCCATCGAGCCGGAAGTCGATGATGGCTAGCGGGGCAGCTCTCGCACACGACGGCAGTAACGGAAACCCGAGCGATGTGGCGATCGTTCTTCTTGGCCTGCGGCGTTAGCGTCCTCTTGTTGGGGCTGGAATGCCTGGTAGTGGACGACTTTATTCTAGCCGCACGCTATAGCTCCGCGTCGAACCTGCTGGCCGGCGGCGATTCCGCCCGCGGCGGCAGCCGCGACGTCAACCCGCCCGACTGGGCCCCGTGGAGCCTGCTCTCGGCCGGCGCGGTGACGATGCTCTACTCATTCACGATCCCGCAGCGCGTGAAGGGTTGAGCAGCAATCGGTGACGAGCAACCGTCCGGAGCCGAGGCGTTCCGCGCCCTAGTCCACTTCCGTTCCGTGCTGGTATTGCTTGTGCGATCTTACTTCGCCCGATTCACTCCATTCGACCCATAGTCCGTGGGGCGTCCCCATGATGAACTCCTTCAGCGTCTTCGGCGCCCCCGAATCGTACCAGGTGATGACGCGGCCGTTGGGGGCGTTGTTGTCGTAGAGCCCCTCCGATTTCTTTTGGCCGTTGGCGTGCCACAGCGTGAACATGCCCTGACGCTTTCCTTCGTCGAGATGCGTTTCTGATTCCATGTTCCCGTTGCGGTGCCAGGTCCGCTGGACGTTGATCGGCTTGCCGTCTTCATACTCGGCTTCGACCGACGGATGATGGTCGTTCTCCTTCGGCCACCATTCGCGCCACGTGTTGATGGGCGTGCCGTCTTCGTACTCGGCCTGCACCTTGACGGTGCCGTCCGGGTGCCACTCCGTGTAGGGGCCGTCGAGGCGACCCTCCTTGTACGTTCGCTCGATCCTCGGCTGTCCGTCCGCGAACCATTCCTTGTACAAACCCTCCTTGTTGCCATCCTTGTATGTCGCTTCCAGCGACAATTGGCCGTTGCGATACCAGGCCATGTCCTTGCCCTCCTTGGTGCCGTGCGCGTATTCGGTGACCAGTCGTGGCTTGCCGTCGGCATACCAGCGGCTGCGGGTTCCGTGCAGGTCGTCGGCGTTGAAATGGTCTTCGGCCTCCTTCTGCCCGCTGGCGTAGTAGGTGACGGTGGGGCCGTACCGCTCGCCGGCGCGGTACGTGATCTCCTTCTTCTTTGCGCCGCTCTGATCGTAACGGATCTCCAGCCCGTCCGGCTCGCCGTGGCGGTGTGTTCCTTCGGCCTTCTTCTTTCCGGATTCGTACCACTCTGTCCAAGGGCCCTCGGTGAAACCGTCGCGGTACTGATAGCGGCTGGCAAGCGGCCCCTTTTCGTAGTACGTCTCCGTCGTGCCATGGTCGACCAACTGGCCGCGGGCGTTCTTCTTGACCTCGCGCTTGACGTTGAGCGCGCCCGAGTCGTATCGCTCTTCCACGACCTGAGTACCGGGAGCGGCCCAGGCCAGCGCCGGAGTACACGACAGCACTACAAGAACGACCGAGAGCATGCGCACGAAGGAGAATCGAGAATAGACCCTGGGCAAGCCCGACCGTGCGGGCCGCGATCACGAAACGCACGAGCTTCGCCGCGCGGACGTGCACGGCACGGAATCGCGCCGTGGTTCGCTTAATTCTACAATACGAGGCGAAATGCTTGCTGGGAACGGCCGGCATTCCTTAATCGCCACCGCGGCCGACGCCGCGGGGGCGACTACGGCTTGGCCTTTTCAGCGCCCGCGGTCGCCGGCTGTTCCCCCTCGCGGAGCGTGTCGAAATACTTGCGGGCGTGCTCGCGGTAGCCGCGCGGCAGCTTGGTGTCGGCCAGCGGATCGGCGGCACGGCCTTTGACGGCCTGGAACTGCGTCTGGATCTCTTGCTCGACGCGGCCTTGGACGTTCGGCCCCTCGACCTGGCCGACGACGGTGGCGGCGCCCCGGCCTGTCTGCTGCTTCACCTTGGTGTCGTAGAAACCGGTGGGTGTCTCCTCCTCGGGCCGGTCTCCCTGTCCTTGCCCGCGCCCCAGACCGTTTCCGAAGCGATCGCCAAAACGTCCGCGGCATGCTTCGCATCCCTGGCCGTTGCACTGCTTGCACATCATCGATTCCTTGGCGTCGGCCAGTTGCTCGAGGGCCTCGTCCAAGAGTTCCGATTCGGCCAATTGCTGCTTGAGGTCATCCAACTGACTCTCCAGTTGCGCCAGGGCCTGCGCGGCCCCCTTGCCGTCGCCCGCCTTCGCACATTGGGCGCACTGGCCCAGCTTCTGCGCCATCCGCTCCAGTTGCTCCATCTGTGGCGCCTGTTTCGCCAGCTTGGCGAGCTGCTTTTCCAGTTCGTCGGCCTCTTTGGACTGGCCGGCGGCCCGCTTCTGGGCGATCTGCGACTTGAGCTCGTCCTCGAGCTTGCGGTGCCGCTCGGCCATGCCGCGGAGTTTTTCCTCCATCTGCTCGAGCTGCTTGGCGAGCTCGGCCTTAGCGTTCTCGTCGAGCTTATTGTTCTCGAGTTGATCCTTGAGGGCCTTGAGCTCCTTGGCGGCTGCTTTCAGATCGCCGTTCTTGAGCGCGTCGGCCATCTTGTCGGCCGGACCTTTGGCCAGATTCTTCAACTGGTCGAGCTGGTCCTTCAATCGGTCGCCGCCGCGAAGCTCCTCGCGGCGCTGCGCCAGTTCCTTAGCCAGGTCGTTCATCTTCACCAGCGCCTCGCGGCTATTCTCTTCATGCTTGGCGAGTTGCTTCGTGCCTTGCTCGACCTTGGTCAAGAGACCTTCCAGGTCCTTGAGCCCTTGCTCGCGGGCTTCCTGGGCCCGTTCGGCCAGTTTGCGCTCCAGGATCTCGGAGCTTGTCTTGATCTGCTTCTGTTGCGTTGTGTCGGCGACGGCCGTTGCCGTTTCGCTGGCCGGATTGAGGAACACGGCAATCAGGAACGCCGCGATGGCCGGCACGGCGGGCGCAAGCGCCCAGCGGCTGAGCGACAAATGAAAGCCCTCAGCCACGTCCAGACCGTCGACCCGGCGGCTGGCGTCCTCGATCAAGGCCCGGCCGACCGGGCTTTCGCGTTCTTTGTCCGATAGCGCGTAGGCGCTCGAGACGCGCTCGCGAAGGCCGAAGCGGAGGTCGATTTCCAACGCCGCGTCAAGCTCCGAGCGGCGATGCAGCCAGACCCAACCACCGGCCAGCACGACACCGGCCGCGGCCGCCATGGCCGGCCACGCCCAGACCTTCAGGCCCAGCGGGTAGTACTTGTCGATGGCGATGAGGATCGCGGCGACCAATAGCGTCCCGAACCAGCACCAGGGCAACGTCCGCAGGAATCGCTGCACGGCCATGCGGCGGCGCGCAATACGCACCTGTTGCTTGAGCTTCTCCATGGTCGCCTCTCCCAAAAGCGGTTTGACGGGAAGAATCCGCCGGGCCATTGGGCCCGCCCAACGCCACTATCAACCGAGGAAATCGCGCCTTCATCATAGGATTCTCGCGGCCGGCAATCCAGTGAAACTGTCTCGGTTTGCAGGCCCTTTTGCCGATTTCGCCGGATTGAAGCGCACCGGCGGGAAAGTGGGACAGGCACCGAGACGCATGGCTCGCCGAGCGGCCCCTATGTCAACGTGCTCGGAGCCAGTCCCATTTTCCCGCCTTCCCGGCGAAGCGGTATACTTCCTTGGACAGCAGCCTGAAATCGCCCTCCCCAGTTTCAAGCAACACCGGCAGCACCGGATGTGCCGATGGTAACCACCCCTGCCCCCACCGCCGCCCGCGAGTTTCCGCCGCCCGAGGAGCGCGCGCGCGCCGACGTCGTGATCTTCGACGGGCATTGCCGCATCTGCACCGGTCAGATTCGCCAGTTGGAGCGGTGGTTCGCCGGCGGCCGCCTGGCATACTTGTCGTTGCACGATCCAGAAGTCGCCCGCCGCTACCCGGACCTCTCGCACGATGACTTGATGCGCGAAATGTACGTGGTCGATTCGCAGGGGCGCCGGCATGGCGGCGCCGCCGCGGTGCGGTATCTCTCGCGAAGGCTGCCGCGGCTGTGGTGGCTCGCGCCGCTTTTGCACCTGCCGGGCACAATGCCGCTGTGGCGGTTCTTGTACCGGCAAGTGGCCAACCGGCGATACCGGTTCGGGCGTCTTGAGTCCTGTGACAACGGAAGTTGCCGCCTGCACCAGTGAGGAGGGAGCATGTCCGAGTTTCGTATCGAGCGCGACTCGATGGGCGAGGTCCGCGTTCCCGCCAAGGCCTACTACGGCGCGCAGACGCAGCGGGCCGTGGAGAACTTCCCCGTGTCGGGCTGGCCGCTCGCGCCGGCGCTCATCCACGCGCTGGGCCTGGTGAAGCTGGCCGCCGCGAACGTGAATCGCGACTTGGGCAAGCTAACCGGCTCGGGCAAGAATCCGCTCAACGAGGCCCAGGTGAAGGCGCTGCTTCAAGCCTGCCGCGAAGTGGCCGACGGACGCTTCGACGCCGAGTTCCCGATCGACGTCTTTCAGACCGGGTCGGGCACGTCGAGCAACATGAACGCCAACGAAGTCGTCGGCAACCGGGCCATCGAGCTAACGGGCGGCGATCGCTTTGCCGCCGACAAGCCGATCCACCCCAACGACCACGTCAACATGGGGCAGAGCACGAACGACATGTTCCCCACGGCCATTCACGTGGCCGTGGCGATGGGGATCGAGCGGCGGCTGGTGCCGGCCCTCGACCGGCTGCGGACTGTGCTTGCCCGCAAGGCTGATGAGTGGGACAAGATCATCAAGATCGGCCGCACGCACCTGGCCGACGCTACGCCCCTGCGGCTGGGCCAGGAAATGAGCGGCTTTGCCCGGCAGTTGGAACTGTCCGTCGAGCGGGCGCGCAGGGCCCAAAAGGCCGTGCTCGAGCTGCCGGCCGGCGGCACCGCGGTGGGGGCGGGCATCAACACGCACCCCGAGTTCGGCCGCCGCGTCGCCGAGGCCCTGGTGAAGGAATCCGGCATCCCGTTCGTCGAGGCGGCCAACCACTTCGAGGCCAACGCCCAGCGCGACGGGCTGGTCGAATGCCACGGCGAGCTGCGGACGATCGCCTCAACGCTCTTCAACGTGGCCAACAACATCCGCTGGCTGGCGTCCGGCCCGCGGTGCGCGTTTAACGAGATCAAGCTTCCCGACCGGCAGCCCGGCAGCTCGATCATGCCCGGTAAGGTCAACCCTGTGATGTGCGAGAGCATGATGCAGGTGGCGGCGCGGGTGATGGGGAACGACCAGACGATTCTCGTTAGCGGCGCGGCGGGCGGGCAGTTCCAGTTGAACATCATGATGCCGGTCATGGGGCAGACGACGCTAGAGAGCATCGCGATCCTGGCCGGCGTCACGAACGCCTTCGTCGAGTTCTGCGCCGAGGAAATGGAACCCAACCCTGAGGCGTGCGAGGCGAGCGTCGAGGGGAGCCTGGCGATGGTCACGAGCCTGATCCCCTACATCGGCTACGACGAATCGGCGAAGCTGGCAAAGGAAGCCATGCGCTCCGGCAAGACGATCCGCGAGCTTGCCCTGGAAAAACGCATCCTGCCCGAAGAGACGCTTGCTAAGGCGCTCGACCCGTGGGGGATGACGGAGCCGAAGGCGTGAACCTCCTCCCCGCCGCGGGAGAGGAGCCGGGGGTGAGGGGCAACTTGCTAGATGCCGTGGCCGCGGCACTTGTCGTCGGCGCCCGCTGCATTTCACCGCCCACCGCCCCAGGGCCACTCTGTTTTTCAAAATGGCGAGGCGGGAAAATGGGACTGGCTCCGAGCATAAACAGCGCAAGCCCTTTCAGACCAACGTTTCGTCTCGGTGCCTGTCCCACTTTCCCGCCGGTGCGCCGCCGTCCAGCTTGAATCTGTGAACGCCCCTGCGTGGGAGGGCAGCCGGCGGAAAGACCCATGGACCGCCATCCGCGGGCTTGGCTTGCCTGCCGTGTTGTGATGTTCGCCGACCGCCCGCTAGTACCGCGACACGCTGGGGTCGATCTCCTCGGACCAGAGGTCGATGCCGCCCACCATCGTGCGCGCCTTTGCAAACCCTTGCGCGCGCAGCCACGCGGCGACGCGCTCGCTGCGGCCGCCGAGGTGGCAATGCACCACAATCTCCTTGTCGCGAAAGGGCGCTAGCTCGTCCAGCCGAGTGGCCAACTCGCTCATGGGCACCAGCCGTGTCCCGTCGATCCGTGCCAAAGCCTGCTCGTCCGCCTCACGGCAATCGAGGAACAGAAGCGGCTCGCCGGCATCCAGTTTCGCTTTGACATCGCGGCAGGTAACCTCGAGCGGCAATTCGTCGGAAAGTGTCATCCGCAGACCCCTGATCACCGGGCTCCCGTTGCAAAACATTCGCCAGAATGCCCATCACGCCATGATCGGGAATTGTACTGTTTTGGTTTTCCGTTCCCAAGCATCCGCTTGAACCGACGGCGCATCTCCGGGACAATACGGGCATTCGCCGAACGTGTCCAGCCGCGCGTAGCGCGCCCACGATGACCCGTCCGGCGATTCCCAGGGAGGTGGATTTCTTTTTACGAGGCCAACGTGTTGGATCGGCCCCGGGGCAAGCGGGAAACTCCGGTTGCGGACTTCCACGTAGGTCAGGCCCAGGTCAGACACAGGTTAGGCACCCCGCGCCTGACACGAGGGTCTGAAGGCTGCTTGCCGACAACCTTCCGCCGCGGCGATCAGGGGCGCTTCAGTCCAGGTGCGAGTCAATGTCAGCCAGCGTGACCGTAATCACCGGGCCGGCCGCGAGCGGCAAGACCGAAAGGTTGCTTGCCCGCTACCGCGAGGTGCTGCGCGCGGGCAACGTCGGCGGGGGATTGTGGATTGCCCCTACCCACCGCAGTGCGCAGTCGATTCGCGAGCGATTGCTTTCCGCCGGATTCCGAGCCTGCTTCCGCCCCGGCGTCATGACCTTCGCGCAATTCGCGGAGGCGGTTCTGGCGGCCAGCAACCTGATCGTGCACCCGATCACCGATCTGGCGAAGCGCCAGATCGTGCGCCGCCTGCTGCGCGAAGAGGCGAAGCGCGGCCGCCTTGCCCATTTCAAAGCCATCGCCGGCACGGCCGGCCTGGTCGATCTGGTGACCGAATTCATCGGCGAGCTGAAACGCCACGAGATCTGGCCGGAGGACTTCGAGCGGGCCTGCCGCCAGCGGACCTGGCAGGCAAAGGATCGCGATCTCGTCGCGCTATACGCGGCTTATCAGCGGCACTTGAACGACCGCCAGCTTTACGACGCGGAAGGCCGTTTCTGGTCGGCCCGGGAGGTGTTGCGCGATGGCCAAACGCGGCCCTTCGAGAATCTGCAATGCGTGGTGGTCGACGGCTTCACCGATTTCACGCGCACGCAACGCGAGATTCTGGAAATCCTGGCCGCGCGGGTCGCGGAGCTCTTGGTTTCCTTGCCGCTTGAAGAGGGGGACGATCGTCGTGAACTCTTTGGCAAGCCGCGGCGAACGCTTGCGCGGCTTCGCGACGTTCATCCCGCGCTGACCGTCGAAACGCTCCCTCGGCGCGCGCCGCCACCGTGGGCAGCGCAGGCCCACGTCGAGGTGGAGCTCTTCAAGAATCCGCGACTGGTGCGCCCGGCCACCGATGCGCGGGGGATCGAAATCATGGAAGCGGCCCGGACGATCGACGAGCTGCGCCTCGTCGGCCGGCGGATCAAGCAACTGCTCACGGGCGGCGATCCGGAGAACGGCCGCCCTGTGAGGCCGGCCGACGTTGCCGTCGTGCTGCGTTCGCCGGCGCCGCTTGGGCACCTGGTGCGGGAGGTGTTCGACGAGCTGGGGCTGCCCTTGGCGCTCGAATCGGGCCGGCCGCTGGCCGCGGCGCCGGCCACGAGCGCGCTGGTGGCGCTATTGCGGCTGGACATCGACGACTGGCCATTCCGCGCTTTGCTGGCCGCCTTGAACAGCAACTACTTCCAACCCGACTGGCCGGAGTGGCGCGGCGGCCGCGCGGCGGCTGCCGCCGGCCGAGCGATCCGGGAATTGCAGCTTGCCCGCGGCCGCGTGGACTTGCTCGCAGCGCTGCGCCGCGCGGGTGAGGCGAACGACGACGCGACGGGCGAGGACGATGCGGACGCTGCCTTCCGGGCGCGTCGCCGCGAGGACGCCCTGCGAGCGCTGGCCATCGGCGAGCGGCTCGCCGCGGCGTACGATCGTTTTCCCGCCAGGGCGACGGCCGGCGACTGGGCGCATGCCCTCGCGGCGCTGGCCACGGAGACCGGCTTGTCGCGGACGCTGCGCGCGAATCCGGATTCGCAGTCGGCCGAACTGGATCAGCAAGCGTGGGACTTGCTCATTGCGTCGCTCACGGCGACCGAGCGATTCACGGCCCCGCATGGTGGCACGCCCGAGCAATTCGACGCCGCGGAGTTGCTCGACCTGGTGTCCGACATCGTCGATTTCGAAAAGCTGCCGGCCGGCGACGATGAAGTCGGTCGTGTCCGCGTCCTCGCGGCCACCAGTGTCCGAGCGCTCGAAATCCCCTATTTGTTTTTCGCCGGCCTGTCGGAGACCGCGTTTCCACCGCCCGATCGAGCCGACCGACTGTACAGCGAGCGCGAGTACGAGCGGCTGGCCGCGGCCGGATTGCCACTGGTGCTGCGGGCCGAGCGGGGCCAGGAAGAGATGCTGCTGTTCTACGAAGTGATCACCCGGGCCACGCGGCGGCTCTGTCTCAGCTACCCCGGCCTGGACGACAAGGGTGAGCCCCTTTTACCCAGTCCGTACCTGCTCGAGCTTGAGCACCTGTTCGGCGCAAACTGCGTCAAGCGCTATCGCATCGAGGACTTGAGTCCACTGCCGCACGACCGCCAGGCCTACAGCCCGGCGGAGCAACGCATCCTGGCGGTCGCCGAAGCGCTGTCGAACGACAGTGGCGCGGGTATGAGAGGCAGCAGCCTCGATGCCGCTGGCTCTGCCGGTGCGGGGGAGCGTGCTGGACCGATGCTTGCCAAGTCAGCCGTAGGGAAAGCGGGTTCGCGTGCAAGGCCATCGGGGCGGCGCGCGAACGCGGGCCCGATGCTCTTTTCGACACTGGCGGAGCCAGCGGCACACGGCGAGCTTGCGCCGCGCGACCCGACGGCGCTCTTGGCGGGGCTGGCGTCGAGCTTGCACACAGCGCCAGTGCTCGAAAACATTCTGGCCGGAATGCGGACGATCGACAGTCGTGCCCAGCGCGACGCCTTCGGCCCATTCGAAGGCATGCTCGATAGCCGCGCGGCGGCCGATTGGCTGGCCGGCGAATTTGGATCCGACAAGCGCTTCAGCGCCAGCCGCCTGGAGCAATACGGCTCGTGCCCCTTCAAGTTTTTTCTGCAGAACGTGCTGCGATTGAAGCCGGTCGCGGAGCTGGCGCTTGAGACCGACCTGATGGCCCGCGGCTCGCGGCTGCACGAGGTCCTGGCGCGGCTGCATCAGGAGCTGAACCGCGCGTGTGGAGGGCCGACCTCGCCCACGGCGCCAGAGGCCGCGGCCGCCTTTCGCGAGGCCGCAGCGCGGCTGGCTGGCGCACCGTGGTCGGGGGCCGGGGATGGAGTGCAGCCGCTCGAAGCGGCGCTTGCGGAGATCGATCGCCGTTTGATCGCGGCCTGGCTCGATGACTATGTCGGGCAATATGATGCATACGAAGCGGTGTCGAGCGACATGGAAAAACCGCCCGTGCCCGCCCACTTCGAAGTCTCGTTCGGCCACGAGCGGCGCACGGAAGATCTCTTGTCCACGGTCGAGCCGCTCGCCCTGGAAACCGAAGGTGAGCAGATCCTCATCCAGGGGCGCATCGACCGCATCGACTTGGGACAGGTAGCCGGCGTGCCTGTCTTCAACGTGCTCGACTACAAGAGCGGCCGCGTCACCCCGAAGAAGGCAATCCTGGCCGGCGACGCCATGCAGGCGCCGCTCTACGTCCTGGCCGCCGAGCGATTGCTTGCTGGTGAAAACCGCGTGGGTTGGCGCGCGGGTTACTGGTTCGTGGCCAAAGGGGGCTGGCGCAAGGATCAGTCTCTGGAGGTGTCCGAGCAGTCCGGCCGCCAGGTGTGCCCGACCGACGAGTGGCAGGAGCTCCGCCAGGCGACGATCGATCGAGTCGTCGCCCTGGTCCAGTGCATCCGCCAGGGCCAGTTTCCGGTCGTCAGCCGCGAGGAACGCTGCACGAGCTATTGCGAGTTCCGCACGGTGTGCCGCGTCAATCAGGCCCGCTCCCTGGAGAAGACATGGGAACCGCTTCCCCGGTGAGCCTCACGCCTCAGCAAGAGCGCGCCGTCGAGATGCGGCGGGTTTCCGTGGCCCTTTCGGCCGGCGCCGGCTGCGGCAAGACGCACGTCCTGGTCGAGCGCTACCTGTCGCACCTGACGCCAGGCGCGCGCCTCGCCGGGCCGGACGCAACCGCCGCTACGGCGCTGGCCGGGCTGATCGCGATCACGTTCACCGACCGCGCTGCGCGCGAGATGCGCGACCGCGTGCGCCGCCGCTGCCGCCAGAGACTTCAAAGGGCCACGGACGAAACGCTCGCCGACGGCTGGCTTGCGCTACTGCGCGAACTGGAAACCGCGCGGGTCAGCACCATCCACGCCTTCGCCGGTGCGCTGGTGCGGTCGCACGCGGTCGAGGCCGGCATCGACCCGCATTTCCAGATCTTGCAGCCCGGTCAGTCCGCCACCCTCTTCGCCGAGGTCATGGACGATTGTTTGCGCGACGATCTGGGGCGCCGCCGCGAGGAAGTGATCGACCTGGTGGTCGCGTTTGGGCTGCGCAGGCTGCGCGACATGGTGCAATGTCTCGTTCCCGCGCGGCACACGATCGACTACGCCGCCTGGCGCACGGTCACGCCCGAGGCGCTTGTCGCGCGATGGCAGGAGACCGAGCGCGCGCGGCTGGCGCCCTTGATTCGCGGCGAATTCGCCGCATTGAGCGTGGCGCGCACGGTTCTCGACATCGCGCGGTCCGCTCCGTCGTCCCACGAAGTGATGCAAGAACGGTTCGGCGAGCTGGTGACGTTGCTGCCGGCCGCGCATCAGTGGCCCGATTGGCGCGACGCACTGGAGCGGATTCGCGAAGCGGCCCGCGTGCAAGGCGCCGCCGCCCGGCAATGGGACAGCGAGGACCTTTACGAGCAATTCAAGCAGGCCGCCGAGGCCTTGCGCGGGTGGGTCGCCGAAACGCTCAAGTCCACTGGCATCGGCGCATCGGCCCTGGGAAGCGCGGCCGCCGGTTTGGCGCTGCTGCGCGTGGCGGAGCCGATCCTTACCCGCTACGAAGCGCGGAAGCGCGAGCTAGCGGCGCTCGACTTCGACGACCTGTTGATCCTGGCGCGCGATCTGTTGCGCGGACCGAACGGCGAAGACGCGCGGCGGCAACTTTCGTCCCGGCTTGAGCTACTGCTGGTCGACGAGTTCCAGGACACCGACCCGTTGCAGGTCGAGCTGGTGAAGATCCTGTGCGGCGAACAGTTGGCCGGCGGCAAGCTGTTTTTCGTGGGCGACGCGAAGCAGTCGATCTACCGGTTCCGCGGGGCCGATCCGCGCGTCTTTCGGCAGTTGCGCGAGGCGATTCCCAGCGAAGGGCAGCTTCCACTGAACAGGAACTTCCGCAGCCAGCCGGCAATACTCGACTTCGTCAATGCGCTCTTTTGCGAGCGGCTTGGCCCGAACTATGAACCCTTGCTTGCGGACCGGAAGGCCCTCGGCGAAGGCCCGACGGTCGAGTTCCTGTGGGCCAGACCCGCGGACGACGCCGAGGAGAAGCTGACCGCCGATCGATTTCGGCATATCGAAGCCGACTGGATCGCACGCCGGCTGGCAACGCTCTTTGACGAGCGGCAGACGCTGGTACCGGACGCGACGACGCGCGAGCCCCGACCCGCCGAACCCGGCGACGTGGCGATCCTGTTCCGCTCTCTTTCGGACGTGCAGCACTACGAAGCCGCGCTGCGGCGGCACGGAATCGAATACTATCTGGTGGGCGGCCATGCGTTTTACGCCCAGCAGGAAGTTTTCGATCTGCTGAACTTGTTGCGGTTCCTCGACTGCGCCGACGACCAGATCAGCCTGGCCGGCGTGTTGCGAAGCCCATACTTTTCGCTGGCCGACTCCACGCTGTTCTGGCTCGCCCGGCACGATCGTGGGCTTGCCGCCGGACTATTCGCCGAGACGCTGCCGCCCGAGCTGGATGAGCCTGAGCGGCGCAAGGCGGCCTTCGCCGCGCGGACGCTCGCGCACTTGCGCGCGCGAAAGGACCGCCTGCCGATCGCCGGCCTGATCTCCGAGGCGCTCGCGCTCACTGGCTACGACGCCATCCTTCTGGCCGAGTTCCTGGGTGAGCGCAAGCTGGCCAATCTCCGC
Organism: Planctomycetia bacterium; assembly: GCA_016191115.1. Taxonomy (GTDB): domain Bacteria; phylum Planctomycetota; class Planctomycetia; order Pirellulales; family JACPPG01; genus JACPPG01. Next base: position 1,579 of record JACPPG010000022.1, on the reverse strand, counting down.
AAGTTGATCGACCAGGCCCGCAGCTTCGACCAGTCCGGCATCTTCACGTTGGCCGACTTCGTGGCCCAGCTCGCGGAATTTGTGGCCCGCCAGCCGGATGAGCCGCCGGCGCCGATTCAGCCCGAATCGAGCGACGTGGTGCGCCTGATGACGATTCACCAGGCCAAGGGGCTCGAGTTCCCGGTGGTCGTCGTGCCCGATCTGGGACGCAGTCTGGGCGGTTCGTACGCCAGCGCGGTATATCACGTGGAACTGGGGCCGCTTGTCACCGCGCCGGGTGACAACGGCCGCGACCGGCCCAACGGCATGGACCTCTACAGGATCCTGGAGCGGCAGGAGGACGCCGACGAGGAAATGCGGCTCTTGTACGTCGCCACGACCCGCGCGGCCGACTACTTGATCCTTTCGGCGGGCGTCAAAAACCTAGACGACCCGAGCGGAGACTGGCTGGCGCTACTGGCGAGTCGCTTCGCTTTGCGCACCGGCCGGCTGACCGCGGAGTTGCCCGAAGGGTTCGCCCCGCCGCGCGTGCGTGTGACGCTCGAAGAGCCGCCCGCGCCGGCGCGGCGCGGCCAGGGAAGCGGCCGCGTGGACATCGCCCGCCTGGAGGCTGCGGCGCGCGAAGATGGCGCAGCCGGTCGCGGTTTCGTGCCGGCGACCGTCCATGCGATACCGGCCGACAAAGCATCGCGCACTGTGTATTCCTTTTCGCGACTCGCGGGCGCGTTTGATGACACGGAGCCGGCCGAGGTCGAGTACCTTCCGTCCTCGCGGCTCGAGGCGGCCGCGGAGGACGCCGCCACCGAGTTGGGAATACTCGTCCACGCGATCCTCGCCCAAGTCGATTTCGCCGGATCGAATGATGTTCGGAGCCTGTGCGAGCGACATCTCGACCGGCGGTTTGGCGCGACAACTCTTGACGTGGGCGCGGCCGTCGACATGGTCGAGCGGTTCTTGCGTTCACCGCGTGCGGCGGAATTGCGCGCCGCCGAGACGCTTCATCGCGAGCTGGAGTTCCTCCTCGCGTGGCCGCCTGGGGGCCCGCGCGACGGCCGGATGATCCAAGGCACGATCGATTGCCTGCACCAGGACGCAACGGGCCAGTGGCACGTGCTCGATTTCAAAACGAACCGGATCACGGCCGCGTCGGTCCCGCAGGCGGCCAAGGCGTACGAGCTGCAGATGATGCTCTACGCGCTGGCGACCGAGGAGGCGCTTCGTGCAAGCCCGGCGAGCCTCGTGCTGCACTTCCTTCAGCCGGGCGCCGAACAGGCGATCGCATGGAACGCCGCATCGCGCGCCGGGGCGATCAAAGCGGTCAACGCGGCACTCGCGAAAGAGAATGACGAATGTCTAAAATCAAATGTCTAAAGAAGCACGAATGACCGAAGGACCAAGTCTGACGTTTCGGATTTCGTGCTTCGGATTTCTTTAGACATTTGTAACTCTTTAGCCGTGTGGAGTCGTTTTTTCTGGGAGTGCGGGTAGTTGGCCGGTGGCGAGGTAGGTCGCCAGGGCTTGGGTGATGGTTTGGATCGGATCGAGTCCGCGTTGTTTCAAGGTGCGATAGATGGTCATC
>JACPPG010000010.1 GCA_016191115.1 Planctomycetia bacterium | reverse complement strand
TGAAACAACGCGGACTCGATCCGATCCAAACCATCACCCAAGCCCTGGCGACCTACCTCGCCACCGGCCAACTACCCGCACTCCCAGAAAAAACGACTCCACACGGCTAAAGAGTTACAAATGTCCCCTTTTTCTTCCCCAGACAGACCCTGCGCGGCCACTCGCCATGAACGCGCCAAACTCGTTCCCTACGCCCCGCGAGGAAGCGGCTTTCTGCCGATGACCATTGCGCAGCCGGGCAATGTGCGCAGGTGGATCGGCTTCTCGACAGCCAATCCGGCATCGCGCTGCCAGGCCTGCATGGTTGTAAGCGGCCAGGTGCCAGAGCGGCTCGTCGCGGCAAAATAGAGGTCCAACACCGCGGAGGAAAAAAGGGGACATTCTACTTTAATCGTTGAAAAAGTAGAATGTCCCCTTTTTCTTCCCCAGACAGACCCTGCGCGGCCACTCGCCATGAACGCGCCAAACTTGTTCCCTACGCCCCGCGAGCTAGCGACTTTCTGCCGATGACCATGGCGCAGCCGGGCAATGTGCGCAGGTGGATCGGCTTCTCGACAGCCAATCCGGCATCGCGCTGCCAGGCCTGCATGGTTGCAAGCGGCCAGGTGCCAGAGCGGCTCGTCGCGGCAAAATAGAGGTCCAACACCGCGCCAATGCCGCCGGCCCCTTCGGGTGACGACGGGCGAACCGTGTCGAGCAACACGCACACGCCGCCGGGCTTCAGCGCCCGGGCAATCCTTCTCATGAGCTCTCGATTCTGCTCGTCCGTGAAGTGATGCACGAGCTGCGACAAGAAGACCACGTCCCAGGCGTCGTTGCCGAGCTCGTCGGAGAGCGCGTTTCCCGCCCGGTGGGCGACCCGCTCGCCCATGCCCTCCTGGGCGAGGATCGGCGCGGCGTGCTCGACGGCCTGAGGAAGATCGAGAATCGTCGACCGCAAGCCGGCGTGTCGACGGCACGCGCACACCGAGTAGTAGCCGTGGGATCCGCCGATATCGAGCATTGTCGTGGCGCCCGCCGGAACGGGGAGGCGGTCGGCCACCTCCTCGGCCGAGATCGATGCCAGAGCCCGCATGCCTCGCTGGTAACGATTCCAGGCCGACGTGTCCGTGAGCGAGCCGTGGATATCGAGGGGTCGCCCCGTCGTGACGTAGTCTTCGTACTTCGCCACGATATCCCACTCGTCGTACTGAAACAGAAGCTTGTCGGCGATCGAATGAGGGGAGCTTTGGAGCAGCCATTTCTGGGCTTTCGGTGTCAGCCTGTAGTGCCCTTCGCGATGCCGGAGGTATCGGCAGCCGACGAGCGTATTCAAGAGCTTGGTCGTCGCCTCTCGATCGGTGTTGCACACGGCTGCCACTTCGGTCGCCGTCGTCGCGCCTCGGCCGATCGCATCGTAGATCCCGAGCTTGACACCTGCCATGATCGAACGTGCCATGCTGAAGGCGATCTGCGTCTCGACCATCGGCGTGGGCGCCATGTTCATTCGAGCGATGATTCGTTCGATCAGACTCTCACCAATCATTGCCAGTCGCATGGTGCTCCCTCCGCGGTGCTGCGGGTAAGCAGTCCACCGGCTCCGCTTCGTGCTTGCATCATTCGTGCTTCTTTTGACATTCGAACTTCGACATTCGTCATTTGCGTGACGCCCTTCACTCGCTAGCGGCGGACTCCTTCTCCGGGATCAACTCCAGGCACACCAATCGATCGCGGCCGCGGACGTACATCAGGCCGTGGGAGAGGATCGGCGCGGCCCATGCTGGCGGCGTTATGAGGCGGCGTGGGCCGGCGCCGGGGATTTTTTCGCCCTCGTCCGGCAGCGTTAGCGCTACGCCCGTGACCAGGTCGAACTTCTCGGGCGTGGCCTTGGTCAACAAGAGATCGCCCGTCTCGGCCAGGACCACGAAATGGCCATCGACGTACAACAGGCTCGAGCGGGTCAGGCCCGGTTGGCTCCACATGACCTTGCCTGTTCGCAGCTCGACGCACCGCAATTCGGCTTCGTTCGAGTGCCGGCCGCTGGAGCCGTACACGTAGCCGTCGTGGTAGACCGGCGTGTTCCAATGGGTCTGCAAGCTCTTGTCGCGGCGGCGATCCTTGTCCGACCACACGACGTCGTATCCGCCGGGCCGCGCCTGCAATAGCGCGCTCCCCGGCCCGTACGTCTCGGAAATCAGCACCAGGTCGTCGACGACGACGGGGTTACTGGCGTTGACGCTTTCCAGGATCGACGCGCGCCACGGGAAATGGAAATCAATCTTGCCGTCAGCCGGGTTGAACGCCAAGAGGCCGCCGCGGGCGAAGACGAAGCAATACCGCCGCCCGGCGATCGTGGCCGCCACCGGCCCGGCGTAGCTGGCCAGCTCGTCGCTCGTTTTGTATCGCATCTGGCCAGTGAACTTGTCGAACGCCACGACGCCCGAGTCCTTGCCGCGGACGCGATCGAGCTGGCCGGGCGGCACGTCGCGGGTGTCGTCGGTGCTGCCGCCGACCTGGCAGATCACCAGATCCCCCTCGACGATCGGCGTGCTGCCGACGCCGAAGAAGTTCTGCACGACGCCGAATTCTTTCGTCGTGTCGACCTTCCAGACGAGATGGCCGTCGGCGGCGCGGACGCAGTGCAGCATCCCTTCCGCGCCGAATGTGTACACCCGGTCGTCATCCACGACCGGACAACACCGCGGGCCGTTGTCGTAGTTGTACAGGTCCTCGTAGTCGGTCGGGTATTCAAACGTCCACAAGAGCTCGCCCGTCTCGCTCTTCTGGCAGGTCAGCCGGGCCTTGTCGGCGAAGCGGGAGAATTGAAACAGCCGGCCGCGGCTGATGACCGGCATGCCGTAGCCGGTGCCGGCCCGCTCATGCCACACGACGCGCAGGGCGCCGCGTCGCCAGTCGGTGATGATGCCGCGCTCGCGGGAGCGGCTGTTGGCCGTCGGCCCCAGGAAGCAGAGCCAGTCGTCTCCTTGCTTGCGCGTGCCGAGGTCGGATAGCGCGGCCGCGGGGGATGATGCATCGGGCACAGCCGCGGCGGGCGTTGGCGAAACGGTCGACGGCGCCGCGACGGTTTGGGCGTGGGCTGAACGCGCGGCCGGCTCGGCCGGCGCGCGGCTACAGCCCAAAACGGCTACCAAGCAAAGGCATGCAAACGGTCGCGACACGATTGCCCGTGGTGCGCAACGGATCGATCTGTAGGAGGCGACTCCCGTCGCCGACGAATCGCGCATGATGGGTCCAACGTCCTCGGGCTATCGGCGTCGGGAGAACGCCTCCTACAACTTTCACCTCTTTGCAGGACTATACTATAGTCGCCGAAAAGGAATCAGCCACCGAATACAGGAGCCACGGAGAGCAGAGGGATTTGTTTCACGCGGTCCACTGGCGAGACTCAACGAACGTCTCCCACTCTCTGTGCCGCTTGTATGTTGCCAAAGGTATCCAAAAAGGGTTTGCTAGTGGAAGGTTTTTCTGGGACTGCTGCGCAGCAGTCCCAGAAAAAATCGCCGGCGAGAGATCGATTGTGTCCCGGCGCCCCAGACGCCGCCACCGAGCGTGATCCTCGCCGGTCTCGTGGACTTAGCCCGAACAGCCGCCAGAGCCGCGGCCGCCGCACGGCCGCCGCGAGCTCGCATCTGCAAGACAGGGATGACTCCATGGACGGTTCCACT
>JACPPG010000041.1 GCA_016191115.1 Planctomycetia bacterium | reverse complement strand
GCTCTTCAGCGTCGCGGTGCGCCGCTCTTGAAATACTTGGCTCCCTGCACCACTCCGGCCGGTGGATAACCTGTCTATTACCTGCTCCTCGATTCGCTTCACGATACTTGACAGACCTACTCAGATGTCTCTGTTGTTCCGGTGGGAAATCGCGCGTTGCACGGAGTCCGGCAGACGGACCGGTTACGCCCGGGATCTTCCACGAGTTCACGATCGCGGTAGCCATCAGGCGTTGATTTCCAACCATCGAAAACACACGCTCCCAACAACCCCTCGAAATCCCGCGTTTTCTCGACTGAAACAGCTATTCTGCTAACAGAATTGACCCACAGATTCCGCCGAGGAGGCAAAAGTTCTAACGGCGTCTCGTCACCCCGATCTTGGACAACAAGCGGCTCGTCGCGTTACCGCGGCCGGCGACGTAAGCCAATTCCGAGCAAAGCCAGCGCACCGACTAGCGCCAACGCGACGCTCGACGGCTCGGGCACGAACTCGAGCGTGAAATCATCCACGACAAACGCTTGCCCGCCACCATCCGGATTGGACAGGGCGTCGATCATCGACGCGCGGGCCCGCACGAAGACCGTGCCCGCCGGCGCGAGAGCCGAGAGTGTGTATTGCTTGTAGTTGAACGACTCACCGTTGGCAACGGACAAGGTCGGCAGCAAGCTGAGCTCCACGCCGCTGGCCGGAATCTCGATTCCGCCGCCGTCCAGAAACTCCAAAGCGAACACCGCATCGCCCATTAGGGCATTAGCTTCCGCGCCGGCCCAGCCTGTGAGCGTGTACTGTTTGCCGGGAATTCCCGGGTTGTCTTGCAAGAGATGCCCCGTGGCCGGTCCATTCGTTGCCTGGTCTCCCGAAAACGGCTTGAAGAACACTCCGAAGTCAGGATCGGTCGGCAACCCCGATGTGTTGAGGGTTCCATCGGTCGTCAACGGCGTGGGAGCGGGACCGGCCCAGGACTCGGAGGCCATTTCGCCTTCATACGGCCCGGTGATTGTTCTTGTTCCGATATTCTGCCACACCGTTGGTTTCGGCAGGAAAAACGCCGGTTCGATCTCTACGGATTGCAAGGTGTCCAAGTTGCCGTTGTTGATACTGCCACCGATCACGACGTCGGCCGCGGTAAGGCCGCTGAAAGTTGTGAACAGAGTCATCACGAGCAGTGTGATTGCCAGGGGTCTCATGGGATTGATCTCCAAAGGTTGCCGATTGTGGAATGCCGTGCGGCGGTCGAGCGGCCTGCTCGCTCGCGTGCATGTCGGAGCAAGCGCGGGCAGGGGAACGGCAGCAACCGCGCAACCGACGATTACGATTAGCGGGAAGCCGAGGAAGGGCGTTCGATCGCGTCGCGGACCCAAGGCGCGAGAGTCAAACGCCCTTCAAACGCCGAAGAAATGCTCAGTAGCGATTCTCGAAAGAGAAGAGCTGATGGCGAATGTTTTAAAACGGCCGGTGCAGAATCGCACGCCCAAGCAGTGAGTCTATCGCTGGTCTCAACAATGGTCAAACCGCTGACATACCCAACGAAAAATAGCCTTGCTCGCTGGCATTGCTACGTCAGGGGCGCGCACGCCGCCGCCGATCCTGCCGCGGAGAATTAACTTAAAGCGGTGCCGGCAAGACGCGACAAATCGTCCTTCGCGATGCCGGGTCAGTCAAATGCCGGCGAAGGTTACTTCCCATCCCGCGTGCGGAATCGGTACTCGACCGGTTTCAGCGGCACGCCCCATTTGCTCTGGAAATTGATGTGGCTCGCGTTATTGAGGCCCAGTTCATAGTCATGGCCCGCCTCAAGCGCCACCGGAAGCGTGCAACTCAAGCCATCCGGCGACCATTCGGCCTTCTTTCCCGCCGGACTGTTCGGATAACCTGGCCCGCTAACGACCCACGACATGCCCTCGCCCATCGGCATGTTGAACGTGACGCGCAAGGCGGCGATCTTGGGATCGACGTCGCGGGCACCGTTCTTCGGGTCGAGCGCGACGATTTCCGGCGCGCGAACCCGGCCTGCCACCTCGGCCGTGGCCCCGCGGGTGGCGAAATAGACACTCGATGGCCGCGCTGCCACTCCGGCGGTACTGCGGAAGTTCTGGTAACTCGTCGAGTTAATTCCCAATCGATAGAAGGTCCCCTCTTCGAGCGTTACCGGCAAGACGCACGTCCGCGCGTCTCTCCACCCAATCTTGCGGCTGCTGTCGATAGGCGGAAACAGCGGAGGTCCACCAGTCCAGCTCACGCCCCCATCCATATCCCGGTCGAAGACAACGACGATCTCCTTCAAGCCGGGATCGACCCCCGTTTCGCCCGGCTTGGGGATGGTCTTCACGATTTGTGGCAAACGTGACTGCGGATCGTCCGGCGTGCCGTCGTTGGGCTTGTCGTCGGCCTTCCCGCTTCCGGTCACGCCGGCGGCCATCGGCAGGAACATTGCCGCGAACGCCAGCAGTGCCAGGCGCGATCGCCAGTTGAATCTGCGCTTGATCGGTTCGTAACTCATAATGTCCTCCAATCGATTCTGTAGGTTCGAACCTCGTTCGAAGACGCCCACTTGGCTTGCCCCCACGAGCGACCGACCCTGCGCCGCGCAGAGCACGCGGATGATCGCATCGCCGTAATGCCGGGGAGAAATGTTCCCCAGATGCAGCACCATCTCGTCGCAGACCGTTTCGCGCTCGTGCCGGATTTGCCGGTTTGCACACCACACGAACGGATGGAACCAGAAGATGCCTTGCGCGACGACTTGCAGCCAGCCGATCCAGGTGTCGTGCCGTTTCCAGTGCACCAGCTCGTGCGCCAGCACGGCTCGCAAGTCAACTTCGCTGAGTTGCCTCAGCAATGGCTCGGGCAGCACGATGCGCGGCCGCCACACGCCGAACAGGAACGGGCTAGTCACAAGGTTGGTTGTCACAAGCCGCGGCATGTGCCGCACCCCCAGCTCAAGCGCGAGCTGTTCGAGCGCCACGCGCACGGGCCCGTCGTCGATGGTCGGATCGGAACGAATGGCCCTGGTGAGCCACACATAGCGCCATCCGACCGTAGCCCAAACCGACAGGCAGCCTGCGGCCCAAACGATCGATGCGCGCGCCGCGGGCGACAGTCCAGGCTCGGTGGGAGTGGCCGTATGCTCCGCCGCGGGCCGCTCGGCGTTCCCTGCGACAGTTGAGCCCGCCGGCCCGCCGGTCGGCGGCGAGCTGGGCCGCGCAAAATCGGTCGTAGCAAGCGCGGGAGCAATCACCCAGTGGCCGATGCTCCACGGCGTCGTCAGCCCAGGCGGAAAAAACACCTTGACCAAAACCAGCAGCCACAGGGCGTGTCGCAATCGAGGAGAGGCGGCGCGTAGAGCGCGCGTGGCAACCGCGACCACGCAAACGAGCACGGCCAATTGCCAACTGGCCGCGACCATCCAATCGAGCCATCGCTGGGAAACCGTTTCCCACGCACTCATCACCGCAACTCCTCTTTGGTTGCTCAGTGGGCCGTGCCGCGGCGCTTCTCATCCAGCAGCCGCCTCAACTGGCGGATCTCGGCGTCGGTAAGGTCGGCCTCGTCGATGAACTGGGCCAGCACGGGCGAACAGGCCTCGCTGATCAAGCGGCGAAAAACGCTGCGGACCTCGTGTCGCGTCATACGCGCGCGATCGACCGCGGCATGATAGAGAAACGAATTGCCGATCTGATCGTAGGCCAAGGCCCCTTTGGCGACCAATCGGGCCAAAAGCGTCTTCACCGTCTTATAGGCCCAGTCGTGGCCTTTCGGCAGCCAGGCGAACACGTCGCGTGCCGCCAGGGGGCCATGGTCCCAGAGGACTTTCATTACTTCCCACTCGGCCGGCGATAGTGCGGTCGGCTCGTTGTGCCGCGGGTTCATGTCGGCGGTCCGTTTCTTGCGGCGAACGACCATTTAGTTAGCCATTAGACTACAATCGTAATCGTTTGTCAATGCGCCCTTGGAAAGATTGGGCAACGTGGGTCAAGCCGGGGGTTGTGCGCCCGGCACTCAGCACCGGCCGAAAAATAACTTCGGCACATGCATCGCGGGAATCGCTTGCCAGCAAGCCATGCTAGCACCGAAACACCGAAGTTATGTCTCGGTCGATCCTCAGCGATTGGCGCGGTGCTCGCCGCGCTTTCATCTGAAGCCGCGCTAGCGTCCTGGGCCTGACGCCCACGGCTCTACGCCACCGCCCCTTCGGGGCCCTTTGAATGCCGAGAACCACGAGGCCGCGCACGCATTGAGCGCCGCTTCGGCACCTTCTCCTGCGTCCTCTTCACGCGCCCGCTTCGCGCACCGGTTGCTGGAAGAAAGCTCGCCGCCATCGGACTATTCCTCCGGCTTCTTGATCGCCCCCTCGACCGGGCTTTTCGCGCCTTCCGTGTACTTCGCGCCGATCAGGTCGTACGCCTTTTCCGCGCGGGCCTTGAGCTTCTTGATCGCCTCGGGGAAGTCCTCGTCCTTCACCGTTTCATCGCAAAACGCGCAGCAGCTTTCGAACGTGTAGCCGAGCTTTTTCCACTGCGTCAGCCCGCCAGGCGTCACCTCGTCGGTCACCGGGCACCAGACGGGGCTCATCGCCTGCATGAAGTTGTTGATGAACCGCTGCTTCTCGGCCGCCTTGGCGCACTTGGCCGGGTCCTTGGCGAACTTCTCCTTGGCGTCCGGCTTGCTGCCGCGATACTTCACGCCCTTGTATTCCCAAGTCGGCAGCTTCGGGTCCGACGGCTCGAGGTAGACCGGGCACAGGTCGACCGACTTCTGCTTTTCGGGAATCTTGACCTTGTCGAGCATCACGGCGTCGGCCGGCAACTGGGCCACGGCCTGCGCTGCGAGTGCCAAGGCCACCGCGATGGAAAGGGCCATCGAGGAATATCGTACGAGCATGGGAATCTCCTTTACGCGCGCCGGGGTCTGGCTCATTTTTCGGCTCAATAAGATGACGCCTTCCGAGCGAGCGCTCCAGCCGAAAAATGTGCCTGACCCCCTCTTTGTCCGCGAGGACCAACGGCCTCCGCGCCCCCCTCACCCCGGCCCTCTCCCGCGCTGGGGAGAGGGAGGTTTGTTGGAAGCCATTGGGCGAGTATCCCTTCGCCCGTTACCAGATTGTAGCAACTACTCCGACGGCAAACTGAACGCCACGATCTTCTGATCGTTGGTGGCCACCGCGATGTACTGCTTGCCGTTGGCCATGTAGGTCATCGGCGTGCCGCTGGGCGGGGCCGGCAGGGGCAGTTCCGCGATCACTTTGCCGCTCGCCTTGTCGTAGGCGCGGAACACGTGGGCCGCGCCGCCGGCGCGGCCGCCGCGGCCGCCTGCTCCCTGCCCGAAGAAGAGCAGCGTCTTGGTCAATAGTGGCCCACCGCCGCCGCTTCCCAGCGGCCCCACGTCACGGCCGACGATCTCGCTGACCTTCTGTCGCGGGCCGTCGCCGTGCGGGATCATCCAGGCGTGCTCGCCCGTGTTCAGGTCGATCGCCGTGATCCGCCCGTACGGCGGCTTGAAGAGCGGCAAACCTTTCGGACCGTCGGCGCCGCCGGCGAACGCCGGACCGCCGCGCACGAAGTTGAAATTCGACCGGGCCGCGTCAGGCTTGTTCAGCTTGACGATGATCGCCGCGGTGATCGACGGCACATAGAACATGCTCGTGTCCGGGTCGAACGCCGCGCCCCACCAGTTGGCGCCGCCGGCCCAGCCCGGCAGGTTGAGCGCGCCGCGTTCGGTGGGCGGGGTGAAGAGCGGGCCGTGATCGTACTCGTCGAGGATCTTTTTGGCCTCTTCGAGAATCTCCGGCGTGAAATCGACCAGGTTGTCCTCGGTCGCGCCCTGCCGCTCGTACGGCGCCGGCTTCGTCGGGAACGGCTGCGTCGGACTGGTCCGCTCGCCCGGCACCGACGACTGCGGCACGGGCCGCTCCTCGATCGGCCATACCGGCTTCCCGGTCACGCGGTCGAACACGAACGTGAAGCCCGTCTTGGTGATCTGCGCCACGGCCTTGATCGGGCGGCCGTCGACCTTGATGTCGCACAGCACCGGCGCGGCGGGCAGGTCGTAGTCCCACAGCCCGTGGTGCACCGTCTGGAAGTGCCACATGCGTTTGCCCGAGGTCGCCTCGACGCACACGAGCGCCTCGGCAAACAGGCCGTCGCCGAGTCGATGTCCGCCGTACCAGTCGTTGGTCGGTGTGCTCATCGGCAGGTAGACGTAGCCCAGCTCTTCGTCGACGCTCATCAGCGTCCAGACGTTGGCGTTGCCGGTGTACTTCCAGGACTCGTTTTCCCACGTGTCGTTGCCGAACTCTCCCTCTTGCGGGATGGCATGGAACGTCCAGGCCGGCTTGCCGGTGCGGACGTCGAAGGCCTGCACGTCGCCGCGCGGGGCCTCTTTGTTCTGCGGTCCGTCGGAGATCGACGAGCCGACGACGACCACGTTGCGGCAGATCACCGGTGGCGAGGTCATGGTGAAGTTGCGCGCGTTAACGGCGCGCGGTATGGCCTTCGCCAGATTCACCCGGCCCTCTTCGCCAAAGCCGCTGACCAACTGCCCGGTCTTGGCGTCGATGCAGTACAGATACGCGTCGTGCGCGGCGAGGTACAGCCGCTCCTGGCCGTCGCCGGCCCAGTAGGCGATGCCGCGATGGACGTAGCCCAGGTTCGTGGGCCGTCCGGCCTTGTAGACCTCGGGATTGAAGACCCACAACTGCTCGCCGGTGCGACCGTCGATGGCCGCCACTTGGGCGATCGAGGTGCTGGCGTAGAGAATGCCGCGGACCGCTAGCGGCGTCGTCTCGTAGGCGAACGAGCCGAGCGCGCGGTTCTCCTTCTGCAAGGGAATGTCGGGCGAGTCCCACGACCAGGCGATCTTCAACCGGCCGACGTTCGTGGCGTTGATCTGGTCCAGGTGCGAATACTTGGTGCTGCCCGGGTCGCCGCCATAATACTTCCACTGGCCGTCGAGCGCGCCAGGCGTGGTGTCGCCGCGCTCGGCAGCGCGGGTCGGCGGGGCGATGGCAACGAAGAGCGCCGCAAGCGTGGCAAGAACCGGTCTGGCAGTCATTGATTTCTCCAGCTTCCCCCGGCGTGCGCGCACCCGAACGGACGCGCGTGCGTAAAATGGTGATCGAAGGCGACCCGACCCCACGGAATTGGAAATTATGGTCGATCGCCGCGGAGTATTCAATCGGCTCCTGAGAAAGGGCACGATTGTTGCGCGCGGGACCCCCGGAGTTTTGCGATAATCGGGCCGCTCAGGCCGCGAGTGGTTCAGGGTGCCGGGTTGAGATGATCCAATAAACCCAAAACCACGGACCGGCGTTCCTTCCACGAAATCGAAAGCCCAGGGCGTCAGCGTCGGAGGGTTTTGCATGAGAGCGACTGTTGCTGTTTGTGTCGCCGGAGCCATCGTCGCGATGGGCCCGCGCGCGGGGGCCCGCGAGTGGAACTTCGATAGCGCGCAGCCGGGCACACTTCCGTCGCCATGGAGCGCCGCGCAGACCGGTGAAGGCCACGGCAGCGTGTGGAAGGTCGTCGAGGATTCCTCCGCGCCATCCGGCAGCAAGGTGTTTGCCCAAACCTCGTCCGAAGGGCCTAACCTTCTTTTCAACGTCTGCGTTGCCAATGACACCGACCAGCAGGACGTTGACCTGTCGGTCAAGTTCAAGGCCATCAAGGGCGCAAACGACCAAGGAGGAGGCCTGGTGTGGCGCTATCGTGACGCGAACAACTACTACATCGCGCGGATGAACCCGCTGGAAGACAACTTTCGCGTCTACAAGGTCGAGAAAGGGAAACGCACCCAGCTCGAAACGGCCGACGTGAAGGTCCCGGCCGGCGAGTGGCATGCCCTTCGCGTCGTGCACCGCGGCAACCGCATCCAGTGCTACCTCGACGGAAAACTGTGTCTCACGGCAATGGACGACACATTCAAGGGATCGGGCAAGATCGGGTTGTGGACCAAGTCAGACGCGGTAACGCATTTCGACGATCTGACGCTCGACACGCCCAAGTGATCGCCCCCCCTGCGCTCGCGCTTCGACTCCCCAGACCCGGCGTTTGGGATCACAGGCGCGCAGACAGCCTCTAGTCGTGCGGCGATTTTTTCGCCATCGCTGGTGAGTTGTTGGCCAAGGTCTGCGGCACGGACTACGGGCCTCAGCTAGTCGCATCGCATCAATTCGCTCGAAAGTTGTGCGACGGCCCGCATGGCCTTATAACGCACTGGACGTCTAATCGCTCGTGTGAACGGGGAGGATACAGAGGAGAGGTACAACGTGATGTTGCCGCGATTCGTGTTCGCAATACCCGTTTTGTTCGGCGCGGCGTGCCCAACATTCAGCGCGGAAGCCCCGGCCCTGACCCGCGAGTTCGAGATCAAGAACGAACGCGCGTTTCTCGGCGGCCACGAGGTGGATCTGTGGGGATTACGATGTGGCAACGCGCTTTATAGCGAGGTCGTCACGGAGCGGCATATCCGCAACTTCGATAACATGGTGGCGCACGGCATCAACCTGGTCGGCGTCTATATCCAAGGCGCCAATGCAGGCTGGCCAAATCCAGAAGCAGGTCTGAACGGTTTCACCCGCGACGGAAAGATCAAGCCCTTTGTGGCGGCACGGCTCGAACGGCTGATTCGCGCGGCCGATTTGCGGGCCATGGTCGTGATGGTCGGGCTAATCAGCCCGCGCAAGGATCAGGATTTCTACGACGACGCGGCGATCCAGCGGGGCATCGAGGAAGCGGCAAGGTTTCTCAAGGAAAAGAACCTCAAGAACGTCTTCGTCGACCTGGTTCACGAGTTCAGCCAGCCGGAGCGGATGGACAAGGAGATCTTGCGCGAGCCGGACGGCGAACGAAAAAAAGGCCAGCTCACCAGGTGGTTCAAGGCCGTGGCCCCCGACATCGAAGTCGGCGTTTGCCCGGACATCAACTCGGGCACGCCCGACTCGTACCCCGGCATGGACGTGCGGATCATTCAGAAACAAATGCCCATCCCGCCGTCGGGATTCGTGGTGAACGTCGAGACGCTGCGGCAGGATAGTTTCAATCACGACGGGATCTTCACGCAGTCGAACCTGGACTACACGTTCGCCGATTGCCAACGATATCTCGAAGCGCCGAACGCGGTGATGCTCTTCCACGCCGGCTTCATTCAGGGAATCACCAACGAAAGCGGCACCGCGCCTCATCCCGAGATGGGAGGCTACGGCACCGGGCCCAACGATCGCGGCGTGCGGTTCTACTACGAGTGGGTCCGCGAAAACGTCGGGCGATGGGAGTATCCCAAGCACGTTCCGGTCAACAAATCGACGGACGTTGCACGCTAGGATCCAACGGCTCGCCACCGTCGCAGGTGCGCGACCACGGAACGGGAAGGGGTGTTGCATGACACGGCATGGTTTCACACTTGTCGAGCTCTTGGTGGTGATCGCCATCATCGGCGTGCTGATCGCGCTACTGTTGCCGGCAGTCCAGGCGGCCCGCGAGGCCGGCCGCCGCTCGCAATGCCTTAACAACCTCAAGCAGATGGGGCTGGCGATCCACAACTACGAAATGCTGCTCGCCGGCCTGCCGCCCAGCGCGGTGATTGCAAAAGGCCCGGCCGGCACGATCCAGACGAGCTACTTGGGGCCGCACGCCCGCATCCTGCCCTTCATCGAGCAGAACAACGTCTTCGGCGCGATGAACATCCAGACCCTCTACGGCGACTTGAACAACAAGGCGGCTACCGGGCGCGTGATCGAAGTGTTTCTCTGCCCCAGCGAGCCCAATCGCGACCCGTTGGATCACGCCACGTTCGGCCTGATCGGCGGCGTCACCTACGGTTTCTCGATGGGGGACTGGTACGTGTGGACGGGCTACAACAATGGCCAGAACGGTGGACCGCCCACCCGCTCCGCTTTCGGCGTAAACCTCAGCCGCCGCTGGGCCGACTTCATCGATGGAACGGGCAACACGCTCTTGCTCTCCGAGGTGAAGAACTATCAGCCGTACGTGCGAGACTGCGGCAAGTTGTCGAAGATCAACGACCCTGCCAGCATTCCGCCGCCGGATGCCGATCCCCTTACCGTCGCCCCGGAATATCTGGCCGGCGGCTGCACGGTCTTCGACAACGGGCACTCCCAATGGGCCGAGGTGACGGTGCACCACAACGGTTTTACCACGGCGTGGCCGCCCAACAAGAAAACGCCGGGTGGTCCAAACTTCCAATACCCGGATGTGGACCTTAACGGTAATCGCGAACGAATCGGTGGGCCGACCTTCGCCGCTGTCACCTCACGCAGCTTCCACGCGCTGGGCGTGCAGTCACTTTTGGGCGACGGCTCGGCGCGATTCGTCAGCGACAATATCGACGGGCGCATCTGGCGGGCGCTGGGTACCGTCGCCGGCGGGGAAATCTCGGCCGCCTTTTAGGAGAGCCGGCGTCCCATGTCAGACGTTGCCAAGCGATTGCTTCTTACCCTCGTGGTGGTTGCCGGTTGCTCGGGGCGGCAGCCTCCGACTCTTGACGATGCGGCGTTCGACAACGAGCGCGCCCGCGAAACGCTCGTGGCGGCCTTGGATGCCTGGAGACAAGGCCGCACCCGCGACCTGGCACGCCGCAACCCGCCAATACGCTTTGCGGACGACGACTTGGCCCGCGGCGCGCGGCTGGTCGGCTACGAAATCGTGGAACCGGCCGCCCCGGCGCGTCCCTTCAAGCCCACCCTTGTGCTGCTTGACTTGCGCGATCCGCAAGGGAAAACTGCCCGCAAGACGGCGTCATATCACGTGGCGCTGACGCCCGGTCTTGCCGTGTTGCGAGGCGACCCTTAGCCGGCGGGCCTCCCCACGTCGAGCCCGGCGGCGTGGTCAACGGCGTCGAGCATCGCACCAGCTTCCTGATGAACTCGCTTTTGACGTACGCAGCGCGCGGAGGTTGCGGCGCGAATTGCGGGCGGCGACAATCGACGGCATGCACCCGATTCTTGCCAGCCGCCCGCTCGTCTTCCTGTTGGCGTTCCTGTCTTTCGCCTGCCTGCTAGGGCAATTCTATGGTCTGTGGTCGATGCACTTTTTCGGATGCTGGGTGTTGCCGCCGGCCACCGCGCTTCTCATCTACATCGCCTATAGTGCCGGCGGCCGACCGCGGATGTGGATCGTCGAAGGAGCGGTCGCGGGCGTCGTGGCGGCGATCGCTTACGATCTGTATCGGCTTCCCTATGTGATCGCCGGCACGCCGCTGTTCAAAGTCTTCCCCAAATTCGGCGAGTTGTTGCTGGGGGCCGACAGCCCCCGCTGGGCCGTGCAGGCGCTGGGCTGGGCGTATCACTTCTCAAATGGCGCGGCGCTGGGCATCATGTTTCTCGCGCTGGTGTGGCGTCCCACGCCGCGGGTGCTGTTTTGGGGAGCGATTCTGTGGGCCCTGTTCGTCGAGGGCATGCTGCTTTTGACGCCGTACACGTCCTTTTTCGGCCTGACGCTTGATGCGTGGTTCGTGTTCCTGACCGCTAGCGCCCATCTCGTGTTCGGCGCCGCGCTTGGCGCCTGGTGCTGGTTCCGCGGCAGCCGCATCGCCGTCGCTTGAAGCCGGCCGCCGGGACAATCGCGAGCGCCATCGGTTTTGTTGTTGCATCAGCCAGATGTGCCCGATGCGGCTTCGAGGAATCTCGTCGCGATTACCCTCGCTGGCGCTTCGAGCTAGTGCGGGCGGCCCAAACGGCATGCCGAGCGACGCCCAGAGCGGTCCTTGCGTCGCCCCGCTGGGCGTGCGTATATTGCGGCAGTCCAAGAAAAGCGCGGAAATCAGAACCTAACAAGAAGAATCTTCGTCTTTGACTGGGGAGGTGTTGCGTGTCGAGGCACTTACTGGTTTGGGCGCTTGTGATCTTCTGCCCCGTGGCCGTCGGGTGCTCGGGTGGCAAGAAATCGGGCACAGGGGCAGCGGGCGTGGTCATCGAAGCGCCGCCGCCGAAGGTCCCCAAGCCGTTGGACGTGGCCTTCATCCCGACGGACGCCGTCTTCGCCCTGGTTGTCGATCCCTATCAAATGATCAACGCCGAGGGTCTTAGTCCGCTCGAGGGCAGCACGATGTCCCCCTTGCTCCAGCCCAGTCTGGGCGTCGACGCCGCCAATGTCGAGCAGTGGATCGTAACGGGGGGGACGGGCGCGAAGCTGGGCGATTTTTTCTACGGCTCGATTTATCGCTTTAACAAGGACGTCAACCAGGCGCAACAGCTTTGCGCCCTGGGACCCAACTGGGAAGAAGTCGCCGACGGGGACCGCAAGTATCACCGCCCGAAGCCGGCAGGCGGAAGCTGCGTGTATTTCGCTAACGATCGGACGATGGTGATGGCCAGCGAGGATACGCTGAAGAAAATGCTCTCGGTCGCCAAGGACGCCGAGAGCCCGCTATTGACCACGCTTCGCAAGTCGACCGATGCCTCGGCGGCGCTCGTGGTCCTGGAGGTCGATCCGATTCGCGGGGCGATCGGCACGTACCTGTTGTTTTCGAAGCCGCCTTTTCCGTTCGACACGCCCCCCTTGGACAAGCTGAAGGACGCGATCAAGTACATCTCCGAGGCCGTCGTCAGGCTGGACACGACGCCGGATGTCTCGGTCAACGGGACCTTGCGCACCAAAGACGTCAAGGACGACAATGGCGCCGAGGCCGTCGAGACGCTGGTCAACGACGTGGTGGCGAAGCTGAATGAAGCGGCCGAAGCACGAGTGAAGGCCACGGCCAACTCCCGCGGCGGCCTCGGCGGACCGGGGGCGGTGGCCCGCATTCTGCAAACCACGGCCGAGAAGCTCAAGACCGGCCTGAAGCTCAATCGCCAAAAAGACGCCATCGACTTCGCCTTCGCCGGCGAGCCGTTCGCCTACGGCCTGGGTCTTTTTGCTCCGCAGCTCCTGCAGCCCGTCAAGAGGAGCATGCAGCAAGCACAGCAGGCGGCATCGCGGGAAAACCTTGCCCGTATCGCCGCCGCGCTGGACGCCCACATCGCCGCCAAAGGCGCCTATCCCGCGCCGGCCAGCACCAGCGCCGACGGCAAGCCGCTATTGAGCTGGCGGGTGCACCTGCTGCCGATGCTTGGTGAGCAGGCCCTGTATGAGGAATTCCACCTGGACGAGCCGTGGGACAGCGCGCACAACAAGAAGCTCGTGTACCGCATTCCCGCCGCGTATCGCGATGCGGTCCGCGTCGCGGACGGTAAGACGATGTACTTGTTGCCCACCGGCGCCGGCACCCTGTTCGCGTCGAGCGACGGGCCCAAGTTGGATGCAATCACCGATGACAAGGGGACGACCATCGTCGTCATCGAATCGACGGAAGGTCCGCCCGTCGAATGGACGAAACCAGCAGACCTGGCGTTCGATCCCGCCAAGCCCACCAAAGGCGTCGCCGCCATCATTCGGCCGGTATTCTTCGTGTTGTTCGCCGACGGCTCCGTCCGCGCGCTCAATGCCTACGACGACGACAAGGCTCTGCCGGGCATGTTCTCTCCTGCCGGCGGCGAGCCGCCGCCCGCGAAGAAGGAGTAACCGCGGTTGCTTCTCTCGCGGCCCATAGCCTCTCCCGTACTCTCGTTCTATTCGTTGGCTTCGGCCACTTGAACGATGCCCAAGCGAGCGCTGGCGATCGTCGACGTGCAGAACGACTTTCTGCCTGGCGGCGCATTGGCGGTTCCGGGGAGCGGTGAAATCATTTCCGTAATCAACCGCGTCCAGCCCCTCTTCGAGTTGGTGGTGGCGACGCTCGATTGGCACCCCCGCGACCACGTCAGCTTTGCCGTCAATCATCCCGGTCGCGTTCCGGGCGACGTCATCACGGTCGACGGCCAATCGCAAGTCCTCTGGCCCGTCCATTGCGTGCAAGCGACCGCCGGCGCCGCGCTCGCGGACGAGCTGGCCGCCGGCCGCATCGCTCGCGTCTTTCACAAGGGGACCGATCCACGCCTCGACAGCTACAGCGCGTTTTTCGACAACGCGCATCGCCGGGGCACGGGGCTGGGCGACTACTTGAAAGCGGCCGGCGTCCGCGAGCTCTTCCTGGCCGGCCTGACCACCGAGTACTGCGTTGCCCATAGCGCGCGCGACGCCCTGTGGCTGGGTTTCCAGGTCACGGTGATCCAGGACGCCTGCCGCGGCATCGAGTTGCACTCAGGCGACGTCGCGGCCGCGATCGAAAACATGCGAGCTGCCGGCGTCCGGCTCGTCAATAGCGATGAGCTGACGTGAGGTGGATAGCGAAGCGCGTCGCCCGATGGCTGGCTGGCGCCGCCTTTGTCTCTGGTCACGGGGCATTGATGTCAATCGCCGAGACGGGCGCTTGTCCTGGCCCGCGAATTCGTAGCACGCGCACTTCGTCGACGACAACCACGTATAGGATGCGGTAGACGCGGCCACGACGCGTTTTGAAGAACCGCTGGCGGACTTCGCATCCCAGCGCGTTGCTTTCTGGCGCCACCCCGTGCAGAAATGGATTGGTCGCCAGTCCGTGCGCGGCAGCCAAGAATGTTCCATACCACCGGCTGGCCCCGCTACGTGAGCGGGACGCGATCCATTCGAAGACATCGTCCGCATCCGACACGCGCGTCGGAGAATACGGACACTGAAACTCATGACAGATCGTGCCGGCGGCGAAATGCCCTATCGAATTCCGCGAGGGGAACGCCGACATCGCCCGCCTCCATCTCCGAGAGCGCCTCCACGGTGTCGGCGACATCATTGGGGTGCGGATTTTCGGCGCGCCACAGGTCGAGAGCCTCTTCGGGAGAAAATGTATCCCCCCTTTCCAGATGCCGAGCGATGAACTGCTGAAATCGCGCCAGCTCGGCGGCGTCGTGTGTTGCCATGGCGGCCTCGTTCGGTGCATCATACCGTGCAGCGTTCCCCTCAGCCAGCTTAGCCGGTGCGCCACCAAGCGCGGGTGCAACCGCCTTGAGGCGCGTCGCCAAATGCGCTAGAATCCGGCTCTTTCCTTCAGCGACTTTGTCGGAGTGACCTTGACATGGAGCGCACCCTCATCCTCCTCAAGCCCGACTGCGTTCATCGCCGCCTGCTGGGCCGCGTCATCACCCGCTTCGAGGAGAAAGGGCTGAACTTCGTCGCCATGAAGATGATGCAGGTCACGCCGGAGCTCGCCAAGAAGCACTATGCCGAGCACGTCGCCAAGCCCTTCTATCCGGCTCTCGAGTCGTTCATTACCGGCGGGCCGATCGTCGCCGCCGTGATCGAGGGGCTCGAGGCCATCCGCGTCGTCCGCGAGATGCTGGGGGCCACGAGCGGGCTGAAGGCCGCGGCCGGAACCATTCGCGGCGACTATAGCGCCAGCCGGCAGATGAACCTGGTCCACGCCTCGGACGGGCCCGAAGCGGCCGCCGGCGAAATCGCCCTCTACTTCCGACCCGATGAGATCCACCCCTACGAGCCGACAATCACGCCGTGGCTGCGGGCCCGAGATGAGTCTTAGGGCATGCCGCGAGAGCTATCGGCACGACCGCTACGCGCCTGCTCTTTTCCGACAGCGCGGCCCTCGCTCGGCCATGGAAGCGATTTCTCCTCCGCAAGCCGCCGCAGTTGCTCTTCGACTCTGCCGGCGACGGGCGGTGGTGGGAAACTGCGCCAGCACGCCCACGGCCAAGAGCCCGGCCGCCACCAGCGCCGCCAGTCTGCCGTCGAGCAGGTAGGCGATGTTATTGAAAAAGGCCGCGCCTTCCAGGATGACCTAGGCGACGATCGTTTTGGTCTGGTACGTGAGCGAAAAGCCCCCGCCGGCCCCGGCGGCATGTTGCCGCTCAGTCGCAAGCACGCCACCGTGCCGCTGAAGACTGCCACGCCCATGAAGAGTGTCACGACGATGATCTACATCGACCGCACGATCGGTGTCGGTGCCTTTTCGAGCTCTTGCGTGCTCATGGCGCAACAATTAGCAATTAGCCGGAGGAACGACGTCGGCGAGCGTTTTAACATTCATCATTCCGCCCGGTGCGTCGCCTTGAACTGGGCGGTCACGGTCGTGGTGATGCCGCCGCGGGGCGTGAACGCGGCGACAAGCTGCATCCACCGCGGCTCGACCGCGGCCACCAGGTCATCGAGGATGCGATTGGTGGCGTGCTCGTAAAAGATTCCCTCGTTGCGAAACTGCTGCAAGTACAGCTTCAGGCTCTTAAGCTCGACGCACTTCGCCGCCGGCGCGTACGTGATCGTCAGCGCGCCGAAGTCGGGCTGCCCCGTCTTCGGGCACACCGAAGTGAACTCCGGGCAGACGATCTCGACCGTGTATTCCCGGTCGGGAAACTGGTTGGCGAACGTCTCCAACTTGTTCCGAAACGCGGCGGTCATCGTCGTGCGGGTGGTTCTGTGGTCGCGTTGGTGAATTTGGGAGGGCGAGGCCCCCGCCGAGCCGCTGCGACAAGGACGCGTTCGAGGGCCACGGCTCGGCGGGAGCCTCGCCCTCCCGAGCGGCGCGCCCATCCCCAATATATGCGCACGCGCGTCGCTCCTTTTCCTTCCTGGCCCATTGTGGCATGATGGCCGAGGAGTGGGAAGATACGGAAAGCGTCCCTGGAATGGCCTGAGAATCTCGCATGCCGCGACCGGCTGTCGTACTACTTTCCGGCGGGCTCGATTCGGCGACCGCCGCGGCGATCGCGGGGAGCGAAGGGTTCGATCTCTTTGCGCTGTCGATCGACTACGGCCAGCGTCATCGGCAGGAATTGGACGCCGCGCGGCGTGTGGCGCAGTCCTTTGGCGTGCGGCGGCACGTCGTGCTGGCGATCGATCTTGGGCAATTCGGCGCAAGCGCGCTCACGGCGGCCATCGACGTCCCCAAGTCGCGCACCGCCGACGAGATGGCGACCGGCATCCCGATCACGTACGTGCCGGCCCGCAATACCGTATTTTTGTCGCTGGCCCTGGCTTATGCCGAGACGGTGGCCGCGGCCGACATCTTCCTGGGGGTCAACGCGCTCGACTACAGCGGCTACCCCGACTGCCGGCCGGAGTACGTCGCCGCTTTCGAACGGCTGGCCAACCTGGCGACAAAAGCGGGCGTCGAGGGTACGCTCAAGTTCCACGTCCACGCTCCCTTGATTCACATGACCAAGGCCGAGATCATTCGCCGGGGGGTGGAGCTGCGGGTCGACTTCGCCCTGACGCACAGTTGCTACGACCCGTCGCCCGCGGGCCTGGCCTGCGGACAGTGCGACGCCTGCTTGTTGCGGCGGAAGGGGTTCGACGAGGCCGGCCTTGCGGACCCGCTGGAGTACGCCACGTGAGAATCGCCGAGATCTTCCGTTCGCTGCAAGGGGAAGGGCTGCTCACCGGCACCGAGAGCGTCTTCGTGCGCACGAGCGGCTGCAATCTCCGCTGCTGGTTCTGCGATACTCCCTACACCTCCTGGGCGCCGGAGGGGACGGACCTGTCGATCGACGAAGTGCTTTTGCGCGTCGGCGAGTATGACACCGAGCACGTTGTGCTTACCGGCGGCGAGCCGATGCTCTGGGCCGAGCTCGTGCCGCTCACCATGGCGCTCGCGCGGCAGGGCCGGCACATTACGATCGAGACGGCCGGCACGCTCGACCTGCCGGTCACCTGCCACTTGATGTCGATCAGCCCCAAGCTATCGAACTCCACGCCGCCTCGCGCCGAGCACCCGCGGTGGAGCATCCGCCACGAGCGCTCGCGGCATGCGCCCGACGTGATCCGCCGCTTGACGGGCGACTACGAATATCAGTGGAAGTTCGTGATCGACCAGCCGGACGACTGCCAGGAAGTCGAGCGGTATCTGGAACTATTCCCGCAGGTCGATCGGGCGCGCGTGCTATTGATGCCGCAGGGCACGACCGCGGCCGAGCTCGCCGAGCGCGAAGCGTGGCTAGCGGACTACTGCCGCGAGTCGCGCCTGCGCTACTGCCCGCGGAAGCACATCGAGTGGTACGGGCTGGTGCGGGGGACGTAGGGAAGGGCGGCATCTTGCCGCCAGGAATGATGAATGCGGAATGATGAACGATGAATGTTCAGAAGGGGTTGCCGCCCGCTTTCCCTCCGGCCAATTGCTAGTCGCTAGTCGCTAGTTGCTGCCTTCCCATTCATCATTCCGCATTCATCATTGGTCTAGTGCCCCTCGCCGGCCGATTCCGCGACCATCTCTTGCCCGGGCGACTCGCGCGGTGGGCCGTGGCTCTTCGGCGCGAAGAAGAGCACCGTAAACGCGCCCACCGCCACGAGGATCAGCCCGGCCAGAAAGATCGGACTGACTTCCTTCCACGACCCGGCCCAGTAGATCGTCAAGAAGGCATTCACGACCGGGGCGCAGCCGAACACGAGCGGCATGACGTAGCTGGGGCTGCCGCCGAAATTGAAGGCCAGGATGATGCCCAGCGCCCCGATCGCGCCCGCGACGCCGCCGCCGGCGCTCCAGATGACGCCCTTGGCGGTCCAGTCTCCTTTTTCCCCTTGCAGGTACAGGACCAGAAGCGGCACGACCACGGCGATCACGAAGTACGCCATGCCGACGCAGAAGAGCGGCCGCAGCCGGCTGCCGAGCATCGCCGTCTGCCCGCGGTGCAGCACCGGCCCGTACGCGCCCCAGCAGATGGCCGTGAGGGCAATCGACGCGATGACCAGAAGATAATCAAGACCCTTCATCGGGAAGGCTCCGGTTGGGAGTGTGGATTGGCGGGACCAGGGCTTTCAGGCGCGTGCCAGTTTAGCAGAAGCGCGGCCAATCGCGGAGAGGCGGCCCCGTGATCGCAGGGGCATTCTGTTTTTCAAAATGGCGAGGCGGGAAAATGGGACTGGCTCCGAGCATAAACAGCGCAAGTTCTTTCAGACCAACGTTTCGTCTCGGTGCCTGTCCCACTTTCCCGCCGTTGCGCCGCCGGCAAGCTTGAATCTGTGAACGGCCCTGCCCGTGATCGCAGGAGAACTGCGAAGTCCGGGGTCTGGCTCATCTTTCGGCACACGCGGCCTTCAATTCGTCTAAACGACCGTCGGCCGAAAAATGTGCCTGACCCCCTCTCCCAGGACTTTGCAGTTCTCCTATCCGTGATCGTCCATGGCTGGCACGACCATATGTGGGAAAGCGTCGCTACGCCGGCCGGCCGTCGAGGATGCTGACGTACGACTTGGTGGGCGTAATACTCCGCAGCCGGAAGCCGGCCGCCGCGTACAGCTCGCGGTACTCCTTCTCGGTCCGCTCCTTGCCGCCGGGGATCACCAGCATGTTCAGGTCGAGCAGCTTGGTGAAGTCGGGCTCGTTCCCCTCGGCCACGACCCCTTCCACCAGCAACAGCCGGCCACTCGGGCCGACCACGCGACGCACGTTCTTCAAAATGGCAAGCGACTGCTCGTCGTTCCAATCGTGAATGATGTGCCGCAGCAGGTAGGCGTCGGCGCCGGCCGGCACCGAGTCGAAAAAGTTGGTCGGGATCGCTTGCAGCCGGTCCCCCAGGTCGGCGGCGATCACCGCCTTGGCCCGCTCGACCACGCCCGGCAGATCGCACAGCATACCGCGCATTTGCGGATAGCGGGCCAGCACGCCGCGCAGCAGGCTGCCGTTGCCGCCCCCCACGTCGGCCACGACGTTGACGCCCGAAAAGTCGTAGGCGTCGAGCATGGCCGGCGTTTCCGATCCGTGTACGCCCACCATGGCTTCGTCGAAAACACGGGCCTGCTCGGGATGCTTCGAGAGCCAGTCGAAGATCGGCGCGCCGTAGACCTTGTCGAAGGCAGTGCGGCCGGTGCGGATCGAATAGAGCAGGTCTCCCCAGCAGGCAAAATGCTCTTCGCCCATCATGATGGCCACGGCCCGCTGCGAGCCGGGCACGCGACTCTGAAGCGGCCGTGCGGTGTCGGTCAGGTGAAAATGGCGCTCGCCGTCCTCGCGAAACAGGCCCAGGCTGGCCAGCGCCCGCAAAAGCCGGTACAGGGCGTCGGCATTCGTGCCGGTCTTGGCGGCCAACGCCTCCGCGGTCTGCGGCCCGTCGGCCAGCAGGTCGGCGAGCTCAAGCTTGGCAGCGACATACACGGCTTGCGACGTCCAGAAGCCGGTCATCAGCGACAACAGGGAACTCGATCCAGAGGCACTCATGCGCAGGCGTCTCCCGAGACAATAGGAAGCGCCCAGCAGACTCGATTCTGGCGCCCGCGCCTAGTGTCGTGATTGCCGTCGGGCGCCATGCCCACGCTCGCATGGGCATGCTGACTCGCGCGACCGGCACGGCCATGTCGGAGTACCTCCGGGGCCATGGCGCCCGCGTCTTTAAGACGCGACGTTCGGGTGTCCTGCGGACACTGGCGGATTCTCGCCGCGCACCAGCGTCATCGGTGCTCGCGGAGCACCCTACCGGCTCGGCAGGCGGCGATTTTTTTTGCTCGGCTGTAACGAATCCTCGGATTCTCCGCTTACGGAAGTAGACCCACATCGCGGCCGCCGTGTGGGATCGAGCACAGGGATCGGGGGTTAGGGATTGGCCGAGAGTAGCGGCGCACCTCATTGCCTATCTGGCAATTGGCCCAATCAGTTCGAGGAGAACTCCCATGAAGACGTCCTTCACATTGGTCGCACTGTTGATATGGGCCGCCGGCTCGGTCAGCCCGGCCGCGGCTCAGTACGGATCCGGTTTCTACGCGATGCCCGAGACGTACAGCTCGGCGACCTTGTACGAGAGTGGCTTGCGTGGTGAAGCGGCGTTCATCGACTCGATCGGGCGCTTCCTCGAGAGCGACGCCCTCGCCGCCCGCGAGAATCTGACGACGCAGGAGCAGTACGTCGCCGGCCGGCAGATGCGGATCGCCGTCAACCGAGAGGCCCGCCAGGCGGCCGCCGCGCGGGAGCGGGCCCAACTGGCCGCCTACCGCGAACGGATCGGCAAGCCCGCTTCGATCCGCTTGAGCCCTGAGCAGCTCAGCCTGAACGGGACAATCCATTGGCCGACGGCCTTGCTCGACAGCCGGTACGACGAAGTGCGAACGCGCCTGGACAAGCACTTCGCCAAGTGGGCCACGTGGACCGGCGATCGGTTGGACGCGGCGTCCCAAGTCGAGGTCGATGCGGCCATCAAAGCAATGCTTTCAACCCTCGACGATCACGCCCAGACCTTAAGCGCGACCGAATGGGCGGTGGCCCGGCGGTTCGTGAAAGGCCTGCGGACAGAAGCCCACACGCTGGAAGGCACAACCGCGCTCGTGGCCGGCCAATGAGCCGGCGGCGCGGGCAGGACGACATCAGCGAGCCTCCGGGTTTATCCCGGAGGTCCGCCTAGGCCGTGGCCAACACGGTCCGGCCGAACCCCTGTCGCTGCCGCCGTGAATTGCGACCTACGCTTGTTCGGTTGAGGGGCGCTTCCACGTCGCACCACCAGCCACGAGCCGCCGGGCCACGGATCAAGCCCCGCGGCTCGTCTTTTTTTCTGCTGTCGCTGTCCCAAGCCGTGCCTGGGCTTCGTGGTGATTCCCCCCCGCGGAAGGTTACAATCGACGCCTCGGACCTCGTCCACGCGCGGATTATGTGAGGCCTATATGTCACCACAGCTTGATGCGCCTTTGCCAAAAGATTCAACTCGCAACGCGCTCGCGCGGCGGGATTTCCTTAAGCGTTCGCTGACGGTGGCTGCTACTCTCGGTGCGACCGGTTTCCGTCCGCCCTTGGCGGCCGCCGCCGAGCCTGACCCTGAAGCGACAGCGCCCATGCTCAAAGTCGTCGATAGCCATCAACACCTGTGGGACTTGACGAGGTTCCGGCTGCCGTGGACGGCGAAGCAGCCGACGCTTGCCCGCGACTACTCGATGCGCGACTATCTGGCGGCCACGGCCGGCATTCCGATCGCCAAGAGCGTTTATCTCGAGGTCGACGTAGAGCCGAGCCAGCAGCAGGCCGAGGCTGACTACGTCGCCGAGCTGTGCCGCCGCGGCGAGGGCCCGCTCGCGGCCGCGGTCATTTCGGGCCGACCGGCCGCCGACGGCTTTCGCACGTACATTGCGCCGTTCAAGGGGCACCCCCACGTTCGTGGGCTGCGGCAAGTGTTGCACGGCGAAACGACACCGCCGGGCTACTGCCTCCAAAAGCCGTTCATCGCCGGCGTGCGGTTGCTGGGCGAGCTGGGCCTGAGCTTCGATATCTGCGTCCGGCCCGCCGAGCTGCCGGACGCGGCAAAGCTCATCGACGCCTGCCCCGGCACGTTTTTCGTTCTCGACCATTGCGGGAACGCCGATTTGCAGGCAAAAGACCAGACGGCGTGGCGGCGCGACATCGCCGCCGTGGCCCAGCGCAAGAACGTCGTGGTCAAGGTGTCAGGCATCGTCGCCTCGGCCACGCCCGGCAAGTGGTCCGCGGACGATCTCGCGCCGATCGTCCACCACACGCTCGACGCATTCGGGCCGGACCGGGTGATGTTCGGCGGCGACTGGCCCGTGTGCACGCTGGCCGCCACATACAAGCAATGGTTCGACGCCCTGCGGGCGATCGTCGCCAACCGCCCCGATAGCGAGCAGCGCGGCCTGTTCCACGACAACGCGATCCGCCACTACCGCCTGGCGTGACGAGGGCCGCGCCGCGACGTGATCCGGGACGGAGCCGCAGCGAGCCTCCGGGCGTATCCCGGAGGTCTTTGAAGGCGCGGGAAAAACGAACCACAAACGCACGAAGACCACTAGGAAGAACGTGGCATGTGCTTTCGCAACCTTGGCGATCTAAGCCCCGGTCGACTCTGACTGCCCCGTCAGAAGGCATGGGCGAAGGCAGAAGCCCCCGGTCTGGGCCGGCCACGGAACCATTCCGGACCGCCGTTTTGCCAAAAGCACGGTCGTCGGAGAGAATGGGAACGATGCCCCCACGCCCAGCGAAATCCAAGACATTGGCAGCAAGAAAAACTCCGCCGCAGGCGGTCCGCGCGCCCATCCTGCTGGTCGGCGAGACGCTGGCCGGGTACGCCAAACGGGGCGTGTTCCGGGGATTCAGCGAGGGGGCCGTCCGGGGCGGCAAGGCCACGTTTCGAATCGTTTGGCATCGGGAGCGCGTCTTTGAGGTGACGGTCGATGCGAAGAAAAGGGAGCTGCGGTTCCCTGAAGTATTGACGGGCGTCGCGGCCGGCTCCACGATGTATCGGGAGCTGAGGCAATTCGTCAGCGAGCGGCAGTCTGATGAGCTACCCGCGCATCGCCGGATCGACAGCCGGCGGGCGCGGATTCGCGTCTCGAACCGCGGCGGGAACGTGGCGATTGCGCTTTCGGGGTTGGACGACGACTACGCATATCTCGTCCGGAAGTTGGTGCACCTGGTACACGAAATCTTCATGGTCTTCCTCATCGAGGGGAGCTACCTGGAGTATATGGTGGAAGCGTTCGATCTCGATCCCGATCGCATGTGATTGACCCTGGGGAATTCGCTTGCACCGGCGAGCCTGGCAGTTCGCAATGGTCGGAGACAGACCATGATGGGAGCGTTGTTTCGTAGGCGGCTCGCGACGTCGATCGCGCTCGGCATGGTCGCGATCGCCGGCGCGATGCTTGCCTCCGGCGGCGCGGCGGCCGACGACAAGCCGGCCAAGTCAGACGACGGGCGGTTGACGCGCGAAGAAGCCAAAAAACTCAAGACGCCCGTTCCGTACAGCAAAGAGTCGATCGTTCGCGGCAAGAATCTTTACATCCGCAAGTGTACGGAGTGCCATGGCGCTGACGCCAAGTCGCAAGTCGACGTGGTTGCCAACGCCACGGACCTGACGGAACCGAAGCTGTGGAAAAGCGGCACTTCCGAGGGCGAGATCTTCCGCAGCATACGCGACGGAGCCGGAGAAGCGATGCCCCCCTTCAAGGCCGAGGTCGAAAAGGAAAAAGACATCTGGGACATGGCCAATTTCCTGCGCAGCCTGTGGCCCGCGCCGATGCGACCCAAGTTATCCGAAGCCACGTCCCATTAACCGCTCCTCTCGCGGAGCCCTGGCGGAGCCTGACTTATGAAGACGAGCAAAGGCGACAGCGGCGCTAAAAACGGTGTCGACGCGTCCCGCAGAACGTTCCTGCTTTCCTCAGCCGCCGGAGCCGGCGCGCTGGTGGCCGGCATGGTGGTGGAAAACAACAAGGCCCGGGCCGCGGCGGCCAGCATCGCCTCGATCGCCATTCCCAAGGAGATCACTCAATCGATAAACGAGTCGCCCAAGCCGGGCTCGTTCGAAGGTCAGGGGATGACCGGCGCCGAGGTCTTTGCCACGCTGTGCAAGGAGGAAGACCTGGCGGCGCTGTTCTGCTGTCCCGGCAATTACACCGTGATCAACGCCATCGCCGCCGCCGGAGTGCCCGCCTACGGCGGCCGGTGCGAAGGCTCGATGTGCGCGGCCGCCGACGGATTCTCGCGCGCCACGGGCGAAGTAACCGCCTGCTCGGGGACCGAAGGACCCGGCTTCACGAACATGATCATGAACATCGCCTCGGCGGCCGCGGCGCGCACCCCGCTTTTGGTGCTGGCGAGCAACATGCAAATGGCCGGCGACGATCGCGAGACGTTCATCCAAACCGGCTATCAGCAGCCCATCACGACCGGAATGAAGAAATACGGCAAGCGCCTGATCGCGCCGGATCGCGTGTGGGAGTATGGGGCCTATGCGTTCCGCAACTTGAAGTCGGGCGTGCCCGCCCCCGTCCACTTGGATTTTCCGGGCGAGGTAGCGCGGGCCCGCTTCACCGATCCCTCGAAGTTGAAGGACTACTACACGAAGGAGAAGTATCGCACGGAGTCGCGGCCCAGCCCAGCCCCCAAAGACGTCGAGAAGGCCTTGGACCTGATCGGCCGCGCGGAGCGCCCGCTGATCGTTGCCGGCCAGGGAGTGTTTCAGCGCAAGGCCTGGGAGCCGCTATTGAAGGCGGCCGAGAAAAACGAGATCGCCGTCGTGACCTCGGGCCCGACGCGCGGCCACTTTCCAGACGACCACCGCCTGTCGGCCGCCTTGACGCCCGACGCGCTGTTGAGCGCCGACCTGGTGATTTTCGTCGGGCAGTATTGCATGCCCAGCCCCGGCGAATATCGCTTCAATCCCGACGTCAAGTCGATCCGCGTACACCCGGTGCAGGAAGACCTGGGGCGCAATTGGCCGCTGGATTTGGGAATTGTCGGCAGCGAGAAGGCGTTCCTCGAGGCCTTGGCCGATCTCGTGCCCAGCCGCAAGCGCGAGGCCTGGGTCAATGAGTTGGCGGCGGCGCGGCAGAAGTATGAAAAGATGCTCAACGATCAGTACGAGTTGGGCGTGAAATACAGTCGCGACACCGAACACTTGCACCCGGCCGTGATCTGCAAGGAAGTCCACGACTTTTTCTACAAGGGCGAGATCGACCCAAAGCAAACCGTGGCCGGCTCGGGGGGCTGGACGATTGGCGTCCATGCCGGCCGCTGGATGCGGGCGTATCGCCCGGGCCAGGGGATTGTTTGCCCCTACCAATATGGTTCGATTGGCCCCGACGTGGCGATGATGATCGGCGCCAGCGCCGCCGTGCAGCGCGGCGTCGGGCCGCAAGCGCCCTACAAAGGCGCGCCGACGGTGTGCGTCAGCAGCGACGCGGGCATCGCCTACAGCATGTTCGAGCTCGATACGGCCGCCAAGTACAAGACGCCGGTCATCGCCGTGATCTACAACAACGACTGCTGGGGCATGTGGCCCAGCGCCGTCTCCTCAGCGCGGTCGATGCATTTGTACCTGTTCCAGGAGAATCTCCGCTACGATCAGATGGCCCAGGGTCTGGGCGCCCACGGCGAGTACGTGCGCACGCCCGAGGAATTGAAAGAGGCGCTAAGGCGCAGTTACCAGGTGGCCAGCAAAGAAGGCTTGTCGACCTTGATCAACTGCCAGGGCTTGAAGGAGTTCACCTCGGCGAAGTCCTACCCACCAGGCGTGGCCTTGAACCCCGAGCCGGGGTGCGGCGGGGTGGCGCACTAGAGGAACGCGCACAAATTCCGCTCGCTTAGGATCGGCCGAAAACAACTTCTCCTCAAGACCCTCGCCTCTTGCGGGAGAGGGCAGGGTGAGGGGGCAGAGAATTGGGAAGTTATTTTTCGGTCGATCCTTAGTTAGGATGGCGAGGGCGCGTACTCGTACCGGCCAGTGCGTGCTCCCATGTCACGGACGACGAACCGAAGTCAACAGCAGGCCAATCGCCCCGCAGACCGCCAGCAGGAGCGTAGCGGGCTCGGGGACAGTTGCCACACGGAAGCCGAGAAAGTTGGCGCCGACCGATGGTAAGTCAATCAGGCGGGATGAGGCCAGCAGGCTGTTGTCCAAGTTTTCCCAACTACCGCCGCGTACCGCCCGCGCCCCCCCCCCCCCCGAACCTTGTTTCGTTCCACTCCGCAACGTTGCCCCCCTGGTCGAAGGTGCCATAAGGACCCGGCGCGAGCGAGTAGGCCCCCACGTCGGTCAGGTAATTTTGGCTGGGATCGAAGTTGGTCGTGCCCGTCACTGCCAGGCCGTCGTCGTAGCCGTTGGCGAGGCCGTCCTCCTTTAAGAAATTGCCGACGCGGGTATTGTCGGGGGTCGCGCCCGGAGGCTGATCGCTGTAGGGTTCTGAATCCGTCGACATGGGATAGTCCCAGTAATTACCCGTTGCACCGTCGTTCTTGTGATAGGCCGCTTTGTACCATTCGTTTTCCGAGGGAATGAACCAGACCGCGCCCGAGTTGCGCGTGACGGCGTTCAAGGCCGCGTTCGTGGTCGCCCCGTTCAGCGTGTAGGCGCCTGTTTCGGTCGTCCCCGGGCCCTGAAGGCCGGTGGGCTGCCCGTTGTGCAGCCAATTCGCGAACCGGGCCGCGTCACCCCAGCTCACGTAGGTGATCGGATGATTTGGCGAACCGATCACGCTGTAGCTAAAGCTGCCGGAGGCGCCGCTACGCGCGATGCCGGCGACGTAGAGCGCCGTGGCCATGTTGGGATCGTAAAGACCGTAAGTGTCGGTCGCTGCCACAGCGTTGAGAAAGTCAGCGTATTGTCCAACCGTGACCTCGTGGGTGGCGATGCGGTAGTTGTAGGCGACTGCGCCGAAGGTGCCTTGGGATTGCACGTCCCCGGCGTTGCCCGCGTTCCCCACCGAAACGGTGGGAATCGTGACGGCTCGGGCCGGTAGCGCGAAGGCGAGCCACGCCGTGCCGACAATTAAGCAATGGGCAAGGCAATGTCTTCGCCGTCGCCTGCGCGCAACGCAGATGAAGCCGATCGCCCCGCGCGCCGCCAGCACGAACGAGGCAGGCTCGGGAACGGTTGCCACGCGGAAGCCTATCGTAGGGTACTCACTTGCCGCGCCGCCAAAGTCGCCGAACGACGACGCAAGTTCAGGCGCCGCGTTCATCCAAGAGCCTTGCCGCAGTCCGCGCGCAAGACCTCCGGATGACGTGGCCTCGTTCCACTCCGCCACGTTACCACCCTGGTCGTACGTGCCGTAATAGCTCGCGCTCAACGGGCCGGCGCTGCCGACCGCCGTGACGTTGCCATCCTCACTGTTCCAGTCCGCGCCCAAGTTGTAGTTGGCAACATTGGCGCCCGGATTCGTGATGTTCCCCGTGGCGCCGGCCGTCGCGCTCGTCGGTGCGATGTTGCTCCGGGTCGGGTAATCCCAGTAGTCGTCCGCTCCGCCGGCCAGCGTCGGATCGTGGTACGCCGCCTTGTACCACTCGTCTTCGCTGGGCAAAAACCATTTAGCGGCCCCGTCGCGCGTGATGCTGCCGGCATTGCTGGGCGTCGCCGTTCCGCCCAAGAGCGTGTAGGCGCCGTTCTCCGTTCCTGTTCCATTGAGCCAGTTCACATAGCGGGCCGCGTCGTACCACGTGACAAAGTTTACGGGCTTGTCGGCCATATTTGGTTTGGTCGAGTACCGTAGCAGGACGGCCGTCCCTTGAACATCGACTACCGTCTGATCGATTCCCCCGCGCGGATCGCTTTCCATCGCCACGGCGAAAAGGCTGTAATTGTTGTTGCTGCTATCTGGGTTGGTTGCGACCGAGTTGAGAAACTCAGCATACTGGGCATTCGTCACTTCGAAGGTGCCAATGCGATAACCGTACGCGACCGCGCCGTAGCCCGTCGTGTCGGCGGCGTTGCCTGGGTTGCCCACTGGCACGGTGGGAATCGTGACGGCCTGGACGGGACTCAGCGAAAACGCCCAGCACGCGACCACGAGGGCGAGGGCACCGGCCAATCGTCGGCGCACGACCATGAGCAGCCCCACTGCCCCGCACACCGCGAGCACCAGCGAGCTCGGCTCGGGCACGGGGCTTACGTCGAGCCGCAGGTTGTCGAGAATGCCGAATCCGTCATCGAGCTGCCAGACGCGAAACGCCGTAAGCGGCACGGTCGAGCTCACGCCGAGAAACACGGCGCCGCCGTTAAGTCCGGCGATTCCCGACGCCGTCGGCGTCATCGTGACGTCGAACTGCAGCGAGTCGAGCGCCTGGTTCGCGGCGAACACGCGAAACGTCGTCGACGCATTCGTAAATCCGCTCGTCGCCGAAAGGCCGATGGCGTTGAGGTTGAAGCCCGACTGCGGCGAAAAATGGAAATAGGTCGCTGGACCTGCCGTGGCCCCGAGCGATAGCGCGCCGGGAGGTACGATCGGGGCATTCGCATTGCCGGTGAACAGACCGCTGATCCCCGACGCCGTGGCAAAGCTGTTGGAAACGAACAAGTTCACGCCGTACAGAGCCGTTTCCGCGACGACGTTGGCGCCCGGTGTGTTGTACGCCACGGTGGGCCCGGCGATCTGGCTGGTCGAAGTGAGCGGGATGATCGCGGCTTGCGCAAGAGTCGGCCCCACTGCAAGAATGCAGATGCCGAGGATAAAATATTTGCTCATTAGCGTGCTCCCTGAGAAGGAACTTCGTGGTGAACGCCGTCGCGCAACGGCAGCGCGCGGCCTGCTAACCTAATGAGGAACGAACGTCGGCCGAAGCGGAGGAAATTCCGCGAGGGATTTCCCAAATTCCCTCACCACCGCGCCCGCAAGCAGCCTGCCCGATGTCCGAAGCAATTTGGGTGGCAGCACCCCGTCTTGCCATTCGATACGCGGTCGCGGATGACCCACCCGGATAGGCACGCTTCGGCGCGATTCCCGGACGGAAAAACCACGAGATTCCAGCAAGACCGATCCGCCGGGCCCGAAAAGGTCCCGGCACTAGGATGCCGGGCGGGAAAGCGGGACAGGCACCGAGACGCAACGTTCGTCTGAAAGGACTTGCGCTGTTTGTGCTCGGAGCCAGTCCCATTTTCCCGCCTCGCCATTTTGAAAAACAGAATGACTCTGCGCCTGTGTGGCAATTCCTTGACTAGAGCCCGGCCGGACCCATACTGGATTCGGTTTTTGCGTCTCCGCGGGGCTTCTTCTGTTCCGCCTTAGCGCGACAGCCGTTCCTTTTCTAATAGACGAGGTCTGCTTGTCAGTCGACAACGACCGGGCCGCCTGGAAGCAGCCGTCTGAGGGATCTGCCGGTGACCCTTCGCCGCGCACCCAGACTGAGCGGTGGATCAACGAAGCCCGTGCCGGCTCGTCCCATGCCCTCGGGCGACTGCTAGAAGGTTGCCGCAAGTATCTTTTGTTGGTCGCCAACCAGGGGCTCGACTCGGACCTGCGTCCGAAGGCCGGAGCCTCGGACCTGGTCCAGGACACGTTCTTCGATGTGCAACGCGGCTTTTCCGCATTTCGCGGCTCGACCGAAGCCGAGTTGCTCGCCTGGGTGCGCGCGATCATGGACCACAGGCTGGCCAATCACGCCCGCCGCTATCGCGGCACCCACAAACGCGACATTGGACGGGAGTTACCGCTTGACGCAGGCGACGATCGAACTGATGGCCAACTGGCCGATGCGGACCGCACGCCGGCCACGATGGCCGCGGCCCACGACGACGAAGCGCGGCTGCAAGCGGCTCTGGCACGGCTACCCGAGACGCTCCGCCGTGTTCTTCTATTGAGGAACTGGGAGCGAGCAACGTTCCGTGAAATCGGCGAGATCATGAATGCCTCCCCCGACACCGTCCGGAAACAGTGGGGTCGGGCCGTGCGCCTGCTGGGGCGCGAGCTGCGCAAGCAATCATGAACGACGGCACCGACGAGCGAGAAGATCTGTTGGCCGCGTTGCTGGCGCGGTACGACGACGCGACTGCCGACGATACGGACCGTCTCGTCGATGAATCGGTCGTCGAATCTGACCCCGAATTGGCCGAAGAGATGGCTATCGGCAAGGAGTGCCTCGACTTTCTGGCTCGTTTCCGCGAGCGATCGTCGTTGCCGGGCCTTTGCGATTCAGCCGCGGCGTCGAACGGCTGCGACGTTAACCAAGCCCCGTCGCGGGGCGAGTTGCCGCCGTCGATCGGCCGATTTCGCATCGAGCGGGAGCTCGGCCGTGGCGGTCTGGGAGTGGTGTATCTGGCGCACGACCCCAAGCTGGCGAGGGACGTAGCGCTCAAGCTGCCGCGGGTCGAAGCATTGGCGAGCGCGGATATGCGCCGTCGGTTCGTCCGCGAAGCTGAAGCGGCCGCCCGGTTGAACCATCCCAATCTGGTGACCGTGTACGAGGCGGGCGAAGAAGGTTTCATTTGCTATCTGGCCTCGGAGTATTGTGAAGGTCAGAACCTGGCGCAGTGGATTCGCGCGCGAGGCAACGAGCCCGTGCCGGTTCGGCAAGCGGCCAGGATGGCTCTCGATCTTGCGGAAGCCGCGCAGCACGCACACGGCCGGGGGGTCCTACATCGCGATATCAAGCCCAGCAATGTTCTGCTTGAGCCGTTGGAGCATGCACAAGCGTCGGCTACCAGCGACGACCTAACGGTGCGACCGAAGCTCGCCGATTTCGGAATGGCGAAATTGCTTGAGCAATCGACCGATGAAACGCGCTCGGGTGCCCTCGTTGGAACGCCCGCCTATATGGCACCGGAGCAGGCGGAGGGGCGGATCCACGACCTCGACGCGCGGACGGATATCTACGCGCTGGGCGCGGTGCTGTACGAGATGTTGACGGGTTCCTCGCCCGTCAAAGGACAAACCGACGTTGAAACGCTACGGCGCGTGCTCTGCGACGAACCGACCGCACCGCGCCGCTTACGTTCCGACGTGCCACGCGACTTGGAAGCGATCTGCCTGAAGTGCCTGGCGCGGCGACGCGAGGATCGGTACACGACGGCGCAGGAGCTGGCGGCCGACTTGCAGAGATTCTTGAACGGCCAGCCGACCGAGGCCCGGCCGCTCCGCCCATGGGAGCGCGCGGCGAAGTGGGCGCGGCGCCGCCCGGCCATTGGCGCCTTGGTTGTCGTCTGCGCCGCATCCGCACTGGCCATGCTGGGCGGGTCCCTCGCGTACAACGCGAGGCTGAATCGGGCCCTGGGCGATACGCGGGAGCTACTGTACGCAGCCGACATGCGACTGGCCGCCGATGCCTGGGAGCACGCAAACGTGGACTTGGTGCGCGAGCGCCTCGATCGCCACATCCCCACCCGCGGAGGGAAGGATCGGCGGACGGCACTTTGGCATCTCTTGTGGGATCGCGTCAACAGCGAGGCCCGCGATCTCTACCGCCACGAGGGGTCCGTGTATGCCGTTGCCGTTTCCCCGGACGGCCGGTGGATAGCGACGGGCGGGGCCGATCGCACCATCCGACTTTGGGATGCGACCGCAAACCAGATGGCCTCCAAGTACCGTGGCCATACCGACGACATCAATGATCTTGCCTTCTCCCCCGACGGCCGCTGGCTCGCCTCGACCAGCAATGATCGAACGGTTTGCGTTTGGACGATCGGCAGTTCCGACGGGCCAAGAGTCTTTTCGGGATTCACGGAGGACTGGGTGTTTGGCGTTGCCTTCTCTCCCGATGGCAAGCGGCTCGCGGCGACAGGTCGGGACGGCGGGGTCTGGCAATGGAGCACCGAAACTTGGGAGCTTGCGTGGCGGGACCAGAAGCACGCCGGCGCCGTGCACGAGGTTGCCTTCTCGCCGGATGGAACGGTCCTTGTTTCCGCCGGGGAGGGCGGGATAGTGATGGGGCGCGACGTCGAGACCTGGAAACCGACTCTCAAGTTCGACCCAAAGGTGGCCGATCGACCGCCAGCGGTCTCGGCCCTGGCATTCTCGCCTGATGGTCGCCTGCTCGCCACGGGGAGCCTTGCTGACCAGATGATTCGGATTTGGCACGCTGGCTCGACCGATCTATTGGCAAAGCTACCCACGAGCGGTGGCTGGGTGCATGCGGTCGCCTTCTCGCCGGACGGCCGGTTCCTTGCCAGCGCCCATCACAATGGATCGATTCATCTGTGGGATGTTGCCTCGGAAACCGTCGTTCAGACACTTCTGCGTCATCGAGGAACTGTGCGAGACCTCTCCTTTTCGTCGGACGGCGGCGCGCTAGTGACGGTTGGGGATGACGGCGAAGTTACCGAGTGGTACATAACGGCCATTCTGCGCCGCTACGTTGCACTTCCAGGCATAGTGCGCTCGGCCGCTTTTCGACCGCACGGTCGGCTGCTAGCGATTGCTGAAGACACGGGGGCCGTGAACGTCTGGGACTTGACGACCGGCGCGAGGGTGGTCCATGTCGAACCGGGGACAGCAGGTCCTGCCATGCCCTTGGCGTTCTCTCCCGATGGTGCTTGCTTGGCGTTTGCCAAGTCAGGGGGCCGCGAAGTCGGTGTTTGGGATTTTGGTCGTCATGAGTGCGTCGCCGGACTGCCGCTTTCGGAAGGGTGCGCATATGACGTAGCGTTTACGTCTGATGGCACAGGGGTATACACGGCTACCGACCATTCGACGCTCACGTTGTGGGACCTCGGGCCAGCCCGTCCGCGCGCAAGCCGCCGGACCGAGCAGGGACCGATTGAAGCGATCACGCTTCTTCCTGGCCGCAAGCAGATTGTCACGGCTAGCCGTGAAGGCGTGAAACTATGGCATGCGGAGACACTCGCGCTTGAAGCGGCGCTGCCGTCCACGGATATCCAAACGGTCGCTGTCACGCTCGATGAGATGCTGCTGGCAGTCGCCGGGACGCAGGGGAGCGTCCAGGTCTGGGATCTGACAACGCACGTCCTGAAGGCCAACCTCACGGGTCACGACGACTCGGTGAAGTCGCTCGCATTTTCACCCGACGGAACGACGCTTGCCTCGGCCAGCAACGACGATACCGTGCGGCTGTGGGACGTTCACACGATGCAGGAGGTTGCGACCCTGAGTCTTCGCTACGGCACAAGGGGCGGACACAGCGGCAGGGCGATCGCCTTTTCGCCGGACGGCGGCATCCTTGCCGTAGCCGGCAGTCGTTTTGGTAGTCAGGGGATCGCGCGGCTCTGGCCCCTGGCTTCCGGCGGGCCGCCCGCCAGCTTCGTGATCGACCACGCCGGTAGTGTGACAACCACGGAATGTATTACACCGGAGCGGATGACAAAACACGTGCTCGCAAGCCACGATTTCGTCGTCGACCGCGAAGAGAAGTCAGGTCCTTCCGTAACGATAGGGGACGGCACGTACGCCGACGTCATCGGTGCATTCGTCGTCGGTGGCGCGCACGACGGGGAGATGGTGATCGATGGCGGCAGCCATGTTGCCGTCAAGGGAGTAGCTTCAATCGGCGACTTCGCCCCAGCGCGCGGCGGCTTGAGGCTGGCGGGCGGTTCGACCCTTTCTTGCACACGGGAGCCGTTCGTCATCGGACGCGAAGGCCAAGGGCAATTGTTCGTAACGGAAGGCTCCACCGTTCGAAGCGCGCGGGCCATCTTGGCCGACGGACGCGAAAGCACCGCATCAGCCATCGTCAACGGCGAATCCGAGTGGCTACTCGGCGACTTATTGGTCGGGAGCTGGGGAAACGCCACACTTGCCGTTGCCGAGGGTAGTATCGTCCAGAATAAGAGCGCTGTTATCGGTCATCAGCCGGGATCGATGGGCAGCCTCACTATATCCGGCGTGGGAACAAAGTTATCAACGCTTTTGTTAGAAGTTGGACGGAGGGGCCGCGGTACAACCGCCGTTGAAACGGGCGCAGCCGTGATCACGGAGAAGGTCTGGATCGCAGAATTGCGCGGGAGCGAGGGGCGACTGCTCGTGTCAGGCGACGGGACAACATGCGAATGCGCTTCGCTCGATGTCGGAGGTCGTTCCGAAGGGCCCGGCGGCGTTGGTGTCCTGGACGTCCAGTCGGGCGGCGTCGTCGCCGTGGACGGGACTGTTCGAGTGTGGCAGGAAGGCACGGTCAGGATCGACGCGGGTTCGCTCCGCGCGAAACGGCTCGACCTCATCGGCTCGAGCAGCGTCTACTGTCGAGGCGGAGTGATCAACGTTGCTGGAACCGCCAACCTGGATGGTCGCCTGGACGTCGACCCTGGCGACGTCGACGCCAGTCGCGGACCGGTGACCATTCGCGTCATGACGTACAGCTCACGCAACCGCACCTTCGCTGAAGTCACAGCGCCAGCCGGTTACAGCGCCGAGCCCGTCTACTCCGACGTGGCACTGGACGTCGTGTTAGACCGGGACAAATAATCCTAATCCGGGGGGGTCCGTCCTCGTGGCCGCA
Source organism: Planctomycetia bacterium (assembly GCA_016191115.1). Taxonomy (GTDB): domain Bacteria; phylum Planctomycetota; class Planctomycetia; order Pirellulales; family JACPPG01; genus JACPPG01. The sequence goes on along the minus strand of JACPPG010000041.1, from coordinate 29,390 downwards.
GCAATTTGCCTTGCGCCGGCCGTCCTGCGGTGCGGCCGGCATGAGTGTCTTTCTTTAGCTCTACGGAGCGCCAGCCGGCGAATGACCATGTGCCGCGGCCGACGCGTCAAATGGCAAAGGACGCCACAAACGAGCGCACAACCAGCGTGGCGCACTAGGGAGGCTAGCGAACGAGCGTGTCGGCGATGACCGTTTTTTCCAGGCGGCGGCGCAGCTCGGCCTGGTTCGCGTCATTTAGCGCGGCGCGCGGCGGGGCGCACACCGCGGTGTCGATCAGCCCCTGCCAGTACAATATCTGCTTGCTCGCCGCCAGGCCATGGTACGAGAGTAGGATCTCGATCACCTCGTTCATTTGCTTCTGAACTTCCACAGCCTCGGCGATCTGTCCCGCGCCAACGAGTTCGGCGACTTGTACCATCAGCCGCGGCATGAAGTTGTACGTAGTGCCGATTCCTCCATGGGCCCCCATCGCCAGGCCCAGAGAGAGCATCTCGTCCGGCCCGTTGTAAATGATCTGGTCGCCGCGCAGCCGTGCCAGCAGCCGCTGCATCAGGTACAGGTTGTAGTCGGTGAATTTGAAACCGGCGATTCCCTTCAGCTCCGCCAGCTCCGCCAGCTTATCCAGCGGCAACGCTTGCCCCGTCAAAACCGGAATGTAGTACGCCAGCACCGGCAGCGGGCTGGCGGCGCACAGCCGCGTGTAGTAGCCGTACACTTCATCCCACGAGTACCCGCCGGCGAACGGAGGGATGCTGCTCACGGCGTCGGCGCCGGCTCGCGCGGCGTGCGCGGCGAGTTGGAAGGCCTGCGCCGCTTGGACCGCGCCGACGTGCGCGATCACCAGACCGTGCCCGCGCGATAGCCGCACAGCCAGCTCGACAACCTGTTGCCGCGTGGCGGGATCCAGATAGATGCCTTCGCCCGTGCTGCCCGTCACGTAGAGTCCCCCAACCCCCTGGGCGTAGAGATGCTCGATCAACCGCTCAGCGCTCGCGACATCGAGGGCGCCGTCGGCCGTTAGCGGCGTGACCAGGGCAGGGAGAATGCGATTCGGGGCGGTCAGGAGAACGTTCGTCACTGGGCGTGCCTCCTCGCGATTGGGGTGGAATGAGTGGTCTCTGTTCCGGGTTAGCATCACAATCGAGGACACCAGCATAGCAACGCCGCTCGCGCGCGATAGACCTGCCCGCCGGGAAACGGGTGCGTGCAGGGCTGCCTGAATGTAGCGGGAGAACTGGGGATGCTCGATCGGCCGGCGGCGGAGCATCGGGTTCGCTACGTGGTGGAGGACGACCGCGACGAAAGCGGCCATTTGCAGCGGCAGCGCGTGGCTCCGGTGGCCGGTTTCTTTCAACCGGCCGCGGCGCTGGGGAGCGCGGTCCAACGAGGAGACGCCATCGGCCATATCGTGGGTCCGCTGGGTGACGTTTTGGCGACCGTTCGCGCGGCCGCGCCGGGCACGCTCTTATTCTTGCGGACGTTTCCCTCTGTTGCCGCTGGCGACCCGCTGGCGGCGATCTTGCCGATCCAAGCGCCGGGCGACATTTCGTATCGGCGCGGACCGTAGGGTGCTCTGCGAGCACGTGAATTGGGAGGACTCTACGGCCGGTGCGCGGAGCGCACCCTACATGCATCAACGATCATCTTTGAACCAGAAGCCGCCGTCGACGCGGAGCACGGCTCCGGTGATGTAGTCGGCGTCGTCGGAGGCCAGAAACGCGGCGGCCCGGCCGATGTCTTCCGGCGTTCCCAGCCGTCCCCACGGCAACTTGGCCGCGCCGGCGCGGAGGTAGTCTTCGCCGAACGTCTGCCGCTCGCCAGGCGTGTCGATCCAGCCCGGCTCGATCGTGTTGACGTTGATTCGATGGGGCGCCAGCTCCAGCGCGATCGAGGCGGCCAGGTGATTCAGCCCCGCCTTGGCCGCGTTGTACGCCGCGCAGCCGCCGTAGGGCGAGAGCGCGTGAACGCTGCTGATGAAGACGATCTTGCCGCGCCCGCCGCGGGCCACCATGTGCCGGGCGACCAGTTGGCTCGCGTGAAAGCCGGCCACCAGCGTCGCCTGCACGACGCGCTCGAACGTCGCCGGGTCGTATTCGAGGAACGGCGATCGGTGGCCGAGCGCCGGGTTGCTGACCAGGATGTCGATCCGCCCGAAGGCGGCCGCGGCCCTGTGAACCAGCTCTTCGCAGCCGGAACGGCAAAACACGTCAGCCGCGGCGATCTCGCATTTGCCGCCGAACGAGCGAATTTCGTCGGCCGCCGCGGCCAGGTCAGCGCTGCCAGGCCGGTCGTTCAGCACAACATCGGCGCCATCGCGGGCCAGCTCGATCGCGCAACCGCGCCCGATGCCACGTCCGGCACCAGTCACCAGGGCGATGCGATCTGCGAGTCGAGTCATAGGGGCAAAGTCTCGGCGTTTTGAAATCCGCAAGGAGCCGCAGGTTCGCCCCAGGGCCGTTCACAGATTCAAGCTTGCCGGCGGCGCACCGGCGGGAAAGTGGGACAGGCACCGAGACGCAACGTTGGTCTGAAAGGACTTGCGCTGTTTATGCTCGGAGCCAGTCCCATTTCCCCGCCTCGCCATTTTGAAAAACAGAATGGCCCTGAGGTTCGCCTCGGAAAACCGGCATGGATGATTTTAAATGATTTTATTGAATTGTATAGTTCAATATGTTGACATTAACGTCAACTCATGGCTAATATCACTCAAATCAGCAAGAAAGCGGCCCGGATTCCTATGAGCGCCACCCTTCAAGACTTTGCCCAGCGGCTGGAAACCGACATTCGTCGGCGCGGACTCGTGCCGGGCAGCCGGTATCTGACCGCCGAGGAAAGCGCGCGGCTGTTGGGCACGAGCGTGGCCACGGCCAATCGCGTGCTGCGGATGCTGGCGGAGCAGGAAATCGTCGTCCGCCGTCGCAACAGCGGCACCTTTGTCGGCCCGGCCGCCACGCAGCCCGGCACGGCCGAGGTCCACACCGTCAGCCTCCTTGTGCCTGTGTCCCGGCTGACGCAGGGGCCGTTGCGTTTCGATCTGATGATCGAGGGCATTCTCATCGCCTTGCCCGACGTGGCCGACGTCCGCGTGAGCTACGTGCCGCCGCAAGGGAGCGTGGAATTCGTCCGCTCGCTGCTGGAATCGGTCCGCGATTCAGGGCAATTGGCCGGCGTCGTGGCGATCAGTTGTCCGCGCGACGTGTACCGGTATCTCGGCGAGAACCAATACCCGATGGTTGTCATCGGTTCCTTGTACTCCGACCAGCCGTATCCCTCGATCGACACCGACGAGCACCAGGCGGGACGACTGCTGGTCGAGTATCTCGTGGCTCGAGGGCACCACCGGATGGCCCTGTTTTCCGATTCCGAAGACTCGCCGGGAGACCACTACTTTCACGACGGCGTGAGCGAGGCGCTCACGGCCGCGAAGCTGCCGCACAATGCGCTGGTGCTCCGCGCCCCGGGGCTCGACCCGGCGGTGCTCGCGGCGCAGATGCACGAGCTATTGTCGGCGGCCGATCATCCGACGGGGATTATCGTCAAGCTGCCGCAATGGGCCGACGACATGGAGGCGCTCGTGGCCGAGTGCGGGTTGCGCGTGCCCGAGGACGTGGAAGTCGTGTTCCGGGACGTGGCGGTTGTCGATCCCGGAAAGTCTGAATTCCCGCATGCCCGACCGAGCATTTCGATTCGGGAGTTTGCCGGGCTTGCGGGTCGGATGCTGGCCGCGGTTCGCCGCGGCGAATCGCTCGCCGAGCGGACGATCAAGGTCCCCTACGAGATGCACGTGGCATCCGTGCGCCCGTCCAGAAGCGGCGACTGACTGAACAATTGAATCCGGCCGCGCCGCGAGGCACCGGCCCCAACCCGCAACGTCAAGATCGCGACGAGAAGAGATGCAAACCTTCGACTTCAATCGGTCCTATTTTCGCTTCTGCATCGACCAGCAAGCGCAGACGCCGATCACCCTGTCGCACGACATGCCCACCACCGTCCTTAGCGTGCGGATCAATATTGAAAGCCGGTGCGTCGTGACGCATCGGCCGACGGGCAAGTCGCGGACGTACGTGCTGGGCGCTTCCTGCAAGACGGAGCGCGTGGGGGCAGCGCGCGATTGCTGGCTCGAGCCGAACGCGGACTTTTGCCTGATCGCCTCGGAGCAGGAGTTCCTGATCCTCAAGAGCTTTGCCACCAACGACGTGCGCGTGATGAGTCACCCGGCCTCGCAGGGAGTGCAACCCCAGCGGCAGAGTGGCGCCTGCCGAGAAGCGTGGTGCGATTTCGCGACCCAACTCCGGCCGGCGCGAGGGCAGGACCTCGGTTCGATCGAGGCGATCGTCGCGGCGATTCGCGGCGATCGGCCGATTTGTGCACAGACGCAATACGACGACGGTGATTATCACGTCGCGATCGACTATCCCATCAAGACGATCAACTATTCCGAGCGAGAGCGCGTTTACCAGGTCGACACCGGGCCGATCCCGCTGCCGGATCTTTCCACGCAGAGACTCAACGCCGTCGAGCGGCAGGTGGATTGCTTCGATCTGGCGTTCGTCGCGTTCAACTCACCCGCTTGGGCCGAGGCAATCGTCAACGTGCCGACGCCGGCCGGGAACGGCGTCAGCGTGAACCACTACTCGCGCACGCGGCGCATCGAGCCGGCGCGGAACGCGCTCGTCGAGGTCGTGGAGGGCGCGGCGCCGCCGCATCCGCATATTTCGCACACACGGCACGTGCAGACTGACGGGGCCGCTGAGAGGCTCGTTCCATGAATCGCGTCGTTACGGTCGTAAACGCCACATCTCACGGTTAAGTCACCTCACCACAGGAGCACGCTCATGACTTGGATTCTCAACTGTGCGGCCAGAGCGACGAAGCGGCATATCCGCACGCGCTCGCCTGCCTGCGCCACCGCGATCTTCGCAGTTGCCATCCTGACAAGTTCTCCGACCCAGGCAACGTTTCTCAATTCCATGTTCTTCGACCATCAGTACAACGGCGACGTGTATCCGGTTCCGGCTTACACGGAAAACGCGGGCGAAAGTCCGGACTATTCGGCGTCGTCGGACGGCGACAGTCTTGTGTTCTACAACGGTCCCGATACAGCGTTTAGCTCAGGCTATTTTGAAAGCAATGAGTGGACTGGTGGTCCCAATCCTGTCAGCAACTCCACGGGGTGGACGATCGAGTTCCGCGTCAAGATCGACACGGACGCGCCGGACGATCCCACGACCGGGGCCTTCCAGGTCTTCGCCAAGGACTTGCCTGGTAAGAACTCGCAAGGACGCCGCGCCGTCGTTCAGGTCGGCAGCGGATTTACCAATGTCAGGTCGGGTGTTCTAGCGGATTCGAATTCGAACACCGACGACTTCCACGTGTTTCGCATAGCCCAACCAGCCAGCTCGAACCAGATCACCGTGTGGCGCGACGGCGTGCAGATCTTCTCCGGGTCGTCGTCGAGCAGCAACGACAGCAGCAGTGTGCCCGCGCAGATGTGGTGGGGCGATGGCAGCAGCGGCCTTGGTGGACCGACCGTGTACGTCGACTACTTCCGCTGGGACAGCAACGGCTTCTCCGAGGCGCCGGAGCCGGCCAGCTTGACGCTGTGCGCCTTGGGCCTAGTCGCGATAGCCGGCCACGCGGCGCGCCGCCGGATGGCCAAACATGGAGCAACGAAGCGGACCGGGGCATAAGTCACAAAGAGTATCCACGCGCGGAAAAACCAATCAGGGCGTCCCCTTTTGCCTTTGGAGTATCTCACATGAGAATGCAAGTTCTTGCCTTGGCAGCGATCGCTGCGTGCGGAATTCTCCTGCACGAACAGGCTCTGCTAGCCGACCAGCTTGGCTCGGCCTCGTTCAACCATCTGTACAACGGCGACACCTATCCGGTGCCTGACTACGTTGAGAACGTCAGTGCAGACCCGGAGTATGCACCATCCACCGACGGGAGCAACCTGGTGTACAAGAACAGCATCGCCGAATCGGGTGCGTGGTGGCAAAACGATTCATGGACGTTAGGGCCAGATCCGGTCGACAACACTGTTGGCTGGACGATCGAGTTCCGCATCAAGATTGGCACCGACGCGGCTGACGATCCGACTTTCGGAACCTTTCAGGTCTTCGCCAAGGACGTCAACGGCAACAACTCACAGGGACGGCGCGCTGTCGTTGGAGTCGGCAGCGGGTTTACGACTGTCAGGGGGGGCGGCACTCACGTCGACTTGAGCTCGAACACCGACGGCTTCCACACGTTCCGCTACGCCCAGCCCGCCAGCTCGAACACGATCACGCTGTGGCGAGATGACGTGCTCTTGTGGTCCGGCACATCCTCCACCAGCAACGACAGTAGCGGCCTCGTGGCGCAAATGTGGTGGGGCGACGGCAGTAGCGGTCTCGGCGGACCGACGGTCACGCTGGACTATTTCCGTTGGGACAGCACCGGGTACCACGAGCCGGCCGGTTACAAGGAGGGAGACCTGAACGGCGATCACCTCGTCAACCTCGCCGATTTCAACATCTTTAAGAGCGAATACCGCACGAGCACATTGGGCCGCAGCGATCTGGACGACAACGGCGTCGTCAATCTGGCCGACTTCGTGCGGTTCAAGAACGACTACATCGCCAACAACCCCGGCCAGGGCGCCGATCTGGTTCTCCCGGTGCCTGAGCCGGCCACGATTGCGCTTGTTGTCGGCGGCCTTCCCGCATTGCTCCTTGTGCGTCGCCGACGCGCGCGCCAATCAATGAACTCGTAGGGTGCATCACACTTCCAACAGAGCTGAGTAGGGTGCACTGTGTGCACCACGATTCACCAAAAGAGACTGCTCACGGTGCTCGCAGAGCACCCTACAGGAGATTTGCGATGAGACTACTAACCCTCAAACGAACCGTGACGGCGATCCTCGCCTTCGCGTGTTTCGCTGCCTGGGCCCCAGCGGCGCAGGCCCAAAACTTGCAACTACTCGTGGATCCGATTTCCGGGTCCGTGACGTTGGCAAACCAGTCGTTTACGAGCAACTTGTCGCTCGACGGCTACGACATCAGCTCGACGGCCGGCTCGCTGGTGCCCGACCCGACCAACACGCCGAACGTCGGCTGGGACAGCCTGACCGACGCGGGACTGGCCGGCTGGAGCGAGGCATCCGCCACGGCCAACGCCCTGGCCGAGCTGAATCTCACCTCGTCGTTGCTCATCATCAAGGGGGGCACGCGCAGCCTGGGCAAGGCCTTCACGCCCAGCGGCACCACCGATCTGGCGTTTTCCTATTCCGTGCCGGGCGGACCGGTCAGCTCGCCAGCCGTGGTGTACACCAACTCGGTCCAGGTGCAGGTCGTCAACCTGCTGGGCAACGGTGGCGCCGTGGTGACGGCCAACAAGGCGGTGCTCCTCAACGGCACGGCCAACCCCTTGACGATCGACGGATACGAGATCACTTCCGCAGCCGGCAGCCTCAACCCAGTCAACTTTCACGGCTTCGCCGACGGGTTTGTGGCGGGTTGGTCGGAAGCCAATCTGACGGTCAACTCGCTCGCCGAGTTGAACCTGACCGGCTCCTCGACCCTGGCGGCAGGCGGGTACCGGGCCCTTCAGGCCGTGTTCACCACCGGTACGCAGGACCTGGCCTTTCAGTACGACGTTCCTGGCGTGGGCATCTCCACCGGCGCGCTCTTGTACAAACAGCAGTTGGCCGGCGATCTGAACAACGACCACATCGTCGATGTCTCGGACATCCAGCGCGTGGCGGCCAACTATCTGCAAAACAGCCTGGCCGGCGACGCCAACTTCGACGGGATCGTCGACGTTTCCGACATTCAGATGATCGCCGCCAATTACCTGAACACGATTCCGGGCAGCGGCAGTGGCGTGGGGGGTGGCGGTGCCGTGGCCAGCGTGCCGGAGCCGAGCAGCCTCGTCCTGGCCGCCATCGGATTGGCCATTGGCAGCGGATGGACGGCGAGGGCGCGGCAGAAGAGGGTGCGGACCCCGGGAAAGTGAAAGCGTGCGGTATGCAGCAAAATGCCAGCACCACCAGTCAGCGCCTCTCGGCGAGGGTGTCAGCAACCTCGCCGAGGGGACTGACTGTGTTCTGATAGAGTGAGAAGAGGAGGGCAAGGGTCGGGAGGGCGAGGCTCCTGCCGAGCCGTCGTGCGGAACACGCGGCTCGATTATGCGAAGTCGGCTCGGCGGGAGCCTCGCCCTCTCGAGTTTGGTTTGGACAGAGGAGCAGTGGCGCTTTCGGAAGTGAATCAGGGGCCAGGTTGAGTCGATCATGACACTATCACTGCTCGAGACGAAGGACAGAAATGGTGAATGCGGAATGATGAATGCCGAATGGAAAAGCGCAACGCAGGCGTCTTCTTCACATTCATCATTCATCATTCATCATTCATCATTGTCCTGCCGCCGTGCGTTTACCCTGGTCGAATTGTTGGTGGTGATCGCCATCATCGGCGTGCTGATCGCGCTACTGCTCCCGGCCGTGCAAGCAGCGCGCGAGGCGGCCCGCCGCGCGCAGTGCAAGAACAACTTCAAGCAAGTCGGCCTGGCATTCCACAACTATGAGTCGACTTTGGGAACGTTCCCCAACGGCCTGTTGATGTGGGCCAAATCGCTCGGGCCGTGCGCGGTGGGAGGGGGCGTTAACAAGTACTACGGCTATGGCTGGGGAGCATACATCCTCCCCTACACGGACAGAACGGCGGAGTGGTCGTTAATCGACTTTGGAAAGCAGACTGGCGGCGACTACTATGCGCGCATTCCCAGAAATTTTGCGGCCGGCGCGCAGTATGTGGACATGTACATCTGTCCCTCGGAACCGAGGGGACGACAGCTCACAGAGTGCTGCACGGGCATTCAAAACGGTCCGACCGAGGACGAGGACCTGGCCGTTACCCACATGGCCGGCGTCGCCGACAGCAAGAACTGGACCTGTGATAGCGCATGGCCCACTGACAAGGCCAACGGCATGCTCTATCAACGCTCTGCCGTGCGCGTCGCGGAAGTGACCGATGGCTTGAGCAATACGTTGTTGGTCGGCGAGGTCATCTCGTCTCCGTTCCAAGAGAACATTGGCTTCTTCTGGGTCACGTGGGACATACTGCACACCAGAAACGGGATCAACCGATCGCTGAAGAAATACGTTTCCCCCTGGGACCTACCGACGCAAAGTTTTTCCAGCTACCACCCCGGGGGATGCCATTTTCTGCTGTCGGACGGCAGCGTGCAATTCATTCAGCAACTGATTTCCCCCACGGTGCTGGCGGCCCTCACGACGCGCTCGGGAGGCGAGGTTGATGTGAACGCAGGCTTCTGACGGCCGTTCGATCCGCGGCATCGAGAATCTGCGGGGCGTTGAACAGGAGAACTGCAAAGTCCTGGAAGAGCGGGTCAGGCACATTTTTCGGGCATCGAGGGTCGGAAGAAATCGAAGAATCGTTCAGCCCGAAAAATGAGCCAGACCCCGGACTTTGCAGTTCTCCTGGGGCGTTGAATGAGGCAACTTCCGCATGATGGCGTCGCCGCGCGTAATTAGCCCCGTGTTCAAAGCGGCGCCTGCTCTCGTGCCCTGCGCGCTGTTCGCGTCATTGGCGGTGGGGTGCGGGCGCGATGGGATCGTTCGCGTGCCCGTCGAGGGCACCGTCCGCTACCAGGGCCAACCGGTGCAGGACGGACAGATCCGCTTCGTCCCGCAGGCTAAGGCCGGTGGGCCCGTGGCGTTCGAACCCATCAAAGACGGAAAATACCGGTGCACCGAAGGGGGCGGAGTGCCGGTCGGCAAATTGCTGGTGGAGATATACTCGTGGGACCCCAATACGCCGCCCGCGAAGGGACCCGGCGGCCCACCGCGGAAGCAGTTTGTTCCGCCCAAGTACAACGAAGAGTCGGAGCTCGCGTGGACGCTGGAAAAGCAGCGCGGCACTGTAACAAAGGATTTTGATCTGCCTTGAATGGCGAATGAGCGCGGGGCTGGCGCATCATGACATTTCCATACTGCTCCCAACGAGGTTCATCCATGCATGTTTTCTCCGCCGTCCGCGCGCTTAGCTCCATCCTCGGGATCAGTGTCGCATTGTTCTGCGGCCGTGCGCGCGCCGAGCCGGCTCAGCCCTGGGGTGGGGCCGCCGTGGGTGACTGGAGCGGCGGGGGGCAGGCGCTTCTGATCACCGACCTGTCCCGCTGCGAGCCCCGCGCCGCGCTGTCCGAGATGGTGCTGAAGCGCCAGTGCTGGAAGCTTATACCCTACCGTATGACCAGCGGCGACGAGGGGAAGATGGTCTGGGCACCGCCGGAAGGCGGGGCGCCGGAAGTGTCACTGCCGCTTGCGGTCGAGGGCTGGCACGCGATCTTCGTAGGCGTCTTTAGCGCGACCGAGGTCCCCACGACCGCGTGGCTTCGTCTCGACACCGATCCCGCACCAGTCCCGCGGTACAACAAACGCGCCGACTACGGGAACTCGGAAGAGGTGTTTTTCCGAACGGCGCACTTGCGAAAGGACAGCCGGCTGTGTTTTAGCGCGCAAACCACCGGCGAAGTCGCGGCGTGCGGCATAACGCACGTCAAGCTCATTCCGCTGTCCGACCAGGAAGTCGCGCGGATCGAAGACGAGCGGCGCGATACCACGTATCGGACGTTGGCCGCCACCAACGACGGCTTCAGTGACATGTTCCACCGCAGCCCGCGAACGGCCGCGGCGCTCCTGGCCCAGGTCGAAATCTTCCGTGACACCGATTTCGGAACGCTGATTCTCCACGCTCCCGGCGCGGACAAAGTCAACTATCCATCAGACGTGGGTTATCCGAAGGGATCGCATGCCGAGGCCTACCCGCGCGTCGGAGATCGCCATTTCGTCGCATCCGTCCGGGCGCTGGCCGGGCAGGAGATCAATCCGTTCAAAGCAGCGATCGATCGCGCCCACGAAATCGGCATGAAGGCGCACGTGGGCATTCGGCCGGCGGGGTGGTCGTTCTTCGAGCCGTACACCGACTACTGGGAGTCTCCATTCTTCCGCGAGCACCCCGAGTGGCGGTGCGAGGATCGCGACGGCACGCCGGTCACGAGAATGAGTTGGGCCGTGCCGGAAGTCCGGGCGCACATGATCGCTCTGTTGCGCGAGATGGTGCAATTTGGCGCGGACGGCGCGAATCTCGTGTTCACCCGCGGCTATCCGCTGGTGCTGTACGAGCCGCCGGCGCGACGGCTGTTTCAGGAAGAGCACGGCGTCGATCCGCGCGATATCCCGGAGTCCGACGCCCGAATCACCGCCTTCCGTTCCGATGTCGTTACGGCGTTCTTCAAGGAGCTGCGGGCGATGCTCGACGAGGAGCAGAAGCGCCGTGGCGACGGTAAGCGGCTGGCGCTAAGCGCCATGGTCAATGGAACCGCACAGGACGATCTCTTCTACGGCGTGGACCTGCGCCGCCTGGCAGCCGAAAAGCTGGTCGACGAAGTTTTCACCGAGCACGGCTTCGGCGCAACGACGTACACCGTGAACCTCGACTTCTTGCGCGAGGTGTGCGCGCCGGCGGGCATCCCCTTCAGTCCCGGCATCTACCACAGCGGGACGCGATATGCGGCGGAACTGCCGAAATTGTTCGGCCACGGCGCCCGCGGTTTGGCGGTCTTCGACGCCGAAATCGAGGACACGTTCGAGTGGTTCTTGATCAGCCGCTTTGGGCACGTGGAAGAGACGGAATGGCGGCTGAAGAATCTCAATCTCAAAAAGCCGCCACGGACTGTTCACGGCTTCCAGCGGTTGGGCGACCAGGTTCGCGACGGCCGATATGGTCCGCACTGGGGTGGCTAACCGCATGAGCAAGCAAAACCTGTTTGCGGTCCCCCGCATGACAACGAGGCCCGCCGCCTGGCGGAGCGCGTTCGATCGCGATGGCTACCTGGCTCTGCCGGGGTTCTTGTCGCCGCTTGCGCTTCACGAGCTGGTGGAGAACGTCGACAGGTTCCTCCGCGACGTGGTTCCCGCCATGCCGCGCGAGCACGTGTTCTACGAAGCGAAGGACCGGCCGGACACGCTAAAGCAGTTGCAGCTTATGCAGCAGTACGACGCCTATTTCGGTGAACTGATCGAGAAGGGCAGATTCGCCGATCTGGCGGCGACCTTGCTGGCCGATGACGTGCTCCCGATCAACGTCCAGTACTTCAACAAGCCGCCGGGCGCCGGCCAGCCCACGCCGGCCCACCAGGACGGCTACTACTTCATGCTCGCGCCGTGCGAGGCCGTGACGATCTGGCTGGCGCTCGAGGGGGTGGACGAGGAGAACGGCTGCGTCCGGTACGTCCGCGGCTCGCACCGCCACGGCGTGCGCCCGCATGGGCGGACGCAGACGTTGGGGTTTTCGCAGGGAATCACCGACTATCCGCGAGCGGACGACCTTGCGAACGAGACGCCGATGCCGGCCCAACCGGGCGATGCGCTTGCGCACCACGCTTTGACCATCCACCGCGCGGAAGGCAATCGCAGCGCGATCCGCACGCGCCGCGCGGTGGGATTCATTTACTACGCGGCGCGGGCCAAGGCGGACGCGGAGGCCAACAAGGCCTATGAATCACGCCTGGTTGAGGAATTGAAGACGGCCGGGAAGCTTTGAGTCGCGAGAAACACGAGCGCAGAGAGAAGAGATTAGTGATGACGAGGCTCGACCCACGGCCAATTCTCGTCGCCGCGGCGTGTGCGCTTTGCACGAATATCACCGTGCCCGCCGCGGAGCCGGCGAACGAGTCCGCCGGCCGAACGGCCGCGCCGGCCGCGATCTGCTCGGTTCACCGTGAAGTGTACGTGCCCTCGCCGGCACCGAAGGTGTCGCCGGACGTGGGAGTGTCCTATGTGGGCGGTGGCTTGCGGCGGCGCGAGATTCATTCGGCCACGGACAAGGACGACGTGGCGGAGAATATGCGCGTCCACTATAGCGACGACAACGGCCGCACGTGGTTGCCTTTTTCGCCGTTATCGGTGGGCTCCGACACGCTCACGCAGAAGGACATCGGTCAGGAGATCTTGTCGTTCGCGGTTCACTACGACCCCACGTCGAAGAGAACCGTTGAGATGCTCTTTCAAAGGCTCTATCTCGGCGATCCCCAGGCGGCGATCTACGCGACCCGTCGCGGCGATCAGAAATACTTCGACCACGGGCAGTACCGGTTGTCGGACGACGACGGCCGCACGTGGACGCAGGCCCGACAGTTGATTTACGAAAAGGGGCCGCCGTTCAATTCCGAAGATTGGGCCGATCCCGCCTACTTGCACGCCAACCAGGTGTACGGCGGCTACGGGGTCTTGACCTTGGCCGACGGTCGATTGGCTTATCCCGCCGTGGCGCCGGTGGCCTACGAAGAAGACGAGGAGGATCGCCGCGTCTGCAAGCGCGTCCCGTGGATGGACGTGGGCAAGGGTTTTGTGCCGGGTGTCCTTTGTTTCTTTGGGACGTGGAACGAGAGCCGGGGCGATTACGAGTGGACGGCCAGCAAGCCCATCTCCGTTCCGCGGCGCGTCTCCACGCGCGGACTGGAGGAGCCGGCATTGGCTCAATTCACCGACGGGACATTGATGCTGGAGATGCGGGGCTCGAATGCGCACCTGAATCCTAAGACGTGCCCCGGCCGCAAGTGGGTCAGCCTGTCGAAGGATGGCGGCCGCACGTGGAGTCCCGCGACCGACCTGCGCTTCGACGATGGCGAGCCGTTCCAAGCGCCGTCGTCTTTCGCGCGAATGCTTCGCAGCAGCAAGACCGGAAAACTGTACTGGGTCGGGAATATCAGCAAAGAGCCGGTAAAAGGCAATTCTCCACGTTACCCGCTGTATATCGCCGAGATCGACGAACAAAAGGCGGCGCTAAAGCGGGGCACGCTAACGGCGATCGACGATCGGGCGCCGACGGAGCCGGCCGACGTGCAGTTGTCTAACTTCAGCCTTCTGGAAAACAGAGAGACGAAGGACCTGGAGATCTACCTGACGCGGATCGGCGAGCGGCCCGGCACCGGCAACGTATACAAATACACGTTGAAGTTGCTCGATTGACAGGACCAGGCATGCGAATTGAGCGACGGCCGATGAACAGGGCTTGGTTGATCCTGCGTTGCATTGCATCGGCGGCTGCAACAGTTGCCGCAGTCGCGGCGCCGGCCCTGGCCATGGAAGCGAAGCCCGTCGGCGTGTCCCGGCTGCCGCCGGCCGCGACGCGCGCCATCGACTACGTCAAAGACGTCCAGCCGATTTTTGCCCAATCGTGCTATCGCTGCCACGGGCCGAAGACCCAGGAGGCCGGCTTACGATTGGATGCAAAGAAGCAGGCCCTGGCAGGCGCCGATAGCGGCGCCGTGATCATCCCAGGCGGCAGCGCTGAAAGCCGTTTGATTCACCTGGTGGGGGGCCTGGACGAGGACGTCGGCCGCATGCCGCCGGAGGGGGAAGGGGCGGCGCTAACCGGCGAGCAAATCGCTCTCTTGCGAGGCTGGATTGATCAAGGAGCCAAGTGGCCCGAGGTGGCGGCCGCAAGCGCCGCGTCTGCCGACGCCATTAAGCTGTGGTCGCTGCAGCCTATTGGACGACCAGCCGTGCCGGTCGTGAAACGCGCCGATTGGGTGCGCAATCCGATCGACGCTTTCATCCGGGCGGAGCTTGAAGCGGAAGACGTGGCGCCGGCGCCCGAGGCCGATCGAACCACGCTTCTACGGCGTATCTACCTGGATTTGCTCGGTTTGCCTCCCGCGCCGTCAGAGGTTCAGGCGTTCCTCGACGATGGCCGGCCGGACGCCTACGAGCGCGTGGTCGATCGCCTGCTGGATTCGCCCCACTATGGCGAGCGATGGGGGCGGCACTGGCTCGACCTGGCCCGGTATGCCGATACGGACGGTTTCGAGGAAGATCGCGGCCGGCCGTTTGCCTGGCGTTATCGGGACTGGGTGATCGACGCCCTGAACCGCGACCTGCCGTTCGACGTCTTCACCGTGCAGCAGTTGGCCGGCGACTTGCTTTCACCCGACGATCGAGAGTACGACCCTTCGGCCCGCATCGCGACTGGGTTCCACCGCAACACTTTCTTGAATCTCGAAGGCGGCGCCGACAAGGAAGAGGATCGCGTGAAGCGCACAATCGACCGCACCAACACCACTGGCACGGTGTGGTTGGGGTTGACGGTGGGCTGCGCGAATTGCCATTCGCACAAATACGACCCGCTCAGCCAGCGCGAGTATTTTCAACTGTATGCGTTTTTCAACAACCTCGATGAAGTCGACATCTCGGTCGATCCTGACCAGACGCTCGCGGAATTGCCCGATCTCACTCCGCGGCAGCAGAACATGCCGGACAGCGACAAGGATGCGGCAAAGCCCAAGGGGAAAAAGAAGAAAGAACCGGCGTTCGAGCAGGAAGTGTTGCGCCGCGAGGCAGGCGCGCTAACGCTGGCCCAGGCCCTGCGGGAGACGGGGCAACCCCGCACCACGCAGGTGCACCTGCGCGGCGATTTCCTCAGCCCTGGTGCGGAGGTCGAGCCGGAAACGCTCGCGTGCCTGCCGAAACTGTCGCCGCGGGGAGCGCGAGCGGACCGGCTGGACCTGGCGCGGTGGCTCTTCGACCGCGCCAACCCGCTCGTGGCCCGCGTCGCGGTCAATCGTCTGTGGCAGGGGCATTTTGGGCGCGGTCTGGTGAACACAGCCGGTGACTTTGGCACGCAAGGAGACCCGCCGTCGCACCCGGAATTGCTCGATTGGCTGGCCGGCGAATTTCGCGGCGGCGGCTGGCATTTGAAGCGGACGCATCGACTGATCGTCACGTCGGCCACGTATCGGCAGTGCTCGGCGGCCCGGCCTGACCTCGCCGCTCGCGATCCGGACAACGCCTGGCTGGCACGACAAAATCGGCTCCGCGTGGAAGCGGAAATCGTCCGCGATTTGGCGTTGGCCGCGAGCGGACTGCTCACCACCACGATCGGCGGGCCCAGCGTGCGGCCGCCCCAACCACCGGGCATCTTCGATCTCGCCTACGCTGGTCCCACCGGCTTCGCGAAATGGGAGGAAAGCGCGGGGCCCGATCGCTATCGTCGCGGCATGTACGTCTGGTTCCAGCGGATAAGCCCCTACCCCTCGCTGATCTGCTTCGATGCGCCGGAAACGAACCTCACGTGCACGCGGCGCGAGCGCAGCAACACGCCGCTGCAGTCGCTCACGCTCTTGAACGACGTGGCGTTCCTCGAGTGTGCGAGGGAGCTGGGTCGTAAGATGGCTGTCGACGCGAAGGCGGATCCAAGCGCTCCCGATGATCTGGTCCAGGCGCGGGTGGTTTACGCTTTTCGCGAATGCCTGGCGCGCCCTCCACGAGAGGACGAGGCGGAGATTTTGCGTCAGCTCCACGATGCCGCGCTGTCACAATACCGCCGCGATCCAGCCGCCGCCCGATCGCTGCTGGGAAACGCCGCGATCGATGGCATCGATGCCGAACAGGTCGCGGCTTGCATCGTCCTTGCCCGAGCGGTGATGAACCTCGATGAATTCATCACGCGGGAGTGATCGAATGCGTACGCCAGATGAACAATCTCTGATCGCCCGCCGGCAATTCCTGACTTCCACGGCCAGTGGCATTGGGCTGCTGGCTCTGGCGTCCGTGCTGCGTGATGACGGGCTGTTGGCGGCCGAGTCGACCGGCAAGAAGGGCGGCGCGTCGGCGGCGCCCGGCTTCGATCCATTGGCCATGAAAGCGCCTCACTTCGCCCCGCGCGCCCAGCGATGCATTTGTATCTTCCTCGAGGGAGGCCCGAGCCAGGTCGACTTGTTCGATCCAAAGCCGGAGCTCAACAGGCTCGACGGGCAACGCATTCCCGAATCGCTCACCAAGAACGTCCGGTTTGCCTTCATTCAAAAGGACACCGCGACGATCATGGCCAGCCCGCGAAAGTTCGGCCCCCATGGCCAGTGCGGCATGGAGCTATCGGATTTGCTGCCGCACCTCTCGACGTGCGTGGACGACATCGCGCTGCTGCGGTCGGTTTATCACGACACCTTCAACCATCATCCGGGCCAGTTGTTGATGAACACCGGCGTGCCGCGCTTCGGCCGGCCGACGATGGGCGCCTGGCTCAACTACGGCCTGGGGACCGAGTGCCGCGATCTGCCCGGCTACGTGGTGCTCAACTCCGGGCGCGGCACCAGCGGCGGTGCGTCGAATTGGTCGAGCGGTTTTCTCTCCTCGGCTTACGCCGGCGTCGTGTTTCGCAACCAGGGTGACCCGATATTGAATCTGGCCAACCCGCCGGGCATCAGCGCGTATCTGCAAGGCGAAACTATCGACGCGGTCGATCGGCTCAACCGCAAACGGTTCGATGCGCTGGGCGACGCCGAAATCAATAGCCGCATTGCCGCCTACGAATTGGCTTTCCGCATGCAAGCCTCGGCGCCCGAGCTGATTGACCTGTCACGCGAAACCCAGGAGACGCGGGAAGCTTACGGCGTCGATCGAGAAGACCCCAACATCAAGGCCGACCGGGCTGGCGGGCCTGGCCAGTACCGCGCCTTCGCCACGAATTGCCTGCTGGCCCGGCGGTTGATCGAACGGGGCGTCCGCTTCGTGAACTTGTATCATGCCTCCTGGGATCATCACACCAATTTGAACGTGGAGTTGCCCTTCAACGCCGGCATGGCCGATCAGCCCATCGCCGCGCTATTGAAGGACTTGAAACAACGGGGGCTGCTCGACGAGACGCTCGTGATCTGGTGCAGTGAGTTCGGCCGCACGCCGCTGGGCGAGAACCGAGAGGGCCGGCCTCGGGTCACCGGCCGCGATCATCATCCGTTCGCCTTCAGCATGTGGATGGCCGGCGGCGGCGTGAAAGGGGGGCAAGTCGTCGGCAAGACGGACGACATCGGCTGGGGCATTGTGGAGGACCCTGTCCACGTCGACGATTTCCACGCCACGCTTTTGCACCTTTTCGGACTGGATCACCTCAAACTGAACGTCCGAAAATGGCGAGGCGGGAAAATGGGACTGGCTCCGAGCATAAACAGCGCAAGTCCTTTCAGACCAACGTTGCGTCTCGGTGCCTGTCCCACTTTCCCGCCGGTGCGCCGCCGTCCAACTTGAATCTGTGAACGGCCCTGGCACAGACCGGGCACTTGGCTTGATTGGCGGAAAATCATGGTGACGTTCACTCGCAAGCGTTTGTGGCACGTCGCGATCCTCGGCGCGATGTGTCCGGGTTTGATCGTCAACGCGGGCGAGCCTCAGGGGCAGCCACTCGACACGGCCGCGTCTGTTGCTCGCCCCGCGTCAACGTTCAAGCCCCTGAAAGTCGTCGATCGCGTGCACTCGGATGACCGGCCGATGATCCACGAGGCCTATTTCACGCGACCCACTGGGTTGGAAATGATCGGCCAGGCTGGCATTTCCCAAACGGGAAGTGAGCTGGTCGGCAAGGGAGGCCTCTCCCAGGACGGCGGTCGCACGTGGATGCCCTTTACGCCGACTCCTGATTTCACGGCCGGAATTCCCCACGGTTATCGCCGCGAGCCGTTTCCGGCGGTGTGCGATCCTCACACCGGGCGGATCGTGCTCGTCTACAACGCCCTCGATACGCCGGGGCTCGATCCCGCATTGGTTGAACCGCCGATATCGTATGCGAGTTACTATCTACGATACCGCGTGTCGATCGACGCCGGGCGCACCTGGTTATTCGACGAAATGGTGATCCAGGATGGGCACACCGAAGCGAATCCATTCGACGGCGTTTGGAAAGGCAAGAACGGCATCTTCTTCGGCGATGTGGGTTGCGTGCCCATCGTCACCGCGAAAGGCGACATCTTGGCGCCCGTTCAGATTTGCCCGCTCGGTTCCGATGGCAAGCTGGCTAATCCAGGCGGCGGCGCCAACTACCATGAGGTCGCGGTGCTGATCGGCACGTGGACCAAAGACAATCGGCTGAAGTGGAACACGAGCCGCCGCGTCATCGGCGACCCGCAACGCACGACGCGCGGCGTTTTTGAACCGACCCTTGCGGAACTTCCAGACGGCCGCATTCTGATGGTCATGCGCGGCAGCAACGAACGAAAACGATCAAGGAAGGCTTTGCCGGGTTACAAATGGGTGAGCGTATCCGACGACAGCGCCCGTACGTGGAGCGATCCCAAACCGTGGATGTACTCAGATGGTGAGCCCTTCTTCTCTCCCTCGAGCATGTCGCTGCTATTTGTGCACTCTTCGCGCCGCATTTTCTGGATCGGGAATATCACGCCGGCCAACGGCAGAGGGAACAATCCTCGGTGGCCTTTAGTGATCGGCGAAGTCGATCCTCAGACGTTGGGGTTGGTCAAGTCGAGCATCGTCGAACTCGATACCCGCCGGGACGATGACCCGCAGCAGGTCGACATCTCCCATTGCCGCGCTGTCGAAGATCGAACGACGAAAGAGATCGTGCTGACCGCTCCGCGCGCCTTGAATCAGTATCAATCAGCCACTTGGACCTTGTACCGGCTGGAAGTCGACAATCAACAATCGGCACAGTCATCGAAGTAGGCCGCCTCGGTTCTGGATCAGCCGCTTCGGTCACGTGAAAGAGAGCGAGTAGCGGCTAAAGAACCTGCATTTGAAAACGCCCACGACACAGTTTGCAAGGCTGGGCAACCAGCTTCGCGACAAAGGCCGCAGTGGGGTGGATAGATGAGCGATCAGATCCTATTTGTAATCCGCCGTATGATAGCCAGGCGCGCTGCCGCTCGATTGACTATGCTGGTCGCACTGACCGCGTCGTGTTTCCCAGGTCGTTCCCTATTGGCCGCCGACGGCGTGTGGCGCGAGCGCGGCTTCGAGGACTTTCGCGACGGCACGTTCGGCAACGCAGGGCAGAACCTCTATGTGTCGAGGGCCGGGGTCCTCCAGCGGATCTTCCAGTTCGACCTGAATCGCGACGGCTTTTTGGATCTGGTCATTTGTAACTCGCACGGCAAATTCGAGCAGCCGCCGGCGTACCTCTACCCCGATCCGCTGTCGGCGCCGGAAAAACGGATCGAGCTGGCGGCTGACGGCGCCGTGGCCGGGGCGGTGGCGGACTTGAATCGCGATGGGTTCGACGATCTCGTGCTCGCCATGGCCGATAACGGCGTCCGCACCGATCTGAATTCATACATCTATTTCGGATCGGCCGAGGGTTTTAGCGAGCGGCGGCTGCTCCTACTGCCCACGCCGGGCGTGCTGTCGACCGCTACCGGCGACTTCAACGGCGACGGCTTGCCCGACATCGCGTTCCTACTGGCCGGCAAGCTCCGCGTGTTCTCTCAGAATGCGCTCGGCTTCGAGCACCAGCGGTTCGCGGAGTTTGAGATCGACGGCGTCAGCCTGGCGGCCGACGATCTGTCGGGCGACGGCGCGACCGACGTTGTCGTGAGAGCCGCCAATGGCGATGTGTCGGTGTACTGGGGCGGCCCGAACGGGCTCGCGACCGGCGGTTCGGTTGTTTGCCGGTGCCGGGCCGATCGATCTCCGAACGCCCCGAATAAGGATGACGGCTTCGTGGCCTACATGGATTGGATCCAGGAGGCCCAGCCGCTGGCCAAGGTGATTCGCCTGGGCCAGACGCCGCACGTGTTCGCTCCCGACGGGAAAGGCGTCCGTTTGCTGCCGGTCGGTCGCGACCGTCGTCTCGGACAGCCGATCGCGCTTGAGTGTCCTGCCGCGCTGTCGGCCGCTGTGGGGGACATCAACGGCGACGGGCTTCCCGACCTCGCGATTGCGTGCCGCCAAAAGCACCAGGGAGGTGAACGAAGCTGGATTCACTGGGGCACCAAGACCGGCTTCGACGAATCCCACCGGACGCCGCTGGCCAGCAGCCGAGCTTGCGACGTCGCCGTGACGGACCTCGACGGCGACGGCTGCGATGAAGTGATCCTGTGCCAATACTTCACTGACGATTCCTACTCGTCGCACTCGCTCGTCTATCGCGGGGCGCGCGACGCTCGTTTCACTGCGGCCGTGGAGCTGGCGACGGCCGACGCCCGAGCGGTCCTGCTGACGCGTGCCGCGGGCCAGCGCGCCGGCCAGCTCGTTTTCGTCAATCGGATGCTCGGCGAAAAGCTGGGCAACCCCGACGTGTCGATCTTCTGGGGCGATGCTAAGGGATTTGACCCAGGGAGGCGGATGGGCGTTGCCGGCTGGGGCGCCGTCGAATCGCTCTCGGCCGACTTCAACGACGACGGGCGCCCCGATCTTGCCTTGGCCAATGAGTCGGAGGACTCGGTGGGGCGAGACCCCGGATCCTACATATTCCTCAGCGGTCCGAACGGGCTCGCACACGAGCCGACGATTCGCCTGCCTACCACGCGGGCGTCGGGGCTCGCCTGCGGCGACGTGAATCGCGACGGGTTCCTCGACCTCGTCTCAGGTGGCTTCGAGAACCCCGATTTGCTCGTCTTCTCGGGCACCAGCGATGGCTGGAATACGAAGGTTCCGCAAAGGATTCGCCTGCAGCACGAGGGAGTCGTGCACAAGGACCCGCGTTGGTTGTACCTCGCCGATCTGAACGCCGACGATTGGCTCGATCTGGTCGTGCCGATCATCACCGCGGACCGCAGCCTGATCTTGTGGGGCGGCCCCGATGGGTTCGACATGCGCCGTTCACAGTGGCTGCCCGTCGCGCACGGGGCCTGTGCTCGGGCGGCTGACTTGCTCGCGAGCGGCCACCTCGATTTGATCTTTGGCGGATACCGGACGGACCTCAGGGTGCCCCACAATTCGTTCGCTTATCTTTTCTGGAACGGGCCCGGTGGGCTGCGCCAAGATCATTGCACGCAGCTTCCGGCGGCCGGTGCTTGCAGCATGTCAGTGGCCGATTTCAATAACGACGGCAGGCCGGATTTGTTTCTCGGTTCTTATCACGCCGCTCTGGACCGCGATACCGATTCGTTCGTCTACTGGAACCGCAAGGGGCGCGGATTCTCGGCCCGCGACCGGCAGCGATTGTTCACACATTCCGCCTCGGGATCGTTGGCGGCAGACTTCAATGAGGACGGTTGGATCGACCTGGCCGTTGCCAATCACAAAGTCGAAGGGGACCATCGCGGCTGGTCGGCCGTGTGGTGGAACGGTCCGGACGGCTTCGACCCGCGCCGTGTCACCCGGCTACCCTGCATCGGGCCGCACGGCATGACGTGCATAGCCCCGGCCAATCAGCGCGACGGCGGGCCGGAGGAATTCTACGAATCGAGCGTCTGCGAACTGCCCGCCGCCGCGCGCCTGACGGCTCTCGACTGGGAGGCCGACGTGCCGTGCAAGACGTGGCTCAAGGCGCAGCTTCGCGCGGCGGAGAGCCGTGAGGCACTCGCGCAGTCCGCCTGGGCAGGGCCCGACGGCGCCGGAAGTTGGTTCATTAAACCGCAGGCCGTGCCGCACGGAGTGGCGGGCCGCTTTGTGCAGTACCGGCTGGCGCTCGGAGCGACCAATGGCGTTGCCAGTCCACGCGTCCGCGGGGTCAGTATTCACTACACCGAGCGATGAGAAGACTCATGCCAGTGCGTACGCTGATTCTTTGCTCTTTCCTGCTCAGCCTTGGCCCACAGGGTTTGGCGCACGCCGGCGACTATAAGGTGGGCCTCGCGAAGATGGTCGTTACACCGGAGGGGGCGTTGTGGCTTTCGGGGTATGGGGCGCGGACACGGCCGGCGGAGGGGAAGGCCAATGACTTATATGCCAAGGCGGTGGTGTTTGAGATGGCCCGCGAGGCGCATGAATCGGCCGATGGGGCGCGGCTGGTGCTGGTGACGCTCGATGTGGGGTCGGTCAGTCCGTATATGACCGAGCGGGTGGCGGCCGGTGCCCAGAAGCGGTTTGGCGTGCCGCGCGGCAGCCTGGTGCTGAACTGTTCGCACACGCATTGCGCGCCCGAGGTGGCCGCCGAGCGGCGCGTCTTTCACGATCTGTCGGATGAGGAAGAGGCGAAGCTGGCTCAATACATCGAAGGGCTGACCGAAAAGCTCGTCGACCTGATCGGCGCGGCGATCACCGATCTGCGGCCGGCGCGGCTTTCGGTGAGCGGAGCGGAAGCCGATTTCGCCTTCAATCGCCGGCATCCCAGCGGAATCGACCGTAATGGCGTCACCGACCGCGAGGTGCCGGTGCTGCGCATCGCGGACCCGGACGGCACGCTGCGCGGCGTCTTGTTCGGCTACGCCTGCCACAACACCACGCTCGACTTCCAGCAGTATTGCGGCGACTACGCCGGCTTTGCCCAGCAGTACGTCGAGGAGGCCCATCCGGGCGCGATCGCGCTTTTTGTGATGGGTTGTGGCGGCGACCAGAATCCGCAGCCGCGTCACGGACCGAAGGGCTTGGAGCATGCGAAACGGCACGGCCGCACGCTGGCTGACGCCGTCGAGAAGGCTTTAGCCGGCGCGCAGCGCGCGGTGCACGGCCCGCTGCGCGTTGCCTACGACGTGGCGACGCTCGAGCTGGAGCCGCTGCCTCCCTTGGACCAGTTGCGCAGCGCCAACCGCGCGCGCGACAAGACCGCCGACCGCAAGGTCCGCTACCTGCAAGGTGTGATCGACGCGGGGAAAGACATCCCCTTGACGCAGCCCTGCCCGCTGCACGCGGCAAGCTTCGGCGACGACCTGCTCGTGATCTTCATCAGCGGCGAGACGGTCGTCGACTATGCGCTCCGTTGCAAACGGGAGCTCGCCGGCCCGGCCGGCCCGGCGGTATGGGTGGCCGGCTATTGCGACGACGTGTTCGCGTACCTGCCGTCGCGGCGGGTGCTCTTGGAAGGGGGCTACGAGGGGCGCGACAGCATCGTTCACCAATTGATGGCCACGCCGTTTCTGCCGAACGTCGAGGAGCGCGTGATGGCCGGCGTCACGAAGCTCGTCGCACAGGCCAACGGCGACGCGAAGTGACGAAGGACCTCTGGTTTATGCGCATCTTTTCGCGACATTTCCGACCGCGCAAGGCGGCGATGCACAGGCCCGGCCGGCTGCGCATCGAGGAGCTTGAGCCGCGGCTGCTGCTGCACATTGATCCGCTCGGCGGCGAGGCGCCCCCGATGCCGGCCGACCTGGCGGCGCTCGCGGAAACGAATGCGGCCGGGGGCGGGTCTGTTGACTCCAGTCCCTTTCCGCCGCTCGCCTACAGCACGCTGGCCGACGGCATGCCCATCCTGAACAGCCTGCCCGCGGCGCCCGGCGACATCTTTCTCGACTTCGATGGGGACGCCACGACGGGTACACAGGCCTACGACGTGGACGGCGACCCTTCGACGTTCAGCGCAACGGAGCAGTCCAACATCGCCGAAGCATGGCGCGAGATGAGCGTCTACTACGCCATGTTCAACGTGAACGTGACGACCGTCCCGCCCGCCCCCGGCAGGCCCACCGGCTGGATCGCCATCGGCAACAACATCGTGGGCAACTACAGCGGCATCAATGTCTTCCCGAACGCCAAGCCCGAATCGTTCGCCGAAAACTACAGCGCGACGGGGCGCGAGTCGGCGATTGCGCACGAGATCGGCCACAACTTCGGCAACTGGCACACGGCCGACTACGACACACTGGGCAATAAGACGGCCGAGTATCAGGGCGAGTTCGATCCGCTGCACGGCCCGATCATGGGGGTCGACTATTCCGGCGTGATCCACAAGTGGACCATCTGGCATCGCAGCTTGAACGACACAAGCGGTCAGGCCGACGCGACCGTGTTGCAGGACGACATGGCGCCGATCGCCGCCGACCTGGCGGCGCTACTGGCCGGCAGCGACGGTTACAGGCCCGACGATTACGGCGGCACGCTTGCCACGGCCACCACGCTTGCCACGGTGGGCAGCACGCAAGCCGCCGTCGGCATCATCGAACGACTGACCGATGGCGACGCCTTTTCGTTCACCAGCGCCGGCGGCAGCTACGACATCGCGGTGGGGCGCGACACGCCGTCGGGCGTCGACGTCAAGGTTTCCGTTTACGATGCCACCGGCGCGCTCTTGGCGGAAGAGGACGGCGACCCGCGGGCCCAGCCTTACACAATGGTCAACGACGCCGAGCTGACCCTCACGCTCCCGGCCGGCACGTACTACATCATCGTCGAAAGCCACGGCAACTACGGCGACCAGGGCCAATACGTCGTCCGCGTCGATCCGATCGCCGCCAACTGGCAAGCCCAGGACGTCGGCCTCGCCGGCGTCCCCGGCTACGCGAGCTACAATGGCACGTTGAATCAATACACCGTCGCCGGCTCGGGCAGCGACATCTGGGGCACAAGCGACGGGTTTCAGTATCTTTATCAGACGCTGTCCGGCAACGGCACGATCACGGCCCGCGTAGCGGCCATGGACAACACGGCGCCGTGGGCCAAGGCGGGCGTGATGCTTCGCGAATCGCTAGCCGACAATGCCAAGGAAGCCTATCTGGCGATCACGCCCGAAAACGGCGTGCAATGGTCGTGGCGCAGCGCGACCGGCGGCAGCACCGGCGCCACGACGCCCGGAGTGGGCAGCGCCTTTGCGCCGCGGTGGCTGCGAATCATCCGCAGCGGCAACACCTTCACAGCCTACGCCGCCGTCGACGGTGGCCCCTTCCTGCAGGTCGGCTCGCCGCAGACCGTGGCGATGGGCACGACCGTGTACGTCGGCCTCGTCGCGAGTGCCGTCAACAACACGCAGCTCAACGCGGCCACGTTCACCAACGTCAATCTGGGCGGCAGCCTGAACGTCGGTCCGGTGCTGAACGGTTTCCCGCCGCCGACCGGCCTGGCCGCCACGTCCACCACGAGCACGACCGCCAATCTCTCCTGGAACGCGGCCGGCCCGCTCGCAGGCGACGCCAACGGCGACGGCGTCGTCGACACGGTCGACTACGAGATTCTAAAGAGCAACTTCTTCACGAGCGGCCCCGGCGACGTCAATGGCGACGGCATCGTCGATCTTTCGGACTTCGTCATCATCAAGGCCAATCTGGGGCTCACCGGACCGACCGGCTACAGCGTCGAGCGTTCCAGCGACGGCATCAACTACACGCAGGTCGGCACCACCGCCGTGACGGCCGGTCAGTTCACCGACACGGGGTTGTCGGACGATCAGCGGTACTTCTATCGCGTTCGGGCGCTCGGTGGCGGCGGCGTGTCGACGTCCAGTGGCGCTGTCACGGCGGACACGCGGGCCGGCGCCGTCACAAACGTGAACGTCATTTCCTATAGCACGACACAGCTCGTGCTCGATTGGACCGACGCCAGCGGCGAGACCGGCTATCGAATCGAACGCTCCACCGACGGTATAAGTGGTTGGAGCACGGTCGGGTCAGTGGGCAAGAACGTGCCGATGTTCGTCAACGGTGGGCTGGCGGCCAACACGAAGTATTTTTATCGCGTCGTCACGATCGACGCCGGCGGTGATTCGGCCACTAGTGCCGTCGCCAGCGCCGCCACGCGGCTGCCGGCCGTCACCGGCTTGGCATTCACCAGCAAGACCTCGACGCAACTGACCATCCAGTGGAACGCGCTTGCCGGCGCGACGAGCTACACGGTCGAGCGCTCAACCGACGGCACCGATTTCTCATCGTTGGCGACTGGCGTTGCCACAACGAATTACTCCGACACGGCGGTCACGCCACTCTCCGACTACTACTACCGCGTGCTGGGTGTCAACGGGACCAACGGCGCCGTTGGCGCCTACCCGACCGCCGTCTTCGCCGCCGCACCTGCCGCGGCAGCACTGCCCAGCCCTTGGCTCACGCAAGATATCGGCTCGGTCGGCGGGTCGGGCGCGGCCGATTTCAACGCCGGCACGTTCACTCTGGTCGGCAGCGGCAGCGACATCTGGGGCACCGGCGACCAGTTCCGCTTCGTGTACGCGCCGACCACCGGCAACGGCACGATCACCGTTCGCGTTGCCTCGATGGAAAACACCGACACCTGGGCCAAGGCCGGCGTGATGATTCGCCAATCGCTCACCAGCGGAGCGAAAAACGCTCTGATGCTCCTGCGGCCCAGCGAGGGGACCTACTTTCAATATCGCACGAGCGCCAACGGTCAATCGTCGAATGCCACTGGCCCGGTCGTGGCCGCGCCGTACTGGGTGCGGCTCACCCGCAGTAGCAGCACGTTCACCGGCTCCGTCTCCACCGACGGCGTCACTTGGACCACGGTTGGCTCGGTCAGCATCTCGATGACCGGCACGATCTACGTCGGCCTGGCGCTCACCGCGCACAATAACAGCCTGTTGAACACGGCCACGTTCGACAGCCTGGCCACGACGTTTTCAGGCACGTCCGCGCCGGGCGGAGGCGGCGGCACGGCGCTGGCGACTCGCGCCGGCGCGCTTGGCGCCTCCCCATTCTCCAACGAGACCCCGCCGACGAGCACTGACGCCGGAGTCAATCGGACTTTCGTCGTCAATGCGGCCGTCCCGCTCCGACCCACGAACCAGAAATTGGCGGCCGTCGCGGCACCCGGTGCACGCGAGCAACCCGGGCGAATCGCGCACGACTACCGGGCCCTCGTCGACCGCGTGCTAGCGGCAGCCGATTCCGACCTCGCGCCCGATCGAACGTATCCGTTGATGCTCGAATGGTTGTTTGACCACGGCGCGCCGTCCCACTCATGACCTCCCACTCCGGCACGCTATCGACGCTGGACTACGCCGTCATCGCCGGATACTTCGCGCTCTTGCCGTTGGTGGGCTGGTACTTTTCGCGGCGCGAAAAAGGCACTGCCGACTTCTTCCTCGGCGGCCACCGCATCCCCTGGTGGGCCGCCGGCATCAGCATCTACAGCACGATGCTCAGCGGCATCACGTATATGGGCATCCCGGCCCTCAGTTTCGCGACCGACTGGTCGCGGATCGTCAGCGGCTTGTCGATTTTGCTCGTGGCGCCGGCGGTCGTCCGCTACTACTTGCCCTTCTTTTGCCGCTTGCAGGTGACCACGGCCTACGAATACCTGGAGATGCGGTTCAACCTCGCGACGCGGCTCGTGGCCACGACGTTCTTTCTAGCGTTCCAATTGGGCCGCATGGCCGTCGTCGTCTATCTGCCGGCGTTGGCGCTGGCGGCGACGACCGGCCTCGACATGACCGCCTGCATCGTCGTCACCGGTGTCGTGGCAACCGCCTACACTTACCTGGGTGGGATCGAAGCCGTGATCTGGACCGACGTGTTGCAAGTGGCCATTCTGCTGGGCGGCGCCGTGCTGACGCTCTTTTGCGTCATCGCCCAGCTCGACCATGGCTGGCAGACGCTTTGGGAGGTCGGGCAGGCCGATGGCAAGTTCCAGATCATTTCGTCTTCCTCGGCCGTGACCGAGGCCGCCCTGTGGGTCGTCCTCTTGGGCGGATTCTTCGAGAATATCTACTCCTACTCCAGCGACCAGACGATTATCCAGCGATACCTGACGACCAAGGACGAGGCCGCCGCCGCCCGCAGCGTTTGGACCAACGCCCTGGTGTCTCTGCCCGGGCTGGTGCTCTTTTATCTGATCGGCACGGCACTGTACGTCTTCTACAAATCGCACCCGGGCCAGCTCGATCCGGCGCTGCCGACGGACGCCGTCTTTCCCGCGTTTGTCGTCGGCAACCTGCCGCATGGGTTGGTGGGGCTGGTGGTGGCAGGCATCTTCGCCGCGTCGATGGACAATCTGCCCAGCAGCATCACCTGCATGTCCACGGCGATCGTCACGGACTTCTATCAGCGGTTGGGGGGACGTTCGACGGACAAGGCGCGGCTGGCTCTGGCCCGCGCGCTCGTCGTCGTGCTGGGCGCGAGCGGAACCATCGCCGCGCTTGCGATGACGCGGTACGACATTCGCTCGCAGGTCGACCAGTACCAGACGCTGATCGGCCTCTTGGCCGGCGGTCTGGCCG
Source organism: Planctomycetia bacterium (assembly GCA_016191115.1). GTDB lineage: Bacteria > Planctomycetota > Planctomycetia > Pirellulales > JACPPG01 > JACPPG01. The sequence goes on along the minus strand of JACPPG010000041.1, from coordinate 567 downwards.
GCGTGTTCGCGCTGGGGATCTTCACCAAGCGCGCCAGTGGCGTTGGTGGGCTCATCGGCCTGGTGGCGAGCGCCCTGGTGCAATTCGCCGTGGCGCGCCATACGAACGTTCATTTCCTCTTGTACAGCGTCACGGGCGCCGTATCGAGCTTCACCATCGGGTACGCATCGAGCCGTCTTGTGCCCGACCGCGGTCGCGATTTGCGCGGGCTCACTATTCACACGATGACCGAGCCGCCCGACGCACAGTGAGCAGCCACGGCGACCGATGCGGCCCGCGTGTGCAAGCCAAGTGGGCGTTGCTGGGCTCGAACCAGCGACCTCTACCGTGTGAGGATAGCGCTCTAACCAACTGAGCTAAACGCCCTGCAATGGATCGATTAGACCGTCGCGGCGGTCGGCGGGCAAGGGTCGGCCATCGCACGCCCAGGGTCATTCTGTTTTTCAAAATGGCGAGGCGGGAAAATGGGACTGGCTCCGAGCATAAACAGCGCAAGTCCTTTCAGACCAACGTTGCGTCTCGGTGCCTGTCCCACTTTCCCGCCGGTGCGCCGCCGTCCAGCTTAAA
>JACPPG010000040.1 GCA_016191115.1 Planctomycetia bacterium | reverse complement strand
GGCAAGGACAGCGTCGAATTGATACGCTCGGCCATGGTGGCGTACTCCTGGGGAATTGGCTTTGTGACTAAACCAAATTCAAACCCAAGTACGCCGCCTTTTTCAACTCATCTCATCCACAACTTTCGGTTATAGCTCCGACCCCGATGAGGATCGGGCGGTATTCTTGGGCTGGGACCGCGGGCGCGAGGCGGGCGAGCCAAGCTACGAGATCCATTGGCCGGCGGCGGCGTTTGTGCTCGATGAACGAAGCGTGCTCTCGTTTTGCCTGGCCGACGGCAACGAGGATCCCACGCCCGACGACGACGAGGAGGAAGTCGACGAGTCGGAAGCGGCGTGGAAGAAGAAGCCGCGGCAGCCGATCGACCTGTCGGTCGAGCTGGTGGACGCCGAGGGGCACGGGGCGCGGCTGCCCTTGTCGAGTTTCTCGCTCTTGCAGCCGCAACTGGAAACGCCCTATTTCAAGGCGAAGCTGTTACACGAGAAGGCGCTTTCCGAGCCGATCTTCCAGACGTTTTTGTTCCCGCTGGCGCGGTTCCAGGCGGCGAACCCGGAGTTCCAACCGGCGGCCGCGACGAAGTTGCGGCTGGTGTTCGACCGCACCGAGTCGGGCGTGGTGCTCTTTGACAAGGCGGCGTTCGGCGCGGCGCCGTAACATGCCTGGCGGAACGGGCGCCGCGTTTTGGGGGGCGGGCATCCTGCCCGCCTTCCGGGCGCCGCTGACTCCGCGACGGCCGGCGTGTTTCTCCGCGCACAAAAAAACCCCGGCGGGTCCTTTGGGGGACTCGCCGGGGTTCGGTGTAAAAAATCCGGCAACACCTACTCTCGCACTTTGGGCACTACCATCGGCTCTGAAAGCTTAACTACCGTGTTCGGAATGGATACGGGTGTGACCTTTCAGACATGGTTACCGGAAAGGAGGCCGCGCGGCGGCAAGGCCGGCGCGGCCTTTTGGTTGGTTGTGGTGCAAGTGGCATCTGCTCTATTTGGCGCAAGAGCATTGGATCAATGTGGTCAAGCATTCGTCCGTTAGTACCGGTTAGCTAAGCGCCTTGCGGCGTGTACACATCCGGCCTATCGACCTGGTCGTCTTCCAGGGGACTTTCGGGCCTTATGGCCCTTACGAAACCTGATCTTGGAGCGGGCTTCACGCTTATATGCTTTCAGCGTTTATCCTTTCCGTTCATAGCTACCCAGCCGTGCCGCTAGCGCGACAACTGGAACACCAGAGGAACGTCCTTCCAAATCCTCTCGTACTAAAGAAGAACCTCCGCAAGTTTCGTGCGCCCACAGCAGATAGGGACCGACCTGTCTCACGACGGTCTGAACCCAGCTCACGTACCACTTTCATTGGCGAACAGCCAAACCCTTGGGAGCTTCTTCACCCCCAGGATGTGATGAGCCGACATCGAGGTGCCAAACCGCTTCGCCGCTATGGACGCTCGGAAGCGATAAGCCTGTTATCCCCAGAGTACCTTTTGTCTGATGAGCGATGACCCTTCCATACGGAATCACCGGATCACTAAGCCCTACTTTCGTATCTGCTCGACTGATGAGTCTCGCAGTTAAGCACCCTTCTACCTTTGCGCTCGAAGCCTGATTGCCGACCAGGCTGAGGGTACCTTTGGACTCCTCCGTTACTCTTTCGGAGGAGACCGCCCCAGTCAAACTGCCCAACTGAAACTGTTCCCCGCCCGGTTTCACGGGAATCGGGGTTAGAACTAAAACACCTCCAGGGTGGTATTTCAAGGTTGGCTCCACGAGCACTTGCGTGCCCGCTTCAAAGCCTCCCACCTATCCTACACAAGAGATATCTCAGCCCAATATCAGCCTACAGTAAAGGTTCACGGGGTCTTTCCGTCTTACTGCGGGTACGTGGCATCTTCACCACGACTACAATTTCACCGGGTCACTGGTTGAGACAGTGCTTCAGTCGTTACGCCATTCATGCAGGTCGGAACTTACCCGACAAGGAACTTCGCTACCTTAGGACCGTCATAGTTACGGCCGCCGTTTACCGGGGCTTCGGTCGAGAGCTTCGCCTTGCGGCTAACCCGCTTCCTTAACCTACCGGCACCGGGCAGGCGTCAGACTCTATACATCCTCTTGCGAGTTCGCAGAGTCCTGTGTTTTTGATAAACAGTCGCTGAAGCCGATTTACTGTGACCCCCGGGGGCTTTGAACCTCCAGGGGCACCCCTTATCGCGAACTTACGGGGCCAATTTGCAGAGTTCCTTAACCAGTGTTCTCCCGAGCGCCTTAGACTTCTCGTCTCGCCTACCTGTGTCAGTTTTAGTACGGTCACTCGAGCTTCAACCCTTAGGGGCTTTTCTTGGACGCCTTTCCGATGACTTCCCGAACATAAACGCGGTCGAGACAGCCTTCCCGCTTGCGGGGGCGGATTTACCTCTCCCCCACGGGCCGGCCGCCTACGGACATTTCTAATCGTACCGCTCACCTTTCAGGCGCCGTCCCCCCATCGGTCCACTCGAGTGGCGCAGGAATGTTGACCTGCTGTCCATCGTCTACGCCTTTCGGCCTCGACTAAGGAACCGGCTAACCCTGGGCGGATTTACCTTCCCCAGGAAACCTTAGGCTTTCGGCGAGCAGGATTCTCACCTGCTTTATCGTTACTCATTCCGGCATAATCACCTGTAGACCCCGACACCGCTCCTTTCGGTACGGCTTGTATCTGGTCTACAGCGCTCTCCTACCAATGCACGAACCGGTTAGGTGCGTGCAGTCCACTGCTTCGGTGTAGAACTTACTCCCGTTCATTATCGGCGCAGAATTGCTCGGCTAGTAAGCTGTTACGCACTTTTTAAATGGTGGCTGCTTCTAAGCCAACATCCTAGCTGTCTTTGCAACTCAACTTCCTTAGTGACTAAGTTCTACTTTGGGACCTTAGCAGATGATCTGGGTTGTTTCCCTCTCGACCGCGAAGCTTATCCCTCGCGGACTGACTCCTGAGATAGTCGCAACGGTATTCGGAGTTTGGTTCAGCAGAGTAGTCTGGAAGGACCCTCAAGCCGATTCAGTATCTCTACCCCCGTTGCGTAGTGGCTCAAGGCTAGCCCTAAAGCTATTTCGGAGAGAACGAGCTATCTCTGCGCTTGATTAGACTTTCACTCCTCCCCACAAGTCATCCCCTCGGTTTTCAACCCAAGTGGGTTCGGTCCTCCACGCGGTATAACCCGCGGTTCAACCTGCTCATGGGTAGATCGTGCAGTTTCGCGTCTACCACCAGCGACCAATAGTCGCCCTATTCAGACTCGGTTTCCCTGTGGCTTCGATCCTGAGGATCTTAACCGAGCCGCTGACGGTAACTCGCCGGATCATTATGCAAAAGGCACGCCGTCACGCTTTGCTCTTGCGAGCCATAGCGCTCCGACCGCTTGTAGGCACATGGTTTCAGGTTCAGTATCCTCCCCTAGCAGGGGTTCTTCCCATCTTTCAGTCGCCCTACTGAGTTTACTATCGGTCGTCAGGTAGTATTTAGCCTTACGGGATGGTCCCCGTAGATTCAGTCGGGGTTCCACGTGACCCGACCTACTCAGGTACTCCTCGGGAGGTTATTCGTTGTCGCTTACGGGACTGTCACCCTCTATGGTCTTCCGTTCCAGGAAGTTCTGCTAACGAACAACTTTGTAACTCCCATGTGAGAAGCCCTACAACCCCGCAGAGGAAAACCTCCGCGGTTTGGGCTGTTTCCCCTTCGCTCGCCGCTACTGAGGAAATCGATTTCTCTTTCTTTTCCTGCGGTTACTAAGATGTTTCAATTCACCGCGTTGGCCACGCACGCCTATGAATTCAGCGTGCGCCGGTTCGGGAATCTCGGGATCAACACTCGTTTGACAACTCCCCCGAGCTTTTCGCAGTCTTCCACGCCCTTCCAAGCCTCCTGACGCCAAGACATCCCCCATGCGCCCTTAGTAGCTTGACCACATAGATCCAAGGCTCTCTTTGCCGCGCTTGCGAGGTAGGCCGTTCCCCATGGGAAAGCCGCCCCTTGGCGCGATCGCCAAAAGCTGGTGTCTCGCGTGGTCCACCACTACCGATTCAAAGTGCCCGCGATCCTCCGGCGACAAAGCGCCACGCCGAAAGACCACACCCGAATCGAAAGTAACGATTGATCCACGGCCTGTCTCGAGCCGCGCCGTCACCGGCGGTGAGCTCGAAGGCCGTTTGTACTAAAGTGCCGTAGAGAGAACCGAGCCAGCCGCACCCCAAAAGGATGCACCGGCCCGACTCTTCAGATGCCACTCTTACCACAACCAAATTGTCAAAGAACGACGAGGGCCTGAAGTGACCGGCAGGCGAATTCTCCCGCCGATCACAAAGCCCTCGCTGTCGTTGGACAGGGACTGGTTTCCGACCCGGATGACGGCCCTTTTTGGGCCAAATCGTGGGTTGGAAAGCGGCCTCTGGCCACCTTCAGTGCACACCCTCCGCCCCCGGAGGGAAAGAGCGAGTATACTGCCGCACCCTCTAGCTGTCAAAGCACCCCAGTGCCGAACCTGTTCTACGCTCCGACTGGCGATCGGTTCGTGCACGATCAAGCGCCGCCGCGATTCGGTTGCTGCCTTCCAGCAGTCCCTAAATTGCCGATTTTCACCGGGAAGCGGCCTGTGCCGGGAAGGGCACCGGAACGTGATCGGCCCGCACCTAAGCCGGTCGAATCCTTTCAATTGTGGTGGCAAGGTCAAGGGGACCGGCCCGCCACCCCTTAAGTCGCCCACCGCGGATATGCCACCTGCCCCGGCACGTCGACGCGGGTTGTAAAGAGACTCTTGCCGGCGGTGATGTAGATCGTCCGCCCGTCTTTGCCACCGAATGCCAAGTTCGTCAACAGGTCCTCGTACACCGGGATCCGCCCCACCAGCTTTCCTTCGGGCGCGATGATATAGATGCCCGGCGGCACCTGCGGTGTCTCTTGGGGGCCGCGCGGCGCCATGATGCCTGCCGCGACGTAGAGATTGCCGGCCTGATCGAGCCGCATCCCGTCGCCGCCTCGCCCCGGCGCGAAGTCGTACACCAGCCGCTGATTGCTGGGGTTTCCGGCCTCGTCCAGGTCGAAGGCCCACACTTTGCGGGCTCCGCCCACCAGCGGACAACTGTCGATCGCGTACAGCCGGCGGCTGTCCTGCGTCACGGCGATGCCGTTGGGCCGTTCGATCGTCGGCTGCACAAGGATCCGCGTCACGCGGCCGTCCGGGTCGATGCGATAGACCCCTTCCTCGCGCATCTCCATGTCCGAGCGGTCGCCGTAGCGCGGATCGGTGAAATAGACCCGGCCGCGACCGTCGACGCAGATGTCGTTGGGCGCGTTGTACCGGGCGCCTTCGTAGCGGTCGGTCAAGACGACGTATTCGCCGGTGGCCAGGTCGGTGCGCGTGACGCGGCGTCCACCCTCCGGCCCGAACTCCGCGCCCTCGCAATGATAAAGCCGGCCCTGCTGGTCGAACGTCTGGCCGTTGGTACGGTGACTCGGCTCGCGAAAGACGGACAGCCCGCCGTCGGCCGCGAGCTTCATGATCCGGTTGTTGATGATGTCCGAGAAATAGACGTTGCCGGCGGCATCGCAAGCCGGCCCCTCGGTGAAGGCGAGCGTGGCCGCGGCCGTGGTGCCCGCGGCTGATGCGGCGGCAGGAAGCGGGAGCTGCGTGTACTGGTTCATGAGGTGCAAACGATTGATTCAACGATGTGCCGTTTCGATCCGGCTGCTGGCACTGTTTTACAAGATGAATATGCGAAACGACAGGGTTGGCGAATCCTCGGCAGGCCAGCATTGACGCGGTTCTCGCATTTCCCCTAGACTCTCGCCCCGCGTCCTTCGTCCCGTGGATCGCTGGGGCCTCGCATGTGCCGCTTTGCACCAGTGCTCGCCATCGTGTTGGTGGTTGCCTCGTTCGCGACTGCGCACGCCGCGGACGACGATCGCCCGATCGTTGCCGCGCTCGAGCAGCGCGGCGCGCGGGTTGAATGGATCGAGACGCCCAACGGGGAGCGGCTGCGGCTCGTCGAATGGAATGGCGGTGACGAAGGGCTCGAAGAGCTGGCCAACCTGCCCGGCCTCCGCTGGCTCGACCTCGAGCGGACCGACATCACCGACGCCGGACTGGCCAAGATCGCCACCCTCACGCAATTGCAAGGACTCAAGCTCGGCCAGGACCGCATCACCAACGAGGGGCTCGCGCATCTGCGCACCCTTGCATCGCTCGAAGGTCTGTCACTCTACGGCACCAAAATCACATCGGCCGGCGTCGCCCACCTCGCACAACTTCGCAACCTGCGGTCGCTGAACCTCTCCTGGACCCCCATCGGCGATGAGGGGCTCGCGCACCTGGCCGGCATGCGGCAACTCGACGAGCTATTGCTCTACGACTGCAAGCTCACCGACGAGGGCCTCAAGCATCTCAAGAACCTCGGCCGGCTCACGTCGCTCAAGCTCGCCTGGAACGACATCAGCGACGCGGGCCTCGTCCACTTGCGCTACTGCCTGCAGATCGAAAGCCTGTGGCTCGGCTATACGCAGATAACCAATGCGGGCTTGCAACACCTGCGGGCCCTGCCGCGGCTGCAACATCTTGCCCTCAATGACACCGCGATCGGCGACGCGGGTGCGGCGCAATTGGTCAGTCTGCGCAGCGTTACGCGGCTCGATCTGGGGAACACATCGGTAAGCGACGCGGGACTGGCGCAACTGGCGATGATACCCCGCTTGGAGCTCTTGATCCTCGACGGCACGCGCGTCACCAGCACAGGGCTGAAGCAACTCGTCACGCTCTTGAATCTCGGCTACTTGGGCGTCTCCGGCACGAAGGTCGACGACCTGGCCATGCCGACGATCGCGAAGCTGCGGCTCCTGGAGGTGCTGAACCTCAGCGAGACGGCGGTCACCGACGCGGGCATTGTCCATTTGCGCGAGTTGCCGAATCTGCACGACGTGCAACTGCGCGGCACGAAAGTCAGCGACGCCCGCGTGGCGGAACTCGAGCGGGCCCGGCCGAATCTGAACATCGTCAGATGAGTCCGGTGGGCATCCGGCCCGCCGTTATGTCGCTTGACAACGTCGCTGCTTGAAGGCTAAGCGGCAAGCGTGCGGGCGAAGTCGGGGAGGAATGCCCGCCCCCCAGGGCCGTTCACAGATTCAAGCTTGCCGGCGGCGCACCGGCGGGAAAGTGGGACAGGCACCGAGACGCGACGTTGGTCTGAAAGGATTTGCGCTGTTTATGCTCGGAGCCAGTCCCATTTTCCCGCCTCGCCATTTTGAAAAACAGAATGGCCCTGGCCCGCCCTCCACTCGTCTTGCACGAGACGCACCGATAGGCGAGCATGATGCACCTTGCCCCAATGTCCCGCCCCGCATGAGCCCTGCGATGCATTCCCTGCCCGCTGCCCGCCGCCTTCTGCCGGCTCTCGGCTGCCTACTGCCGACCGCCTTCTGTTTACTTTCTTCCGCCGCCGATTGGCCGCAGTTCCGTGGCCCCGACGGGCAGGGGCACTCCGCGGAACGCGGCCTACCGCTGGAGTGGAGCGAAACGGAAAACGTCGTCTGGAAAACGCCCATCGCCGGCCTCGGCTGGTCGTCGCCCGCGATCCAGGGCCGGCAGTTGTGGGTCACGACCGCCATCGAGGAGGAAGGGTCGCTGCGGGCCGTGTGCCTCGATGCCAAGACAGGCGAGGTCATCCACGACGTGAAGGTCTTCCGCAAGGCGGACCTGGGACGCATCAACTCAAAGAACAGCCACGCCTCGCCGACGCCGGTGCTGGAGCGTGATCGTGTGTACGTGCACTTCGGCGCCCACGGCACGGCCTGCCTGTCGACGCGCGGCGAGATCGTCTGGCGCACCAATGAGCTGGCGTACGAGCACCGTCACGGTCCGGCCGGTTCGCCCGTCGTGTGGCGCGACCTTCTGATTCTGAGTTGCGACGGAACGGACAAGCAATTCGTCGTGGCACTGGACAAGCAGACGGGACGAATTCGCTGGCGCATGGACCGTCAGGGCCGCATGGCATATTGCACGCCCCTTGTCATCAATTCCGGCGGCTCCGACGAGGTCGTGAGCCCCGGCGGCGACCAGGTAGCCGGCTACGACCCCGCGACAGGCGCCGAGTTGTGGCGGTTCCGCTACGACGGTTACTCGGTCGTCCCCCGGCCGGTCTTCGGTCACGGGCTGCTGTTTGTCAGCTCCGGCTACGACTCGCCGATCCTGTACGCGATCCGCACCGGAGGGCAGGGAGATATCACCGACACCGGCGCCGCCTGGACGCTCAGGCGGGGAGCGCCGCACAACCCGTCACCCCTATTGATCGGGGACGAGCTTTACCTGGTAAGCGACCTCGGGGTGGCGAGCTGCGTCGACGCGCGGACTGGCGATCCGCATTGGCAGTTGCGGCTCGGTGGCGGCTTCTCGGCGTCGCCGCTGGCGGCCGAGGGCCGGATCTATTTCACCAGCGAGGAGGGGCTCACCACCGTCATGGCCGCCGGCAAGTCGGCCAAGAAGCTGGCCGCCAATCAGGTCGACGGCCGCACCCTGGCTTCCCTGGCCACGAGCGACGGGGCCATTTTTCTGCGCACGGACAAGGCGGTCTATCGGATCGCGCTTCTTAGCCCCCGGTGAGTGGTCTTAGCCGGCGATTGTTCTTAGCCCCCGGTGAATCACCGGGGAATAAATGGCTAGCTTCCCTTTTTCATGGGCCCGATTTGCCTGCCGTTGAATCGTGAACTAGGGTTCCGATGGCATTGTCTGGGACCGCATGACTCTCGCCTGACATTCGTCGGCTGTGCGGTCCGGGGGGAAACCGTTGCAACCGCGTTTCGGCGGGGAGGTGCATCTTGCGCGCTTGTGAGGATTCGGCCGCGGCGGGGATCATCGGTCAGTCTCAATCGACGGATGGCCGGCCGCTCACGGTGCTCTTGATCGACGATGATGCAAGCCTGTGCAGTGGCATTCGCCGCAAGTGTCACGCGAGCGGGGTCAAACTGCTCGAGGCCTACAACGGCAGCCACGGCTACCGGCTGGCCGTCGAGTGGATGCCCGACGTCGTCGTCACCGATTTGCGGATGCCGATGGGGCAAGGCGAGGACGTGGTGGACGGGCTGAACCACAACCCTGACCTCGCCGACATTCCCGTCATCGTCATCACCGGCCTGACGGATCGCGAGACGCACCACAAGGTGCAGCAGCTTGGCGTGGCGCGGATTCTCACCAAGCCCTTCGCGGCCGAGGACCTGATCCGCGCGATCCACGAAGTGCTGCACCTGCCCGTGCCGGCGTAAAGAAGCGGGCAGCAGACGGCCGCCAGCGCAAGCTTGCCGGCGGCGCACCGGCGGGAAAGTGGGACAGGCACCGAGACGCAGCGTTGGTATGAAAGGGCTTGCGCTGTTTGTGCTCGGAGCCAGTCCCATTTTCCCGCCTCGCCATTTTGAAAAACAGAATGACCCTGCCGCGGGACCCGTGCGGTGTGCACGCCCGACCCCCTCCGGTTACACTGTACGGCGATATGTCGCCATTTGCCGGAGGGTCCATGACGCGCCGTCACAAGCTTGCCATCTGCGTGCTTGCGCTGCTTGGGACTCCGGCCGCTCGGTCCATCGCCGATGACGATGCCCCGACTGGGAGTGACTGGCGCACCACCATCCGCGTTCCCCCCGGCTTTGAAGTGCAGCTCGTCGCTGGGCTCCCCTTGGTCGAGCACCCGGTCATGGCCGGCTTCGACGAGCGCGGGCGGCTGTTCGTGGCCGACAACGCCGGCGTGAATTTTCCGGCCGAGGAGCTCTTGGAAAAGCTCCCGAATTGCGTCCGCATGCTGGAGGACACCGACGGCGACGGGCAATTCGACCGAAGCACGGTGTTCGCCGACAAGATGACGTTCCCCATGGGGGCGCTTGCGCACCGCGGCGCGCTCTACGTCGCCAGCCCGCCCTTCATCTGGCGGCTCGAGGACACCGACGGCGACGGCGTGGCCGACCGCCGCGACCAGATCGTCGGCCGCTTCGGCTTCATCGGAAACGCCGCCGACATCCACGGCTGCTTTCTGGGGCCTGAGGGCCGCATCTACTGGTGTGACGGGCGGCACGGACACAACTTCGTCGATGCCGAGGGCAACCAGATCAGCAAGGGGCTCGCCGCGCGGGTGTTTTCCTGCCGCGCCGACGGCAGCGACGTGCAGGTCTTCTGCGGCGGAGGCATGGACAATCCCGTCGAGGTCGCCTTCACCGACGAAGGGGACATGATCGGCACGATGACCTTCTACAATCCCGACGACGTGCGGCACGACGCGCTCATGCACTTCGTCTATGGTGGCGTCTACCCACGCAAGCACCCAAGCGTTGCCGAGTTCAAACGGACGGGCGACTTCCTGCCGGCGCTCGCGCTCTATGGCACAGTGGCGCCGAGCGGATTGGGACGCTATCGCGGCAGCGAGTTCGGCGACGGCTATCGCGACAACTTCTTCAGCGTCCACTTCAACACGCACAAAGTGCTGCGGCACGCGCTCGAGCGGACCGGGGCCACGTTCCGCTCGCGGGACGAGGACTTTTTGGTCTCCTCGGACGCCGATTTTCATCCAACCGACGTCCTTGAGGACGCCGACGGCAGCTTGCTGGTGGTCGACACCGGGGGCTGGTTCCGTATCGGCTGCCCGACGTCCCAGGTAGCCAAGCCCGAGATCGGCGGGGCGATCTACCGCGTGCGGCGCACCGGCGGGCCACGCCCGGCCGACGCGCGCGGGCTGGCGCTGGCCTGGGGCGACGCCACGGCCGACGAACTGGCCGCACGGCTCGACGATCCTCGGCCGGCTGTTCGCGACCGCGCGATCGAGGAGCTTGGCGCACGTGGCCATGATGGCGCGGTCGCAGTTCACGCGGTCGTAAACGACGCGGCCCGTGGTGTTACAGCTCGCCAGAACGCTGTATGGGCGGCAGTGCGGATCGCCGGTCCGAAGGCGCGAACAGCGATCCGCCAGGCGCTCAAGGACGCCGACCCAGGCGTGCGGCAGGCGGCCGCATATTGCGCTGGCTCGCTGCGCGACCCGATGGCACAAGAGACGCTGCGCGCGATGGTTGTCACGGACGAGCCGCAAGTCCGCCGCGAAGCGGCCACGGCGCTCGGGCGGCTACGACACGCCCGTGCGGTGCCGGCGCTACTTGATTCGTTGCGCCGCGGCGGGGACCGTTTCGTCGAGCACGCAGCGATTTACGCTTTGATCGAAATCAACGATCGCGAGGGCACGCTGGCCGGTCTCGCCGGGGCAAGCGCCGATGTGCGCCGCGCGGCGCTTGTCGCGCTCGACCAGATGGACTCGGGGGCCTTGGCGCGCGACGAGGTGACCGGCCTCCTCGACACGGGCGACACGGCGCTTCAGCGGTCGGCGATGGACGTGATCGCCCGCCACCCGGCTTGGGCCGGCGAGATTGTCGGCTTGTTGGCCGAGTGGCTTGGCGCCGCCGACCTCTCGGAGGAACGATCGGCCTTGCTGCGTGGCGCGCTGTTGGCGTTCGCCGGCGATGCCGAGGTTCAGGACCTCATCGGCAAGGCCCTCGCGGATCCGTTGGCGACGAGGCCGTCGCGGCTGCTGCTTTTGGAAGTGATCGCCCGCAGCGACGTGCGGGACGTGCCGGCACGCTGGACGGCGGCGATCCGGCGCGGGCTCGATTCGGACGACGCCGAGGAATCGCGGCAGGCGGTGATCGCCGCGGCCGAGAAAGGCGACACCGCGTGTGACGAACGGCTGCTCGCGATCGCGGAAGAGAAGGGCCGCGACGACGATCTTCGCGTCGCGGCCGCGGCCGCCGCTGCCAGGCACGGTCGTACGATTTCGCCAGCCGCGTTTGCGCTTTTGACCGAGCAGGTCGCCACGGCCGACGCGCCGGCGCTGCGGCGCATGATCGCGGCCGCGGCACTCGGCGCGGCAGCGCTTTCCGGCGAGCAATTGGCCGAGCTCGCGCACCTGGTGGCGCTCGCCGGGCCGCTCGAGCTGCCACCCTTGCTAAGGGCGTTCCGCGATTGCACCGACGGCGCGATCGGGCTGCGATTGGTCGAATCGCTCCGGCTGTCCCCCGGCGCCGACGGGCAATCGGCCGACGAGCTTGCCAAGCTGCTCGATCGATTCGGGCCGGAGGCGCGGCAAGCCGCTACGCCACTCATCGCCCGTCTGACCGCCGCGCAATCGCAGCAGGCCGCGCAAGTGGCGGCGCTTGCCGCGCGGGTCGACGAGGGCGCGCCTGACCGGGGCCGCGTCATCTTCTTTGGCGCCAAGGCCGCCTGCGGCGCCTGCCATCGCGTGGGCGCCGAAGGGGGCAAGATCGGCCCCGACCTGTCGAAGATCGGCGAGATTCGCACGGCGCGCGACCTGGCCGAATCGATCCTCGCGCCGAGCGCCTCGCTCGCCAGGGGATACGAAAGCGTCGCCGTAGCGACACGGTCGGGCCAGGCGCACACAGGGGTTGTAAGCCGCGAAACCAGCGCGGCGATCTATCTCGTGACACCGGAGCGGACCGAGGTCCGCATCGACCGGGCGGACATCGACGAACTGGCGCCCAGCCGGCAATCGATCATGCCCCAGGGGCTGGATCGCGTTCTGACGGAGCAGGAACTCAGCGACCTCATGGCCTGGCTGAAGACGCTGAAGTAGGCGCGCTAATCGCCGTTGCCTACCACGTCGCTCCGCCGCTCGAGCAGTATCACGTCGCGCCACGTGCCATGGTGCTGGGCGATGCGGCGGCGGACGCCGACCTCCCGGAAGCCGTGCCGCTTGACGAGCGCCAGGCTGGCGGCGTTTTCAGGAAAAATCGCCGCCTGCAGCGTCCACACGCCGGCAGCTTCCGACGCGGCGATTAACGCGGCCAGGAGGGCGCCGCCGATGCCCTGTCCTCGCACTTCTTCGGCGACGTAGACGCTCGCCTCGGCCACGCCCGCGTAGACGGCCCGCTTCGACACGGGCGAAAGGGCGGCCCCGCCGACGACGCCTTGACCGTCGCGAGCCACCAGCCGGCAGTCGGGCCGCTTGCCGGCGCTCCACTGCTGCCAATCGTCAGGCGCCGTGGTCTCAAACGTCGCCTGTCCGGTTGCGATCCCCGCCAGATAAATAGCGCGGACGGACGGCCAATCATCGGGCTCCATCGGTTCGACCGCGACTGCCATATCTCCGTCTCCGCTGAGGCGCGAACGGGCATGCGCGAACCGCCCGTCGCTACCTCGTACGCCGATACGCTTCTCGTTCGAACGGGTTGTCCCAATAGGGCCGTCTGCCTCGAAGCCACAGCACAAGCGCGCACAGAAGATACGCGGGGATGAAGGCCGGTCCCCAGCGTTCGTACTGTGCGACGTGCACAAGTTCATGCTTGCGCGACACGGCAAGGGCTTCTTTGGAGACTCCCAAAACGACGTGCCCCAGCGTCATTGCCGACGCTCCAAAGTCACTCAGCGTGTGGTGGACGAGAAACCAGCGGACGGCCCCGCCCCAGAACTCGAGCACCCGGCCATGTCGCGCCACTCCTCCGCCGGTTGCCAATCCGACGACGCCGATGCTGACGCCCAGCAGGCTTGCCGGCGAGGCCCAGACGATGACCGCGAGCGTGCGAAGGGCGTTCACGTCGCCGCCACCAATAGAATCTTCCCATCGCGCCCCGGCCGCATGGCGTGGGCGAGCGCCTCTTTGATCTTCGCGAACGGGTACGTCGCCTCGATACGGGTGCGAAGCGTGCCGTCGACCATCAGCTTTACCAGTTCGCCGAACACCGCCTGCTGGTCGGCTGGCGTGGCGCTCGTAAACCACTTGGTGAGCCAGAAGCCGCGCAGCGTCACCTGGCGAAAGATCAGGTCCTGCGGAGCCACGCGGCAGGCCTGGCCCGAAAGCGCCCCGTAGTTGGCGATCGTTCCGCCGGGCGCGACGCACTGGGCGAGGCGCATCGTCGATTCGCCGCCGATGGCGTCGATCGCCAGCCGGATCGGAGCCTTGGCCGTGGCCTGCGCGACGCGCTTGGCAAGATCGTCGCCGTCGACCACCACCGCGTCCGCCCCGGCGGCCCGTAGCGGCTCGACGAGCGACTCGCGCCGCACGACGTTCACCGTGCGGATGCCGCGCAGCTTCGCCAGCGCGATGAGGTACGAACCTACTCCGGAATTAGCCGCGTTCTGGACGACCCAGTCGCCGGGTTTCAGCTCGACCACGTCGCGCAAAAGCAGATAGGCCGTCGGCGGGTTGATCGCCAGCATCGCCAGTTGCAGCTTGTCGGCGCTAGTGGGCAGCGGGATCAGCCGCGCGGCCGGCGCCGCAATCTTCTCCCGCCACGTACCGGTGCCGACCGGGAGGAGCACGACGTCGCCCACGCGGACGTTCTTCACGTCGCTGCCGACGGCCAGCACCCGGCCCACGCCTTCGTTCCCCGGCGTGGCGGGCAGCCTGGGCAGCGTGCCGTACTGGCCGGTGAGCGTCAGCACGTCGGAGGGATTGATCGGCGTGGCCTCGACCGCCAAAAGCGCCTGATCCGCGGCGAGCGGCCCGGGATCCGCGAGCTCGACGCACTCGGCCACTTCGGTCGGGGAGCCAAACGATTTGAATTGGACAGCGTGCATGGGGGGAAGTAGGCAGTAGGAATCAATGATGAATGATGAATGCCAACTACGGGCCACGTTTTGTTTTCTCTTCCATTCATCATTCCGCATTCATCATTTGTGCGCCGCAGTGGCCTCCTTCATTTCCGTATTCCGCGCCAAGGCATCCGTCTGCCTGCGCCAGTCGCGGTCGGCTTGCACCAGCGGGGTGAGCTCTTTGGTGCACCACCGCTGGGCCACCGCGACGCCGCGGCAGTCGCCGTGGGCCTGATAGTTCCATTGCGCTTCGTCCAGCAAGAGCGCGGCCGCCATCAGTCGCGACAGGCCGAATGCGAAGCCGCGGGCGCCGGCCTGCTGGAACTCCGGCCCTTCGCCGAGCGCAGCGGGCAGATACGCGCGGACCCGCGCGGCCGCCTCGCGCGCCTGCTCGGCGGCCGGCGCCAGATCGGCGAGCGTGGCCCCGGCCACGAGCTCGTCGATCTCGGCCATGAACGGTCCGAAGGCGTCCGATTTTTCGATCGCCCGCAGGGCGTCGAGGCTCAGAACGTTGGTCGTGCCCTCCCAGATCGACAGCACCTGGGCGTCGCGGAGGACCTGGGGCAGGCCGGTGTCCTCGACGTAGCCGGCGCCGCCGAATGACTCGACCGTCTCGCTCGCCGCGGCGACGGCCTGGCGGGCGGTGTAGAGCTTCGCCAGCGGCGTCAAGAGGCGCAGCACGGCCGATTCGTCGGCGGACGCCGCGCCGCACTCCTCGCGCCCCAACAACTCCACGGCTCGCAGCGCCAGTTGGAGACCGGCCTGGAACTCGATCTCCAGGTCGGCGAGCGTGGCGGCGTGGAGCGGCAGATCGATCAGCTTTCGGCCGAAGGCCTCACGGCGCGAAGCGTAGTCCCGCGCGAGCGCTATACAGCGCCGCAAAGTCGCGGCGGCGCCGATCGCGTTGTAGAGCCGCGTGACGTTGACCAAGGTCGTGATGTTGCGGACGCCGTCCCCCGGCGCGCCGACCAGCTTGGCCCGCGTCCCGACCATGCTCAACTCGGCGGTCGGCAAGCTGCGCGTGCCGAGCTTGTCCTTCAAGCGATGGATGACGATGTTATTGAGGTCGCCGGCCGCGTCCCGCGTTTCGAGATAGAACAGGCTCAACCCCCGGCTTCCGGCCGTCGAGGCGCCGGCCGTGTCCTCGATCCGCGCGAGCGTCATCGACATTTGCGCGGTGGTGGCCGAGGTGAACCACTTCGTGCCGTAGAGGCGATACCAGGGACCGCTTTCGTGCCGCGCGACGGTCTGCGTGCGGCCCACGTCCGATCCGCCGGTCCGTTCGGTCATCCATTGGCCGCTGGTCCAGAACCGCTGTGGGTCGCGCGACGTCAACCGCGAGAGTGCGTGCTGTTTGAGCTCGGCGTCCCCCATCACCTCCAGCAACCGCGCGGCCCCGTCGGTCATGGCCAAGGGGCAGGAGTAGGTGGCCGAGGAGGCGTTGAACAAGTACAGCTTGGCGAACTGGTACAGCCGCGAGAGCGGGCCATATTTACGTTCGTAGCCGATCGCCACGAGCCCTTCTTGGGCGCTGACGCGGTCCAACTCGCGCCACCCGCGCGACGTCTCGATACGGTCGATGCGCCGCCCCCACGGGTCGAACTGCACCAGCCGCGGCTCGTTGGCGTTGGCGTCGGCGGCCAATTCCAGCACGTCGCCCACGACCCGGCCGCCAAAGCGCCGCAGGTCCGGCTCGACCTCGACCAGCACGTCGGGCGGAAAGCGCCGCGCCAGGTAAGAGCGCAGTGCCCGGTCTTCGTCGTACTGATTGCCCAGGACGGGTGGGTCTTGAAAGAAATCGGCCATACGAAATTGTCCTGCGACTGGAGACGTGGAAAGCGCGCCGCCGACCCTGCAATTGTACCCCGGCCCGGGTGGGGCTCAACAACAAAGCGGACTAGCGACCAAGGGGCGAACAACGAATGTCGAAATCGAAATGCCGAAAGAAATCCGAAATCCGAATGACCGAAAGTGGCCAGGAAACGGGCTCGGCCGCGCTACTCGACGGAAGCCACTCTCGTGTCGGTTTCTGGGGCCTGTAGCGCGTCGAGGCTGGCCAGGCGGACGACGAACTCGGTGCCGTGCCCCGGACCGTCGCTGGTGACGGTGACCGAGCCTTCGTGCATCTCGACGATGCGCTGGACGGCCGTCAGGCCGATGCGGAACCAGCCGCGCTGGGCGGCGAACGACTCATCGGTGCGGCCGAAGGGCTCGAAGACGTGGGCGATGGCCTCGGGCGCCAGTCCGACGCCGGTGTCCTTGACCTTGACGAGGACGTGCTCGCCTTGGCGTCTGGCAGTGATCGTAATCTGACCGCGGGGCGGGGTGCAGCGGACGGCGTTCACGAGCAGGTTGTAGACCACCCGCTCGAGATGGGCGGCGTCGCCGGAAAGCCACAGCGGGGCCTTCGCGACCGAGACCGTAAGCTCGCGCCCCGTTTCGCGCACCAAAGAGCGCACGGAATCGACGGCCCGACACACCGCGGGCACCAGATCGATGCGTTCGCGGTGCAGGTCGACGTGTCCCGGAGCGTTGCGAAACACATCGAGCAAGTCTTCCATCAGCCGGCCGAGCTGCGTCATCTCGCGTTTGACGATGTCCATCGCCGACTCCATCTCCGAGGCGGTGGTGGCAATGCTGTGGAACGAAGCGGCGCTGGCGATGGGCACGAGCGGACGGCGAAGCTCCGCGGCCATCAGCGCCAGGAACTCCTCCTTGCGCTGATCGACCTCGCACAGGTCCCGGTGGAGTTGGTCGAGTTCGGTCTGCAGGCGCTTTCGCTCGCCCGTGATCTCGCGGGTGTGGGCGTCGTAGAGCGTGGTCGCGCGCTCCGCCCGATCGCGGGCGCGGCGCAGGCCTGCGCCAAATCCGACGACCGCCAAACCAAGCCCGAGGTACGCGGCCGTGGCAATCTGGTGGTGCAACTCGGCGATCAGGAGCGAGTACCGCGGAGTCATGAAAAGCCACGCCACGATTGGAAAGCTCAGCAGCAAGGTTGCCAGCGACGGGCCGGTGCCGCAGTACCAGGCCGTGAAGATCACGGCGGCGAAAAACGTCACAAAGGGCTGGCGCTCCCCGAGATACGGGTCAAGCGCCATCCGCGAGAGCACCGCGGCGACGACGCTGGCCGCCGCGGTCAGATACGACGCCCACGCACGCTTCGTTGGTTCGGCCATGAATCGGCCTCCCTAGCGCCCTGTCCGAGACTCATTCTAGTAACGTTCTTGCCGGCCTCAACCGAAAGGTCGCCTATTCTTTGCGTCGCCGGCAGGATGGGGCGCTTGTTCCGGCCGGGCCCGGTTGCAGCGGGTATGCGGCTCGTTGTGGCGCGGCGGGTTGTAAGCTACGTTCAAGCAGACGCTTGGTTTGGGCCGGCGCGCGGGAGGGCGAGGCTCCCGCCGAGCCGCGGCGAGGTATCGCTACGGCGGCGCCGGCTCGGCGGGAGCCTCGCCCTCCCGACGGAAAGCCCACTAGGAGGTGACCGATGAATAAGGCCGAAAACAAGAAGTCCGATGACGGGGCCCCCGGCGTGTTCGAGAACTTGGGACGCAAGCTCGACCACAGGCCCGAGGTCCAGGCGGCCGAAGAGGCCCTCCGACAGGCCCGGACCCAATTCGAGCGGGCCCAAGAGTACTGTGAATCGGTCCGCCAGCAGGCCACCGACGGCTTGCACCGGCTGCGAGACCGGAACGTGGGAGACGTCGTCTCCGGCACGCTGGAATGGGTGCGAAAGCATCCCGGCACCGGCGTACTCTCGGCTGTGCTGTGTGGGTTCTTCCTGGGCAAGATCTTCAAGCGGTAGGCCGTTCCCAGGGGTTGCCACCCCTGGGCTTCGCCAAGCGAAAATCAAAGAGCGGCGAGCAGGACTTGCGTCCATGGCGCGCGAACGCATCGTCGATCCCGAGATTCTCGTCGCCAAGCGGCAATTGCGCGCCGAAATCGCGCGGACCCGCTTGCGGACGACGCTGTCGATCGCGCGGTTGCGCGACGAGCGGCGGCGGCTCAGCTCGTGGCGGACGTACGTCGCCCGGTTCCCGCAGGCCGCGCTGGCCCTGTCGTTCGCCGCCGGCTTGCTGGTAGCGCTAGGGCGGCCCGCGCGGCGCCTGCCGCGGATGTTGGGGACCGGGCTCGCGCAGTGGGGACTGTCGGTCGCCAAGGCGGGCCTGCTCGGCGAGCTGGCGGCGCTCTGGAACGCCGGCCGCCCGTTGCCTCCAGGCCCCGAAGCGCCGTAGCAGCCAACCAAGAAGGGACCGACGCGCGGTCGGCAGTTTCGAGCGCATGGCGGAGAATCAAGAATCACTGCTGGGCCCTGGGATAGCCGAGCTTAGGCGGCTGCGCGATGAATTGCGCTCTTTGGCCGTCGCCCGCTGGAAGCTTGCCCGGCTGGAAATCCTCCAGGCGCTGGCCGACGTCCGGCGGCTGGCCATCGCGCTGGCGGTCGCGGGCCTACTGGCGCTGGTGGCCCTGCCGGTGTTGGTCGTGGCCACGGCCGATATGCTCGACGGCTTCCTGTCGATCGACCGGGCGGGCTGGCTTTTGATGTGGTTCGCCGCGCTGGTCGTGGCGGCCGTGGCCACCGGCTGGCTGGCCTGGCGCCGCTTCCGACGACAGTTCGTGGGCCTGGAGGAAACGTTGGAAGAGCTGCGCGAGGACGCCGCCTGGCTCGAGCAAACGTGGGGTTCGAGTGCCGATCCGAAGAACCGGCCGGCGTGAAGCCGGCCTTGCCTAGCGTCGCAACAAGGGCGAACGAAGGCCTACTCCGCACCCGGCCGGGCCAGGTCGCACATTGAGTCCATGCCCAGCCGCGTCCTTAGTTCCTCGAATTGTTCGAAGAACTGGTCGCTGGACGAATGGACGTGCTCGGCCTCGGTGATGAACTTCAACTGGTCGTCGCAGTGGACGTCGCGGGCGGCGAAAATTCGCTCGAACTGCCGCAAGTCCTCGCCGTACACGATCAACAGCTTGTGCTCGTCGAACTGCACTTCCTGCGGCACGCCGGGGTTCAAGACGGCGATGCCCACGCAGCCGTCGTTCAACAGCAGCTCCTCGTACTCCCAGAGGATGCTCTTGAGCACCGGCATGTCGATGTGCTCGCGATACAGATCGACGTGCCCGCGCTGCTCGCGGTTGTGGCTCGTCTCGAGTACCACGTCGACCTCGGCGCCCAACGGCTCGAGGAGGTCCATGAACATCTCGAACAGGTGGTCGCGCGAGGCGGCCCCCATCAGCACCGGCACGCTGGCGCGGTTGTCGGCGTCGTGATATACGTCGTGCCGGTAGCCCTGCCGCGGCACGACTTGCAAGTCGTACGACGGGCGGATGGCGTCGGTGAGCAGGAAATCGCCATACCGGGCGACGCCCAGGTGGGCCTCCAGCTCTTCCTCGCTCAAGCGCTCGAAGCTGCTCGTGCCCGGGGGCACGGCGCCGTCGCGGAAGACGTTACGGAAAAAGCGTTTCAAGAAGCCCATCTGCGGATTGGTCCTGGGTCAGGATATAAAAGCGTGCTTTTGTGCGATCCAGCCGGCGAACGACCGAACCAGTAAGCAAACCTAGGTTACGCCGCTGGCCCTCACGACCCGGCAAAGGAGGCCTCTTTGGTGCAGGGAACGTCGGCAGAAACGGCAAGATCGGACTGATGCTTACGACGCATTTTGTGGCACAATCGAAGGGGGTCATGGGCCGCCCGCTGCCTCCAAAGTGAGGGGGCCACGGCGGCGCGAAGTGCCCTCGGAATTTAGTCTAGCACCCGGCTTCAAAAGCGGGGCAACGTGTGCGCTGCGGTGGCAAAAAAACGCTGTTTGCACTGCGAAGACGTACCCGTTGTGGCGTGTTTTTCTCCGTGCCAGGCGTCGCAGGCGAAAGGCCCGAACTATCCACCAAAGTGCCAACAAAAAAGGGAAGCCAACTTCTCACGCGGTTCATGCGTGCGAAAATGGCCTCCCTGGAGCCTATGTACGCTACGCCGCGTGGCTATATTTCGTTCGCGTGGTTTTTTTGCACTCCCATTCTGGCAAGTCTGCTGGCATTGCTGCATCCACTAACCCCTAACCCTGATCCATGACGACCACGACGAACAGCGTGCGGTGCCGAGCCACCGTCCTGGGCACGCTTGGGGTGATCGCTCTGGCGGTTGCCGGCTGTGCGCCCCAGGCGCCGGTACCTGCCGGCCGTACACGGCTGGTGGGCCGGGAAGTCTGGGACGTTTATTACATCGGCGGCGAACGCATCGGTTACGGTTCGGCGCGCTGGCAGGCCGACGCGACCGACCCGTCGCTGATCGCAGCCAGCGGCACCCTGCGGCTGGAGGTCAAGCGTTTCGGCCAGGAGAGCGTCTCGGAAGTGAAAATGAGAGTCGTCGAGACGGCGGCCAGCGAGGTGCGCAGCTTCCATTCCGAAGCCCGGCTTGGCCCCACGCCAGCGGTCGTCGATGGCCGACTCGAAGGCGCCGCGATGGCGATCAACGTCACGAGCGGCGACCGGACGGCCAAGAGCAGCCTTCCCTGGACCAAGGACTGCGGCGGCTATTTCGCCGTGGAGGAGCACCTGCTCGCCGCGCCGATGAAGCCCGGCGAGCACCGCACCCTGCGCGCGCTGATGCCGATTTTCAACCAGGTGGCTGAGGTCGAGCTCGTGGCGGCCGACTTCGAGCAGACCAAGCTGCTGGACGGCAGCCGCGATCTCTTGCGAATCGACACCACCACAAAGCTTCCCGGCGCCGAGCCTATCAAGAGCACCACCTGGACCGACCGCAACGGCGAGTCTCTCAAGACCTTCACGCCCGCCATGAACCAGGTGACGTACCGCACCAGCCGCGAGCGGGCGTTGGCGCGGGGTGATGAGCCGCGATTCGACATCGGCGCCATGTCGGTCGTCGCGCTGGCGCGGCCGATCGACGACGCGCACCAAGCGCGGCAGCTTCGCTATCGCGTGCGCCTCGAGGACGGAGACCCGGCGCGATCCTTTGTCTCGGATTTGAGCCAGCAAGTGACGCCCATCGACGCGCGCACGGCCGACGTCGTGGTTCGCGCGGTCCGGCCTGACGACCCGCCGGCCGGCCAGATTCCCAAGCAGCCGGCGCCCGTGGCGGACGATGCGGCGCCCAACAGCTTCATCCAGAGCGACGACGCGAGGATCAAGCAGATGGCCCAGGAGGCGGCCGGCAACGAGAGCGATCCGTGGCGCACGGCGATCGCCCTGGAACGGTACGTTCACGACAAGATCGCCAACAAGAACTACTCGCAGACGTTCGCCACGGCGGCCGAAGTCGCCCGCAGCCTGGAAGGGGATTGCACCGAGCACGCCGTGCTGCTGGCGGCGCTGGCACGGGCAGGCGGCTTCCCGGCCCGCGTGGCGATCGGCCTGGTGTACATGCCGGCCGAGCGGGCCTTCGGCTTTCACATGTGGACCGAGGTGTGGATCGGGGACCGCTGGATCGGGATCGACGGCACGCTGGGCCGAGAGGGGATTGGCGCGGGCCACTTGAAGCTGGCCACTTCGAGCCTGAAGGACGCCACGGCCTACTCCAGCTTCCTGACGGTGGCCAACGTGCTGGGGCGGCTGCGAATCGACGTGCCGCAGCAGGCGGAACAATGACGAAGGTCGAAAGTCACATGTCTAAGGAAATCCGAAATCCGAAGGACGAAGCACGAGTGAATGGTGCGTTCGCATCTTCGTGCTTCGAGCTTCGGATTGCTTTAGACATTTGACTTTCGACCTTCCGACCTTCGATATTTCCCTGCTGAGGGAGAGGGCAGGATGAGGTTCCACGTTAGCGGCGCTTCTGCCTCACCCCAACCCTCTCCCCGTAGCACAGGGAAGCGATTTATTCGTTTGTCTCCGAAGTCGGGGAGACTTTCGCTACTTCACCGGTTGGATCGCCGTGCGGTCCAGGCCGGCCAGGTTGTTCTCGCGGTTGGCGTCGTTCACTTCCTGATGGCTGTCGACGAACACGAACAGCTTTGAGAACGTCGCGCTCGCCTCGCCACTGGTCATGTGGAACGCGCTGGCGGGCAGCCGCAGGTCGACGAACATCACGTCCTTGGTGTCAAACGTGCCGACGCGCGTCAGGGCCTGCGGCAGGTCGGCCGACGGGGTGCCGTCGGTGCCGGCCATCAGGGCCACGTTGAACTCGTGATCCACGACCGCGGCGCCCGTATTGCGGAAGCTCACGCGGAAGGCGGGGCCGACGTTCTCCGCCGGATTGCCGTCGTCGATGAGTCGCACGTCGACCAGGGCCAGGTCAATCCCCTTGGCGATCGGGGCCGCGAGCGCCGCCGGCGCCGGTTGGGCCGGCGAGCTGACGACCGTGTTGACGCCGGGCACAAAGACCGGAGTGCTCGGGACGACGACGGGGTTGACGATGATCGGCGGGAAGAAACCGAAGCCGCCCCAATTCCAGAACCAATGGTTCTTGCCGTTGCCATGGCCGTTGCCATGGCCGCTGCCATGGCCGCTGCTTGTGCTCGTGCCCGGCGTGAACGGCGTGTTGATGTTGGTCTTCTTGAAGTTGCTAGAGGTGCCGCCAAAGGTCGTGCCGTTCGCGGTGTGGATCGTGGTCTGAAGTTGCTTGTTGAATTTGTTCGACGGGGTCTGCAAGTGCGAAAAATTCGAGCCCACGCCCGTCGAGTTACTGAGATGGCTGCTCGTAAAGCTCTTCGTTGGGAGGTTGGAAGTGCTGAAAGAGCGGTGAGTTACGCCGCTCGGAGAGCTCGTCTTGAACGATGTCTTGCCGCCGCCACCGCCGCCCCCCCCGCCTCCGGAATGACCCGTGCCAGCGGCTGCCGGGTTGGTTAAGATGGCAGTGCCTAGGGCCGCCGCCAGTGCGGCCAGCCGAACGTTGTTCGTCGCGCGAGTGTTCATGGGTCTCTCCTGAAGTGATCCGGGAACCGTTGGACGCAAAGCTTGCCTAAGCTGCCAAGCGTACGAAGCGACGAACTGTTACGCGGTTGATGGAGCCGCCAAGGATCGGGCTCGATTTCGCGCGGCATAGGCGCAAGAACCGGCACGGCCGCCCACAAGCGTTCTGAGTAATTCGCACGGTGGCACGACGGCCGCTGGAAGGTTCAAGCGATGGCTCGCCGCAGGTAGCGTCGAGCGATCGCCCAGGGGAGTCGACTCGCGTGCCACACGCGTCCGACCGGCCGCCGAGCGCGGCCCAGCGCTCGCCCGCTACGCGCTCCCTCCGCGCGAAGGCGCCCGTTGCGCCGCGGAAGCTCGCGTTCGAATCGCTCGAAGAGCGCCGCTTGCTCGCCGTCACGACGGCGCTAGCCGCCAACATCAACACGAACGGCGCCGCGTCCGATCCGCAGTATCTGACGGAGTTTGGCGGCGCACTGTACTTCTCGGCCCAGGACGCTGCGCTCGATCGCGAGTTGTGGAAGGTCGACGGCACAAGCGCCAGCCGCGTCGCCAACATCAATCCCGATGCTTCCTCGAATCCGGCGCACCTGGCCGCGTTCAACGGCGCGCTCTACTTCGCGGCCGATGACGGGGTTCACGGCCGTGAGCTGTGGAAGTTCGACGGCGCCGCGGCCACGCTCGCCGCCGACATCCAGGCCGGCGGGCAGTTCTCCAGCTCCGACCCGCAAGAGCTGATCGTCTTTGCCGGCGCGCTCTACTTCTCCGCCGGCGACGGCACCGCGGGCCGAGAGCTGTGGAAATTCGACGGCACCACCGCCACCCGCGCCGCCGACATCAATCCCACCGGCGACGCCAACCCGCGCTTCCTGACGCTCTTTGCCGGCGCGCTCTTCTTGCAGGCCGACGACGGGACGACGGGGCGCGAACTGTGGAAGTTCGACGGCACGGCGGCCACGCGGGCGGCCGACATTCTGCCGGGCGACCGCTTCTCGAGCTCCGACCCCAGCAGCCTGGCCGTGTACGGCGGGGCACTATACTTCTCCGCCTACGGCGACGCGGCAGGGCGCGAGCTGTGGAGCTACGACGGCGCCACGGCCACGCGGGTGACTGATATCAACACCATCGGGCAGGGCTGGTCCGACCCGCGTGATCTGACCGTCTTTGCTGGTTTGCTGTACTTCTCGGCGGACGACGGGACGAATGGTCGGGAGCTGTGGTGGTACGACAGCGTGGCCTCCTCGCGCGCGATCGATCTGGCGGCGGGCCAGGCCGGATCGTCCCCCCGTGACTTTCTCGTCTTCGGCTCCCGGCTGTATTTCGCCGCCAACGACGGAACCACTGGCGATGAACTGTGGCGGTACGACGGTGCCGACGCGTCGTCCGTCGCCGACCTCCGCACCGGCGCCCTCGGCGCGGCGCCTGGCGGGCTGGTGGTCTTCCAATCGCAGCTTTATTTCGCCGCCGACGATGGCGTCAATGGGCGGGAACTGTGGCACTACAGCAACGCCCTTCCCGCGCCGCAGGTGATTGATGTCACCCCCGGCGGGGCCGGCTCGGACGCCGCCTTTCTGACCGCGTTCAACGGCGCCATGTACTTCGCCGCGAACGACGGCCGTAGCGGCCGCGAGCTGTGGAAGTTCGACGGCGTCTCGGCGACGCGCGTGGCCGACATCAATTCCGGCCCCGGCAGCTCTGACCCAAGCTTCCTTACCACGTACAACGGCGCCTTGTACTTCGGGGCGAACGACGGCCGTAGCGGCTCCGAACTGTGGAAGTACGACGGCACGACGGCCACGCGGGTCGCCGACATTGCCACCGGCGACGACAGCTCGGGCCCGAGCGACTTCGCGGTTTTCGACGGCGCGCTGTACTTCGCGGCCAACCGGCTGGGCGAAGGCAAGGAGCTTTGGAAATACGACGGCACGAGCGTGTCGCTCGCGGCCGACATCCGCACGGGGCTCGGCAGCTCGTTCCCGCAGCATCTGGCCGTATTCCACGACGCGCTTTACTTCGCCGCCGACGATGGCGCGACCGGCCGCGAGCTGTGGAAGTTCGACGGCGCCACGGCCACGCGGGTCGCGGACATCAATCCGCTCGCCGGCAACTCGTTCCCCGACGATCTTACGTTTTTCAAGTCGGCGCTGTATTTCGCCGCCAGCGACGCGGCCGGCCTTGCGCTGTGGAAGTACGACGGCACATCGCCCGAGCGATTGACCGGGATCGTGCCGCTCAACGCGGCCGCCGGCGAGTACGTGACCGTGTTCAATGGCGCGCTCTATTTCGCCGCCAGCGACGGCGCGAGCGGCTTCGTGCTCAAGAAATACGACAGCGCGACGATCACGCCGGTCGCGCCGATCGGCCCCAACGACCCGCTAGCGCCCGCGGATTTCACGGCGTTCGATGGTGGCTTGTATTTCTCGGGGTTTCGCGCGGCCGAGGGCTTCGAGCTGTGGAAATCACTGGGCGACACGAGCGCGCTAGCGGCGAACATCAACCCCCTCGCGGCCAGTTCCTATCCTTCGTATCTCACCGTGCTGGGCGGAACGCTGTACTTCGTCGCCGATGACGGGATCGCGGGCGCCGAGCTATGGAAGGCCACGACCGCGGGCGGAGACACGACGCCGCCAACCGCCGCGGCCAGCGCCGCCGACGTCCTTTCGACCGGCGGCACGAGCTACACCTTCACCGTCACGCACACCGACAATACCGCGATCGACACCGCGACGCTCGACGACACCGACATTCGCGTGACCGGGCCGGGCGGCTTCAATGAGCCGGCAATCCTCCTGTCCGTCGACGCGGCCACTAGCGGTTCGCCACGAACGGCCACGTACCGCATCGCCGCGCCACCGGGCGGCTTTGGCGTTTCGGACAACGGAACGTACAACGTTTCGCTTCTCGCGGGCGCCGTGGGGGACACCTCCGGCAACGTCGCCACTGGCGGAGTCATCGGCTCGTTCAAGGTCGATATCGTCGTGCCGCTCGTGCGGTACGACGTCTCGATTCGCAGCGTCGGCGGTCAGACGCCGCCCGTCGATGCGCTCGGCCGCCTCATGATTCCGCGCGGCGGGCAATTCGTCGTCGATGTCACGGTCACCGACCTCCGCGACGCGTCCGCTCCGCAGCACGGCGTCTTCGCCGCCTACGCCGGGCTTCAATACGACCCCGACTTGCTTGACTGGCAGAATGGCACGCTCGCGATCGACGATAGCTTCTCGGCCCTTGCCTCCGGCACCGTGAACGACGCGCAAAGGCTGGTCGACGAGGCAGGCGGGACGCTCGGCCGCGCGGCGCCGGGCGCCGGACCGCAATCGCTCTTCCGCGTCCAGGCCATGCTCGACGCCGCGGCGGCGATCGGCAATGTGGTCACGTTCTCCGTGCTGCCAGCGCATGTCCCGGCCTTGCACGATACGTTGCTTGTCGGTGGCACTGGGCCGCTCGGCCCGCGCGAAATCATCTATGGGCAGGTGTCGGCCGTGATCGTGCCGTCGTGGCAGAATCCGGCAGACCCGCTGGACGTCGACGGCGACGGTTTCGTGGTGCCGCTGGATGCGATCGTGCTCATGAACAAGTTGAATCACAACGAAGCGGGCGAGCTGCCGTTTCCGCCCATTGCTCCCCAGCCCGTCTACTTCCTCGACGTCGACGGCGACGGCTATCTGGCCCCCTTGGACGTGTTGACGGTGATGAGCGAGCTTAACCGAATGGCGCAGCAGACGGCCGGCACGACGGGCAGCGGCGCGGCTGCGGGGCAGGCCCTGCCACGGGCCGCGAAAGCGGCGGCTGCGAGCGCCACGCAAGTCGTCGATGCGGTGCTTAGCGCCTGGCCGGATCGGTCCGATCAGTCCTCGATATCCCATGGCGCCGCGATGGCCGTCTCCGATCCATCCTCGACCCTGGCCTGGTCGCTGAGCGCCTCGCTGCCAGCATGGCCCCCGCGAAAGCGCGTGTCGCTGGCCTTCTGATTGGCACGCTGCGCGTACGCCAGGCCGAGATCGTCACCCGCCGGCAGAGCATCCTGTCGATCTTGATCAAGGGTGTCCGCCAGGCAATCAGTCTGGGGTGAGCCATTCGCACCCTGCTTGCCTTCGCGCGAGGCGTGGATGTGCTCGCGACATAGTGCTGTCGCTCTCTCCGAGGGCGTTGTTGTGCACGAGATCACCGACGGTTACAGGGGAAAGTTGGCAATGGCATGTGAGAAAAGGAAAACGCCATGGGCGCTTGGCGTGAGGCGGCAGGCAATCCGGGTTACGCGAACGCGTACACGGAGAAGGTTGACCTTTGGGTGGCCGCACATCCGTTGACGCCGCCGGGCGAATTGTTGAAACGCGCCGAGGCGGCCATCGATCGTGTTCTTGGCGAGCGGTCCGAGTTGCGCGAGCTGTGGAACGATGAAGGCGCTGGAACGTGGCTCACTTCAGTGGACGACCCGCGAAGGCGCCTCCGGGCTTAGTGGACCTCCGGTTGGACAAAGACCCGCGAGCCGAACACTACCGCGGCAACAATCGGCCAGTGACGCGCTTTCCGGCGGCGCCGTTGTGCGCGGTCGCACTCCCGGACACCGGCACCGCGTCATCGATCGGCATGGCCTCGCCGAAGTCGTAGATGCGATACGTCTTCGAGTGATGCAGACCGGCCTTGCGCATACCCCGGATCGCCAGGGTGTTGGTTTCGGAAATCCAGGAGAATTCGGCCTCGCGCAAGCCCATCTTCAAGCCTCTGGGCAGGAGCGACCGCAGAAGCACCAGGCCCAGGCCCCACCGTTGATACTCAGGGGCCACGGTCAGCGACACCACGCAGAACCGGTCCAGACCGCGCCTCCTCAGCAGGCGCAGGAAACCGAACGGGAAGAGCCGGCCGTCGATCTTCTTGATCAGCGGGTTGTAGTCGGGCAGCCCGATCACCGCCCCCGCCGGCTTCCCCTCGACCTCGGCCATCAAAGCGAACTCGGGGCTGGTCAGGTAGTGCAATGAACCGACCAGGTCCAGTAGCTCGTCGCGGGCGAGCGGCACAAAGCCCCACATCCCCTCGAACGAGCGGTTGAACAAATCGAGGAACACATCGAGGTCCGCGCCGCCGGCCGTCATGTCCATCGGGCGGATCACGGGGCGCCAACGATCGACAACTCCGTCGACGATCGGATCGAGATTCTGCTGGTAGCGCGGCAGCTCATGCTTGTAGCCGATGAAGGCCAGCATGTCGTGCGCCTTGCGAAAACCGTAATCCTCCAAAAACTCGCCGTAGTACGGCGGGTTGTAGGGAAGCGTGAACGTGGGCGGTGTCTGGTGCCCGTCGATCAGCAGGCCGCTGACGTAGTTCATCGAGGGGTTCACCGGACCGCGCAGGCCGAACGCCTCGCGCTCGCCGAGCCACTCGCGGGCGGCGTCGAACAGGGCATGCGCGACGGCGCGGTCCTCGATCGCCTCGAAGAAGCCGAAGAACCCGCGGCGCTCCCCGTAGGTGTGGTTGTGGGCGTGGTTGAGGATAGCGGCGATGCGACCCACCACCTCGCGCCCTTGCCATGCCAGGAACGTCTGGATCTCCCCCTGCGCGCGAAACGGGTGTGGTCGATAACCGAACAGGCGGGGCTGCGTCGAGCGGATCGGCGGCACCCAATTAGGATCGTCCCGGTACAGCGACCAGGGAAAATGGATAAAACGGCGACGATCTCGCCACGAAACAACGGGTTGAACGCGGACGTTGCGCATGCGCCGGCCAAAAGGGTCCTTGTTGACAGCCCCCTTGCCATGCTAATCGAAGCAAGATGCGCGCCACAACCTGCGCCATGGACGATTTCTGGCGATTCCGCAAGGTTGGCCCGCGATCGCAGCGGTTAGGCAAAGTGAAAGGCGCTAGGCGTGGCTCCTCGACCGAGAGGGCAAACGGCGGTCGCGCTCGTGGCACCGCAGCAGGTCCCGCCAGCGCGGGGCGCGCCGCGTTGGCGGATGATCCTCGTGCCGCTCTCAGCACGTGCACGAGCAGCGCAAAGTCACGGTTCCGGCGCCTAACAGGCACGGCATTGCCGCCTCCCGCGCCGATGTCGAAGGAACCTGCCCCGCGCGGATGTCAATTCGGCGGCAAAAACCGCAGAAGGTCGCTCAACTCGACGCCGGGATTTGACGGAGCGATAATTGTTCCATTCAGTCGCATGGTTAATTCTGCTCGGTGCGGGCCACTCCATGAACGACTTTCGGTGTACCTTCCGCGCGTTTATCGTCGCTGTCTTAGCGACGATCTTGATGGCGGTTGTCCGCCGTTTCATATTCGTTCCGGTCTTTGAATTTACGCCGCCGATCGTGCCTGCGCTTCTGGCGGTCATGATGGCGGGCTGGCTCGGCGGCTTGCGGTCCGGCTTGTTCGCCATCGTTCTTAACGCCGGCTCGATCTGGTTTCTCTCCAACGGAGAAGCCGGATTTCCGCTCCTCTCGATGGCCCGCCAGTTTCGACTGGTCATGTTTGTCCTTACCGGCGGACTGGTAACGTGGGGGATCGAATCGCTGCGTTCCGCGCGACAGCGCCTGGAGGACCGGCAGCGGGAGCTCGAACAGGAGGTGGCCGAGCGGCGGAGAGTCGATGCCTCGGAGCGGGAGCAGCGGGAGCGCTTGGCCGCTGAAATGCGCCGCCGCGAGGACGCCGAGCACGAGTTGCGCGAGCGCGAGGAGACCCTTCGCGTCGCCGCGGAATCAGGCGACATCGGCATCTGGGATTTCAACCCGCGGACGGGCGAGCACAAGTGGTCCGCGCGTTCCAAGACGATGCTGGGCTTGCCGCCCGACGCCGAGGTGACTACGGAATCCTTCCTCGGCCAAGTGTATCCCGAAGATCGCGAGCGCGTTTACCAGGCGGTGCTGGCCGCGCTCGATCCGAGCGGCGGCGGCAAATACGAGGTTGAGTACCGAGTCGCCTGGGGCGAGGGGATGGTCCGTTGGATGCTGGCCAGGGGACAGGCGACGTTCGAGGGGACAGGCTCAAGTCGTCGCGCGACTCGTGGGATCGGCACCGTGATCGACATTACCGAGAGAAAACGGAGCGAGGAAACCTTGCGGCAAGCCGAGGAGCGATTCCGCAAACTGGCAACGTATGCGCCCGTCGGCATCTTTCAAACGGACGCTCAAGGCCGGTGCCTGTTCGTGAACGACACGTGGTGCAACCTTGTCGGAGCGAGGTTGGAAGACGCCCTGGGGGACGGTTGGCAGCGATTCGTGCACCCGGACGACCGCCGGCGGATCGTCGCGGAATGGCGCGACGCGACGACAGAGCGTCGCAACCAGGTCTCGGAATTCCGGGTTCGCGCGAAGGACGGCGGGGACCGATGGGTCGTCGCCTCCGCTTCCATCATGCTCGACCCGACCGGCGCGGTATCCGGATACGTCGGCACAGTCGTCGACATGACCGAGCGCAAGGCCATCGAGGACAGCATTCGCGCCAGCGAGCTCCGCTTGCAGGCGATCATGGACAACACTTCAGCGGTGATCTATCTGAAAGACGCGCAGGGCCGGTACCTGATGGTCAACCGCCGGTACGAAGAGCTGTTCCACGTCACGCAGCAGCAGATCATCGGCCGGACCGATGCCGACCTCTTCCCCGACGACATCGTTGCCAAGCTGCAAGCCAACGACCGGCAAGTGAGGGATACCGGGCAAGCATTCGAATTCGAGGAAGTGGTGCCGCACACAGACGGCCTCCACACGTATGTCTCGGTCAAGTTCCCGATCATCGATCGCGCCGGAGTATGCAACGCCGTCGGCGGCGTTTCCACCGATATTTCCGACCGCAAACGGGCGGCGGTCGCCCTCGAAGAAGAGCAAGAAATGCTGCGGCACATCATCGAGGTGCAGGATCACGAGCGGCAGCTCGTGGCGTACGAAATCCACGACGGCCTGGTGCAGTACGCCACGGGGGCCTTGATGCAACTCGAGAGCATACAAGGCCGAGTCCAGTCGCCGGTTCTCGCCGAGGAGATCGAGAGCATCGTGGGCGTCTTGCGGAAAACGGTGGACGAAGGACGCCGCATCATCAACGACATTCATGCCACGGTTCTGGACGATTGCGGGGTCGTGGCCGCCGTGCGGCAACTGATCGCGGACGACGAACGGGCCCACCTGCGCGTCGAGTTCGTACCGGATGAAATGTTGGGAAGAATGGCGCCCAAGATCGAGCAGGCTGTGTATCGCATCACGCAGGAGGCGCTCACCAACGCCTACAAGCACAGCCGCTGCAACCGCGTGCGCATCGAGCTGAGTCGGCGGAATGATTGCGTGCATCTCGAAGTCCGCGATTGGGGCGTGGGCTTCACGCCCCCCGCCAGGCCCACGGGCGTCCACGGGCTGCGCGGCATGACGGAGCGGGCCAGAATTGCCGGCGGGCAATGCACGGTCACCAATGCCGCGGGCGGCGGAACCCAAGTCATTGTTGACCTGCCGTACGCGGAACGAGCCATCGACTCCGTCGAAGACGTCGCTGCGAGAAATGGCGGGACGAAAGTTTGAGTCACGCATCGAAGCTAGCCGCCAGCTCGCAATTCGTGGTCTGCCTGGCCGGGCATATCGATCACGGCAAGTCCTCGTTGGTGCGGGCGTTGACCGGCGGCATCGTGGATCGGCTGCCGGAAGAAAAGCGCCGCGGTATGACGATCGACTTGGGCTTCGCGCATTTCGACGCCGACGGCATTCGCTTCGCCCTGACCGACGTTCCCGGGCACGAAGGCTTCATACGCACGATGGTCGCCGGCGCGTCGGGAGTCGACGCGGCCTTGCTCGTCGTCGCGGCCGACGATTCCGTCATGCCACAAACGCGAGAGCATCTCGCGATTCTCGATCTGCTGGCGATCCGCACCGGAGTGATCGCGATCACCAAGTGCGACCTGGCCGACGACGAGCAGTTGGAGCTGGTCGAAATGGAGGTCGCCGAACTCGTCGAGTCGACTTGCCTGGCCGGGGCGCCGGTGATCGAGGTCTCGACCGAAAGCGGTCTGGGCGTCGCGGAAGTCAGGCAGGCACTAGTCGATGCGGCGCGCCATGCGCCCCCTCGGTCGGCGGCCGATCCGCGCTTCCGGCTGCCGGTCGACCGCGCATTCTCGCCGGCCGGACAGGGGGCCGTCGTCACAGGCACGGTCTGGCACGGGACCGCGCGCGCCGGCGATACGCTCGTCCTGCTCCCCGACGCTACGCCCGTTCGCATCCGCCGGTTGCAGTCGCAAGGCGCCGACGTCGAAACGGTTTCGGCAGGCCAGCGGGCGGCCGTCAACCTGGCCGGCATCAAGGCCGCGGACATTCGTCGTGGCGACGAGCTGGTCACGCCGCACGCCTTCGAGCCGTCGCGCCGGGTGTTGGTCCGCCTGCGGGTCCTGCCTGGGGCCGCGCATGCGCTGCGGCACAGGCAATCGGTGCGGATTCACCTCGGGGCCAATCAGGCCACGGCACAGGTGCTCTTGGGGCAGGGCCGGCACGAGGCTCCGCCCGGCGAAGAAGCGTTCGCGATACTACGCTGCACAAAGCCGATCGTCGCCGCGTACGGGCAGCCCTTCATCCTCCGCCAGCTCTCGCCCGAGGAGACCATCGGCGGCGGGTCGATCGTCGCGCCTGTGCTGCGGCCGTCCGATCGGCTAAACCACTGCTTGGCAGTCGCCCAAGCCCTGTCGGACGAGAAGCCGCATACCCGGCTGGCGGCCTACATCGACCTGCGTCGCGAAGCGGCGTTCGATGAGGCCACGCCGTCGCGGATCGGGCTCGATCGACAGCAATTCGAGTCGGCCATCGATCGCCTGGTGACGCAACGGGCGGCGTACCGCGCGAACGGGCCGCAGCCGACTTATGTCACCGCCGGGCGATTCGCGGAGCTCAAGCAGCAGATGGTCAAATGCTGTCAGGCCGAGCTCATCCGCCGGCAACCGGCGCGCCTGGTGCCCGTCGCGGTTGTTTTGTCCGCCATGGACCGGCAAGCCAGCCCGGGCGTCTTGGACGGCGTGCTGGGGGAGCTGACCGCCCGCGGCGAGCTGGTGCGACGGGGCGATCGGGTAGGATTGCCATCGGGCGCGGATCTATCGAATCGGCAGCGGCAACTCCTCGACGCCCTGCTGGCGGAGTGCGTCGAGGGCGGGGCGATGCCTCCGACGTTGAAGGAATTCGCGGCCCGTCGCGGTTGTACGCAAAAGGACCTGGAGCCGCTGGTGCAGGTGGCCGTCGACGAGGGACGCCTGGTTCGGATATCGCCCGAGATGGCCATCACCGCCGAGGCGGTCGCAGGCTTGCAGCAGGACTTGGCCGACTATTTTCAACTTCATCCGGCAGCTAAGATCGGAGAGATACGCCAGCGGTGGGGGATGACCCGCAAGCATGCCGTTCCGATCTTCGAATTCTTCGACCGCCAGCAGGTCACGGCCCGCGCGGGCGACCTCCATACGGCGGGGCCGCGGATTTTGGTACCCATCGACGAGACTGTCCTATGAATCCTCGCCCTCCGCAGAACCAGCGGCTTCTGCCCGCCGTCGAGCGCGTGCTGAACGTGGCGGAGGTCGTCGAGCTTTGTCGGCGGCACGGGCGAGGCGTCGTCACCGGCTGGACCCGCGCGATCCTGGACGACATGCGCAATGGCCGCGCCGGCGAACTGCCGGAGGATGCATCGGCGATCATCCACAACGTCGTTCGCGGCTTGGGCGAGGCGGCCCGCCGCGACGCCTCCGCGCGGTTGCGCCGCGTGATCAACGGCACCGGCGTCGTCATTCACACGAACCTGGGCCGCGCGCCCCTTGCGGCCGCGGCGGCGCAGGCGATGGCCGAAGCGGCATCGTGCACCAACTTGGAAGTCGACCTCGTCAGCGGACGCCGCGGCCGGCGGGGAGCCGCCGCCGAGGCCCTGTGCCGCGAGATCACCGGCGCCGAGGCCGCGCTCGTGGTCAACAACTGCGCCGCCGCCACTTTCCTCACCTTGCAGACGCTTGCAGCCGGCCGCGAGGCGATCATCTCGCGGGGGCAGCTTGTCGAGATCGGGGGCTCGTACCGACTGCCCGACGTCTTCGCCCAGGCGGGCGTGGTCCTGCGCGAAGTCGGCACGACGAACCGCACCAGGCTCTCAGACTACGAGGCGGCCATCGGCGAGCACACCGCCGCCCTCCTGCGGGTCCATCCCAGC
This sequence comes from Planctomycetia bacterium, assembly GCA_016191115.1. Lineage (GTDB taxonomy): Bacteria > Planctomycetota > Planctomycetia > Pirellulales > JACPPG01 > JACPPG01. Next base: position 52,549 of record JACPPG010000040.1, on the reverse strand, counting down.
AACTATCGGATCACCGGCTTTTCTGAAGAAGCGGCCATCGCCGAGCTGGTCGAGTTGGCCCACGCCCATCGGCTGCCGGCGATCGACGACGTGGGGAGCGGCTGCCTGTACGATCTGACGCGATTCGGCCTTCCCGACGAGTCGATTGTCGGCAACAGCGTCCGCACCGGCGCCGATCTCGTCCTGTTCAGCGGCGACAAGCTGCTGGGCGGTCCGCAGTGCGGCATCGTGGTCGGACGGGCCGAGCTGGTGGAGAAGCTGAGATCGAATCCGCTGGCCAGGGCCGTGCGCGTCGACAAGCTGTCGCTGGCCGCGCTCGAAACGACCTTGGAAATCCATCGTGCCGGACGAGCCTTCGCGGAAATCCCGGTGCTTCGCCAACTTTCCCTTCCCGCCGACGAAATCCGGAACACCGCCGAGCGGCTCGTCGCGCGACTTCGCGCGGCTTCGCCGCCCTCGGTCACGTTCTCGGTCCAGGCCGTTGAATCGGCGCCCGGTGGTGGCGCCCTGGCGGGCCAGACCCTGGCGAGTTGGGGCATTGCCGTCGAGACTGCACATTCCGAGCGCGTTGCCGAACAGTTGCGCCTGGGCACGCCCGCCGTGATGCCACGGCTCAACGAAGGTTGCGTGCTGGTCGACTTGCGGACCGTGCTGCCGGAGGACGAAGAGCCGCTCCTGCGGCGGCTTCTCGAATGCCAGGCCCATTGAGCGCCGGTTCCGGCAGCCGCCTCGGACCACACTAACCCGACGCGCCAGCGAGGGTCGTTCGTCCGTTTCCGGTGATTTCCACGCAAGCTTGTTCTTGGTGATAACCAGCGAGGAACCGTCACTCGCGAATCGGGTTAGGGTGAACGCCTAGCGCGGGCGCGTCTTGAGCGTCGCGAACGTAAAGGATGGCGGCTTCCAGACTGTCCGCGTCATTAATGTATCGCTTGCTCCCGCGCTCGGCCCACCACCTCGTACGAACCGGGAGGGCTTCGTGAGATCCTGTTGGTGTCCGCTGATGCTGAAACTCCTTGAGCCTGCGGGTGCACCACGCCTTGAACTGGTCGCGCACATCGTCTGGATGTTCGCGGGCGGTAACTACGATATGCAAATGGTTCGAGCGGCAGTTGACGGCGTGCAAGGTCCAATTTCGGATGCGGCAGTGCGCGGCGATCGTGGCTTCCACGACGCGACGCTCATCATCGTTCAGCCGACAGGCGTCATCCGTCATCAGCGCGGCTGCTTCCAGTTTCTTTATGGGATCGGGAAGTTGAAAACCACGACGATACTGCACCCAGCCACGCTCGTCGCCCGGCAACCAGGCGCCATAAGTCGGCCAAGTGAGAAAATATGCCAACGGCTCGGGCAGCACTACACCGCTGCAATCAGCCATCACAATCGACTCTCGTTCGCCGCGCCCGCGAATATGCCCTCCCAGCGCCTCGATGGAAGAGGAACCCTCGCTGGCGCTTCGGGTTAGTGAGGCAGGACGGCATTATACTAACCCGACGCGCCAGCGAGGGTCCTTCATATGCAGCCGGTGAACGCTTATCCGGTTCGATTGGCATCGGGCGATCGCCGGCCGTACAATTCGGCAAGTTTTCGGGAGTGAATGCGGCTCTGGTGACCGCCCCGGTCTTCAAAACCGGCGGAACGCCGTACACCGGCGTTCGGTGGGTTCGATTCCCATCCGCTCCCGCTTGACGAGCGTCTGCCGAGCGGCTTGCGCGCCCTACCGCACGATGGACGCGAGTTGCTCGACCACGTTTTCGACCTCGGCCTGCGTCGAGGTGCGCCCCAGGCTGAAGCGGATGGCGCCCAGGCCGACCGGTTCGGCAACTCCCATGGCGCGGAGCACGGGGCTCATCTCGTGGCTGCCGGCATGGCACGCCGAGCCTGTCGACGCGGCCACCCCGCTCAACCGCGACAGAAGCTCGTGGCCGATCCGTCCGCGGAAGCTGACATTGAGTGTGTTGGCAAGGCGCTCGTCCGGATGACCGTTGAGCACGACGGAATCGCCGAACCGCTCGCGCAGCAATTGCCAAAAAAGATCCCGCAGGCGGAGGACGTCCGATCGGTCGATCCACTGCGTCGCCAGCTCGCTCGCCGCCCCCAGGCCCACGATCGCCAGAACATTTTCGGTTCCTGCCCTCCGGCCCGCTTCGTGACCGGCTCCGTGCAAACACGGTTCGAGTTGGACGCCCTCGCGCACGTAAAGCGCACCGACGCCCTTGGGTCCATAGAACTTGTGCGCGGCCACCGTCACCAGATCGACACCCAAGGACCGGACGTCGACCCGCATTTTGCCGATGGTCTGCGCGGCGTCGGTGTGAACGATCGCGCCCCCTTCGTGCGCGATCTGGACGATTTCGCGGATCGGCTGGATCGTTCCCACCTCGTTGTTCGCGTGCATCACCGAGACGAGCACGGTCTCTCGGCGCATCGCCTTCCGGACGTCGTCGGGATCGACTTGCCCAAACCGGTCCACGCGCACGCGCATCACGGCCGCCCCCAGGCTCTCGATAAACGCGCACGTCTCTTCGACCGAGGGGTGCTCGACGCTGCTTGTGACGAAGTGGGGCTGCCGCGTCCGATCGCGGCAGGCGAAGAACGCGCCCTTGATGGCGTGGTTATTGGCCTCGGTTCCACCAGAGGTGAAGACGATCTCCCCGGGCCGAGAGCCAAGCATCGCGGCGACCTGCCGGCGCGCGTGGTCGATCGCCGCGCGGGCCGGCTCGCCCGCCCAGTGCAGGCTGGACGGGTTGCCGAACTTGTCCTCAAGCACGGTCCGCATGGCCGCCGCGACTTCCGGGGCGCACGGCGTTGTCGCGTTGTAATCGAAGTAGATTCGGTCCGTCATCCGCCGGCCCCTTCGGTGCGGACAACGACGATACGGCCGGGTGTCTCCGTTTCGATCGTGCCGATCACGGCGGCCTCTGCCGCGCCGGTGGCGTGCAACGACGCGAGCATGCCATCGGCCCGATCAGACGCCACGGCCGCCAATAGACCGCCCGACGTCTGTGCGTCGCACAGCATCAACTGGTCCTCTTCGCTGACGTCCGAAGCGTAGCTAACCCATTCGCTGAGGAATCGATGGTTCGCGTGCGTGCCCCCCGGAGAAATCCCCGCCCGCACGTACTCCCACGCGGGCGCAAGGACCGGCACGCGGTCCAGCCAGACGCGGGCGCCGACGCGGCTCGCGGCGGCCATGTTTCGCAGATGCCCGAGCAGGCCGAAGCCCGTGACGTCCGTGAGCGCGTGCGCGCCCGCTGCCGCAATGATTTCGGATGCGGCCCGATTGAGCGTAGTCATCACACGAATGGCCGCGGCGATCGCGCCCCGATGATCGGCCCCGTTCTTCGCGGCGGTGGTGATGATTCCCAAGCCGAGGGGCTTTGTCAGAATCAGCAAGTCGCCGGGCAGGGCCTTGTCGTTGGCCAGCACGCGATCCGGGGCCACGGTGCCGACGACGGCGAGCCCGAAAATCGGCTCTTCCGATTTGATGGTGTGCCCGCCGACGATGGCAATGCCCGCTTCGGCGGCCTTGTCGGCCGCTCCGTGTAGAATCTCGACCAGGACTTCTGGCGGCAGCACGGCGTCGGGAAAGCCCACCAGGCTGAGCGCCGTGAGCGGCTTTCCTCCCATGGCGTACACGTCGCTCAAGGCGTTCGCCGCGGCCACGGCGCCGAAGTCGTAGGGGTCATCGACGATCGGCGTGAAAAAATCGGTCGTCAGCACGAGCGCCAGGTCGTCCGTGAGTCGATACACGGCCGCGTCGTCGGCCGTGGCGCAGCCGACCAGCACGTTCGGGTCGGTGATCGACGGCAGCGAGGGGAGGATCGACAACAGGAAGCCGGGCGGTTGCTTGGCGGCACATCCGGCGCGCTTGGCGAATTTTGTGAGCCGGACAGGTTCGGTCATCAAAAACCTTTGTAAATGAGGACGTTCCCGCAGTGTCCCCTTCTGACACCCCCAAGGCAAGGAGTCGACAAACGCAAAATGGCGAGGCGGGAAAATGGGACTGGCTCCGAGCATAAACAGCGCAAGTCCTTTCAGACCAACGTTGCGTCTCGGTGCCTGTCCCACTTTCCCGCCGGTGCGCCGCCGGCAAGCTTGAATCTGTGAACGGCCCTGAATCGTTGCGGCCTTCCCTTTACGCTCGCGCGGCTGCTAGTAAACTGATGGTTTGGGCCCGCGACCGTTCGGGGTGTCGTCTTGAAGAAATCGCTGACTTTTGAGTTCCACACAGACGCGCCTGGCCGGCGAACCGGAGGTCGCCGATGACGGGCAAGCGCTACATCATGAACGCCGGCCGCACGACCAAACAGGGCCAGCAGATCAACATCTCGAAGGACAGCCCTGAGTATCTGGCCATGGTCACAACTTTGATCATGCATCCCGACGATATGAAAGAGGCCGGCATCGAGTCGGGCGGCACCGTCCGCGTCCGTTCCGACAACGGCGAAGGCCTGTTCCAGTGCAAGGAAGGTAAAGTTCCGGCCGGAATGATTTTTGTCCCGTACGGCCCGCCCACATGTCGTCTCATGGGCCAGACCACCGACGGGACAGGCATGCCGACCTCCAAGGGTTGGGAGGTCGAGATCGAGCCCGTCGCGCCGGAATCCAGCCAGCAAGCCGCCGAAGGGGCGCCGTGAATTCCCCGCTTCGTTTTGACAGCCAAGAACCGCTTCCTTTCGACAGAGAGGTTTGGAATGAAAGCCGAGTCACGTAACGATGCTCAAGAACCCGAGCGGAGCGCGCTTCCAGAGGATGGGGGTGAAAAACCCCAGGCATGGGAGCTGATTGACGTCGGCCGCTACCGTCCGCGCCGCATTCGCGGCAGTTACCTCGGCCGGGAGCTTGGGTGAACGTTCGTCGTGCCGCCCGGTCCGGGCGAGAATGACAAGCCATGAAGCGCCGCCGCGCCGTCGCGCGGTCGGCCGTCGGAAGAATCCATTTGACTTCGAGAGACAAGATCAACATTGGCCCTGAATCGAGGCATCTGATGAGCCTGAACATTGTGCAACACGCCACGTGCACCTTCTGCGGCTGCGTCTGCGACGATATCGAGCTGCACGCCGACGCCGAGAAAATCGTCAAGACCAAGCACGCGTGCAGTCTCGGCGAGGCGTGGTTTCGCAACCACACGGCGGAGCGTCTGTACCCGGAGGCGCTCGTGGACGGGCAACCCGCCACGCTCGACACGGCCATCGACACCGCGGCCGACCACCTGTACAAGGCGCACATGCCCCTGGTCTACGGTCTCAGCAACATCACCTGCGAGGCGCAGCGCGAGGCGATATCGCTCGCCGAGCTGGCCGGCGGCGTGATCGACAGCCATACCTCGTTGTGACACGGGCCAACAGAAATCGCCGCCCAGTTGGGTGGCAAGGTCACGTGTACGTTAGGCGAAATCAAGAATCGGGCAGACTTTATCGTGTACTGGGGAGGCAACCCGGCCGAGTGCCATCCCCGGCACTTTACCAAGTACACCCTGACACAGAAGGGAAAGTTCGTCCCTAACGGCCGCAAGGACCGGACGATGGTGCTGGTGGACATTCGCGAGACGCCCAGCGCCCGCGCCGCGGATATCTTCCTCCAGATCAAGCCCGGCAAGGACTTTGAAATCCTGACCACGTTGCGGGCCCTCGTCAAAGGCCACCGCGTGAACGAGGCAAGCGTCGCCGAAACCGGGCTGTCGATCGAGCAGTTGCGGGATTTGGCCGACAGGATGAAGCAAGCGCGGTTCGGGGTGATTTTTTTCGGCATGGGCCTGTCCATGACCCGGGGGAAGCACATGAACTCGGCCGCGGTCCTGATGCTGGCCGCCGAGTTGAACGCCTTTACCAAGTTTGTCACCATGCCCATGCGCGGACACGGCAACGTAACTGGCTCCGACATGGTGATGCGGTGGAGCACGGGCTATCCGTTCGGGGTGAGCCTGTGCCGCGGCTATCCGCGGTTCAACCCGGGCGAGTTTTCGACGGTGGACTTGCTGGTTCGCGGCGACGTGGATGCGGCGCTGGTGCTGGGCGCCGATCCAGGCGCCACGATGCCGCAGCCGGGCATCGACCACCTGGCCCGCATCCCCACGATCGTCCTCGACCCCAAAGTCACGCACACCAGCCGCCTGGCCCGCGTGCACATTACCACGGCCGCCACGGGCATCAGCGCGCCGGGGACCGTGTATCGCATGGATGAGATTCCGCTGCCGCTTCGGCCGGCGCTTGTGTCGCCGTATCCGACCGACGAAGAGGTGATCCGGCGGATCCGCGAAGCGGTCGCCAAAAAGCCCGCCTGGGCGCAACGTCCCGCGGCGATGGCACCGACGAACTAGGCCCGCACACGGAACAGCCCGCCGCCAGCCGAACGGAGAAGTGATGCTGCGAATCACCGGCGGCAAGGTCTACGATCCCGCGAACGGCATCGACGGCGTGGTCAAGGATATTTCGATCGCGGACGGCCGCATCGTCGCCGCGGTCGACGGCGGTCGCGTGATCGACGCCCGCGGCATGATCGTCTTTCCCGGCGGGGTCGATATCCACACGCACGTCGCCGGCGCCGCGCTCAACTTCGCCCGGGCGATGACGCCGGAGAACCACCGCCAGGCCACGGCCTTCCTGCACACGCCCGAGCGCCGGGCCGGCCTCGGTGGTCAGACCCCCACCACCTTCGCCACGGGATACCTGTACGCCGGCATGGGCTACACGACCGTCGTCGAAGCGGCCGTCCCGATCCTGAGCGCCAAGCACACGCACGAGGAGCTGCGCGATACGCCCATCGTGGACAAAGGTTGCTGCGTCCTGATGGCCAACAACGAAATCGTGCTGGACCTGCTCGAGGCGGGCGAGATCGAGCGGGCGAAAGAGGTCGTCGCCTGGTTGATCTGGGCCGCCAAGGGATACGGCGTCAAGGCCGTCAACCCCGGCGGAGTCACCGCCTGGAAATGGGGAAAGGACGCCAAAACCCTCTCCGAGCCGGTTGTCGGCTATAGCAACGTGACGCCGGCAAAGATCATCGCCAGCCTCGCGCACATCGTCGACCAGCTTGGCCTGCCCCATCCGCTGCACTTGCACTGCAACAACCTGGGCGTGCCGGGCAACGTCGCCACCACTTTGGAAACGATGAAGGTCCTGGAGGGGAATCGGGCCCACATGGCGCATCTGCAGTTCCATTCCTACGGGGGTGCCGATTGGCACACGATGCGCTCCGAGGCCGCCGCGATCGCCGAATACTTTAACGCCCATCCGAATCTCACCTGCGACGCGGGCGCGATCCTGTTCGGCAACGCCGTGACGATCACCGCCGACGGCCCCTGGCAGCATTTGCTGCATCAGCTCACCGGGAAGAAATGGGGCAATCTCGACGTCGAGAACGAGACGGGATGCGGCATCGTTCCCTACACCTACAAAGGCAGCAACCTGGTGAACGCCGTGCAGTGGGCGGTGGGGCTCGAGCTACTGCTATTGATCGACGATCCGTGGCGCGTTTTCCTGACCACCGATCATCCGAACGGCGCTTGCTTCTGGCGGTATCCGGAGATCATTCACCTGCTGATGCACGCCGACGTTCGCCGCGAGCGCGTAAAGAAGCTGCCCGCCAAGGCCCAAAGCCGCACGACCCTGGGCGATCTCGATCGCGAGTATTCGCTGCTGGATATCGCCACGATCACCTCAGCCGGACCGGCCCGGGCCCTGGGGCTCGCGAACAAGGGGCGCCTGGGCATCGGCGCCGACGCGGACCTGGCCATCTACAACGAAAAGCCCGACGGCGAATTGCTCTTCCGTTACCCGCGGTATGTCATCAAAGGCGGAGAGATCGTGGTCGAGGAAGGCGAGATTCGCAAGATGAGCGAAGGAAGGGAGTTCATCGTGCAGCCGACCTACGACGGTGCGATCGAGGAGTATTTGCGCCCGCTCTTTCAGCAATACTACACCATGTCCTTCGAGAACTATCCCGTGGAACTCGAGCGGCTCGAAGGGGCGGACGTGCGGCAGTTGGACGGACACGGCTGAAGATGATCACCTTGACGCTCAAAGAGCGAACCGCCGTGCCGCTCGAAGCGGAGTCGCTATCCCCCGACGTTACGGCGAATCTGTCGTGTGACGCGGTCCGCGCTCTGCCCGTGCTCTTGGGCAAGCACCCGTACCGCGTCGATGAGTTCTTCGACGTGGAAGGGGAAGCCGGCGACGAGCTCGCGATCCGCGGGGACGCCGGAAATGTCAAATGGATCGGCCGCGGCATGACCCGCGGAAAGATCGCCGTCGAGGGAAACGCCGGCATGCACTTGGGAGCGTACATGAAAGGAGGAACGATCGAAGTCTCGGCCAACGCCTCGGACTGGGTCGGCGCCGAAATGTCGGGCGGCTCGATCCACATCCACGGCAACGCCGGGGGCCAAATCGGCGCCGGCTACCGTGGAAGTCCCAAGGGGATGACGGGCGGCACGGTGATCGTCGACGGCGCAGCCGGCCTCGAGGTCGGCATGCGGATGCGACGCGGGATCATCGTTGTCCGCGGGCCGGTGCGCGACTTCGCGGGCCTGCAAATGAAAGGGGGCTCGATCTTCTTGCTCGGCGGCGCCGAACTGCGCACCGGCGCCTGGATGATCCGCGGCACAATTGTGACGCTGAAGGAGGTTCCTCTGTTGCCGACCTTCGCCCACGACTACGACGGCAACCCGGTCTTCATGCGCTTGATGGCCAGGCACCTTCAGGCGCTGGGGATTTCGATTCCCTGTGAACCACACGAGGGAACCTATCAGTGCCATTCAGGCGACTCGGCCGTGCCGGGCCGCGGCGAAATCCTCGTCTGGCGGCCTGTGGGCTGACGGAAACGCTGCCGATACAAGCCCGAATCGCAAGCGCGCAAGCGAGGGTGCGCCGCGAGCGATTCAGGAAACCTCGCTTGCCCGTCGGGCTTGTGTTGCGAGCACGCCCGAATGGCGTCCCTGCCAACGCGGATAGGGCCATTCTGTTTTTCAAAATGGCGAGGCGGGAAAATGGGACTGGCTCCGAGCATAAACAGCGCAAGCCCTTTCAGACCAACGTTGCGTCTCGGTGCCTGTCCCACTTTCCCGCCGGTGCGCCGCCGGCAAGCTTGAATCGGTGAACGGCCCTGGGCAGGCCCGCCGTGATGGCAGCCGCGGCTCGGTTGACTACACTAATTAGACCATTTGCCCGGCGCGTTCCGATCCAATGCCCGCCGCGTTACACCCCTCCTAGCCGAGCACCAAAGAATGCCCGCTTTGCCCCGCCTTGATCGCGTCGTTGGGCCCCTTTCCGCCCCCTCACCCCCGCCCTCGCCCGCGAGGGGAGAGGGGGTTTCTTTAGCGATCGCCCGTTCCGCAATCATCGCGGTGCTGCTCGCCGGCTTCTCCGCGACCGCCACGGCCGACCACGTCAAGGACCTCCAGACACAGGCCATCACCGAGGGCAAGGCCCACTTCGGCTACTGGGGCGCTGGTCCTGAAAAGTACTCAGGCTGGACAAAACACTCGAATCGGCTCATCCCGGTTTACACCTTCGGCATCGCGCTCGACTCGGTTCGCGGCGAGCGCAGCGTCTATCGCGATGCCGACCGGCTGGCGAAGCTTTATGGCCGCATGCCCGCGGATACGATCAATCCGCAGGCCGAGTATTTCGACCAGACCGACATCTGCCAGTTGCAGCGGGCCGCGGCGGCGGCCGGTAAGAAGTACATCGTGCTTATCGTGTTCGATGGCATGGACTGGCAGACGACCCGCGCCGCGGCCGTGCATCGTTCCGGGAAAGTCGGTTACAGCGAAGGGCGGGGCACGGGCCTCTATTTCCTCGACTACCGCGCCGCGCCGACTGATTTCGGCTACATCGTCACTTCCCCGCACAACGACGGCACCGAGATCGACGCCGATGCCCAGACCGTGCGCAACGCCGGCGGCAAGACGCCCGGCGGGTACAACGCCGTTCGCGGCGGGCCAAATCCCTGGACGCCAGGGAGCGACCCGGCCTACGTCATCGGTCAGTCGCGCGAGCTGCCGCACGCGGTGACCGACTCAGCCGCCTCGGCCACGAGCCTGTGCGCCGGCATCAAGACGTACAACGACGCCGTGAACGTCGACGCCGAGGGCAGGCAGGTGCCGACGGTCGCGCACGAGCTGCAAGCCCGTGGCTTTGCCATCGGCGTCGTCACCAGCGTGCCGATCAGCCACGCCACGCCGGCCTGCGCGTACGCCCACAATGTCTCGCGCGACGATTTCCAGGACATTGCCCGCGATCTGGTGGGATTGCCGTCAGTGGCTCATCGCCGTCAGCCACTGGCGGGCGTCGACGTGCTCTTGGGCGCCGGCTGGGGCGCGGACGTCGAGGCAGACGCGAAGCAGGGCGTCAATTTCGCGCCGGGCAACAAGTACATCGCTGCCGCCGACGTCGAGCGGATCGATGCGGCGCAGGGCGGTCGATACGTCGTCGCCCGGCGGCAGTCCGGCGCAAACGGCCGGCAGTCGCTCGCCAAGGCGGCGGCCGCCGCGGCCCGCGATCGCAAGCGGCTGTTCGGCATGTTCGGGGCCAAGACCGACCATTTGCCGTTTGCCACCGCGGACGGGAAGTACGACCCCACGATCGGGGCGCGTCGCCTGGCCGAGGTTTACACCCAGGCCGACCTCGACGAGAATCCCACGCTCGCGGACATGGCCCGGGCGGCGCTGGCCGTGCTCGAATCGAATATGGTCGGATTCTGGCTCATGATCGAGGCGGGCGAAGTCGATTGGGCCAATCACGACGACAACATCGACAACTCGATCGGCGCCGTCAAAAGTGGGGACGAGGCGTTTCGCGCGGTGGTCGAGTGGGTCGAGGCCAGGAACGCCTGGGACCAGACAGTTGTCATTCTGACGGCCGACCACGGTCACGACCTGAATCTGATCCACCCGGCCGATCTGCTGCCGGTCGCCGGGGTCACTGGCACGGCAGACCGCTGATTCGCGGCTCCGGGCAAGGGGAAGGGAAGGCAAGGCGAGCGGGAAGGCTTCCGCCGAACCGCAGTCGCGCCCGCTCCCGCTTTTTCGGCCGCTAGTATTCCCACCGCCTTTTTCCTGGTATACTTTCCGGCCGGTTGGTTTGTTCGAGCGTAGGGAATCAGATTTCGCGTTGCGTGTCGATCTGTCCTCCGTGACCTCGATCACCATTCCCAAGTTTGGGCCAGGCAAGGCCCCTTTCGTTCCGCGACCCGGAAAGCACAAGGCGGGTTGCACATGCCCCTCGCACAGGAGATGAATGGTGGGCAAGAAGTTGTACGTAGGGAACCTGCCCTACAATGTGAGCAGCTCTGATCTGGAGCAAATGTTCGCGGCATTCGGCGCCGTGCAGAGCGCGCAGGTCATCGAGGATCGGGAGACCGGGCGGAGCAAAGGATTCGGGTTCGTCGAAATGGGTTCGGACAAGGACGCCCAGGCGGCCATCGCCGGGCTCAATGGCCAGGACCATGGCGGCCGTCCGCTAACGGTGAACGAGGCCAAGCCTCGGGAAGATCGTGGCGGTGGCGGCGGCGGATACGGCCGCGGAGGCGGCGGCGGGCGCGGCGGCCGGTACTAAGCCGGGCGTTGGCGCTTGAAGCGACCTCCCCGCTATCGCGTTGGCATCTCCCCAACTTCGCATTGGGTTATTCGTCGGTCGTACCCGCGGCCGGGGTTTTTCGTTCCCCTTTTTTCATTCATCGGTGCGCCCCCGCGGTCTTTCCCCTGCGCCACCTTGCACGTCATGCGCATCTAAAGGACAATGCACCGTAGCGAATGACTTCGTCGATCCGTTGAGGTGTTAGGAGTTCGCGCGGGCGCCGGCTGCGGCCGGTAGCGGTGCTCTTTAAGCCGCCTCACGTCCGATTGCAGGGTTGAAGTGCGCCATCGCCGCGCGGGACCGCGGCAGTGGCTCCTCCGATGTCCGCGCGCTTGCCTAGCGCGCGGCGGTGGGCGGCAAGCCCTGCACGCGAGGCATACCGGATCGACGCGCAGGCTGCGCAGAGTCGATAGCGTGACCCAAGAACTGCCTGAACTCGACGTCCAAAAATGTGCCGAAGCGGCGTCGGTCTGCGCCTGCTTCAACTTCCGCAAGGCAACCCGCGCCGTCACACAGCATTTCGATGATCTGCTGGCGAGCACCGGGCTGCGTTCCACGCAACTGGTCATACTGCTGGCCGTGGCGGTCTACGAGTCGCGCGGCATGGCGGCGCTCGCGCGGGCAATGGTCATGGACCGCTCGACCTTGACCCGCAACTTGCGGCCGCTGATCAAGCAGGGATTCTTGCAACTGAAATTCGGCAAGGATCGCCGCACCCGCCTGGTCGAATTGACGCCCAACGGCCGGAAGGTCCTGGGCGCGGCAGTCCCCGTTTGGGAGGCGGCGCAGCACCGGTTCGTCTCCGAGCTAGGCGAAGACCGCTGGCAGGACCTGCTCTCCCTGCTGGCCGAAACCGTGACGATCACGTGGGGACGAAGGGACGTGTAGAGCGATCGGTGGGGTTGGTGGACAAGTGGGCAGTAATGTGCTCCCGGCACTCGCGCTTCCGCTGATCACCGTTCACTCGCCGTTCCGCCAGCCGGTCGCGTCGATCCGCGCCAGTTCGCCGCGAATGTCCTGCCCCTCGTAGAACGACAGCCAGCCGCGCAGGCGGCGCGTCTCGCCCGGCGGGCAGTCCGGGAATTTCGGATCGGAGTGCAGGCAAGGGCATTTCTCGTTGGCCCACGTGCGATGATTCGGCGACCAGGCCGTGATCACCCACCGCCGCCCGTCCTCGCCGCGGCAGGCGGCGTACGGGGCTGAGAAGGTCTTGTTGTCGTTGGTCTGGGCAGTGAAACCTTTCATGCCCTTGAGCATTACGCACATCTGCACCCGCAGGTCCGAAAGAGCTTGGCTGCTGCCGTTAGCGAGCCATAGCTCCATCCGCACCGCCTGGGCCGTGGCGCGGGCGGTGGCCCCAAAGCGGACGCCATCCGGCAATGTGCGCTCGATGTCCACATGGCCATCGTCGTAGCGCCGCCACTCCAGGCGATCGAGCTCAATCCCTTGCTTCGTCCACACGGTCGGGACGTGCGTGTGGGCCAGGTAGAGCAGGCCCAGGTTCGACCAGATGGCTTCCGGCAGGTCGACCACCGCGTAGTTGTCGTCGTCCCAGGGGGCAAAAACGCTGAGCTTCGTCTCGCGCTGTGGGCGAATGGCTCCCTCGAGAAAGCCGATCCTCGGATGTCGTCCGCCCGGATACGGCACTAGTCGCAGCGGGTCGCCGGGACGGCGGGCCGGACGGCCATCGGGCGTGATGGCGAAACGGTCCAGGGCGGCCCGGATGTCAGCTTCCGGCAGGCCCGTCGCGGCCTGCATCTCCGCCATGCTGTAGCGGTGATGCCAGACCATGTTCGTAAGCCAGTAGCGCAGCGCGGCGTCGCTCGCGGGCCGGCGGGCTTCGGGCTGGGCGTCCTTGGCCGCACCCGTCGGACCGGCCGCCGCGACGCACGTCAGAAGCCCCAGCAGGATGGCGCAACGGCGGGACATTATATTATCTCGTCGGTCGGATAATTATGACCATAATTATTCGCCTTTTCGGCGGGTCGGGGCCCGCTTGCGATCGGCCGGCCTGCTCGATCGGTCGGGCGGCGACTGCGCCCGCCGCACCCCTTTCTGCCGATGGATTTCCCGCGCCAGCCGGCCCTCGCTGTCGCGCGCCCAGTCCTCGAGCTTGTCGAGCCATTCCTGGGCCTTGTTGCCGTGCAATTGAAAGTCGCCGAGGCCGTTCTCCCGGGCGGAATTGGCCATTTTTCGCACGGCGGCCGCCACGTCCAAGAGGCGCAGCGCCAGCTCGTCGAGGGTCGCGGGAGGGAAGGGGGTGAGGGTCATCGGGAGCTTCTTCTGCGGAAAGTGCGAACGCGGGACAGCCCACGGCCATTTATCGTAGCCGCTCGGGTGCCAGCATGTCGAGCGGAAACGCCAGAAAAAGTGGCACGGCGGTCATAATATGAGAACAAAATAATGATCAAAATAATGGTTGAAATATTGCCACCCATTCGCGTAGGATGGCTGCGTCCGGGGCCCGCCCGTGTGCGATGCCGAAACATCGCCCGGTCGGGCCAGGCGCCATGGGTCCTGTGCCATGTGCCAACGTGCCGCGTTCCGCCGCCGTGACGCCGCCCACCCGGCGGTGCCGCGCGAGCACGGCGGCCACGTTCGACAGTGCCGCGAAGCGGACGACCCCGAAGAGTCGGACGGCGACCAGAACGATGACCTGTCGGACGACGATTTCGTGCCTCCCGAATTCGACGATGCGGGCCGCTGGGACGACTTCGGCGCGGACTTCGACGACGAGGAGCCCGACCCGGAGCGTGGTGACTTTTGCACCGACGACGACCCGTTGGACGAGGAGCGGTAACCCCATGCTCGCCGAACCCGTCGTGAGCGAAATTCGGCGTCTCCTGGCCGAACCCGGCCTGTCGCAGCGGAAGATTGCCCTGCTGACGGGCGTCAGCCGCGCGTCGGTGAGCTCGATCGCCTCCGGCCGCCGGCCCGACTACCTCCCCCCGCGCGTCGATATCGACGACGGCGAGGACCAGATCGGAAACGGGCCAGTGGACCGCTGCCCGACGTGCGGCGGAAAGGTGTACATGCCATGCCGCCTCTGCCGCATCCGGGCGCTCAAGGCGGAGGAACGGAAGAAGGTCCTGCTCCGGCTCGCCGCAGATTTAAGCTGGCCGGCGGGGCACCGGCGGGAAAGTGGGACAGGCACCGAGACGCAACGTTGGTCTGAAAGGACTTGCGCTGTTTATGCTCGGAGCCAGTCCCATTTTCCCGCCTCGCCATTTTGAAAAACAGAATGGCCCTGGCTGACGCCCGACGCTGAGTGCCCCTCGCCTTTGGCTCGATTATACTTGCCTTTCGGGCTACGCTTGCCGTCTGCGTGCCCTACCCGCCGCTTTGCTTTCCCACCTGACCTGTTCGCCCGAGGCGTCCGCGTGCCGTGCTCCCGAGATGTTCACTGTCGCCGCCGCCCGCTTCGCGCCGTGCGAAAGCTGGCGTGCTGCATCCTGGCCGCGCTCTTTTGCCAGAGCCTGGCCTCGGCCGATGGCCTTTCGCCGGCCGAGGCCCTTGCCCACTTCAAGCTGCCGGCCGGCTTTCGCGTGCAGCTTTTCGCCAGCGAGCCGACGATCCGCCAGCCGGTTTCGATGTGCTTCGACGCCCGCGGCCGCCTGTGGGTCATCCAGTACCTGCAATACCCAACGCCCGCCGGGCTGACGGCCGTCAAGGTCGACCAGTATCTGCGGACCGTATACGACAAGCTGCCCGAGCCCCCGCCCAAGGGGCCGCGCGGCGCCGATCGGATTACGATTCTCGAGGACACCGACGGCGACGGGCAATTCGACAACGCCAAGGATTTTGTCGACGGCTTGAACCTGGCAACCGGCCTGGCGCTCGGCCACGGCGGCGCATTCGTCGTGCAGGCGCCGTACTTGCTCTTCTATCCCGATCGCGACCAGGACGACGTGCCCGACGGCGATCCCGAAGTGCTGCTTGCCGGTTTCGGCCTGGAGGACGCGCACGCCCTGGCCAACAGCCTGCAATGGGGCCCCGATGGCTGGCTCTATGGCGCGCAGGGGAGCACGGTCACAGCCCATATCCGCGGCGTCACGTTCCAGCAAGGAATCTGGCGGTACCACCCGCGCACCAAGGCGTTCGAGCTGTTTGCCGAGGGAGGCGGCAACACGTGGGGCGCCGATTTCGACCGCCACGGCAACATGATCGCCGGAACCAACTACGGCGACGTGGCCATGTTGCACCAGGTGCAGGGCGGGTACTACGTCAAGAATTTCGGCAAACATGGCGAGTTGCAAAACCCGCACGCTTACGGCTACTTCGAGCACGTCCCGTACAAGGGCTTCAAAGGGGGTCACGTCACGTGCGGGGGAATCGTCTATCAAGGGGGCTCGTTCCCGGTCGGATGCCGCGACCAGTACATCGCCGCCAACGTGCTCGCCAACGCGATCCACTGGCACCGCATGGAGCGACGCGGATCAAGCTTCGCCGCTCGTTTCGGTGGCGAATTGCTCACCACTGACGATCATTCCTTCCGACCCGTTGATTGCACGGTCGGCCTCGACGGCAGCCTGTTCGTCGCCGACTGGTACGACAAGCGGGCCAACCACGTCGACCCGAAGGACGATTGGGACCGCAGCAACGGGCGGATCTACAAGATCGTGGCCGACGGCAGCCAGCCTGTCACCGGCATGAACCTGTCGCGGCTGCCGAGCGCGGACCTGGTGAAGCTGTTGGGGCACAGGAACGCGTGGCACGCGCGCGAGGCACGGACGTTATTGGCAGAACGGCGCGACACGTCGGTCCTGCCCGAGCTGCGCCAAGGAGCGCAGCAAGAGGCCGATGGCGACCTGGCCCTGCAATCGCTGTGGGCCCTGTACGTCAGCGGCGGGTTCGTCGAGCCGGTGGCGCTCGAACTGCTCGGGCACGGCGACGAGCACGTGCGGACGTGGACCGTGCGACTGTTGGGGGACGAGCGGAGCGTTTCCGTGGCCGCCGCCGAACGGCTGCGTGTGCTGGCCGAGTCCGATGCCAGTGCGACGGTTCGCAGCCAATTGGCATGCACCGCCCGGCGACTGCCGGCCGAGCAGGGGCTGCCGATCGCCGAGGCACTGCTGGCCCGCGCGGAGGATTTGAGCGATCCCCACATCCCGCTCCTCTTGTGGTGGGTCGTCGAGGACAAGGCGATTTCGGCCCGCACGCAGGTTCTGGAGCGGTTCGCCACGCGCGAGGCCTGGCAACGGCCGCTCGTGAAGACAGTGATTCTGCCGCGGCTGGCGCGGCGCTACGCGGCCGAAGCGACGAATGATGGCTTCGCGGCGTGCGCGCAGTTGCTCGCGGCGGCTGCGAGTCGTACGGAGCAAGACGCCTTAATCGCGGGCGTGGAAAAGGGCCTGGAAGGCCGCCGCCTGGCGGCGGTTCCGCCGTCGCTTGCGTCATTCGTGCGCGAGCTTGCAGGCGTCGCCGAGCGCAGCCCGAGTCGGATCCGTTGCGCCATCCGCCTGGGAAGCGGTGACGCTCTGTCGCGGGCGATCGAGCTGGTGGCCGGTCGCGGCGTGGCGGCACCGGATCGAGTGTCCCTGGTCGAGATCGTCGGCGAGGCGGGGGACGCGCGGGCGGTCGATCCCTTGCTGCGGCTGCTCGAAGACGGCGAATCCGCGGCGCTCCAATCCGCCGCCTTGGCCGCGCTCGCCAGGTTCTCCGACCAGCGAATCGCCGCGCGGACGCTCGAACGCTTGTCGCAGTTCCGTCCTGAGGTGCGTACGACGGCCCTTGGGCTTTTGTGCGGCCGCGCGGCCTGGGCCATCCTCCTCTTGCAAGAGGTCGACCGCGGGACGATCGCCGCGGATCAGGTTTCCGCGACGCAACTGCGGCAGATCGCGCTTTTCAAGGAGTCGCGCATCGAAGCGCTTCTGGCGAAACATTGGGGCACCGTGACCGAGGCAACGCCAGCCGAGAAACGCGCGAGAATCCACGGCATCGCCGTCTCGCTCAATCTCGCCGCAGGTGACCCGCTGCCCGGCAAGGCGCTGTTTGCGAAACACTGTGGAACCTGCCATGTGCTCTTCGGCGAGGGGAACAAGGTCGGACCGGAGCTGACGGGCGCCGACCGAAAGAACCGCGACTTCTTGCTCACCAGCGTCGTCGACCCCAGCGCCGTGGTGCGCAAGGAGTATTTCAATTACGTCGTCGAGACCAAGGACGGGCGGGTGTTGACCGGATTGATCGCCGAGAGCACGCCGCAAACGGTCACGATCCTCGACGCCAAGAACGAGCGGACGCTGCTCGCGCAGGACGACGTCGAGCGGATCGAGCGGTCGCCGCAATCGATCATGCCGGAAAAAATCCTTGACGAATTGGACGCCGACCAGGTCCGCGACCTGATCGCGTACGTGCAAAGCGACGCGCCGGCGTCGAAATGACGCAACGCGCCTTCCCGCACGCACTAGCCCGAAGCGCTGCGCGGGATTCGCGACATATTCCCTCGCTGGCGCTCTGGCGCTTCGGGCTAGTGCGAGCCGCGGCACCAGGCCCCGCCCCAATTGCCGCTGACAACGAGCGCGGATTTCGATCTAATCGGACAGGGTTCTGCGTCTGTGGAACGGATGCCCGGAGCCGCGTCTGGTGATTGAGTCTCTTCTGGCTGACATATTGCCCATCCGCTGGGACGCTCGCGCGGCGGTCGACGAGTTGCGTACGCTGTGGGCGAGCTCCGGCGACGTGGTGCTGGTCGTTGTCGCGTGCCTGGCGGCGGCGCTTGTCGTGGGGCGATTGGCCCGCTGGCTGCTACGCCGCGGCGCCGATTCGCTGGAAAAACGCGCGCGCCTGTTGCCGGCGGTGACGCTGCGGGCCCTGCGGCGCCCGGCGACGCCACTGGCCGTGGCCATCGCGCTACGGGTGGTCGTCGGCTACTACCTGTACGAAGGCCGGCTCGCCGAATCGGGCTATCCCAATCTCGCCAGCAAGGTGCTTCTTCTGTTAGCCACCGGGTACGTCGCCTACGCACTCGTTGATGCCGTCGATGCCTGGCTGAAGCTGCTGGCCCTCCGCACGGCCAGCAAGCTCGACGACATGCTCGTCCCCCTGGTCCGCACCAGCCTGCGGGCGATCGTCATCATCTTTGTGCTTTTGTACCTGGCCGAACTCTTGGCCGGCGGGCCGGTGGGCACGGTCTTGGCCGGCTTGGGGATCGGCGGCGTGGCCATCGGACTTGCCGCGCAGGACACCGTCAAGAACCTGTTCGGCTCGCTCATGCTCTTCAGCGACCGCCCCTTCGAGATGGGAGACCGGATCGTCTTCGAGGGGCACGACGGCACCGTCGAAGGCGTCGGCTTCCGCTCCACGCGCCTCCGCACGCAAGACGGCAACCTGGTGACGATTCCCAATGCCGACCTGGCGTCCAAACCGATTCTCAACGTCGGCAAACGGCCCAACATCCGCCGCTCGATCAACCTGGGTCTGACCTACGACACGCCGCCGGATAAAATCGAGCGGGCGATCGCGATCCTGAAGCAGATCCTCGACAGTCACGAAGGGATGCGCGTCGAGCTGCCGCCGCGCGTGGTGTTCAACGAGTTTCAGGAATCGTCGCTCAATCTATCGGTGACTTACTGGTATCACCCGCCCGACTACTGGGCGTTCGCGGCGTTCAGCGAGCAAGTGAACCTGGAGATTCTGCGGCGCTTCGACACCGAGGGGATCGATCTCGCTTTCGCGACGCGCTCCGTCGTGCTGTCCGGCGACGCCGATCGGCCACTGCGTGTCGAGCAGAGCGGACCAGCCGCCAAACGTTGATGCTCATACGGCGTCGGGCCGCAGGCCTTTGCCGCATTTAGTCGCGGCTCTGCCCACCTGCGCGGGCGACCAGGTACAAAAGCGTCAGCACGGCGTGCAGCGTCCCGGCGACGTAGGTCCATGCCGCGGCGTTGAGCACGCGATTGACGTAGACCATCTCCTCGCGATTGGCGATCCCCAGCACGGTCAACTGGTCCTTGGCCCGGCTACTGGCGTTGAACTCCACCGGCAGATTCACGAGCTGGAAGAAAACTACGCCGCCGAAGAGCAGGATTCCGCCCCACATGAGGGCCGGCACCTGGACCAAGAGGCCGAGGATGAACAGCACCATGCTGAAGCCGCTGCCGAAGTTGGCCACCGGCACCGCCGCGTTGCGGATCGCCAAAGGCGCGTAGCCGTGTGCGTCCTGGATCGCATGCCCGGCCTCGTGCGCGGCGATGCCAATCGCCGCCAGCGACCGGCTCTGATAGACATCCTGGCTGAGGCGCAGCACCTTGTCGCGCGGGTCGTAGTGATCGGTCAATTGGCCGGGCACTTGCTCGATCTCGACGTCGCGCAGACCGGCCGAGTCGAGGACGTGCCGGGCTGCCGCCGCCCCGCTGAGCGAAGCCGGAAGCTGCTGCGCCTCGGCATACGTCGCGTGGACCCGCATCTGCGCCCAGAACGCGAGCAGTAGCGCGGGAGACACCATGAGAATGTAGTAGAGGTAGTACGAATCCAAAAACATCATCTGACGGGACTCCGGTGTGTCTTGTGCGCGGTCTTGGGCCGAGCGACGCGGCAGGCGGCCCAAGCGCGGCTATTCTGTCGTTCGTTTGCTGTCGATGCTTGTTGACAGCGAAATCGCGCTTGCCAGGTTATTCTACGAAGCATCGCCAAAGGGAGTTGAGCCGGGTCGTGCGGCGGCCCCTTATCTTCATGGTGCCCCTGAATGGCGAGGCGGGAAAATGGGACTGGCTCCGAGCATAAACAGCGCAAGTCCTTTCAGACCAACGTTGCGTCTCGGTGCCTGTCCCACTTTCCCGCCGGTGCGCCGCCGGCAAGCTTGAATCTGTGAACGGCCCTGCCCATCCCGCCACCACGATTGGCCCGGCGCCCGTCCGCGTGGTATTTTTCTAAGTCGTGAATGACCTCCCTCGGGAGGCATCGACGCATCTGCCACTGTAGGCAAATGGATTGCAACTGCCGCGGCTACGACTGGATTTCCACTGCATAGCGAGCCCCCTGCCCATGCCCCAATTTCTCCGCCCGTACCGGCCGCTTCTCGGACTGCTTTTGGTTCTGGCGTCGTTGGTGCCCTTGTCGGGATGCGCGAAGAGCAGCGTGTCGAGCGCGGCTGCCGCATCGCCACGTGTGCTCGACATCGACAGCGACGAACTGCGCGGGCGGATCGATCAGGCGATCGACGTGTGCCGCCGCCGGCATTTGGTGGCCGAGAGCAACGCCGCCTGGCAGGTCGTGCACGGCATTCTGGCCTTCGGGCCTGATCTGCAGCTCGACGTGCAGGGCAAGCCGACTTCGGCCTTAAAGTATTTGCAGGACGGGGGCCGGCTCTCCGGCTGGAACCTGGTCCCCGGCGACAAGGGGTTAGAGGCGATTCTCGAGGCGGGCAGCAAAAGCGGCCAAGGGCACGAGGACCAGTGGCTCGGTTACATGTCGCTATGCGGCTTGAAGGACGACACGCCGTTTTTAGTCGCCGGCCGGAAATACACCATCCGCGATCTCGTGACGCAGGCCCAGTGGGACATCTATGACGGCATGGAAGCCACCTGGTCCCTGATGGGCTTCACCGCCTACCTGCCGCGCGACGTCAAATGGACGGCCAAGAACGGAGCCGAATGGACAATCGAGCGGGTCGTCGCCATGGAGGCCACCCAGGACCTGACGACTAGTGCCTGCGGCGGCACGCACCGGTTGACGGCGCTCACCGTGGCGCTCAAACGGCACGTCGACGCCGGCGGCCAGTTGACCGGCGGCTGGAAGACGGCGCATGACGTGATCTATGGCACCGACGTCACGCCGGGCGCGATCGGCATGGCCCGCATGTTCCAGCAGCCCGACGGCTCGTTCTCGTCGAACTATTTCGACGCACAGCGCCCCGCCTCGACGGCCGACGTCGGGCAGCGACTGGGGACAACCGGGCATACGCTCGAGTTTTTGGCGCTGGCGCTACCGGAGCAGGAGCTGCGCTCGCAATGGATGATCAAGGCCGTGGTCGCATTGTGCGACATGGTCGAGGAGACGCAGCCGTACGAGCTGGAGTGCGGCGGACTGTACCACGCCGCCCGAGGACTTGAGATCTACCGCGAGCGCCGCTTTGGCAGCGCGCCGGCGGAGAAGGCCACCGCTACCGCGCTGCGCGCGCCGGTGAGCCGGTAGCTTCGGAAACGTCGAATGCCGAAGCGCGCGTGTCGAAAGAACTCTGAAACTGCAAACCCGAAATCGCGAAATCCGAAGGTTAGACATTCAGACATTCGGATTTCGGCATTCGACATTTCCATCCTCGCCCTTAGCGCCCTTGTGGTTCGCCGTCCTTGGCCGGTCGTGACTCGGCCTCGGATGGCTCCTCCGCGGGCGATGGGCCTTCAGCCGGGGTCTCCTCTTCCCGCGGTTCCGTTTTCTTGGGTGCTTCGCCTGGGCGGATCGGCTCGACCTTGATCTGGAACATGGGCCCGGTCTGCACGGCGCCTTTGCCATTGGCGTCGCGCGCTAGCGCGACGATGTTGTTTTGCGCCGGATCGTAGAGCAGCAGGGCCACGGTGCTACCCTGGATGCCCATGCCCAACTGCGGCCGGCCGTCGGCGTCGTAGGTCCCGATCGTGCCGCGTTGCCCCGAGGCATCGGGGCCCATGAGCACCAAGGGGTGGTCTTGCGGGCCCAGCACCTCGACGACGCCCGACCCTCGATTGCTGCCGAGCAGAATTTGCGGCCGTCCGTCCTTATCGACGATTTCCAGTTCGCGGCACGCCACGCGTTGCCCGAGGATTTCGACGACGCCTGATCCGCGGACGCCGCCCAGGGATATTTGCGGTTTTCCCTTCGAATCGACGATCGTCAGCTCGCGGCAAGCGATGCCCGCGCCGCCTAGCACGATCTGGGGCTTTCCGGCGGCGTTGGTAATCGACATCTGCCGGCAGGCGATCCCCGTTTCGGCGAGCACGACCTGCTGTTGGCCATCGGTGCTTGTGACCGCGAATTGCCGGGAGGTGACGCCGTCGCTACCCAAGAACACGTGTTGCGATCCGTCGGCGCCGACAATTTCCAGCTCCTGGCAAGTCAGCCGCGGGATCGGGAAACCCATCTTGTCCTTGAGCACGATGCCCAGCGCCAAGAACAACAAGGGGTACACGGTCCATTTCTGGCGGTCGGTCATAAGAGTTTCTCCTGGTCGTTCCGTGCCTGGCATTGAAGCGAGCTCGCACACCGACGCTTCCGACGTGCCTGGTGCGCGCAATGCGCCTCCCTGCGTGCCGTCGACAAGCGGTCAAAGATGCCGCCAGTTTACTTGATCGGCGAGTAGTCCGTCGGCTTGAGGAATTGCGACACCGGCGGCTTCGCCAATAGAGGTCCGTTCTTTTCCGATTCCTTGCGAACGGACTGCCACTCGGGATCGGCCATGAAGTCCTTCCACGACTTCTCCCGTGCTTCGCGGCTAGGGTAGGCCAGGATGTACACGAGCGTGTTTTCGGCCTCGGGTCCGCTGGCGGGCGTCCAGTAGCCGATGAGCGTCATCCCATGTTTCTGGAACAGCCGGTTGGTGTGCTCCCGAAAGCGCTTGTGCAGGTCCGCGAACTTTCCGTCGTGGGCGACATACGTTCGCATCTCAAAAAATCGTTCCGCGGCCGGCTTATCCTCGGCCGCCGCGGGGCGCGTGATAAGGATCGCCACCACCGTGCCCAGGGCGAACGCGGCAACAACGGCCAGGACGGTAAGGGGACGATTCGGCTTCGCTGCATCGGACGGCATTTGTGGTCTCCTCGTCGTTGTATTGCCGTTGGCGAAGAACGAGGCGTCGCTGCATCGGACGGCATTTGTGGTCTCCTCGTCGTCTCTTTGGGCTGGCGGGATTGGTGGCGGCGGACGCCTCACGGGGCAAAAGGGGCATTATCGGCGGCTCCGCTTGGGCCGCAAGTACTTGCAAAGGCCGGCATCCCGTCTGTCCCCCCATCGCAAATTGGCCCCAAATCTTGGTTGTGCTGCCGCAGGGGGCGCCATTAAAATCAATCAACCGATGTCGATGCGTTTGGCTGTTCGGCAATCGGCCCCCGCCCCACCCTCCCGCCGATTCCCGCCATGGCTCCGTCAGGCTCGCCCCACGACCCGCTTCGTCCCCAGGCAGGCGGCTGCGCGGAGTTCCGTTCGCTGCGGCGGATGAGCCGGCGCCGCATCCTGGAGGCCGGCTCGCTCGGCCTTCTCGGACTGGGGCTGGATGCTCTGTGCGGCGCGAGAGCCGCCGCAACGCCCGGCGGCGCGGGCGCGCCCACCGGCTTTGGCCGCGCCAAGGCGTGCATCTTCCTCTTTATGTGGGGCGGTCCAAGCCAGCTCGATACATTCGACCCCAAGCCCGATGCCCCGCGCGAGATTCGCGGCGAGTTCCGTTCCATCTCGACCGCCGTGCCCGCCCTGTCGATCTGCGAGCATTTCGAGCAGGTCGCCAAAGTGGCCGATCGCCTGGCTGTCGTTCGCTCGCTTACACATAGCGACCCGGCACACCTGTCGAGCGGTCACGCCACACTGACCGGTCATCGCGCTCCGGTGCTCAACAGTGATGTTGATGGGCCCAGCGATCGCGACACGCCCCACCTAGGCTCGGTGGTGGCTCGGCTGCAACAGGCCGCGCGGGCCGTGCCACCGTTCGTCACGCTGCCGTGGGTGGCGGCGCACCCGGCCGCGCCCGGTGGCCGCGCCCCAGGCCAGAACGGGGGCTGGCTCGGGTCGCGCTACGATCCGATGCTGCTCTCGGGCGATCCGAATGCGCGCGACTGGAGCGTCCCGGAGCTTGCGCTCGCGGACGACGTCACGCTCGGCCGACTGGAGGGCCGCCAGCATCTGCTGCGGCTGGTGGACGAGCAACGCCGCGCGCTCGACAACTCGGCTGGTGCCGAAGCGTTCAAGCAACAGGCGCTCGGTCTGGTGGGTTCCACCGCGGCGCGGCAAGCGTTCGATCTATCGGCCGAGCCGGAAAAGGTCCGCGAACGTTACGGGCGGAATATCCACGGCCAGTGCGTGCTTTTGGCGCGACGTCTGATCGAGCACGGCGTGAGCCTGGTGAGCGTCAACTGGCACAACGACGGCGGCAACTTCTGGGACACGCACGGCAATAATTTCCGGCGACTGAAGAAAGACCTGATTCCGCCCGCCGATCGCGCGCTGGCCGCTTTGCTTATCGACTTGGAGGAGCGCGGCCTGTTGGACGAAACGATCGTGGCGTGGGTGGGAGAATTTGGCCGCAAGCCCCAGATCACCCGCGCTGGCGTCGGACGCGACCACTGGCCGCATTGCTACAGTGGTCTCTTGGCCGGTGGCGGCATTGGTCGCGGCGCGGTGTACGGCGCCAGCGACGCACACGGCGCGTATCCCGCCAGCGCGCCTGTCTCGCCGCAAGATTACGCGGCCACGATCTATCACGCGTTGGGTATCGACCCGGAGCTCATGCTCGTCGACCGCATGGGGCGGCCGCTGCGGGTTTGCGAGGGCCGGGCGATGCGGGCATTGTTTGCATAAGGGGGGGTGCCCGAGTCGAAATGTCGCTTATTGTTTGACAACCGCCTCGGCGGCGGTTTAAGGTCATGGGGTGGTTGCGGATGCGCGCCGTGGGAAACCCGCGTCCGGCCCATGCTTCTGAATCCCGCCAGACCGACCGTACGTCGCGCGGCTGTCGAAGACCTGTCTTCGCCAACTCGTCGACGCCTACCTTTACCGACACGCCACGAGCAAGGGATCGAGGGCCCCACTAGCCCAACGATTCGCACGCGCCAAGTGACTTGCCCATGCCTGAAAGCCAGCGGCTTAGATTGAAGCGATATGCGACGATCGCGGGGCGCGCCCTGTGGGCTCTCGCCGCAGTGCTTGCCACGGCGCGGATGGCGGTTGCCCAGGCGCCGTCGATCACGCACACCGTGCCCGCCGCGGTCGCCGCCGGCGCCGCGACCGACATCGTGCTGTACGGCGCCAATCTGGCCGCGCCGACGGGCGCCTGGTGGGGTATGCCGGCCGAGGCCGCGCTGACGCCGGGCGTCGACAAGAATGGCACCGAGCCAGCCCAGGTCAGCTACCGCGTCAATGTTCCTGCTACCGCCGCAGTGGGCATCTACGGCCTCCGCGTGGCGAACGGCGGGGGCATCTCCAATCTGCGGCTGTTGATGGTCGACGATCTGCCGAGCGCGGTCGACAACGGCAGCAACAAATCGCCCGAGGCCGCCCAGCAGATCACTCTTCCGGTCGCCGTGGATGGGGCCTGCGAGGCGGAAAGCTACGACTTCTATCGCTTCGAGGCCGTTGCCGGCCAGCGAATCACCGTCGAGGTCGTGGCCCGGCGGCTGGGTTACCCGCTCGACGCTGTCATTCGACTATTGGATTCCTCCGGCCACGAACTGGCCTACAGCGACGACGAGCCGGGGATCGGCGC
The DNA here is from genome assembly GCA_016191115.1 of Planctomycetia bacterium. Classification (GTDB taxonomy): domain Bacteria; phylum Planctomycetota; class Planctomycetia; order Pirellulales; family JACPPG01; genus JACPPG01. Next base: position 26,593 of record JACPPG010000040.1, on the reverse strand, counting down.
CGATTGCCGATTCGCCCACACCATTGCCGTCAATGGGACGTACCTGCTCGAGCTGCGCGACATTCGCTACCTGGGCGGGCCGACGCATCGCTACCGCATGCGCGTCGGCAACTTCCCCCTGGCGACGACGACCTATCCGATGGGCGGGCGCCGTGGCAGCCAGGCCAAAGTCCGGTTGGCGGGAGCCGAGGGAGCAGAAATGGCGCCGATGGTTGTCCCGATGCCAGCCTCTTCCGCTGTCGATCGCATGACCGTCGCCGCGAAATTCCCCGGCGGGCAAGGCTCAGGCATTGTCAACGTGGCGGTCGGTAGCGCATCAGAGCAAGTCGAGCTGGAACCCAACGACACGCCAGAGACGGCCTCGCCGGTCACCCTCCCCACGGCCATCAACGGCCGCTTCGATGCGGCCAAGGACCGCGACTGGTTCCAATTCGAGGCAAAGCAAGGCCAGCGATGGGTCTTCACCGGCAAGACGCGCAGCCTGGGCTCGCCGAGCGACTTGTTCATGCGGTTATCGAAGGCCGATGGCGGCCAGGTGGCCGAAGCCGAAGATTCGGGCACCGAAGACGGCATCATCGACTTTACGGCGCCGGCCGACGGCGTCTATCGCCTGATGGTCGAGGACTTGCTGCGTCGCGGCGGACCGGACTTCGTGTATCGGATCACGGTCGAGGTCTATCGGCCCGGCTTCACGCTGGCCGTCGAAGGTGAGAAATTCGACGCGCCGACCCGCGGCGTGTTCGTCGCCAAGGTCACCTGCGCCCGCCGCGATTACGATGGGCCGATTGCACTATCAGTCGAGGGGGCCGGCGAAGGGCTTTCGCTTGCCGGCAACACGATCGCCGAAAAAGGCAAAGAGACCGTGCTTCGTGTGACCCTGCCGGCGAATATGGAGCCGGGCCGGTGGGCCAACGTCCGCATTCTCGGCCGCGCCAAGATCGGCGACGCCGAATTCCAAACCACCGCCAGCACGCTTACCCCGCTCAAGACCGCGCTAGGCGGTTGGGCGTATCCGCCGGCCGACCTGGACGGGCTGGTAGGGTTGGGTGTCGGCCCGGTGTTTCCAGACTTCTTTCAACTTTCGGCTGCGCCGGCCGGGGCCATTCCCTTCCCGCAATTCGTCGGAACGACGAGCTTCAAAGTCGAGGCCAAACGGCTCAACAAGTTCGACGACAAGATCGAGCTGGCCGTCGCCGGCTTGCCAGAAGGCGTTTCGGCCAAGGTAGCCCCGATTGAAAAAGGCAAGCCCGAGGTGGCGATTGAAGTCGCCGGCCCGATGGCGTTGGCCGAAGGGGACTACCCGCTTTCGATCACCGGCACGGCGACATTTCAGAATCAGCCGAAAACGGTGACGATCGCCGACCTGGTGTTGCGCGTGGTGAAGCCGGTGCAGGTCTCGCTGGCGCCGGCCGGCCCGCTGGTGGCAGGCGGCAAGCAAGCGGTCGCGGTGAAGCTCACGCGGTATGGCGACGCCACAGGGCCCGTCACCGTGCGGCTGAAGCACGTGCCAACGGGCATGAGCGGCCCACCCGAGGTCACGGTACCGGAGGGACAGAACGAGGCCGCGATCGAGCTATCGGCCGCGGGCGACATGGCGGCGGGGAAGGTGGAGATCGCGGCCACGGCCACGATGAAAGTCAAGGATCGCGCCGTGAGCCTGGAAAGCGATCCAGTGAGCCTGGAGATTACTCGGCCTTAAGAGGAGTGTTCGAAGTTCCGCCGTGGCGAGGTAACGGGAGGGCGAGGCTCCCGCCGAGCCGCGGCGCAAGTGCAACGAGGGAGAGCGGCTCAACAGGAGCCTCGCGCTCCCGGCGTCGGGGTGCAACAAAAAGTAAGCAGCTCAAAGCGAGGGAGAAGCGATGCGCCAGTTTACGCGAACGGTCGTTGGCCCGATGGTCTGCGGCGCCCTGGCCGCGGTGACGTTGTTGGCGGCAGGCCCCGTCGGCGCCGAGCCGCAAGCGGGCGCCCCGCCCGCGCTCGAACCCATCGTCGTCGGCACGCCGGAGCGGATTGACGTGCAGCCGGGCGCCATCCAGCTTCAGACGCCGCGGCGGCGGATGCACATTATCGCGAGTGGCTTCTACGCGGACGGCACGACGCAAGACCTCACGCGTGCCGCCCAGTTGACATCGACCAACCCGCAGGTCGTCCGCATCGAGAACGGCGTGGCCGTGCCGGTGGCCGACGGCAAGGCCGAAATCGCGGTCACGGTTGGTGGGCACGAAGTAAAGGTCCCCGTCGAAGTCACGGGCCAGAGCAAGCCTGACGTCGTCTCGTTCGAGTACGGGACGCTCGTCGCGCTGTCGAAGCAGGGCTGCAATTCCGGCGCTTGCCACGGCTCGCCCAGCGGCAAGGGGGGCTTCCGCATGTCGCTGCGGGCTTACGACCCGGCCGTCGACACAGAGACCCTGGTGCGCGAGGCGTTCAATCGCCGCACGAACGTGTACGAGCCCGAGGCGAGCTTGCTATTGCGCAAGCCTTTGATGGAAGTGGCTCACGGCGGTGGCCGGCGGATGAAGAAGGCCGACCCCGCCTATGACCTGTTGCACGATTGGATCGCGCAGGGTTGCCAGGTCGATCCGGCCGATGCGCCGCGGTGCGTGAAAGTGGACGTGTATCCACGGCAGCGGTTGTTGAAGCGGCCGGCGCACACGCAGCAGTTGCTGGTCTTGGCGCATTTCTCCGACGGCAGCATTCGCGACGTCACAAACCTGGCCGTGTACACAAGCTCCGACGAAGGCGTGGCCACGGTCAACGCCGACGGCTTCGTCACCGGCTTGGATCGCGGCGAGTCGGCCATCCTGGTCCGGTACCTGGAAAAGATGGAGACCGCGTCCCTGATGTTCCTCAAGGACGTCGAGGGTTTCCAATGGAACAACCCGCCCGAGAGCAGCTTCGTCGACCACGACGTGTTCGAGAAACTGCGGCAATTGCAGATCCTGCCGTCTGACTTGTGTTCGGACGAGGAGTTCGTCCGCCGCGCGTACCTGGACGTGATCGGCGAGCTGCCGGGCGTCGGCGAGGCGCAGGCGTTTCTTGTCGATCAGGCCCCCGACAAGCGCGCGAAACTGATCGACGCGCTCTTGGAGCGGCCTGAGTACGCCGACTTCTGGGCGCTCAAATGGGGCGACTTGCTACGGTTACGCGGGAACAAGGTGACGCCGGCCGGCGTGCACAAGTTCCATCACTGGCTGGTCAACGCCTTCCGCACGAACATGCCGGCCGACCGCTTCGCCCGCACGCTGCTTACGGCCAACGGCAGCACGTTCGCCAACCCGGCGGCTAACTTCTTCCGCACCGCCGCCGACACCAACGACTGCACCGAAACCACTTCGCAACTGTTCCTGGGCATCCGCATCCAGTGCGCCAAGTGCCACAATCATCCTTTCGAGCGGTGGACGCAGGACAACTACTACGGGATCGGCGCGTTCTTCAATCGCGTGCAGAAGAAGCCCGGCACCACGCCCGACGAGCTGGTGGTGTGGGTTTCGCGCGCGGGCGAAGTCACCCAGCCGCGGACCGGCAAGCAGATGAAGCCCTGGCTGCCGCTGAAGGGGGACGCCGAGTTGGCGGGCGAGGACGACCGCCGCGACACATTTGCCACCTGGCTCACCGCGCCCGACAACCCGTTCTTCGCCAAGGTGGAAGTGAACCGCATGTGGGGGCACCTGCTGGGCCGGGGCATCGTCGACCCGGTGGACGACTTCCGCGATTCGAACCCGCCGTCGAGCGCCGCCTTGCTCGATCACCTGGCCAAGGACTTCGTCGAACACGGCTTCGATCGCAAGCACACGCTGCGGACGATCCTCAACAGCCGCACCTACCAGTTGAGCTCGCGAAAGAACGACTTCAACCGCAACGATACGAAGTATTTCTCGCACGCCACCACCCGGCTTCTGTCGGCCGAGCAACTCCTGGACGCGATTTGCCGCGTGACCAGCGTCGACGAGAAGTTCGCCGGCCTGCCCTCCGGCACCCGTGCCACGCAGCTTCCCAGCCCGGACGTGGACAACTACTTCCTGAAGGTCTTCGGCCAGCCGGCCCGCGAGACAGCCTGCCAGTGCGAACGATCGAGCGACTCGAATCTGTCGCAGGCGCTCCAGATGATCAACGGGCCCTTGGTGCACTCCAAGGTGCGCGATGAGAAGAACCGGTTGCGGACGCTCGTGACCGGTGGGAAGACGGACGCCGACGTGGTGAGCGAGCTGTACCTGGCGGCGCTCAGCCGGCCGCCCAGCACCGCCGAGCTCGACGTGGCTACGCGTCACGTCACCGCCAGCGGAGACCGGATGCGGGGCCTGGAGGACGTATGTTGGGCACTGCTCAACGCCAACGAGTTCTTGTTCCAGCACTAGTTCAATTCAAGCGCTTAGGTTGCGGGGTGTGGCATAACTCCCTCTCCACTTGCCGGAGAGGGGTCGAGTTGAGGGGAATCTCGTCCATGCGAACGTGTGTGTTGCTATCCACAGTCGTGGTCTTGCTAGTTGGCTGCTCGATCGCATCGGCCGACGAACCGGCGCCGCAGGCCGCCGCGCCCGTCGTCTTCTCGAAGGACGTCGCCCCGCTCCTCGTCGGCAAGTGCCTCGCATGCCACGGAGCGACCGATCCAAAGGGGGAATACCAGCTCACCACCTTCGAGATGCTGATGAAGCCGGGCGCGAGCAGCACCCCCTCGATAAACCCTGGCAAACCAGACGAGAGCGAGTTACTGCGGCTGATCTCCTCGGACGACAAAGACGAGCGGATGCCCAAGGAAGGGGACCCGCTTTCAGCGGCACAAGTAGCCGCGGTCAAGCGGTGGATCGAGGAGGGGGCCAAGTTCGACGGTCCCGATCCGAAGGCCGCGCTGGCCTCGATCGTGCCCAAGCTGCCGCATCCCGATCCGCCGGAGAGCTACCGGATGCCCGTGCCGATCACGGCCTTGGCGTTCGCCCCCAGCGGACAGGAGCTGGCCGCCGGCGGCTACCGGGAGGTCACTATCTGGAATCCGGCCACCGGAGCCCTGGTAAGGCGGATCAAGAACGTGCCGCAGCGAACGCTGGGCCTGGCCTATAGCCCCGACGGGGCGCTCTTGGCCGCGGCCGGCGGCCTGCCCGGGCAGTCGGGCGAGGTGACGCTCTACGACCCGGCCAAGGGGACGCTTCTCAAGCAGCTTGGGGCGATGGCCGACGTGGCCTGGGGCGTGGCCTTCAACCCGGCCGGCAATCGCCTGGCGGCCTGCGGGGCCGACCGCTCGATCCGCATCTACGACGTCGCCACCGGCAAGGAAGAGCGGGTGATCGAGGACCATGCCGACTGGGTCATGGCCGTGGCCTGGAACCACGACGGCACAAGGCTCGCCTCGGCCAGCCGCGACAAGACTTCGAAGCTCTTCGACGCGGCCACCGGCGAGTCGCTGGTCACCTACCCGGGCCACGGCGAGCAGGTTTACGGCGCGGCGTTCAATGCCGATTCAAGCCAGGTGCTGACCACCGGCCGGGACAAGAAGGTCCACGTCTGGAAACCGGCCGACGCCGGCAAGATCGGCGAAATCGCCGGGTTCGGGCAGGAAGTCTACGATATCGTGGTCGCCGGCGGGCAGATCTTCTGCTGCTCGGCCGATAAGACGGCCCGCCAGTTCGAGGCCGCCGAGCGGAAGCCGGTCCGCAACTACGAGGGGCATGCGGACTGGGTCTACTCCCTGGCCTACAACGACGCCACGAAGCGGCTGGCCACCGGCAGCTTCGATGGCGAAGTGCGGGTCTGGAACACGGCCGACGGGGCCCTCGTGACCTCGTTCAAGGCGGCGCCGGGTTACGCGCCGCCGGCCCAGGCCGCCGCCGCTCCCCAAGCCGCCGCCGGGCAGGCCGCGGCCAAGTAGCGTGCCTTCTGGCGCTTCGCCTCGGGAGGGCGACGCTCCTGCCGAGCCGCTGCATCGCGGACGGACCCCGGCTCGGCAGGAGCCTCGCCCTCCCGTCTGGCCGTCGCGCCATGGGCTTTCGACTTCGTGATGTTCGGCACGAGCCGCCGCTCGTGAATAAGGGCACGAACTGCACGCGAAAGACCGCCGCCGAAAAATCTCGCGCGCCCGCGCGCAAAACCGTTTCCTTTTTTTCCGCGCCGACTAAGCTTAATGATGGAAGCGCGATTTTTGTCGCGCGACCTCTCGTCTGCTTTGGGGGTTCTCATCTTTGGATCGTTGGGCGCGGGGTGGCTCGTGTTCTTCAACGGCGTTCGGGCATGCATGTTCGTACGCGCGCTTCGAGCTTTTCAAGCTCTCGTCGAAACGGTGAATGGTGTGAAACAACCAGGTCCGGCGCTCGCGATCCCATGTGAGCTGTGACGGACTTTGCTGGTGAGGAAACTAACGTCAGGAGAACTTGTCGCTCGTACAACCTCTTTTTGAAAAAGCCGCGAACGCGTCGGAGCGGAGTCGAGGCGCACCATGATGTCGAATTGCGGGGCCGCAACGGGCCCTCGTGGACGCACGCTCGAGCGATTCCTAAGCTGCTAGTGGCGCTTTTTCAGGCGTGCCGGCCGTGTCCACGAAAACCCGTGTCCTGTTCTTTTCTGTCGCCATTCTGAATCTACTCGCGTCCGCTGTCCTGGCCGACGAAGCCGCCGGCCAGGCTGCGGACGCATCGGGCGCCGCCGGGAGCGCTCCGCCCTCGAAGACCGGTTCGCTCGTCCTGGGCGTCGCCCACGACCCCGCGGCGCACGACCGGCTTCGCGACCGGGCCGGCCGCTTGTTGGGCGTGGTCGTCGGGCTCGATGAGTTTCAATGCCGCGTATCGTCCGAATGTCTCGACCGCACGCTGTCCGCGCCGTTCGCGCTCGACGCGCCGTTCCAGGACGTGCTCTTGGAGATCCCCGTCCACGGCCAGGCCCACGTGCAGGGCGTGGTGAAGACCGTGCTCGTGCCCGATGTTGACCATGCCGCCTTCGATATGGTGCTCGCCGGAACGGTGATCCTCAAGGGGGTCGGCAACGCGCGCAGCATCCAGATCACAAGCGACGCGACGACTGAGTTCCACGCCGCCGCCCGGCTGCTTTTGGACGCCCGCGGCCTGGCCAGCCAGCCGGCCGCGTGCACGGCCAAGACGGCGCTCGTGACCAAGGAGATCACAAGCAGCCGGCCCAAGGTGTTGGGCAAGTTCACGGAACGGATCGCGCAGAATCGCGCTGCCACCAACAAGACGGAAGCGGAAGTGGAATGCTCGGCGCACGTGGAACAAGCGATCTGCCGTGCCTTCGACCGCGAGATCGCCGGACTGGCCGCGGCCATCAATGCCGCGCTCGCCGACCGGCTGGCCGCGCTCGACGAGGCGAAGCGGGCCCGCTGGAACGAAGTCCGCTTCCGCACCGATTCCGCGGGCATCAGCATCGGGCGGCCCAACGGCGCGCAGGCGCTTTTGGTCGCATGGCCTTCTGAAGCCGGCAAGCCCGTCCCGCCGATCGTGCTGCGGTTGCCGCGTCCGAAGCTGGACATGGGCATGCTCACCACAGGGCTGCGACTATTGGCGGCGGAGGAAAAATCCACGACCGGCACCGTGCCGGCTTCGTCGTCGCCGCTGTTTGCCGCGCGGCCGCCGGTCGCGTACCGCTCGACCGTGAGCCTGCAACCAGAAACGCTCACAGTGAGGCTCGAATTCGAGCCGCAAGAGCAATTGGCCAAGGACCAGCCGACCGGCGGGATGCGGTAGCGATTTCTGGCCACACCCGCTCTCGCGCGATAGACTCCGTGTCGACAGGCGACACGGCGACTATCAGCGAGGGCGCGCCATGAACATCGATACCCAAGAGCCGTTGGCGGTCGCCGCTGTGGAGGCGATCCACAAGGGCAACGTCGAGGCGCTCAAGCGGTTGCTGGATGAGAACCCGGGGCTGGCGACGGCCAGGCTTGGCGATCCCACGAAGGGCTGCAACCCCGGCGGGATGTCGCGGACGCTTCTGCACGTGGCCACCGACTGGCCGGGCCATTTTCCCCGCGGCACTGAGACCGTGGCTGCGCTCTTGGCGGCCGGCGCGAACGTGAACGCGCGGTTCATCGGCCCTCACACCGAGACGCCGCTCCACTGGGCCGCCAGCAGCGACGACGTAGCCGTGCTCGACGCCCTCTTGGATCGCGGCGCCGATATCGAAGCCGACGGCGGCGTGATCGGCAACGGGACGCCAATCGCCGATGCCGTGGCTTTCGGCCAATGGAACGCGGCCCGCCGGCTACTCGAACGCGGCGCGAAAACGAATCTCTGGCAGGCCGCCGCATTGGGGCTGATGGACCGCGTCGAGTCGTGTTTTGCCGGCGACACGCCCCCGCCCGACGACGTCACAAACGCGTTCTGGTGCGCCTGTCACGGCGGTCAACGGGCGACGGCTGAATATCTTCTCGGCCAAGGCGCCGACATCAACTGGGTCGGCCACGACAAGCTGACCCCCTTCGATGCCGCCCGCCGCAGCGGCGCCAACGCACTCGTCGGCTGGCTGCACCTGCAGGGTGCCCGCAGTGCCGACGAGTTGTGCTGACGCGTGCCACGGCTTGACCGATCAGGGCAAGCCGTGCTGCCCCGCGCAAAGACCAGGCGATCATTTCGACGTCGGTCCTCGCTTCGCACTGCTTCTGGCGAAGCAGTGGCACACGCGGCCGCGGTGGCACACGCGGCCGCATCATTGGCGAAGTGGCACACTACGTCGCGTCGCCCACCGTCACTTCAAAATCCGTCCCTTCCCAGCGGCCGGCGACGGGCCAGTAGAACGTGAAACGGATCGGCGCCCGCTGATCCTTGGCCACGGCGATGTCGACGTAATCCTGTTTCAGCTCGGTCGACGTTGAATCGGTGTCGTGGCCGTGCTGCCATTCATCGGCAGTCCAGTGCAGGCGGAAAGGCGCTGAAGCGAGGATCCGCAGCCGGGCCCCGCGCGCCACCGATCGGACGCGGCGGTTGAACTTCCACACTTCCACCGGCCCACGCGGCTTGCCGGACAGGTAGCGATCAGCGACCTCGGGAATCAGGTCGAAGACACGGCCGTCGGCCGTCGATCGCACCAGCCGGATGTACTCCGCGTGCGCCCACACCAGCGGATTCACCCCTCCCGTGGCGCGGCCGAAATACATCATGGCCTCGGGCAGGTCGGGCTGGTCCCAGACCTGCTCGGGCAAAAGCGCCGTATCGGTGGCGAATCGCTCCATCGCGCGGATGTACGGCGTCGGGTCGCGGCCGGCGGCCAGCTCGTAGTGTCCGCGCTCGCCGGTCAACAGCGGCCAAGCGCTACCGTGCCCCCAGCCCTCGAAGGGCCCGCCGTCGAGGCGTTGGCCGTAGCCGTCGTGGTTGTAACGGCGCCAGCATGGCCCGAAGAGCGTGTCGACCTTCAGCACCGCGTCGACAACGCGGAGCGAGTCTTCCATCAATGTGCTGCCCGCGGCGCGGATTCCGTAGCGCACCAGTTCCAGAAAACCGGCATCGACCACGTTCTTCGCCGGAAAGGAGTACGCGTCGCCGGGCGGCCCGTTGCGGATGTCGAGCATGCCGCGATTCGGGTCTTCGTCGGCATGGGGGTCCGCCAGGTCGATGGGCCGGATGCGGATGTAGTGCCGCGGCACGCCGGGCAATAGCTCCCCCGCAGTGGTGACGGTCCACCGTTCGACGTGGCATTCGAGGAAGTCGGCGTACGTCTCGAGGAACTCGGCCGTGTCGTTGTGGCCGCGGTCGCGGGCGAAACATGCGCCGCAGACCAGCCCGGCGATATTGGCGGCCAACGTGGAGGGCGAATAGCCGGCGTTTTCCTCCCACCGTTCCTGTGGGGTGGCGGGCCCGTTCTGGACCAGGTAGCTTGCCGCCGCGAGGACCATCGGCCAGGGGTCGAATTCGGCCAGGGCCTCGGCCTTGTGCATGCGCCAGGCGAGCATGATCGGGAACGACACTTCGTCGAGCTGAATGCCGTGCCAGTACGGCTCGCCATCGATCCAGAAATTCTGATAGAAGCCGCCGCTTTCGCACTGCGTGCAGGCCAGATACAAAAGCGACCGCAGCGGCGGTCCTTGATTGCCGGCCGCGAGCAGTCCCGTGGCGCTATTGCACATGTCGCGCGTCCACACGAGATGGTAGCCGCCCGAGTCGTCGTCGCTCTTGGCTTCTCCCCACGGCGTGCTGAGCGAGGCGATTGTCGCGCCGTCGTGCACCTTGTCCTCGTGCGCCAATATCAGGCTGTGGCTGATGCAGTACAGCCGGCCGCCGTCGCCGGTGACGCGCGCCGGGTCGGGCCGCAAGTGCACCGCCGCCCGCGCCCATTGCTCGATATAACGCGCCCGGTGCTGGTCGATCGAGAAAGCCAGCGAATGCGAAAGCGACACGAGCGCATGATGCATTGTGGAGCCGAATGACAGGACAACCAGGAACTCCCTGCTCGCGGACAGGTCCAATTCGCCCATGAGCGCGATATTGCCGTCGGGCGCGGAGTCGAAGTGCCAGTCCATGCGGTAGTCGTGCGCCAGGTCCTGCCAGCCGTCGGTCATGCCGACGTAGCCGCAGGAGGTGGCGCGAAACGGGACCGAGGCCGCCAGGGCCAGCCACACGTGGTCCTTGTGCGCGGTCAGCACGTCGCCGGCGCGGGTGCGCACGACGTTGCCGTTGTTGCCCCAGCCGGCGACGTTCAGATGCGGCGCGAGTAGCACGAACAGCCGGAGCTTCTGGAGCAGTTCCGGCTGTGCCTCCAGTCGCGTGTTCAGAAGCACGCTGGATCGGTGCGGATCGGAAATCACCTGCTTAACGAGCTGGTAGCGTCCCTGCGGGTCCCGACTGGTGATGCGAAACCCGAGCGTATGCTGGTGGATGTACTCGACGGTGCTGATCAGACTGCGGCGGCTGTCGTGGAAAAAGGTCTCGCCGTCGGTGATCAGGAACTGCATGTCGCGGATCTGCGGCCGATCGATCGTCGGGTAGGCGACTTCGTTGAGCGCGCCGCCGGAGACGGTGAACCAGACGCGGCTTAAATCGGAGTAGGCCGTGCCCACGCCCTGCTTGTTGCTGCGCGCCCAACGGGGCGGGATGCCGGGGGCGCCTGTCGCGGGATTCTTGTCGAGCAGAATGACCACCGGGGTGCCTCGTCGAGGGGCGCCGCGCCGGCCGCCCGCGCGCAACCGCGACAACGTGCGCGAGCGACCGCGTGGCAAGAATTCGGCCTATTAGTCTACGATGTTTTGGCGTGCCCGGCGGGTGTGCGCATCCTCCGCTGCCGTGCGGCGCTTGCGCGTCCGTCGGCCGCGATCCTCGCATCCGTTAGAGCCGTTACGCGCGGACGGGCCGCGCGGGCTACACAAAGCACGAGTACGCCAGCCGTCCTTCTGTTGCATTTCAAGCTTGCCGGCGGCGCACCGGCGGGAAAGTGGGACAGGCACCGAGACGAAACGTTGGTCTGAAAGGGCTTGCGCTGTTTATGCTCGGAGCCAGTCCCATTTTCCCGCCTCGCCATTTTGAAAAACAGAATGACCCTGACCCGCCGCTGGCAAAAGCTTGGCTGTTGGCCATTGACTCGCTACACTGCAAGCGCATTCACGGTGGAATGACTCTAAGCGAGGGCCACGGTCGGCGGCCATGATGCGCCAAGCCAGGAAGGGAATCACAGGCTGGGGTCGGACCGCAAGCGCCGTCGCGGGGCGCTGCGCGCCCGTGCTCGCGGCCGTCGTCTGGCTGGCGGCCACCCGCGCCGCGGCCGACGACCTTTCGGTCTTTCGCCCTGTGGGCCAACCCGCCGTGGCCATCCGCGAGCTCTTTTATCTCGTGCTGGGAATCACGGGCGCGATCTTCGTGCTGGTCGGCGGTGCGCTGGTCTACTCGGCGCTGCGTTTCGGGCGCAAGGGCGCGGACGATGCCGAGCCGGCCCAGATATACGGCAGCACGCCACTCGAAGTGGCCTGGACGATTGCCCCGCTTTTGATCGTGTTCGTGCTGTTCCTGGTCGTCGTGCGGAGCGTTGTCGAGGCCCAGCAGCCGGGCACTTCCGGCGAGACGGTGCGCGTGCAAGTGATCGGTCACCAATGGTGGTGGGAGATCAACTATCCCGATCTGAGCGTCCGCACGGCTAACGAATTGCACGTACCGGCCGGGCGCGACGGAGAGCCGGTCGCGGTGTCGGTCGAGCTCTTGTCGGCCGACGTGATTCACAGCTTTTGGGTGCCACGCCTGGCCGGCAAAACGGACGTGGTGCCCGGCCGGACAAACCACATGTGGTTCTCGGCCGGTGAACCGGCGACGCACCTGGGTCAGTGCGCGGAGTTCTGCGGGGTGCAGCACGCGAACATGAAAATTGCGGTGATGGTCGAAACGGACGACGATTTTCGCCGCTGGCAGGAGAACGAGCGGAAGCCGGCCGCGGACGAAGCGGCAACCGCGGCGGGCCGGGCGCGATTTTTGGCGCTCGCCTGCGTGAACTGCCATACGATCCGCGGTACGCCCGCCCATGGCACAGTGGGCCCCGACCTGACTCACCTGATGGCCCGTCGCACGATTGCCGCCGGCGCCGCCGCGAATGATCGTGCGCGCTTGCGGGCCTGGATCGCCGATCCGGACGCGATCAAGCCCGGCTCGCAAATGCCGAACATGCACCTGGGCGATAGCGACGTCGATACGCTCGTCGACTACCTGGAAACGTTGAAGTAATCGCGACCGAGAGCACGCCATGGCCGTAGTCGAACAATCCGCGAGCCGCGCGGCGCCGCTCCCGGCGACGGCAGGGTTGTCGGCTTGGGTCAGCACGGTCGATCACAAGCGGATCGGCATCCTGTACGTCGCGACCAGTCTTGCCTTTTTTGCGATCGGCGGCATCGAGGCCATGCTCATCCGCTGGCAGCTTTGGGCGCCCGGGGCGCGGGTGCTGGGGCCTGAGATCTTCAATCAGCTTTTCACCATGCACGGCACGACGATGGTCTTCTTCGTCGGCATGCCGATCCTCATCGGGTTCGGCAACTACCTGGTGCCCCTGATGATCGGCGCCCGCGATATGGCGTTTCCTCGCCTGAACGCCATGAGCTACTGGCTATTCGCCTTCGGCGGCACGTTGACGTACGCAAGCTTCTTCGCCGGCGGCGCGCCCGACGTGGGTTGGTTCGCCTATGCACCGTTGACCGAGTACGCCTTTTCCCGCGGGCATAGTACCGACTACTGGATTCTCGGACTCATGACCTCGGGCATTGGCACACTGGCCGGGGCCGTGAACCTCGTCACCACCATTCTCACCTTCCGCGCGCCGGGAATGACGCTGGGGAAGGTGCCTCTCTTCGTGTGGATGATGCTGGTCGACGGCGTGCTTTTGATCTTCGCGATCCCGCCGCTGACGGCCGCCCAGATCATGCTGCTATTTGACCGCTCGCTGGGGGCGCATTTCTTCGACACGCAGGCCGGCGGATCGGCCGTCTTGTGGCAGCACATGTTCTGGTTTTTCGGGCACCCCGAGGTCTACATCCTGGCGCTACCGGCCTTCGGCATGATCTCCGAAATCGTGCCCGTCTTCTCCCGCAAGGTGATCTTCGGCTACGAGTCGGTGGCCGCGGCGACGATCGCCATCGGGTTCATCAGCATGGGCGTGTGGGCACATCACATGTTCACGGTGGGCTTGAGCGACGCGCTGGACGCCATCTTCTCGGGCGTGACGTTTCTGATTGCCGTGCCCACCGGCATCAAGGTCTTCAATTGGATCGCCACGCTCTACGGCGGCCGGTTGCGGATGGCGACGCCCATGCTATTTGCCCTGGGTTTCCTGGGGATGTTCCTCATGGGCGGATTGACGGGGATCATGTTGGCCAGCGTGCCGATCGACTGGCAGGTGAGCGACAGCTACTTCGTCGTCGCGCACTTTCACTACGTGCTGTTCGGCGGCACGATGTTCGCGCTGATGGCCGGCTTCTACTATTGGTTTCCCAAGGCTACAGGGCGGATGATGAGCGAACGGCTCGGCCGCTGGCATTTCTGGCTGATGCTCCTCGGATTCAACCTCACGTTCTTCCCGATGCACATCGCCGGCCTGATGGGGATGCCGCGGCGGATTTACACCTACTCGGCCGATCGCGGATGGACCGTCTGGAACCAGCTTTCCACCGCGGGCGCGACGGTGCTGGGCGTGGCCTTTGCCATCTTTTTCTGGAATCTGTTTCTATCGCTGCGACGTGGCAAACCAGGCGGGGACGATCCGTGGGACGCCTGGACGCTCGAATGGGCCACGACGTCGCCGCCGCCGCCGTACAACTTCGAGGAAATCCCGCTCGTACGCAGCCGCCGCCCATTGTGGGACTTGAAACATCCCGAAGACCCCGACTGGATGCACGAATGACTCTTCTGTTTTCGCGACGCGAAGAGAAAGGAAAGAACGCGTGAGCCAGGCCGGTCTACCACAATCGATCTCTCCAGCGCGGCGCTTCGAGCGGCACGCGCCGACGTTCGAGCTGGGCGCCGCGCACAGCGCGCAGGTCGGCATGGTGTGCTTCTTGTGCTCCGAGGTGGCTTTCTTCGGCACGCTCGTCGTCGCCTACATCACGTATATCGGGCAAAGCACGGCGGGCCCAACGCCGGCCGAGGCGCTGAGCATCCCCTTGGCGGTCGCCAATACAATCTGCCTGGTGGCCAGCAGTTTCACGGCGCACCTGGCCGGCACGGCGATGCACCGCGGCGGGCTCGGTGGCTTTCGCGGTTGGCTCGCCGCCACGATCGCGCTGGGCGCGCTCTTTCTGGCGGGCACCGCCGTCGAGTGGCGCAGCCTGATCTTCGAGCACGGGCTGACCATCGGCCGCAACCTGTTCGGTACCACCTACTACACGCTGGTCGGTTTCCACGCGGCCCACGTGACGGTAGGCGTTCTCCTGTTGTCATTGATGTTCTGCCTATCCGCCACGGCCGCACTCTCGCGGCTGCGGACAGGCGGATTTGAAATCGTCAGTTGGTATTGGCATTTTGTCGACACGGTGTGGATCGTGGTCTTCGCCGTCGTGTACGTATTCGGACGTTGAGGATCACCAGGTCGCTTCCATGGAACCTTCCGGCGAAATAGCAGCACGCGAAAACTCCGCCGCGCATGAGGCCATTGCCATGCCTCTTGCGACCGCCTGGCCGATGGTGCTCGCGCTGGGCATAACGCTCCTGGCGGCCGGTTGCCTGACGAATTGGGCGATGTCGATCGCCGGGGCCGTGCTCGTGCCTTTGGCCCTGGGGGGATGGATCCGAGAGCTTCTGCCGGGGCGCGGCGAGTTCGAGCACGCTCGCGTTCCGGCCCACGAGCGCCCGAGAGCGGTGGTGCCCGCCGCCGTCGCCATCGCACCGGCGGCGGGGTTCGTGCACCGCATGCGGCTCCCCGAGAAGGTCCATCCTTATTCCGCGGGCGTTCGCGGTGGGATCGTGGGGGGCATCGGCATGGCCGTGGTCGCGCTGGCATACGGCGTGGTGAGTGGTCGCGGCATCTGGTACACGGTCAACTTGCTGGCCGCGATGCTTATGCCACGCTTCGCCACGGCGACCGACGCCGAGCTGGCGCAGTTTGACGCGCTGGCGCTGGTCTTTGGCCTTGTGATCCATGCGCTCGTGTCGGCCGGAGCAGGCCTTTGCTACGGTGTTTTATTGCCCACGTTGCCGCGGTGGCCGGTGCTGTGGGGCGGCATTGTAGCGCCGCTCTTGTGGACTGGCGCGGTCTACGGCTTCATGGGCGTATTGAACCCGGTGATGAATCGCCGCGTTGACTGGCAATGGTTCATTGCTTCGCAATTCGTGTACGGCATCCTGGCGGGGTTGGTGGTAATGCGTTCGGAGAAGGTGTCCGTCCGCGGCGCGGGGATATCTTGATCGGATGCCGGAGCACCGTATTGGAAAGATGATGACATCGTTTCGTTCGTTTCATCGCACGATCCGATCCGGGCAACGATGCTCCGCGACGACGCGGGCGGGTGTGTCCCTGTCCGCGCGATGGGCGGCCATGGCGCTCGTGCTCGTCGCCGCAGGCTGCGGGCGCCGCCTGGCTCACGAGCGCCCGCCGCGCCCGTCCGAAGTCCGCGACTTCGAGCAGCTCTTTGCGCGGAATTGCTCGGGCTGCCACGGCGCCGAGGGCCGGTTGGGTCCGGCGCCGCCGCTGGCAGACCCGCTGTTCCTGGCGATCATTCCGGAGGCAGAGATGAAGCGGGTTGTCTCCGAGGGGCGCGCCCGGACGCTGATGCCGGCCTTCGCCCGCGAGCAGGGAGGAACTCTGACCGCCGAGCAGGTCGACATTGTCATTAGTGGCGTGCGAAAGAAATGGGCCGGCAAGCCGGATGACACCGCCGGCCCGCTTCCCGACTATCTGGCGCCCGCCGACAAGACGGATGTCCACGCGCGGGCCAATCGCGAAGAGGCGTTCCAGGTGTTTGCCCTGTCGTGCGGCAACTGTCACGGCACGAGCGGGCAAGGGGGCAACGAAGCCGGACCTTTGAAAAACGCGGCCTTTCTGTCGCTGGTGAGCGACCAGGCGCTAAGGCGGATCGTGATCACCGGGAGGCCGGATCTGGGCATGCCCGATTTCAGGAAACTGGGGGCGATGCTCCCCGCGGGCCAACCGCTGACAAACGAGCAGATCGCGGACGTCGTTGCTCTCGTGGCGTCGTGGCGGCGGCCCGTAGAACAGAGTCAAACCGCGTCGGCCGCGGCTGCCGGGGGATCCTCCGAAAGGTAAGCATTTGATGTCCGAGCACGAATCTCGTTCACCCAAGGCGAGTGGAGCGGCGGCCGAATCGCCACCCAATCGTCGTAGCGCGCTTGGCTGGTTGAGCGTCGCGCTGGGCGCGCTGGCCACAACCGCGGCCGGCGTGCCGGTGGTGGGCTACTTACTGTCGCCCATCCTGCGAACGCCCGGCGACCGTTGGGTCGACTTGGGGCCGGTCGAAGAGTATCCCGAGAAGCAGACGCGGCTCGTGGATTTCGTCGATCCGCTGCATCGCCCTTGGGACGGACAGTCGGAACGCCTGGCAGCGTACGTTCGCCACGACGAAGGAGAGAAGTTCCAGGTGTTCATGGTGAACTGCACGCACCTGGGCTGCCCCGTGTCGTGGTTCCCGCAATCGGGTCTGTTTCTGTGTCCCTGCCACGGCGGCGTTTACTACCAGGATGGCCAGCGCGCCAGTGGCCCGCCGCCGCGCGGACTTTACTCCTACGACAGTCGCGTGGTCGACGGCCGGCTGCAAATCCGCGCCGGTCGCCTGCCGACGTTGCAGCAGCCAGGGTAGCTCTTCCAGCCGCGCCAACCATTCATGCCATCACGCACTCAACGAATTATCGATTGGTTCGATCTGCGGCTGGGGATCCGCACCGCGGTCCTGCCCATCCTGACGCACCCCGTGCCGCGCGGACTGGGTTGGTACTACGTTTTCGGTAGCGCGACGTTGACGATGTTCATGATGCAGATCGTTACCGGCATATGCCTGGCGGTGGTCTACGTCCCCGCCGCCAGCGACGCCTACACCAGTCTCGAGTACCTGAACAACGAGCAGCCGCTGGGATGGCTCCTGCGCGCGGTGCACTATTGGAGCGCCACGGGCATGGTCGTCTTGATCTCGCTGCATGCCACGCGCGTCTTCCTGATGGGCGCCTTTAAATACCCGCGCGAGTTGACGTGGATCCTGGGCGTGTTTCTCTTGCTGCTGACCCTGGGGCTGGCATTCACCGGACAGGTGCTGCGCTGGGATCAGGATGCCTATTGGGGCGTGGGCGTGGGGGCTGCCATGGTGGGCCGCGTGCCGTTCATCGGCCCGGCGCTTGTCCACGTGCTGCTGGGTGGGCCGAATATCGGCGGCGAGACGCTCAGCCGTTTCTTCGGGCTGCACGTGTTCGTCCTGCCGGGGCTGACAATCCTGCTTTTGGTGCCGCACTTGTACCTGGTCGTGCGGCAGGGGATTTCCTCCCGGCCCGCGCCCGGCAAGCCCGTCGATCCCAAAACTTACGAGGCCGAATACGAAAAAGAGATCGCCGCAGGCGAGCCATTTTACCCGTATGACTTCGCGAAGGACGCGATCTTTTCAGCGATCTGCGTGCTGGTGATCTTTGCGCTGGCGATTTCATTCGGCCCGAAGGGGCCAAGCGAGCCGCCCGATCCGACGCTGATCGAGGCTGAGCCGCGGCCGGACTGGTACTTCTTGCCGCTCTTTGCCCTGTTGGCGCTCTCGCCGCCGGAGATGGAGACGGCCATTATTCTCACGTTGCCGGTCGTGGCGGTGGCGATCCTGCTTTTGTTGCCGTTCTTCGCTGGCAAGGGGGAGCGTCATCCACGGCGACGGCCGGTGGCCGTGCTCGTTGTTCTCTTATTGTTCCTGACGCTGGGGGTGCTCGGCTGGCTGGGCAACGTCGCGCCGTGGTCACCGGAGATGTTCGCCTGGAGCGGCACGCCCATCCCCGTGCACATTGTCGAGCGCTTGACGCCCGAGCAGTTGCAGGGCGCGGCAGTATTTCAGAACAAGACGTGCCGCAATTGCCACAGCCTGGACGGCCAAGGCGGCAAGCGCGGGCCGGATTTGACGTTGGTGGC
Source organism: Planctomycetia bacterium (assembly GCA_016191115.1). Lineage (GTDB taxonomy): Bacteria > Planctomycetota > Planctomycetia > Pirellulales > JACPPG01 > JACPPG01. Next base: position 8,092 of record JACPPG010000040.1, on the reverse strand, counting down.
CACGCGGCTTTCGCACAGTGAATTGATCCGGCAGGTGATCCAAGGGGGCGGCAACATGCCGGCCTACGGCAAGCAGTTGTCGCCCGCGGAAGTCGAGGCGCTCGTGTCGTTCCTCGGAACCCTGCGGCGCGAGGGCGAGCCGCTGCCGCGATCGCCGGCCGCCGACGAGACGAAGAATTGAGTGGCCGCGCGCCATGGCGCGCCTGACGTGACGGGAGACGGCGGTGGACCCAAACCTGGTGCTGTTCTTGCGATCGTGGCCGGTGGCGGTTGTGCCAGTCGCCGCGTGCGCTTTGGCAGCCGCGATCTATTTGCGCGGCTGGCGGGCGCTGCGGCGGCGCGGCTCGGTAGAGTTCGGCGGCGGAGAGCTTGCGGCGTTTTTCGCGGGTCTTACTGCCGTCCTGCTGGCCGTATCCTCGCCGCTTGAGCCGTTTTCCGACCTGCTCTTGTCGGTACACATGGCGCAGCACCTGCTCTTAATGATCGCCGCGCCGGCGCTTTTGTGGCTCGGCGCACCGCAGTTGCCGCTCGTGCACGGGATGCCGGCCGCGGTCCTCGAATATTGGGTGATGCCGTTTTTGCGGTGGCCGCCCGTGCGATCCGCCGTACGTGCTGTGACCAATCCAGTGGGTGCCTGGTTGGCGGCCACGGTTGTAGTGTGGACGTGGCACGTGCCGCGGTTTTTTGACCTGGCGCTGCGTTCGAATTTCTGGCATCACATCGAGCACGCGTGTTTCTTAGCCGGCGCGCTCGCCTTCTGGTGGCCGGTGATTCAGCCTTACCCGAGCCGCCCCGTGTGGCCGCGAATCGCGGTGTTGCCGTACGTGTTCCTGGCGGCAATGCAGGCGACCGTGCTATGCGCGCTGCTGACGTTTTCCGATCATGTGATTTATCCCCACTACGAGGCCGTGCCACGGCTGTGGGGCGTGACCGCCGTCACGGATCAGGCGATCGCGGGCGCCATGATGTGGGTCGTGGGAACGATCGCGTATCTCGTGCCGCTTGACTGGATCGGTTGGGGTCTCTTGTTCGATCGCCCTCGGCCCGCGCGCCTGTCGAGCGCGCTTCCGATTCTCTACCCGAAGAGTACCGAGCGCCGCGATGCTTGTGCTCCTTCGCGCCGCGCACCCACCTTTGACCTGTTGCAAATGCCGCTCGTTGGTCGCTGGCTCCGTTGGCGACCGGCGCGGCGCGCGATGCAGGCGGCGTTTTTCCTGCTTGCGGCGTGGATCATCCTCGACGGCTTGAGCGGTCCACAGATCGCGCCTTTGAACCTGGCAGGCGTGTTGCCGTGGGTCCATTGGCGAGGGTTGGTTGTCTTGATGCTGCTCGTGGCGGGCAACTTCTTCTGCATGGCCTGCCCAGTCACGTTGCCGAGGGCCATCGTCCGCCGCGTGTGGACGCCGCGTTGGGATTGGCCCAGTTGGCTGCGGTCGAAATGGTTGGCGACCGGGCTGCTGCTGGCGTTCTTCTGGGCCTATGAGGCACTGGACCTGTGGTCGAGTCCCTGGTGGACCGCGTGGATCGCCGTTGGGTACTTTGTCGTGGGCTGCGCGGTCGACACGCTGTTTCGCGGCGCCGCCTTTTGCAAGTACGTCTGCCCGGTTGGGCAATTCCAGTTTGTTCAGTCGCTCGTTTCGCCGCTGGTTGTGCGCGTCCGCGAGCCGGCCTGTTGCACCACGTGCCACACAAGGGAGTGCATCCAAGGTGGGGCGACGTCACGCGGTTGTGAAATGAATCTGCTCGTTCCGCGGAAACGGGACAATTTGGATTGCACCTTCTGCCTGGATTGCGTGCATGCCTGCCCGCACGACAATGTTGGATTGTTAGCAGCCGTCCCCAGCACGGCGCTTGCCGACGTGCGCTCCGGGAGGCGCGCGACGCAGCGTCCCTTACGGGCCGACGTCGCGGCGCTCATGTTGCTTCTGGTTTTCGCGGCGTTCGCCAACGCGGCCGGCATGATCGCCCCTGTCGTAGACGCGATCGATGTGATCTGCGCGCGGTTTGCACTGCCCAGGCCACTTGTGGAAAGCGGATACCTTGCGGTTGCGCTCGTCGTGGCGCCGTGTGGTTTACTGGTGACTGCGGCATTCGCCAGCCGGTGGGCAAGCGCGGAATCGACCGGGCAACTGATCGCGCGATTTGCGCCCGCGCTTGTTCCGCTGGGCGCCGCGATGTGGCTAGCGCATTACGGGTTTCACCTGGTGACGGGGGCTTCGGCATTCCTGCCGGCGGCAAGGCGATTTGCCGCCGACTGGGGTATCGCGCCGGATGGCATCGGGCGGACGATGTACCGTTGCTGCGCAGCCGAGGCGGCGCCCTGGCTTCTGCGAGCGGAAATCGTGTGCCTGGACTTCGGGTTTCTCGCGGCACTCTATCTTTGCTATCGTCTCGCGACGGCTCGCTGTGACGACCGGTCTCCTGCCGCGAAAACGTGTCTGCCCTGGTGCACCCTGACCGCGGGGTTGTTCCTCTTGGGGGTTTGGATCCTGTGCCAGCCGATGGAGATGCGCGGCGCCGTGTCGCCAGGAGGTGCCGGATGACGAACCTCGCGAAGGCGTCGTTCGCGTGGCTGGCGTCGTTCGCCATCGTCGCCGCCTGGTGCGCCGCCGCGCGGGCCGATGGCGGACTGTTACGCGCGAGCGATCGACTGGGACCGTGGCGCGTGAGCATCTTCACGTCCCCCACGCCGCTGGTTGCCGGGGCGGTCGACGTAAGCGTCTTGGTGCAGGATGCCGAGACGGACGCGGTCGTGCCTGACGCCACCGTGACGGTCGAGGCCCACTCGGATAGCTCGGGGGCGATTGTGCGCGTGCCGGCCACGAGCGCCGCGGCGACGAACAAGCTGTTTCAGGCGGCGCGGTGCGATTTGCCAGCGGCCGGCACGTGGCGTTTCTCGGTGGAGGTTGCTCAAGGAGGCAACGTGCGGTGCCTTGGTTTTGACGCGGACGTTGCCGAGCCGCTTTTGCCGAGCGGGGAACTGGCCTTGTGGATCGGCTGGCCGGTCGTGCCGATCGCGCTGTTTCTCGTTCACCACCGGCTTGTGAGACTGTCGCGGGTTGCTATAGATAGCTTGCCGGCCAAGAATCGACTGTCTGGCGGTTGAGAGGCGGCCGGCGCATGACCATGGAGGCCAGCGCACGAAAGTGCGCGACGACGTGATGCAGCTCTTGTTGGCCATTGAGGACTATCCCGGCGGCGCGGTGATCTACGATGCCGACCGGCGCCTGCAGTTCATTAACACGCGCGCGCTGCAAAAGACCGGCTTCGGCGTTGAGCAGCTTCTTGGCCGGCGGGATGAGGAGCTGTTCCCTCGGCAGTTAACCGACCAATACGTGCCTTACCTGCGTCGAGCGATCGAGACGCGCGCCACGCAAACGGTCGAGGTCATAATTCCGTTGCCGTCGCGCGACGTGTATCTGGTCGCGACCTATGTTCCTCTTCTGGATGCCGAAGGGCGCGTTCAGCAAGTGCTTGGCATCGGTCACGACGTGACGGATCAAAAGCTTGCCGCCGAGAACGTGCGACGTCGCGAGCGCGAACTCCGCTCGTTGACCGACAACGTGCCGGATACGATGGCGCGTGTCGACCGCGCGGGCCGCTTCGTGTTCATCAATCGTCAGGCCGCCTTGCGGACCGGAATCGCCATCAAGGCGTTCATCGGAAAGACAACGCGCGAGTTGGGTATGCCCCCCGACCTGGTCGAACTATGGGACCAGGCGCGGCAGCAGGTCCTCGACACGGCCGCGCCGATGGAGTTCGAGTTCGCCTACCCGACCCCCGAGGGCACGTACTACTTCGAGACGCGCGTCATCCCCGAGCTGGATGCAATGGGACGCGTGGAAACGATCGTGGGCATCGCCCGCGACGTCACGTATCGCCGTCGGGCGGAGGGGCAACTGCGGGAAGGCGCGGAGCAGCTCCGCCGACGCGAGCAGGAGCTGCGGTCGGTCACCGACAACGTGCCAGACATCATTTCCCGATTCGACCGCGCCGGCCGCCACGTGTATGTCAATCGTCAGGTCGAATCTCGTACCGGGATTCCGGCGGACGAGTTCATCGGTAAGACAAATCGAGACCTGGGCATGCCCGAAGACCTCGTCCAATGCTGGGACGTCGCCAGACAACGAGCCTTCGATACGGCGGAGCCGGTCGAGATCGAGTTCTCCTACCCCTCGCCCGGCGGCACGCGCTATTTCGAAGCCCGCATCATCCCGGAGCGGGGCGCCGATGGAGCGGTGGACACGGTGCTGGGCATCGCCCGCGATGTCACGGATCGCAAGCGCGCCGAGATGAAGGTGCAGGAAAGCGAGGAACGCTTTCGATCGGCCTTCGAAGCCAATCCCATCGGGATGATCCTGGTGGCCGGAGACTACTCGTTCATCCGGGCCAACCAGGCATTCTGTGAGATGCTCGGCTACACGGAGCAGGAGTTGCGAGGGCTCAAGTTCACGGATATTTCGCACGATAAAACGGCGGCGGGCGACGTGGAGCTCGCCGAAAGGGTCTTTCGTGGCGAAATGCAATCTTATACCTACGAAAAGCAATGCCTGACCAAGGACCGCCGGGTCATTTGGGCGCGGCTTACCGCCACCGTCATCCGCGACGAGCATGGGCCGCCGCTCTATGGACTAGGAATGGTCGAGAACGTCACCGCGCGCAGGGCTGCCGAAGAGGAATTGGCGCGGCACCGCGAGCACCTGGAAGAACTCGTCCGGTCAAGGACGCGGGCACTCGAAGCGTCGCAGCATTCCCTGCGCAGCGCCGAGCGGCTGGCCTCGGTCGGCACGCTCGCCGCCGGCATCGCCCACGAGATCAATAACCCCGTGGGCGCCATTCTCCTGGGCACCGAGATGGCCATGGCAGCCCAGGCCAGCGGTGATCACGCGGCTCTCACTCGGTGCCTGGAGGCCATCAAGGGAGATGCGCAGCGTTGTGGGCGGATCGTGCGCAACGTCCTGAATTTTGCCCGCCAGGAGCCGTCGGAAAAATGGCTGGCCGATTTCAACGAGGTGGTCCGCCAGGCGGTAGAAAGGGCGCAACCGTACGCCCAAAAACGCGGCGCAACGGTGGCGCTACGGCTCGACGGCGACGCGCCACAGGCTCTTATGAATCCCACGGCCTTCGAACAGGCGGTATCGAACATCCTCCGCAACGCCGTCGATTCGCGCGGGGAAGCCGCCGCGATCGCCGTGACCACCCGGATCGACGGAGGCCACTGTTCCGTCATCGTCGAGGACAACGGAACAGGCATGACGCCCGAGATCAAGATGCACATCTTCGATCCATTTTTCACCACGCGGCGAACGTCCGGAGGGATTGGCTTGGGGCTTAGCCTCGCCCATGGAACCATCGCCGACCATCAAGGCACAATCGAGGTCGAGAGCGAGCCGGGCAAGGGCACGAGGTGCACAATCAAGCTGCCGCGCCGCACGGTATCCGGTCCACCAAGCTTGCCGGCGGCGCACCGGCGGGAAAGTGGGACAGGCACCGAGACGCAACGTTGGTCTGAAAGGACTTGCGCTGTTTATGCTCGGAGCCAGTCCCATTTTCCCGCCTCGCCATTTTGAAAAACAGAATGGCCCTGCCCACCGCCCGGCCGCTCTTGCGTGGCAGGCCGGTTTTCGCCACACTACGCGGCCTTTTCTTCCACCTCAAAGTCCTTTCCGCCGATACCGACACACGACCCGTGCTGCCGCGCGGTGTTTCACGCGCGCCGGAAAGCATCGGGGGCCGGAGAATCATGCGCCGCATTCGCCATGCCTTGTGGGTCTTGCTCCTGTGCACGGGGTCGGGCTGCGCATCGATCGGCTCCGCGCCGGGCGTCTTTTACGAGAATCCGGCGCTGGCGCCGCCGGTGGATCGCGACTTCTTCTGGGACCAATTGGTGGACGTGGTCAACGACTATTTCGACATCGACCGCGAGGACCGCGTGCGGCTGGTCGACAACATGCTGACGTTGGGGCGGATCGACACGGTGCCGCAGTTGGGCGCGACCCTGCTCGAGCCGTGGCGCAGCGACTCGGTCAACTATTACGAGCGGCTCGAAAGCACGCTGCAAACGATCCGCCGTCGCGCCCTGATCCAGGTCGTGCCGGTCGAAAATGGCTACCTGGTGGATGTGGCTGTGTACAAGGAGCTGGAGGACTTGCGCAGGCCGGAGCACGCCAACGCCGGCGACGCGACGTTCCGCTACGATGACTCCCTGGACCGCTACAACGATCAAACCCAGGGGCCCGCGACGACCATCGACAGCTTCCCGACTTTCGGCCGCGCGCAAGGTCCGATCGGACCGCAGCCATTTGTGCTGGGTTGGGTGCCACTGGGACGCGACACGGCGCTCGAGCAGCGGATCATCGCCCGATTGTTCTCGCGATTCGCGCCGCCGGGCGCGGGTGGACCGGACATGGGCGGCCCAGGGGCCTTCGGGCCACCCGGCGCCCCAGGGATGCCTGGAAAGCCCTGCCCCTATTGAGCTGCCGGCGTGATGATCGCGGGTGAGGGCGCGGAATCGGACGGCGCGGGCGCGGGAATGGCGGTCGTGGATGGCGCCAAGGGAACTGCGCCGCGAGCGACCGGCAGCTTGAGCGTGAAGGCCGTTCCTTTTCCCGGCGTGCTATCGACGCGAATCCGGCCGTGATGCGCTTCGATGATCTCGCGGCACGTCGACAGCCCCAGGCCGGTGCCCCCCTTGCCGCTGGCGTCCGGCCCCGTCTTGGTCGTGAAGAACGGATCGAAGATGCGCCTTAGCACTTCGGGAGTCATGCCGCAGCCGGTGTCGCGCACCACGAGGTCGACCATGTCGCTCTCGCGGTCGTGGTTGAGCTTGATGACGACCCGGCCCCCCTGCGGCATCGCCTGCCGCGCATTGATCAACAGATTCAGGAACACTTGCTGAATCTGGTTGGGGTTGGCCAACGTCTTGGGGACCGCGTCCACGTACCGCTCGACCGTCACACGATACTTGTTCAACTCCCGCTCCAAGAGCAGCAGCGTGTCATCCACCAACTTCACCATGTCGGTCGGCTCGAGCGAATGGGGTCGGTTGCGGGCAAAGCCCAGGATGGTGCTGGTGATCCGCGCGGCGCGGGTGCCGGCCGAGAGGATCTTCTCGAAGGACTTCTCGCGGGTGGCCTGGTCTTTGTGGCGAAGGCCAAGTCGGGCGTAGTTGATGATCGTCGTCAGGACGTTGTTGAACTCGTGCGTGGTCGTGCTGGCAAGCTCGCCGAGTGCCGTCAACCGTTGCGCTTGGGCCAACCGGTCCTTGAGGATTGCCACTTGCTCTTCGAGCGATTGATGATTGCCGGCTGACACTGCTAGCTCCCGCAAAGTTCGCTGGTCTTGCGCGGTGCCGCGCGGGTGCGCGGGCTACCCAAAGCAAAACACCCTCTTGGTTCTCGCCGGCCGCGCGATTTGCCCCGCCGACATCGAATAACTTATTGATGCCAAGCGAGTTAGCCACTTGTGGTTCCTATCGTCCCTCTCGGCTGGGCGACTAAAACGCAAGCCGATATAATCCCCACCCCGTGCCCGCCGGTCATGTTGACGCGGACGGCAGGCGGCCTGGAGAAGCTGGGATGCACACAGTCGACCTTTTGGAACGGGCGCTTCGGGCGGCCCAGCGGCTGGGGTACCGCGTGCGCCAGGATTGGCTCGACGGCAGCGGCGGCGGAGGATGCGAAATCAAAGGGCAGAAGTGGTTGTTCCTCGATCTCGCGGCCAGCCCCGTGGAGCAGCTTCACGTCGTCGCCGACGTGTTGTCGCGCGAATTGGCCGCCGGCAAGGCGACGCTCGATCCGGACCTGCGCGGGCTGCTGAAGGGCCGCACGGCGGCGTAACCCTGCTTGACGTCGTCGGCACGCGTATTCTGCCTGCGGACTTCGACGGTGAGGCTCGTTGACTTGCAGGACGACGATGAGCTACGAGTTTCAGATTAACGCCTGGCTGGAGCGGTCAGGGCGATTGCACCAAAAGTCAGTTTCCGCTGAGGACTTGGAGTCGGTAGTGGTCGTTCCAGGCGGCGCAGAGGCGTTTGTTTTTCACGCCGACTTTTTTGGTCTTGTTGTTCTTGAGCAGGCTTAACGACGTTCTT
>JACPPG010000039.1 GCA_016191115.1 Planctomycetia bacterium | reverse complement strand
CCTCGCGGCTCTTCAGCGTCGCGGTGCGCCGCTCTTGAAATACTTGGCTCCCTGCACCACTCCGGCCGGTGGATAACCTGTCTATTACCTGCTCCTCGATTCGCTTCACGATACTTGACAGACCTACTCAGATGTCTCTGTACTGGCGGTCACGCAACGCCCACGAGCTTCGACTCTTCGCTGTCCACCGACTGCGGACCACGGATCGCTAAAAACACAGGCCGGGAGCGCCCTCGCAATCCGCCTGCGGGGGCGCTTCCGGCCTTTCTCGTTGTTGTCCGATCGGCCGACGACGCGGCCTACTTACCGGCGAGCTTGCGCGACTTGCGCTTCTTGGTCGAGCGCTTCGCCGGCTTGGCGGGCTTCGCCTCGCCCCAACCCTTGGCCTTGGGGCTCTTCGTGATCTTCTTCTTGGCTTTTTTCACCATGTCCATGGCTCCTCAAAAAATGGGCGCCCGTGCTCGTCCTTAAAAGAGTCTCCCCTGGGTGCCCTCTAGGGGAATCGCCGTAACGCGACAGCATTCGCCGGATGGCAAAAAACATCCAACGTTGCGTCGCACTACAGCCGGCGCGCCGGCGCTCCTACGAGCGTTCGTCGACCGAGTCGATCCGGCCCCCCGACCGGCACGGACAATTGGAGCAGTTTTTGCCCATTTGCGTCAAGGCGAGTTGCCGTGTCCGGTGGCAACGTCGGGAGGGCGAAGCTCCTGCTGAGCCGCACTACTGGATGTGTCCTTTGCGCCACGGCTCGACGGGAGCCTCGCCCTCCCGGCGCGCGTGGCTGCCACTTGGAGGCGAACCGCGCAGGCCTTATGATTGTCGAAACTCAACGGGGCATCGCCGAAAAATCGCAAGAGATTTGGCGGCACTTCTTGGCCGCCCGCACGACTATGGTAGCGAACTTGAACCCTCCTCGAGCTGCCGCATCCGCCACGGGCCTTTCGATTTCTCGCGCCGTCGAGGCGCTCGAGCCGTCGGCCACGATCGCCATGGCCGGCAAGGCGCGGCAATTGAAGACCGCCGGCAAGACGGTCTACGACTTCAGCCTCGGTGAGCCCGACTTCACCACGCCCGAGCATATCTGCGCCGCCGCGGCGGCCGCCATGAAGGCGGGGCACACGCACTACACGGCCGCCGGTGGCATCGCCGAATTGAAGGCGGCCGTGGCGCGGCAGTACAAGGAACGCCACGGACTGGAATACGCGCCCGAGCAAGTCGTGATCGCCAATGGGGCCAAGCACGCGCTGCACAACGCTTTCACGGCGCTATGCGACCCGGGCGACGAAGTCATCATTCCCGCCCCGTATTGGGTCAGCTACGCCGAGCAAGTGAAGCTGGCGGGCGGCAAACCGGTGATCGTCGAGACGGAGGAAGCGGCCGACTTCAAGCTGCAGCCGGAGCAACTGCGTGCCGCGATCACGCCGCGCGCGAAGATCCTGTTGATCTGCTCCCCCTCGAACCCTACCGGCAGCATGTACTCGCCCGAGGAGCTGGGCAAGCTCGCGGACGTGGTGCTAGAGGCAGGGCTGGGCGTCGTGGCCGACGAAATCTACGAGCGGCTGGTCTACGGCCAAAATCGTTTCGTCAGCTTCGCCACGGTGCGGCCCGGGCTTGCCGAGCGGACGGTGCTGGTGAACGGCGTCAGCAAGTCGTACGCCATGACCGGCTGGCGGATCGGCTGGACGATGTCGCCGGCGCCGCTGGCGAAGGCCTTCGACAACCTGCAAAGCCAGGAAACGTCGAATCCGTCGAGCATCAGCCAGTATGCGGCGCTGGCGGCGCTGACCGGCCCGCAGCAGTGCGTCGACACGATGCTGGCCGAGTTTGCCAGGCGGCGGGAATTCGTCCGCGCGCGGATCGCTCGATTGCCCGATGTCACGTGTACGCAAATGAGCGGTGCGTTCTATGCCTTCATCAATATCGGCGCCCACCTCGGGCGGACGTACGGCGGGGTGCGCGTCGACAATTCGGCCCAGTGGTGCCTGGAGCTGTTGAGCCAACAGAACGTGGCCACGGTGATGGGCTCGGCGTTCGGGGCCGAGGGGTACGCGCGGCTGTCGTTCGCCACCAGCATGCAGAACCTCGAAGCCGGCTTGGAGCGGATCGAGGCTTTCTTGAAGAGCGCCACGTAGCGCGGGCGAGTCTCGCCCTTGGGCCGTCGGGGGCAGCGGGTATACTGGTCAGGTTGTCGCCCTGCCGTCGAGACACCCGTCGTCCAAGACATCCTTAGGGGAACCCATCATGATCGCACCGCGCATCGTTGGCATTGTCGCTTGTTTGTCGTTCGTAGCGGCCGCATGGGATGCTTCGCCCGTTGGCGCACAAGCCGGCCAGGAGACCGCCCAGCCCGCGGCCCCCAAGAAGCTCGACCGTGCCTCCCTGGAGAGGCAATTCGAGGAGACACTTTCCGGCGCCACGCTCATCGGCACGTTTACCGTCACCGGCCAGAACGCGGACAACGGCAAGAAGCTCAACGAGGAGAAGTACACGATCAACGAGGTGAAGAAGATCAAGGACGACCTGTGGCAGTTCAAGGCCCGGATTCAATACGGCGGCCACGACTTGACCGTGCCCCTGGCGCTCGAGGTGAAATGGGCGGGCGACACGCCGGTGATCACGCTCACCGACATGCCGGTTCCCGGCTTCGGCACGTTCACCGCCCGCGTGCTGATCTATCGCGGCGAGTACGCCGGCACGTGGAGCGGCGGCGATCACGGCGGGCAGCTTTTCGGACGGATCGTGAAGAAGGGGGAGCCGCTCGACAAGCCGGAAGAGAAGACCGGTAGCGGATCGGCCGAATCCAAGCCAAAGCCGTGAGCCGATGGGCGGTTTACGGCTGGCGGTTCCCATCGCCGATGTCAGCCAGACAGGCCGCGGCGGCTAGCAGCACCGCGGCCGTTTCCACGCGTAGGATGCGGGGCGCGAGGCTCACCGCCTTCCAACCGGCTTGTTGTGCCGTCGCCATCTCTTCGTCGGTTAGCCCACCCTCCGGTCCGACAGCGAAGGCAAAAGCGCCACCGGGCGGAATGACGGCGCTTCGAATGGCATCCCATGCGGTCGCGCTCGCCGCGGGGCACGCGACAAGGCGGCAACCGTCGCTTGCTGCGTCCCGGACGTAATCGCGCCACCGCGCCGGGGTCGCGATCTCCATCAATCGATTGCGACCGCACTGTTTCGAGCCCTCGATGACGGCGCGGCGCAGCCGCTCGATCGCGGCGGCTGCCGGCTGCGCCACGCCGCGCTCGGTCACGAGCGGCACGAAGCGACGGACGCCCAGCTCGACGAGCTTCTCGACCAGCCACCGCTGCCGCTCGCCCTTTGGCAGCGAAACGCCGGCGACCACGTCGAGCTTCGCTTCCCGATCGATCTCTTGCTGCGATAGCAGGGCAAGCTGGACGCTTCCACGGTCCACGCGTTCGACTTCGGCGACAAACTCGCCCCCGCTGCCGTCGAACACCACCACGCGTTTGCCGGGCGTGGCACGCATCACGTGCACGAGGTGATGGGCTTCGGCCCCCAAAAGCGTTGCCTGGCGGCCGGCAATCGGCGTCTCGACGTAGTAGCGATGGCCCATAGCGCCTTCTAGGAGCGTGGCGAAGAGTGTCGCGCTCCCCCACGCGAAGATATTGCCGTCGCGATCGCGGCAGCACAAAAAGCGTCAAGTCCGACTCAGAATTCTACCGAAACAGGAAGAGTCACGGAATCGCCCGCTTCCGGGGCCTGTCGATCGGTGCCAGCATTCCGCGGCACGGCACGTCGAGCACACATCAATGTACCTGCACTACTGGGGTTTGATCGAGCCGCCGTTTCGCAACGTGGTCGATCCGCGCCTCTTCTACTCGAGCGCGACGCACGAAGAGGCCCTCGCGCGTTTGCAGTTTCTGGTTGGCGGCCGGCGGCGGGCCGGATTGCTGTTGGGACCATCGGGCAGCGGAAAGTCGCTCGTCTTGGAAGTGCTCGCGCGGCAACTGCGCTCGGCGGGCCATCCGGTCGCCAGGACGAGCCTGCTGGGCCTGGCGAAGGAAGAGCTGCTTTTGAACCTGGCGGCCTGCTACGGTCTCGATCCGCCGCCGCGATCGGGTGCCTGCGAGCTGTGGCGGATGCTCGCGGATCGGTTGGCCGAGTTCAGGCTGCAGAACCTCGACAGCGTCGTGCTCTTGGACGATTGCGACGAGGCCGGCAGCGAGGTCCTGGCCCAGGTGGCCCGGCTAACGCAAACCGACGTCGCCCGCGAGCCGGCCGTGACGTTGGTCCTTGCGGTGCGGAGCGGCGCCCTGGCGCGACTTGGCACGCGGCTCCTGGAGCTGGCCGACTTGCGGATCGACCTGTTCGCCTGGAGCGCGGCCGACACGGAGCAGTATCTCGTGGACTCGCTAGCCCGTGCCGGCCGGACAAGGCCCGCCTTCGCGGCCGAGGCGGTGGAACTGTTGGCCGCGCTCTCTGGTGGCATACCGCGGAACGTGGTGCAACTGGCCGACCTGGCGCTGCTGGCGGCCGCCGGGCAGGAGCTGGAACTTGTCGACGCCCATACCGTGCAATCAGTCCACGATGAGCTAGGGGTCGTCGAGCAATACGTCACGATCGGCTAGCGCGGCAATCGTCCGAAACGTCGGGAGCGCGCTGCTCCTGCTGTCTCGTCTATGCCAAAACGTGGTGCCACGGCCACGGAGGTACTCCGACGTGGCCATGCCGGCGCGCCAATCTCCCACGGCGAGCGTGGGCAGGGTACCCGACGAACATTGAGCAACCTTTTAGCCGGGATGCGACCCGGACCGTTGCAGCCGTCACGCGCGGCTCGGCAGGAGCCTCGCCCTCCCGACATCGCCGCTAACGCTCGCAGTAGTCGATCGTGCGGGCGATTTCGCTCTTCAGATCCGAGCGCCGCACGATGCGGTCGATAAACCCGTGCTCGAGCAGGAACTCGCTCGTCTGAAAGCCCTTGGGCAGCTCGATCCGGATGGCGGCCTGGATCACGCGCGGGCCCGCGAAGCCGATGAGGGCTCGCGGCTCGGCAAAGATGACATCGCCGAGCGAGGCGAAGCTGGCGGCGACGCCTCCCATCGTGGGATTGGTGAGCACGGAGATGAAAAGTCCGCCGGCGGCGTCGTACCGCGCGAGCGCGGCCGACACCTTGGCCATCTGCATCAGTGAAAAGATGCCCTCGTGCATCCGCGCGCCCCCGCCCGAACCGCTCACGATGATCAAGGGTAGACTTTCGGCCGTGGCCCGCTCGATCGTGCGGGTGAGCTTCTCGCCGACCACCGAGCCCATGCTCCCCATGATGAAGGCCGAGTCGGTGACGCCGAAGGCCACGTGGCGGGCGCGGACCATGCCTTCCCCCACCACGGCCGCGTCACGCAGCCCGGTGCGGGCCTGCTCCTCCTTCAGCCGATCGCGATATGGCTTCTTGTCGGCAAACTCCAAGGGGTCGGTCGGCGCGAGCTGGCTGAACCACTCCTCGAACGTCCCTTCGTCGAGCAACTGCCGGATCCGTTCGCGCGCCGAAACGTACCAGTGGTAATCGCACTCCGGGCAGACCCCCATCCGCTTGTCGGCTTCCTTGCGGAAGATGGTCCGTTGACAGCCGGGGCAGCGCTTCCAGAGCCCCTCAGGCACTCCCCGCTTGGGATGCGCCGCGCCGCGCTGGCCGCCGGTCTGAACGTCCGACTTTCCGGTGCTCACCGGCACGCTCCCTGGCCGTGGATGGTTGCGAACACGTTTTTGCAAATCGGGAGGGCGAGGCTCCCGCCGAGCCGACGCGTCCTTCGCGGCTGCCGGCTCAGCAGGAGCTTCGCCCTCCCCGCGCCCGCCGGTCAATCGTAGCAGGTTCCCTAGGGCGTGTAATCAGAGGAAACGACGGCAAAAAGGCGCCACGCACCCCCTCCCTGTTCGCTACTTCTTAGACGCCGCCTGGCCCCTTGCGGCCACGCCATTGGAGGAGATATCAACGACTTGCCAGCTCCCGTGGGCGGTGGTCGCTTCCCACAGGTCGCCCAGTTCTTCCCTATCCAGCCGCGTCTTCACGAGCGACGCAAGGGGCTCCGGCACGACCAGACCGATCACCCCGTCCTGGTGACGCCGCAGCAGCTTGTCGACGGCATGGTCCACCCGCTCGGCGGCCTCGGCCAGCGTTTCCCCATTGGGGGGCCGGACGCTTTCGGGCTGCTCCTGCCACTGCCGATAGACGGTCGGCTGGCGGTGCTTGATCTCATCGACCAGCATCCCCTGCCACAGCCCATGGTTGAGGTTCTGCATGTCGCGAAGCTTTTTGAGCTTCAAATTCAGGGCCTGGGCGATGGCTTTGGCCGTGGACTGAGCCGGTTCGCACGTCGAGCAATAGAGGACGTCAATCTTGCGGCTGCCGAGTTGCTCGACCAACTGCGCGACCTCGCTGGCGCCATGCTCATTGAGCGGGACGTCCAATGTGCCTTGAATGCGTCCCTGGTCACTGAAGTCGGAGGCGCCGGGGCGGATCAGAATGACTTGCAACATGTGTGGTAGTCAGGTTGTAACGCGGGTCTTGGCCAAATCGGTCAGGTGGCCGATCGTGGCCCGATAGTCCTTGGTATGAAAAATCGCCGAACCGACGACGAACAGGTGGGCCCCCGCCTCGGCCGCGGCGGCGATGGTGTGCTCGTTGATGCCGCCGTCGATCTCTAGCGCGGCCCGCATCCCCTCGCGAGCGCGCAACTGGCGCAGCTTGTCGAGCGCCACCGGCTCGAACTCCTGCCCTCCGAATCCCGGGTGCACGCTCATCACCAGCACCAGGTCGCACTCGTCGAGAAATGGCTCGACGGCCGCCAGGGGCGTGGGCGGATTGAACGCCAGGCCCGCCTTTGCGCCGCGCATCCGCACCTCCGCTAGCACCGACCGGGGGTCGGCGGTCGCCTCGACGTGGAACGTCACCACGTCGGCGCCGGCGTCGATGTACCGGCCCACGTACTCTTCCGGCTGAGCGATCATCAGGTGCGTCTCGAGCGGAAGCCGGGTCAGGCGGCGGACGGTCTCCACCAAGGGTAGCCCATAGCTGAGGTTCGGCACGAAATGCCCATCCATCACGTCGAGGTGCAAGCCCGGCGCGCCGGCGGCCTCGCAACGGGCGATCTCATCGGCCAGGTGGCCGAAGTCGCACATCAATAGCGACGGCAACACCGCCGGGGACGTCGCGCGCAAATGGATATACGGAACGTTTTCGGGCATACCTGGAGCCAGCAGGAGACGGGACACCCCGAGAGGCGTTCCGAAGGAGTGCTGGAGGCGAATCCTGCTCGATAGATGATCGGACGCACTTCAGTGTGCGTCCGCCAACGGGAAGGCAGTTCGATGCGGAGGATGCTGTTGGGCAGGAGCCTCACCGGACAGGCCAGATGCGGCACCAGCCGCACCAAGCTCCCATTCTATAGATTCGGTCGCCGGTTGTCTGCGCATATGCGATGCGCGCTTAAGAGCAATTGCAGGCACAACTTACGAGTCGAACCGTAGAAGCGGGCGCCAGCTCCGAGCTAGTCATTGGTCGCAGTCGTTAGTTGCTAGTTGCTCTGTCACTTCTGCTCCACCTGTTCGCTCCGCGGCAGGTCGGCCAGGCTCGCCAGCCCGAACAATTCCAGGAATCGCTCGGTCGTCGAGTAATGTGCCTGACGTGGGCGCCCCTCGACTCGCTCGATTTTTAGCAACCGTCGCCGCACGAGCTGGGCCAACAGCCCGCCGCTAGGCCGCCCGCGGATCCTCGAGATCTCGTCGGACGTGATCGACTCGTTGTACGCCACGAGAGCCAAAACTTCGATCGCGGCCCGCGACAGGCGCGCCTCGCGCCGCCGACCAGCGACGCGGTCCCGCAACGCGGCGTATTCCTCCCGCAGAACAAGACGATAGCCGGCCCCATCGGCATGAATCTCATACGGACAGTTGTCCGCGCGGTAACGAGCGTTCAGTTCGCGCACCAATTCGTCGATCTCCGCTGGGCGCACCCCACGCATCAGGCCGGCCACGCGCTCCGGCAGGAGCGGCTCGTTTTGCGGATGGCCGACGAATAGCATCGCCTCGAGGATCGTCCGCGGCGTCACGTCGGGACCAGGCAGCTCGGCGGTGCGCTCCGCGCCGGCCGCCGCACCGGGACCAAACGCCGCCACCGGATCGGCCACCGGGGCGTAAGGGTCCTGCCCGCCGGCCAGCATCTCTGCGAAGCCGGCGGTGAGGGCCTCCAATGACAGCCCACGATCGTCCGGCGGCCACGCAAGCGGCCCGTCGGGCTCGCTGGTGGACACGGGATGGCTGGTATTTTCGGGCATGCCAGGTAAATTACTTCGCCGCTGCCACATACGGAATGGGCAAAAGGCTCCATGCAGCGCACTATAGGGCAGGCGGCCGAAGGCCGACAAGGCCGGTGGGACGTGGGAACTGTTGGCCTTGGCGGGCGTGACCAGGATCGACTGAAAAATAACTTCCTGATTCTCTGACCCCTCGCGGGTGCCCTCTCCCGCAAGGGGCGAGGGTATTGAGGCAGGGCCGTTCACAGATTTAAGCTTGCCGGCGGCGCAGCGACGGGAAAGTGGGACAGGCACCGAGACGCAACGTTGGTCTGAAAGGGCTTGCGCTGTTTATGCTCGGAGCCAGTCCCATTTTCCCGCCTCGCCATTTTGAAAAACAGAATGGCCCT
Organism: Planctomycetia bacterium; assembly: GCA_016191115.1. Classification (GTDB taxonomy): domain Bacteria; phylum Planctomycetota; class Planctomycetia; order Pirellulales; family JACPPG01; genus JACPPG01. The sequence goes on along the minus strand of JACPPG010000039.1, from coordinate 121,123 downwards.
GGGTATTGAGGAGAAGTTATTTTCCGGTCGATCCTTAGTTAGGTGGCAAAGGTTGTCTGGCCGGAACGGGGCGGATGTCGCGATGAATGCCAGAGTCATGCAGGGAATCGTCCACGGGCGAACGATCGAATTGGAGAACGATCCGGGATCGCCGATGGCTGCAAAGTCGAGATCGTCGTGCGCATGAAGCGACCGCACGGTCCTCCCCCAGGTTGGAAGCCCGGCAGCGCCGAGTCGGCGGCGGGCATGATGGCCGCTCATTGGACCGGGGAGGATGACAGAATCCTGGAGCAGGTTTCCAAAGATCGGAAGCGGGACGCGCGCCGGGAGCCAGCGGAATGAGCTTCCTGCTGGACACGAACGTGCTCTCGGCGCACCTCGCCGCCCGGCGGGGTTTAGCGCATCGCTTCTTCCAGCGCACCGTCTGGCGGCCCGCCGTCTGTTGCTCAAGGTCAAGCAAACTAGCTAGGGCGTGCTCAGATGAGCGCCGGGATCGTGCATCGCTCTGTCCCCTTCAACGTCGAATCCTCGATCGAAATCCCACGATACGCTACGCCACCACGGCCGCCCGTCGGCTCCATTCGCGCTTCATGAATTCAAGACCCTCGGCCGCGAGCTGCTCTTCGGTCGTGAACATCCGGCGCCAGATCTTAGTGGCCGCGGCCAGGGCCGGCAGCGCCAGGCCGAAGGCCTCGATCATTAACCAGCCGTCGTAGCCCGTCTCGCGCAAGGCGTCGAACGTGGCCCCCCATGGAACGCTCCCTTGGCCCGGCGTGCTGCGGTCGTTTTCCGAGATGTGCACGTGCACCGTGCAGTCCGCGCAGGCCTTGATGGCGTCGACCGGGTTCTTCTCCTCGATGTGGGCGTGGAACGTGTCGTACATCATGCGACAGCTCGGATGGTCGACCTCCTTGACGAATCGCACGGTGTCGGCGACGCAGTTCAACAGGTAGCACTCGAAGCGGTTCAGGTACTCGACGGCCAGCGTCACGCCGCACGTGGCCGCGTGCTCGGCCACTTCGCGCATGCTGCCGACGGCCCATTTCCACTCGTCGGGCGTGGGCCCGTTGCCGGTGAAGTAGCCGAGCGCTGAATGAAACGGGCCGGCTAGGATGTTCATGCCCGCCGCCTGGCAGCAATCGAGCGCCAGTTTGTTGGCGGCCACGCCGGCGGCGCGAATCTTCGCGTCCGCTGAGGCCGGATTCTCGTCCGGCCCGCGGCACGTCACGGCCGTCCGCGCGAGCCCCATGTCGTCCAGCCACAGGCCGACGGCAGCGAACTTGTCGGGGTTCAAGTCGAAGATCGGGGCCTCGATCCCGTCGTAGCCCATCCGCTTCAGGCTCTCCAGCACGGGACGATGCGCCTCGGTGAGATTGTCGGTCCACAAAAGCAGATTCATCCCGAACTTCATGAGGGGCTCCTGTGCGGTGCGCTCGTGGGCTGGTGGGCGCCGGACGCTGGCGGTCGCGCGAGCAGGTCACCCTTACGCGCGGTAACTTCCTGGCGGGCTTGGGGCAGGAACTTTCGCAAGACGCCAGGCACCGCCGGCAGCCGCACCCGGCGCATCACCTGATTCAAGCGGTAACACAGTTTGCCATCGTCGGCGTAGTCCCACAAGAATCCCTCGGAAACAAAAAGGGGCAGGAGCTGGGCCAACCGCACGGCCGGCCGGGGGGCCATGCGGTTTACCGCAGCCTCGACCGCCGCCGGATCGAGCGAGTCTATTGCCTGGTAGTATTGGCGAAGGCGCTGCGGATCGTCGGCCACCAGCGTCGCATCGAGCAGGATTTCCACCAGAATGTGGCCGAGGAAGCTGGGCCGCAGCCCTGCGTCGGGCGCCAGCAACTCGCGCAATTGCGCGGTAAACCGCCAACATAGCTCGCCAAAGGCGGCCGTCTCGTGAAACCAGGCGTCGTCGCGATGGTGCTGGGCAATGCCCCGCGCCAGCGCCGCCACGACCGGGTCCGGATCGTCCACGAGCGCTTGCGCGTGCTTCGCCCGGACCCGCGCCCCGCGGTCCGACACGTTCAACCAGTCGGGCACGGCCGTCCCGGCCAGAAACCAGGGATCGTCGACGAATGCGCGGCCGTGGGCAAAATAGTTCATCGCGCGGGCGCGGCTGGAGACCTGCTTACGCCTTGCGCGACATCAGCCCTTCGGTGATGTGCCGCAAGATGTCGCGGACCGAGATGACGCCGGTGACCTTGCCTTCGTTCATCACCGGGATGTGCCGGTAGCCGCCGACGTCCATCTTGTGCAAGGCGAAGGCAATCGGCGCATCCAGTTCGATCGTTTCGGGCGAGCCGGTCATGAAGTCGCGGATCGGGCGCTCGGCGTGGTCGGCCGCGTCGACGTTGAGCCGCATCAGGGCGTCGCGCTCGGTGAAGATGCCCACCATGTCATCGTCGCGCGTGATGACGACGCAGCCGACGCTCTCGTCGACCATCAGCCGCAGCACTTCGGCGACCGGTGTAGCGGCGTCGACGGAAAGCGGGGTGCGCGGGCCGAGGGAGAAGACCCGGTCCTTGAGGATGCTGCGCTCCAGCGGCGAAGAGGCGCGCGGCCTGCTCAGGTACCCCAGCGGCTGCTGACATTGCTCGCACTCGTCAGCGCCGTCGATGTTCTCAGCCTGGCAGAGCGGGCAGATAACCATGGCGATTTATTCCACAACCCACGTGTCGCCAGCGCGGAAGAGCTTGTTCAAGTCCCCCTCGCCGCGGGTCTTCTTGGCCTCGGCGATCTGGGCATTGAGCAGCTCATCATACATCGGCCGGTCCACCGCGCGGAAGACGCCGATCGGCTCGGGGAACTCGGGATACGTCATGCGGCTCAGCAGGTACGCCAGACTGGGCTCGGGCGCTTGCTCGTCATGGAACAAGAGGTCGTCCTCGCTGATGCCCTTTCCCAGCTCGACGATCTCCGGGTTCATGCCGTTGAGGCGGATGCCCTTGTCGCGATTCTTGCCGAAGATCAGCGGCTTGCCGTGCTCCAGCTCGATCGTCGTATCGGCCTTGGTCTCGCGGTCGGTGGCGTACTCGAAGGCGCCGTCGTTGAACACGTTGCAATTCTGATAGACCTCGATGAACGACGTGCCGCGGTGCTCCGCCGCGCGCTTCAGCACCATGCCCAGGTGCTTGATGTTGGTATCGATCGAGCGGGCGACGAAGGTGCCCTCGCAACCGATGGCGATCGAGAGCGGGTGCAAGGGATTGTCGATGGCGCCCATGGGCGTGCTTTTGGTCACCTTGCCAAGGGGAGACGTGGGCGAATACTGTCCTTTAGTCAGGCCGTAGATGCGATTGTTGAACAGGACCACGTTGACGTCGAGATTGCGGCGGATGGCGTGCATGAGGTGGTTGCCGCCGATGCTCAGCCCGTCGCCGTCGCCGGTGATGACCCATACCGTCAAGTCGGGCCGGCTGGCCTTGAGTCCCGTGGCCACGGCCGGGGCGCGTCCGTGGATGGAGTGGATGCCGTAGGTGTTCATGTAGTAGGGAAAGCGGCTGGAGCAGCCGATCCCCGAGACGAACACCATTTTCTCGCGCGGGACTCCCAGCGAAGGCAGAATCTTCTTCATCTGCGCGAGGATCGAATAGTCGCCGCAGCCGGGGCACCAGCGAACGTCCTGGTCGCTGGCAAAATCGTTGGGAGTCAAGACAGGCAAGGAAGTATCGGTACTCATTCGATTTCTCTTCTCGTGCTTACTAGCGAAGGAGCTCGTTGATCTTGTCGACGACTTCAAAGACGCTGAACGGCTTGCCCTGCACCTTGTTCAGCCCGGCCGCGTCCACCAGGAACTCGCCGCGGACCAGCAAGCGCAACTGTCCTCGGTTCAGCTCGGGGATGAGCACTTTTTCGTAGCGGTGCAGAATCTCGCCGAGGTTCGCAGGGAACGGGTTCAGGTACCGCAGGTGGGCGTGGGCTACCGAACCGCCCTGCGCCTGCACTTCGCTGGCAGCCGTGGCGCAGGCGCCGTACGTCCCGCCCCAGCTCAGCACCAACAGTTTGCCGCGCGGCGGACCGCTAACGACCTGCGGTGGAATGTCCTGCGCGATGTTGGCCACTTTGCGGGCCCGCAAGTCGACCATGTGCTGGTGATTGGCCGGCTCGTAGTTGACGTTTCCCGTGATGTCCTGCTTCTCCAGCCCGCCGATGCGGTGCATCAGGCCGGGCGTGCCGGGCAAGGCCCAGGGGCGCGCCAAGCGCTCGTCCCGTTGGTAGGGATGGAATTCCTCGCCGTTGGTGAGTGGCGAGGGATGCTTGATTTCCAACGGCGGCATGGCCTTCACGTCGGGAATCTTCCACGGCTCGGAACCGTTGGCAATGTATCCGTCCGACAGCACGAAGACGGGCGTCATGTACCGCGTCGCGATGCGCCACGCCTCTTGCACGACGTCGAAGCAGTCGGCTGGACTGCGGGCGGCGATCACCGGCACGGGGCACTCACCGTTGCGCCCGCACACGGCCTGCAACAGGTCGGCCTGCTCGGTCTTGGTCGGCAAACCGGTGCTGGGACCGCCGCGCTGGACGTTAATAATCAAAAGCGGCAGCTCGGTCATCACGGCCAGGCCGATCCCTTCTTGCTTGAGCGCGATGCCCGGCCCACTCGAGGTGGTGACGGCCATGGCCCCGCCGAAGCTGGCGCCGATGGCGGCGGTGACGGCGGCAATCTCGTCCTCGGCCTGGAACGTCCGCACGTTGAAGTTCTTGTGCCGCGACAGCTCGTGCAGGATGTCGCTGGCTGGGGTGATGGGGTAGCTGCCCAGGAACAGTTCGCACTTGCTGCGGATGGAGGCGGTGATCAATCCGTAGGCGGTGGCCTCGTTCCCCATGATGTTGCGATACGTTCCGGGCGCGAGCTCGGCCTTGTGGACGCGGAACTGGCTGGCAAAAGCCTCGGTCGTTTCGCCGTAATTGTAGCCGGCCCGGAGCGCGCGGCGGTTGGCCTCGGCCACCTCGGGCCGCTTGCCGAACTTGGCCTCGATGTAGCGAAGCGTCGGCTCGAGCGATCGGTCATAGAGCCAGAACACGAGCCCCATGGCGTAGAAGTTGCGGCAACGGTCCGCCTCCTTCACGCCCAGCCCCAACTCTTCGACCGCCAGCCGCGTCAGTCGCGTGATCTCGACGGGGAACACCTGATACGCCGATAGGGTTCGGTCCTCGAGTGGGCTCTCTTCGTAACCGGCTTGTTTGAGGCCCTTGTCGTCGAAGGCGTCCTTGTTCACCACCAGGATGCCGCCGCGCACCAGATCGCCCAGGTTGGTGACCAGGGCGGCGGGATTCATGGCCACCAGGGCATCGACCTGGTCGCCGGGAGTGAAGATTTCCTTGGCGGCGAAATGGATCTGGAAACCGCTGACCCCCGCCTTCGTTCCGCGCGGAGCGCGAATCTCGGCCGGAAAGTCCGGAAACGTCGCGATGTCGTTGCCGGCCAGCGCCGAAGTGTTTGTGAACTGATTGCCGGCAAGCTGCATGCCGTCCCCCGAGTCACCGCAAAAACGCACGGTGGCGGCGACCAGATCGACGACAGGCTTGCTCGCGTGCTTGCTCTCGCGAGCCGAAACTCCAGTGCTCGTGGCCATGGGTGGGTAATCTGTTCCTTAAATGAGAAACGACGGCGCGACGCGGATCAAAATCCAGTTCGCTCGATCAAATTCTTCGGGCGCGGCGGGCGGGAGGCAAACAGCAGACGCTTGTCGGTCAAAGAGGCGAATTCTCTAGGGGCCTTCTCGTTGCTGCATCACCGGATGCGCCACGGGGGGGAGGTTGTAGATCGTCTTCGGAAAATGCTCGACCAGGTAGTGCACGATGCCCGACACTTGCACCACACCCAGCGGCCGTCCCGAATCGTTCACGATGGGCAAACGCCGGTAGCCGCCCGCGGACATCTTCTGCACGGCCACCGCGACCTTCTCGCCGGCGCGCAGAGTCACCGGGTTTTTGACCATCACCTGCTCGATCGGGGTGTCCAGGTCGACGGACCGCGCCATGACGCGCAGCGCGTCGCGCTCCGTGAAGATGCCCACCAGCACGCCGGATCGGCACACCAGCAGACTCGGAGCTTTGCGCTCCTTGAGCAGCCGCAGAACGTGGCGTATCGAATCCGTGGGCTCAACGCACAACGGCTCGACCGGGCCAGCCTGCTCGACCGGCTCCGAAGTCAGATTGAGCTCGATGTCCACGGTCCTTACCTCGAACAGCAGACGGCGCCCTCTCGGCGCCCTCCACTAAACGAGCCTTCGGGCCAATTGCCCGGAGGTCGTCAACTGTCGGCAGGCACACGCTCGCTGCTTCTCGCCGGAAAAACCAGCCCGAGCGAAAAAGCGGACAGGCGACGCTCTTCGGGCCGGGGCCCTCAAGCGCTTGCGCCAACCTTAACAACTGTGTAAACCGCCAGCAAGGTCCGGCGCAACTGAAAATATCCGGCCGAACCCACAACTTACCACCACTCTTCCACTGTACCACGATCGACTCGCCAGCAGAACGGCAGTTCAGACCCGCTAAGACCGGGGGTTTTCGGGGTTCCGATGCGGAACTTACGCAACCGCAAGTCCGATGGCCGGCTCAAGAGCGGGCAGGGAACGGCCCGCTCAGCCGTCGCTGGCCTCGTCCGGCTCCTGTGCGGGCCGGGAATAGAATTTCGTCAGGTCGATGCCCCCCTTCTGCTCCTCCTCCAATAGCTTCAGACGCGACTCGATCCGCTCGACCCGCCGCAGAAGCGTCGGCAGAACCGCCCGCGCCTCGTCCACCGGCTGCGGGCGCGGCACTGACGGATACTGCAGGTGCCGCTCCAGGGCGGCAAACAGCAAGAGCGGGTCCTTGTGCCGGTTCGCCAGCGCGATTCTCCCTTCCTTCAAGCCAAAGAGCACAGCCGCTTCGCTCTCGGCTACATCGGCGTGCCGCGCCCGCATTTGCGCGTAGTGTTCGCTGCGGACGTAGAGCAAGTCGGCGAAATCGACGATGCCGACCTGCCGCCGCACGGTCAGGATCCACGCGCGCCACGCGTCGTCGAAGATCGGGTCGGCCGCGACGGCTTCGAGCCCCCGGTCGTAGCCCATGCGGTTGCGGCACAGGCATTCGAATTGATAAAGGAAGATGCCCTGCGGCGTTGCGCCTCCGGCGCGGTACGTGGCCTCGCGCTCCAGGATCGCGAGGCCGACGAGGAAATCGAATCGCCCGCGCTCGTTTTCCGCCATTTCGACGACGAACGTCTGGAACGGCGTGAAGTAGTGCGGCAGCCGCGCCATGGCGGGCGCGAAGACGCCGGTAAGCTTCAGCTCGCTGGCCAGAAAGTCGATGGCCATCGGCAGCTTCGTCGTTGAAAGAATCTCCTCGCGAACGCTCTTGAGCAGGTCTTGCGTCGCGATATTCTGTCGGGTTCGTTCCGCCAGCGCGCGGAAGAAATGGGCCTGCTCGATGTACTCCTCGCGGTCTAGCATGATCAGGCCACGCCCCTTCCGAGGATGACGACGTGCGGCAATCAAGCCCAGGAACTGCGATCCCCGGACGTCGCGAGGCGGACGTATCGAGGCAACATAGCGCCTACAAGGCCTTCAGCCCGGCACGCTCCTGGCGACGCACACATATCCACCTATAATAGGCTAGCTGACCTTCCGCGAAGACAACAAGGCCCCGAGAGCGTTCCATGTCCACTCGGTTTTCCACGATCGAAAAGGCTGTCGAGGCGATTGCCGCCGGACGCGTCGTGATCGTCGTCGACGCCGAGGACCGCGAGAACGAAGGCGATTTCGTTTGCGCCGCCGAAAAGATCTCGCCCGAAACCATCAATTTCATGATCACGCACGGCCGCGGGCAGGTGTGCATGCCGCTCTTGCCCGATGTCTGCGAGCGGCTCAAGCTCGCGCCGATGGTCGAGACGAACACTGCCCCGCTGGGCACCGCCTTCACCATCCCCGTCGATCATCGCTCGACGAAGACCGGCATCACCGCGCAGGAGCGCGCCGCGACGATCCGGGCCCTGGTCGACCCACGCAGTCAGCCGGGCGATTTCGTGCGGCCGGGCCACCTCTTCCCCTTGATTGCCAAGGAAGGCGGGGTGTTAAGGCGTGCCGGCCACACCGAGGCCACTGTCGATCTGGCCCGCATGGCAGGGCTTTCGCCGGCCGGCGTGCTGTGCGAGATTCTGGACGCCTACGGCAACCGGGCCGATCGGCAGGCGCTTTTCGCCCTCGCCCGCCAGCACCACCTGGAGATCATCTCGATCGAGGAGTTGATACGCCATCGCCGGCGGAGCGAGAAGCTCGTGTACCGGCTGAACGAGCCGGCCCGGCTGCCCACGCGCTATGGTCCATTCGACATCATCGCCTATGGCGTGAAGTACGAGAGTCAGGAGCCGATCGTGCTGGTGATGGGAGACCTCGCGAAGGTCGCCGCGCCCTTGGTGCGGCTCCACTCGTCATGCTTCACGGGCGATCTGTTGAGCTCGCTGCGATGCGACTGCGGCGACCAGTTGCAGATGGCGCTCAAAATGATCGGCGACGAAGGCGCCGGCGTGCTCGTCTATCTGCCGCAGGAGGGGCGTGGCATCGGACTGGTCGAAAAGCTCAAGGCGTACCGCCTGCAGGATGACGGGCTCGACACGGTCGAAGCCAACTTGGCGCTGGGTTACAAGGCCGACACGCGCGACTACGGCGTCGGCATTCAATTGCTGAAGGACCTGGGCCTGACCAAAGTGCGGTTGCTTACCAACAACCCGAAGAAAACCGACGCCTTCATCTACGGCGGCTTCGATCTCACGGTCGTCGACCAGGTGCCGATCCTGCCGCCGATCAACGAGCACAACGCCGGGTATCTGGCCACGAAGCGCAAGAAATTGGGCCATCAGCTTCCCGACGGACCGTAGTTTGGGGGTTGGGGACTAGGGTCGCATTTTAAACGCGCCCGGCGGAACCCGATCAATCCGCACGACCCGACCGGCAGGGCCATTCTGTTTTTCAAAATGGCGAGGCGGGAAAATGGGACTGGCTCCGAGCATAAACAGCGCAAGCCCTTTCAGACCAACGTTGCGTCTCGGTACCTGTCCCACTTTCCCGCCGGTGCGCCGCCGGCAAGCTTGAATCTGTGAACGGCCCTGACCCGACCGGGACGAAAAATGTCCCGGGTTGATGACGCGCATGCGTGCGCCTGCGCGAGTCCGCGGCTTCATTTGACACCCCCCGAAGCCTGACGTACATATCCGTTGGCGGCCGACCGGTCATGTCTTAGGCCGTCTGTGAACAGTCGTTCAAATTCGTCTCTACGTCCGCAGCGCCTCCCTTCAGGCGAAGATAGCAACGGGTCGCGTCGCCTCGCGTGGCGACGACCGGAACTTACCGCATTTGGGAGAATTCATACGCCTATGGCAACGATTACGACGGCCCCGGCGTCGGGGACAACCTCCGGGCGCGGACACGTCCCCGACGCCGACGTGGCCAACCACGTCCGCACGCTTCTGGCGAACAGCTTGCCCAACGACCGGGCCGTCGAGCGGCGGCGGGCGCACCGCTATCCCTACCCACACTTGATTGTCTTGACCCCGGTCATGCCCGACGGCACCACGCAGGTGGGCCCGCCGATCGTCGCCGTGGGCAAGACCCTCTCGGAAACGGGACTAGGGTTTTTCCATCCGGCTCCGCTGCCATTCCGCCGCGTCATCGCCTCGTTCGAAGAGACACCCGGCACGTGGTTGGGGCTGCTGATGGACCTGCACTGGTGCCGATTCACGCGTTTCGGCTGGTACGAAAGCGGCGGGCGGTTCTTGCAGATCGTTCCCTCCCCGCTGCGCGAGAAGGGGTGATATCACCCGAACCGCTCGTGTGTCACGACTTGACCGGCATGGTGAGTGTGCCACGGCTTGACCGACCAGGTGAGTGTGCCACGGCTTGACCGACCAGCGCAAGCCGTGCTGCGCGGCGCAAGGGTCCGGCGACCACGATCGACGCCGGTCCCCGCTTCGCACTGCTTCTCACGAAGGCAGTGGCACACAGACGGCCGAAAACAGTGCACACAGAGAAACCTCAGGCCGACTTCTCCCCGTGGGCCGCTGCGCCCGCTGCCATCGCCTGATCGAAGCGACGTCGCAGGTCGGTGGCCCTCTCGGGCGTCCACCAGCGAACAAACGAGTCGCGGGCGGCGGCCAGGGAATCTTCCTCGCCTTTCAATAGCTCGCGGAGGGCGTCGATCGCCAGGGAATCGTTCCAGGATTCGAGCCAACCGCGGAAGCTGGCGATGGCAGCCGCGTGGTCGTTGACGTCGCCGAGGCGTGTCTGCACCTCCTCGATCGCCGGATAGAGCCCGGTGCGGAACTCCGAGTCGAATGCCGCCGCGAAGACTTCCATCGAGTACCGCAAGTGCTTCGCCGCGATGCGGAAGCCGTGCAGGGCCGGCAGATCGCCCATGTCGCTCGCCGCTGCCTGGAAAAAGGGCTCCGCCATCGTTCGCAGGCAATCGGCCGCGGCCGCGGCGAACGTCGGCTCGCTGTCCGCGCCGCGCCAGCGGATGCCCTTCACGATCTTGTCGATGCGCGCGGTGAAGTCCTTGCGGCGCAGCTTCCGCTCGATCTTCAAGACCGGCTTCTGCGCGCGGTCGCGCGACCGCTCGATGCGCGACAACAGCGCCGTCCGCGGGGGGCTGGGCCGGGCCTCGACCAGGGTGGCGATCCGCCGGCCCAATACGTCGAACTCGCGAGCGTCGTTCGCCGCGCGGCGGATCTTCTTCAACTGGCGCTCAAGCCACTTGGCCTTGCGCTTCTTGACCAGCCCCGCGAAGATCCGCACCGCGGCCATCGCCCGCCGCGTCGACACGCGCAACTGGTGGACGTATTCGACGTCGCGATCGCTCTTGTGGGCCGCCAGCGGCAGGTAGTAGGCCACGGCTCGCAACCGCGCGCGCAGCGCCTCTCGCGCGGCCGCCGAGACCGGCTCGCTGGGGGCAGTGCCTTGAATCCACTTGCCTTTACGCACGGGTGCCTCGAAAGCGGGGAAGCAATTAGCGACTAGCGACTAGCCGGCGCTGTCGCCCGCCTTCTCGCCCCCGCTAGTCGCTGCCTCCCCATGATACCAAAAGGCTGCTAGCTAGCGACCGGGCGAGTCGGGCTTGGCGCCCGGCTCTGCGGCGAGCAACTGCTCGAGCCGCTGTGCTAGTTCCGGGCCGCGGACGTTCTCCGCGATGACCTTGCCCGTGCGGTCCACGAGAAATGTGGCGGGAATGGCATGGACGTTGTACTTCATGGCCAGGGGGTGTTTCCACCCACCGCCGTCCCCTTCGACAAAGAGGTTAGGCCAGGCGATTTGCTCGTCGCGCAAGAACTCCTCAAGCGCCTCACGATCGTTGTCGAGGCTGACGCCGATGACCTCGAAACCGCGATCGTGGTAGGCGGCGTAGTTTTCCTTCACGTTCGGCAGCTCGGCCCGGCACGGCCCGCACCAGGTCGCCCAAAAATCGACCAGCACGACCTTGCCGCGAAAGGCCGCCCAATCGAGCGGTGTGCCGTCGACCAAGACGCCCGCCAGCTCCATCGGCTTACCGACGAGCGACGCGGGTTTCGAACTCTTCTCGATCTTGCGGCCGTACTTCGACAGCTCCCGATCGTCGCTCTTCGCGAACATGGCCCCGAACTCGTGGTACGCCTTGTCGGCCGCTTCGTCCCCTGGCATGCGATTGATCACCCGCACCGTGGCCGACGCCATACGCAGGTGCCGTGCCTCGGGCGAATGGGTGGCGAAGTAGGCCCGCACTTCTTCCAGGAGCGCCGGCAACTCGTCGCGCGCGACATCATCAGCATGCAGCACGCGCTGCTCCAGCAGGATGAATTGCACTTCCTCGGCGACTTTCGAGCGCTTGTCGTCGCGGAGCGCGTCGGCCAGCACGCGCAGTTCCTCATCGGCCGGCAGGTCGCCCAGGCAGGCCTGGTAGTGCAACTGCGTAAGCTTTTCCACCAGCGCGGCGGTCTTGAGCGCGGCGTCAGCCTGCGAGGCTAGGATGCGGTCGGCCGCGTCCAGCACCGCCAGCGAAAAGCCCGGCCGGCTGCGAATGCTCTTGGGCTTGGCCTTCATGCGGTCGATGAAATCCAGCAGCTTCTCGGGCGAGAGCCCCTCGCGGGCCATGTAGGGATTGGCTTCGTCCGCGGTCCGCTGCCGCGCGTCAGGATCGTCGGCCGCCAGCGCGAGCGAGCAGGCCGCGACGAGTGCGGCGACGGGCAACGCCATGAACCATCGCGACGAGCTACCGAGCATAAGGACCTCTCTCTGGTCGTTGGGGGCGGTATCCCGCTCGCCTAGTGCTTCGTTGGCCAAGCAAAGCGGAGTTCCCGCAAGCTTCCAGCCTACCACGCAGGCGGCCGGTTTGGCAAAAGTGATGCGGCGCGTAAAAGATCTCCGGGATAAACCCGGAGGCTCGCTGTGCGGCGCACTACGTCCCGTAGGTGCTTCGGCCGCCGTCCACTGGGAGGCACACGCCGGTGATGTAGTCGTTTTCCAGCAGGAAGGCGACGGCGTCCGCGACGTTCCGCGGGCTTCCTTCGCGCTTGAGCAAAGTGCCGGCCACCGCGGCCGCGCGCTCCTCGGCCGACAGCGCCGCCGGCAACATGACTGGTCCCGGCACGATCGCGTTCACGCGCACGCGCGGGTTGCGGAATGCCAGCTCCGCGGCAAACGTCCGCGTCAGCGCGGGGATCGCCCCCTTCGACGGGAAGTACGCGGCGTAATCGCGGTACGGTCGCGCTGTCGCCCAGTCGCCGAAGTTGACGATTGCCCCGCCCGAGGGCTGCCCGACCATCACTAGCCCGACCTGCTGGCAACAGAGGAACGTGGCCAGGGTGTTGACCTCGAAATGGCGGCGCACGTCGTCGGCCGTGACGTCTTCGAGTTTTTTGGATTCCCAGATGGCCGCGCAGTTGACCAGGGCGCCAATCGCGCCGAAGTGGTCGTGGGCGCGGCGGACCATATCGGCCACGGCCCGCTCGTCGCTGAGATGGGCCGCCACGGCGATGGCCTCGCCGCCGGCCGCCACCAACTCGTCGGCCGTTCGCTGCGCCGCGGCCAGCGACGTATGGGCGTGTACCACGATCGCATAGCCGCGCGCCGCAAGGGCCCGCGCCACCGCGTTGCCGACGCGCGGCGCGCCGCTTCCGGTGACGATCGCCACGGGGCGGTGGGGGTTCGGGCTTGATGATTCACTACTCATGAAAGAGTGTCAACGTCAATGATGAATGATGAATGCGGAATGATGAATGGGGGGCGGGCATCTTGCCCGCCTTCGGTCATGCTCGGCAACGTCCCGCGGGTTAAGCCGCAAGCGTGCGGCAATGACGTTTGCGGATGCCGCGCCCCATTCACGATTTATCATTCGCGCATTCATCATTTTGTTTCCGCCCGGTCGTGGAACCGCGTAATCACGGCCATCGCTTCCTCCGCCGTCTCGGCGTATTGAAAGAGCTCCAGATCCTCGTCCTCGATCACGCCTTCGTCGGCCAGGAATTGAAAATCGAGGACTTGCTCCCAATAGGCGCGGCCGAACATCACGATCGGGATCGGCTGCATCCGCCGCGTCTGACGCAGCGTGAGCGTGTCAGTCAGCTCATCCAGCGTCCCAAATCCACCGGGGAAGACGACCAGCGCCTTCGCTCGCAACAGGAAATGCAGCTTACGCAGCGCGAAATAGTGGAACTGGAAACACAGCTCCGGCGTGATGTACGGATTGGGGCGCTGCTCGGCCGGCAGCATGATGTTCAGGCCGACCGATTTGGCGCCGGCGTCGAACGCGCCGCGATTGGCGGCCTCCATGATGCCCGGCCCGCCGCCGGTGACGACGACATAGTGCCGCTCGGCGTCGCGCTGGCCGAGCTCGGAGACCAATCGCGTGAACCGGCGGGCGGCGTCGTAGTAGCCGCTTTTGGCCAGCAGGCGCTCGGCCCGGGCGACGGCCCGCGCGAGCAAGGCGTTGCCGGGCTCGGCCGCGGCGGCGGCTTTCGCGGCGCGCAGATTCTGCTCCGCTTCGGCCCGCTCGCAAATCCGCGTGCCGCCGAAGACGACGATCGTCGAGCGAACCTCGTGCTCCACCAGTGCCATCTCGGGCTTGAGTAGCTCAAGCTGCATCCGCACCGGGCGCAGCTCGGGCCGGGCAAGAAAGTCGGTATCCTGTTCGGCCAGCACCAGGCTGGGCGACGCCAAGATCGCTTCGCGATTCCGCTCGGCGGGGTCCGTCATGCCGGCGCCTCCAACGCGACTGTCTGGCCCAGCCGCGGCACCCACGTGTCCCAGCCGCGGCCGCTGCGTAGCCGCTCGGCGAAGGCCATGGCGCTCGCCTTCTCGCCGTGGGTGATGAACGTCCGCCGCGGGGCCGGCAGAGGGGCCAGCCACCGCTCGAGCTCGCCGCGGTCGGCGTGGCAGCTCAAGCCCGAGTTCTTCACGATCGCGGCCCGCACCGGGACGTCGCGTCCGTAAAGGCGCAGCTTCGCGGCGCCATCCTCAAGCGTCCGGCCGCGCGTTCCCTCGGCCATGAAGCCGCCCAGGAGGACCGTGTTCCGCGCACCGGGAAGCCGTTGTTCGAGGTGGTGCAGGATGCGCCCGCCGGTCATCATGCCGGACGAGGCGATGATCACGGCCGGCCCGGAGACGTTGTTGATCCGTTTCGACTCGTCCACGGTGCGCGCGAGGTGGACGTTCTTGCCCCGAAACGCGCAATCCGAGCCGGCCAGCTTCCCCTCGCTCAAGTCGTGCTCGGCCGAGTAGCGGCAATAGATGTTCGTGGCTTCGACGGCCATGGGGCTGTCGAGAAAGATCGGTAGCTCCGGAATCCGGCCCTGCTGGATCAAGAGTTGCAGGAGATAGATCAATTGCTGGGCCCGCCCGACGGCAAACGCGGCGACCAGGATGACACCGCCGCGGCGAATCGCCGTGCGGACGCTGTCGGCCAGCTCTTCCTGCAAGTCCCCCGTCGGGTGATCGCGGTCGCCGTAGGTGCTCTCGCACACCAGGTAGTCGCAGGCTGGCGGTGGGGCCGGGTCGTGGTAGATCGGCGCGTCGTACCGGCCCACGTCGCCCGAGAACAGCAAGCGCAGCGGGCGCTTTGAGTCCGGGCCCGCGGCCGCTTCCATTTCCACCATCGACGAACCCAACAGGTGCCCGGCGTCGTGATACCGGCAGCGGAACGGCCCGGCGACGGCGAACCACTCGCCGCGCGGCGTCGGGCGCAGCAGCTTCAAGGCTTGCGCGGCGTCGTCGGCGTCGAACAGGGGCAATGCCGGGTGATGCTTGGAGAACTTCTTGCGATTGGCGTATGCCGCGTCCGACTCCTGGAGCTTCGCGGCATCCATGAGCATGACCCGCGCCAGGTTCTCGGTCGCCGGCGTGCAATAGACCGGCGCGTCGTAGCCGAACTTCGTCAGCCGCGGCAGGAAGCCGATGTGGTCGATGTGAGCATGCGTCAGCACGATCGCGGAGATATCGCCCACGCCGAAGGGAAGCTCGGCCCAGTTCTTCAACCGCAGTTCCTTCAGTCCCTGGAAGAGTCCGCAGTCGACGAGGATGCTGGTGCCCTGGGCTTCCAGCAGGTACTTCGAGCCGGTGACGGTCTCGGCGGCGCCATGAAAAGTGAGTCGTAGCATGCGGCGGACGCCTCGGAACGAGCTCGATATGATTGCCCGTTAGTGTAGCGGCACAGCCCGCAATCGCCCAACGACGGAGCGAACCGATCCAGGGCCATTCTGTTTTTCAAAATGGCGAGGCGGGAAAATGGGACTGGCTCCGGGCACAAACAGCGCAAGCCCTTTCATACCAACGCTGCCTCTCGGTGCCTGTCCCACTTTCCCGCCGGTGCGCCGCCGGCAAGCTTGAATCTGTGAACGGCCCTGCGAACCGATCACGATCTTGGGCGCCGATCGAAGAGGGCCAAGAGGGCTAATACGACGATTGCCCCGATCACGGGTGCAGCCGTATTGACAAAGCCGCCACGAATCGTGACTGCCTCGGGGAATACTCCCCATAGCAAGAGAAACGCCAGTGTCGCCGCGAAAAGTAAGAGCGTCCGCGGGAGCATGTCGACGTCGATTCGTGCGAAACGCGCCAACCTCAAAACCACGAGTGCGCCAGCGACCAGGACCGCCACGCCAATCGTGCCCGGCACTAGAAACGTTCCGACGAGCGCCAAACCCCAGGCCAATGCGAGGGCGCGCCACCGCTCGCCGCGGCGCGGATCGAATGAAGTCCCCAGGCAAAAGCCCAAGGCGCCGCTTAAAAGGCCGCCCTGCACGCCAAAGAGAACGGCGTATTCCCTGGGCGACTCGGGCCGCAATTGCGGCCAAAGCACAGGTGGCGCGAGTCCCGCCAGAACCGCCACCACAAGAAAGCGGACCGGCGGTCTCGATCCATCGAACTCAAAAAGCGCGATCGCCAGCAGCAGCGACATCAACGTGACGTGGTAGAGCCAGATGCCCGCCAGCGTGCCGCTGAGTGGCGCGCTCGCCGCGGTCGACTCGTCGGCCGTGAGAAACGGCAAATTCCAGCCGCCCCCGATCAATTCGGGCCATGCCAGCACGGCGAACGCCAGGCCTGCGACCAGCTCGACAAGCGGATAGCGTGGCGAAATCGCCGCGCCGCACGCCCGGCAACGCCCGCGCAGCACAAGCCATCCCAAGACCGGCACGTTGTCGCGCAACAGAATTGGCGTCCGGCACCTCGGGCAGTGTGATCCGGGCCGCAAGATGCTCATCCCCTGCGGCAATCGCCATACGACGACGTTCAGAAAACTGCCGACGCTCGCGCCGACCGTGAAACACCAGGCGAGCACGGCAAGGTCGATGAAAAGCATCGGGAAAAGGCTGGAGGGTGAGTGCTACAGGCCCGAGGTCGAACTTCAAGCGTTGCAGGGTCCCCTGCAACCTCCTTCCTGAAGTCTCAAGCCTCAAACCTCGCGCTTCAAATGATACCGTGCAGCGGGCCGCCGGGGGCGGCCAGCCGGTCGACGCGGCGCCTTACTTGCGGATCTTCGACCAGCGGCGGCGCGTGATGCGGCTTCGCGCGGGCGTCGATCACCAGCGCCCCGCGGCAACCCCAATGCTTCTGTTCCACGAACGACCCGACGCCGTACACGTCGGCCGCCGGGTTCGAACGCGTGAACGTTACCCACAGGAAATTGTTGAGCGTCCGGGCCGCGAATTCGCTGTCGTCTACGACCACCACAAGCGGGAAGCGGTTGATCGAGTCGACCGTGTCGATGCCGGCGCCAAACGCCTCGACCGCCGTGTCGGGCTTCGTGCCGCCGGAATACTTCGGCCCCCGAATCGCCAGCACGCCTGGCATGACGACGCGCGGATCGTGGAAGCCTTGCGGCAGCCGCAGGCTGTCCGGCAGGCTCGCGGGCAGCTCACGCACGGCCGGGCCGGCCGCGGCGATCACCACCTTTGAGCCGGCGTTCAGCCCGCTACCGGAGTAGTCGAGCGTGTCGATCGTAGTCCGGGTTTGAAAGTGCAGATCGCGCTGCCAATCGACCCGCGCCAGCACGTGCGCGAAAAACGCGGCGACGTCGTGGACGTCGAGGCCCGGATCGTCCTCGTGCGCCGCGATCAAAAGATACTTGGCGAGCGACATTTGCCCCTGCCCCAACAGTGCGTTGGCCTGTGTGAGCAGCTCCTGGGGCTCGCGCGTCCGCGCGTACGGCACATAGCGCTCGCTGCCGATCGCCAGCAGAAGCGGGTGCACGCCGGCCGCGTCCACGGCATGCACCGCGCGGACGCCCGGCACGAGCGTCGGCACGACCGGCCCCACCAGCTCGTGGATGAACTGGCCGAAGGTGGTGTCTTCCTGCGGCGGCCGGCCCACGACCGTGAACGGCCAGATCGCGCCTGCGCAGTGATACACTTGCTCCACGCGGAGCACGGGGAAATCGTGCACGAGCGAGTAATAGCCCAAGTGATCGCCAAAGGGACCCTCGGGCAGTTGGCGATCGGGATCGATTGTGCCGGTGATGCAGAAATCGGCGTCCGCGGCGATCGGCAAGCCGCCGCGCGGCTGCACCAATCGCACCCGCCGGCCACCCAGCGCCCCGGCAAAAGCGATCTCCGGCAAGCCTTCGGGCAGCGGCATCACGGCGGCTACCGCCAGGGCCGGCGGCCCGCCGACCATGACGCTCGCCGGCAGCGGCTGGCCGCGACGGATCGCCGCTGCATGGTGTACGCCGATGCCGCGATGAATCTGGTAGTGCAGCCCGACCTCTTCGTTCGTGCGGTACTGGTTGCCGCGAAGCTGGACGCGGTACATGCCGAGGTTCGATTGCCGCCAGCCGGGCGCGTCGGGATTCTCGGTGTAGACCTCGGGCAGCGTGATGAACGGTCCGCCGTCGTCGGGCCAGCACGTAAGCTGCGGCAGGCGGTCGATCCTTGTCTCATTCGCAAGCACCGCTGCGCGGCGCACACGCTTGGGCAGCATGTGCAGGCCGCCCCGCGCCGCCGCCACATAGCGCCATGGGCGTCGCGACAACTGGCCCGGATCGACTTTCAGCTCGACCAGTCTCGTCACCGCGGCGAGCGCGTCGCGAAACATGTGCCGCAGCCGGTCGATGGTGCCGAACAGGTTGCTGACCATCGGGAAGGGCGTGCCGCGGACGCGGGCGTAGTAGATCGCCGGTCCGCCCGCGGCATACACGCGGCGGTGGATTTCGGCCGCCTCGAGGTACGGGTCGATCTCCTCCTCGATGCGCACCAACTGGCCGGCGGCTTCGAGATCGGCGACGCAGTCGGCAAGCGTGCGGTAGCCCATGCGCGTCTTAGTGGCCTGTAGGAGGCGACTCCTGTCGCCGATGGTTCGGGGGCGCACTGCCGGCGCCAAAGGAATCTTATACAGAAGAGCGGACTGGCGCAGCGGGTTCGGCGACAGAGTCGCCCGATCCGCGCACGTGCGAGCATGGCCGCGCTACTGCGGCGCCAGATCGAAATCTCGAAGCGTGCGGCCCAAGTAGATGTGGTCGAACAGTGCGAACTCGCCGTCGACCGGGCTGAGCGCCAGTCCATCGAGCGTGAAGTCGCCGAAGTCCGCGTACAGGTCGCGGGTCACCACGGTCCAGTTGCCGGGCAGGGCGTTGTCGACGCGCACCGCGGCCCCGTAGGTCTCGCCGGCGGCGGCCCCGGCGTCGTAGCGGAACTTGGCCGGCGTGCGGACCGGGCCCCATTGGCCGTCGTGATTCAATTGCAGGCAAACTCGCTCGCCTCCCTGCTTCTTCCAGGCGAACTGCAGGTAGCGGTACTCGCCCGGCCCCGGGTTTTGCCGAATCTTCACCTGCAAACCGGGCAGGGCGGCGCGATAGCGTTGCTCGGGCGTGACTTTGACGCTGGCCGTGCCGGTGAGCTTGTCGTCGCTGACCAACGTCGCCGCGCCGGCCCCCTCGGTCAGGTTGGCGACGAATTCCGGCTGGTCCTCGAACACCGCCAGCGGTGGCTCCGCCGGAATGCCGGCCGGGCAGTCCTTGAAGTCGGCCTCGCTATGGGCGAGGTAAATGTGATCGAACAGGGCCGCTTCGCCGTCACCGGGCGTGAACGCCAAACCGTCCAACTGAAACGCCCCGAAATCGGCGAACAAGTCCCGCGTCACCACTGTCCAACCGAACGGCAGCTTGTCGGTCGTCTTGATGGCTTCGGCATTCAACGTGTTCGAGGCGGGACCGGCTTCGTAACGATAGCCGGGCGTCCCCTGGCCGCGCGCAGGGCCCCATGCGCCGTTCGCGTTGAGTTGCAGAAGCACGCTGCCGCCGCCGATTTTTTTCCAGGCGAACCGCAGGTAACGATACTCCCCGTCGCCCGGCTTTTCGGCGATCTTGACGCCCAGACCGGGTAGCTTCGCGCGGAATTTCTGGTCGGGCGTGACGCGGATCGCGGCGCTGCCTGAGTAGCGATCGAGCGATTCAATCCCGGCCTTGCCGCCCCCTTCGTTGAGCAGGCCGGCAAAGTACGGCTCGTCCTCGAACACGCGATAGAGCGCCGGCGGCGGGCCGCCCGCCACCACCTTCACGGCCACCGGCAGATCGTTCGATCGCACCAGGGCGCCGGCTTGCGGCTGGGCCGTGGCCACGAGCGCGACGTTCGCCAGATCGCCTTGCGGTGCGCTGAAGGCGAACGAAACTGGCAACGAAAAATCGCTCTGGCCGGCCGGCACCTCGACACTCGGCGCGACGTAGTCGGCCGACAAGCCCGCCAACGTCACCGTCACCGGATAGGGAAAATCGCCCAGCCGGTGAATCTTGCCCACCAGCCGGCCAGTTTCGCCGCTGCCGGCCTTGGCTTCGACCTTCGGCTCGCCGGCCAGCTCGATGCGCAACGGTTGCACGGTCGTCATCCGCCGGGCCGGCGTGACGGCCGTCGCCGCGACCGTTTTGCGATCCGCCGCCAAAAGCTCGGCTCGGATAGCCACGTCATACGGAATGCCTGGCAGGTCCGCGGGGACGATGATCGCGGCCGTGGTCTCGGTCTTGTCGGCGTCGATCGTCGGCTTGCCGTCGAGCCGTAGCGTGCGCTCCACGTCGTCGACCTGCCGCTTCCGGCCGTCCTTCTCGGTCACTTCCTTCTGGGGCGTGATCTGCGTGGTCACGAGCGACAGCTTGATCGGGCCGGCGGCCAAGAGGGCCCGCGAGGCCTTGATTTTCGCCGGCAGCTTGCTGGCCAAGGGCAATTGCGCGCTCGTCGAATCCGCTTCCCAGGCCACGGTCAAGGGCGCATTGCCGGTCACGGCCACCGCCACATCGCCACGCAGCCACGGCTGATGCTTCGTGGCCTCGGTTTCCGTGGCAAGGGCTGCCCGGACCAGCGGCGGGTTCCCATCGGCGCTAGTGCCCACGATGTTCGCGATGGCATGTGCGGGGCTCGCGTCGCCCGCTGCCAGCGACAGAAGGGCATCGGTTGCCCCGGCTGGAATCTCATCGTTCGTGAGCGTCACACCGGCCGGCAAGCCCGCCATCCCCAGCTTGATGGGGCCGTTATAACCGGCCCGCTGGGCGCGGACCCGCGCGATCGCCGCGCCGCCGCGCGCGACGAGGTGCCGGTCTTCGAACAGCTCGAGGCGGAAATCGGGCAGATCGGCCGGCGCGACGATCAGACGGTAGACGTAGTCCGGCCCGCCACGATCCAGCAGGTCCTTCAGCACGACGACAATCTTGGTCAGGCCGTCGGGGACCTTGAAATCGAGCGTCGGATCGGTCGTTGTTTTTCCATCGTCGGCCGCGGCCAGTTGTTCGCCCGATTCTTTCTGGACCGACAACACGCCATCGAGTGGCGAGCCGGCCCGCGCCGCGACGACGTCGAAGCGGAGCGTCTGGCCAGCCGTCACCGCTAGCACGTAACGGTCCCGCTCATGCGGGGCGGAGAGTCGGCCGTTAATGGCGGAAGGAACCGGGACTTCTTGTGGCGTCGCGCCGCCTGATTGCTCGAACGTGTCTGGGAAATCGCCGACGATGATCTGCGGCCGGCTGCCGGTGAGCAGCTTGCCGGTAGGCCACACGGCTGGCACGCCCGCCGCCGGGACGTTCAAATCGGCGTCGATCTTGGCGCCTTCCGTCAGATTCGTGGCCACCAGCTCGAAGGACCCCTTGGTGCCGCGGCCGCCGCCCAGGGGAAACACCAGGTCGGCGTAGTGAATATCGCCGATCTTCAAGCGGAAGTGCCCCGGTTCGCCACCGCGATAGAGCGCGTCGTGCAGCTCGACGGTGTACCGTCCGTCGGCCGGCAACGTGGCGGCGATCCGCGCGTCGCCGGCGATCGATGGCACCATCTGCGACCACGCCAGTTGCACGTTCCGTTCGTCCAGCAGATGGACAACCGGGTCAAGCTTGCTGGCCAGGCGATGGCTCTCGACGTCGGCCACGATCTTCTGCCCGGCCTTGCCGGCGAAACTGGTGCGAAGGATCGTGCCGCCCACGAGCGAGCCGTGCAGCGCCACGGGCAATGCGTCGATTTGTGTGCCGAAGGGCCGTTGCGGCAGGTCGTCGATACCCACGGTGACCGCGCCGGAAATGCCGTGCTTATTGGCGACGCGGAGCGGATAGATGCCCGGTAACACCGACGCGTCTAGGGTGATCTCGACTTCCATCCGCTCGGCGGTCGCCGGCTGCTTCAACTCCGCCTTGGCGATCGCGACCGGCAGAACGATCTGGGGATCGGGGATCAAGTCCGTCCCTTCGATGACCAAGGTCGCGACAGCCCCCGTCTGCAGTCCGCGAAGCGAAAGGCTCTTGATCGCCGGGGCGGCGTCGGCCTTCACCGTAGCGAACAGCGCTAGCGCCGCCGAGGTCAGGATGGTCGCTGCGAGCCGTTTGCGAAGTCGGTTTGTCATGGTGGTCTTCCTCGCCCCACGGTTTTGTCCGCGCGCGGCGTTATGGACATCGAATCCGCGCCGCTCGCTCGAGCGCGTCTATCTTGCGTCAACAGCGGTCAGGAGGCAACTTGCAGGATGCGCATGCCCGGAAACAGGCCATTCCCTGCGGCTTGCTGCGTTGTAGGCGGAAGATCGGGTGGGCTTAGCGACCGGATTGCGGCGGGGCGGGGGGTGTCGCCGGTGTGCCACCCTTCGCCGCCGGCTTCATAGGGGGCGCCGGTTTCGGTGCGGGGACGACCTCGGCATTGTTGGCCGCGCGGCGGCCGCGCTGTTGCCTCTGCTGGGCTACGCGCTTGTTCGTCACCGGCCCTTTCGCCGCGGCGGGCGGGGCATTGACGGTGCGCGTTCCCGAGGCCGATGGAGTGCCGCTCGGCTTGGGAACCGGCAGTTCGGCAGGCTCGGCTAACGGATCGCTCGCATCACCGGCAGCCTCGGCCGGTGGCGGCGTCGACGGGGTTAGGCCGGGAGGCGCTTCCGCCGCCGCGGACTGCGGCTCGGCAAACGGATCGTCGGGCGCCGGTTTCGCGGGCGTTTCCAGTGCGGGGCCGGTCGCCTCGTCACCGGCCGGCCCAGCCGGGGTCGCCTTCGCCGGGGCCGGATCACCGAAAGGATCATCGGCAGCAGGCTTAACCGATGCATCCTTTGCCGGCGCGGACGTCGCCTTCGTGCGGAACATGTCCTCCGACGGTTGCGCTGCGGCCGGCGCGTCGGCGCCGAAGGGATCAGCCGCTTCTTCGGTCTCCTTCGTTGGCTTGGCAGCCGGCGCGGGACCAAAGGGATCGTCCGACGACTTGTCCGCAGCCGGTTCAGCCGGCGGTGCGGCCGAAGGCGCGTCCGCGCCGAAGGGGTCATCGGAAGCAGGCTTTGCCGGCTCGGCGGCCGGTGCGGCGCCAGATGGATCATCGGACGGCTTGTCCGTGTCCAGTTCCGCAGGCGGCTCCGCGGCAGGCGCATCAGCACCGAACGGGTCGTCCGCGGCCGGCTTAGCTCCCTCAGCAGGGGGCTCGGCGCCAAACGGATCATCGGACGGTTTGCCGGCGGCTGGTTCAGCCGTAGGCGCGTCAGCGCCAAATGGCTCGTCCGCCGCCGGCTTGTCTGCGGCAGGCTCCTCCGTCGGCGGGGTAACCGGTGCTGCCTCTGCGCCGAACGGATCCTCTTTCCGCTGTTCGGCTGGCAACTCCGCGACCGGTTCCGCTGCCGCTGGTTCTGGCGTGGCATCGGACGCCGCGGCTGGTGGGGCACCAAACGGATCGTCGGACGGCTTTGCGGCTGGTTCGGCAGCCGGCTCATCCGCCGGCATAGCGGCCGATGGCTCGGGCGCAGCCGGCGCTGCCGCGGGTGCATCGGCGCCCAAGGGGTCATCGGCTTTCTCGTCCGCTGGCCGCTCCGTGGGCGCCACAGGTTCCGCAGGCGCTTGCGCGGCGGCGGGAGCCGCGAATAGATCATCGGCAACCGGCGGAGGCGCAGCGTCCGCCGCTTCTGTCGCGGACGGCGGTTCTGTGACATCCGCTATCGGCTTTTCGTCGGTCGGCTCCGGTGGCGCGTCGCTCGGGTCTGCTGCTGGCGCGGCGCCAAAGGGATCGTCCGACGCCGGCTTGTCGGAGGGCGCCTCGTCGGCTGGCTTTTCGTCGGTTGGATCAGGAGGCGCGTCAGTCGCTGGGGATGCTTCTTCCGCCGGTGGATCGGCCGCCGGCTTCGCGGCCTCGTCGGGCCTCGCCTCGGCCGTGGACGGCTTCGCGGCCGGCGCATCAAACGGATCGTCAGCCGCGGGCTTTTCCGCTGGCTCCGCAGCCGGTGGCGCCGCGGGCGTGCCGAACGGGTCGTCAGCCGCCGGCTTTTCGGGCTGATCCGCAGGCGTCTCTTTCTCGGGCATCGCTTCGGCTGGCGCTGCCGCAGGGTCAGGCCCGGCTTCAGCCGGAGGCGCCGCCGCCGGCGCCTCGCTGAACGGGTCGTCGCTCGGCTGCGCGGCCGGTTCAGCCGGCGCCGCTGCTGCCGCCGGAGGAGTTGTCGCGGGCGTTCGAGGGGGCACTTTTCCCGGCCCGGGTTCAGACCGCAAAAGCACGCCCGGCTCCGCCTTGCGGATCATCTCGTAGCGCTCGTAGCGGCGCCGTTCGAGATCGCGCTGCGCGGTCAGTCGGGCTTGCGTCCGATAGCGTTCGAGCTGCAAACGATCGCGGCCCTGGATGCGTTCGAGCGCCCGGCTCACGTCGTGGAAGCGGTCCGTCTCGGCGGTTTCCAGCTTCGCGCCGCGATCGAAGTCGATCCGAGCGTCTGGCTCGCGGCCCAAGCGCATGCCGGCCAGGCCGCGGAAATAGTAGGCCCGCGGATCGTTGCTGCCGGCCGCGATCGCCGACGAGAGCGACTCATACGCGCGGCGGTAGTTGCCGGAAAAGTAAGCGTGCACGCCGTCGCCATACGATTGATCCAGCGCCGCGTTCTGCCCCGACGCCGACCCCAAGGCGATGAACACGCATCCGCACGCCGCCAGGCCGATAGACCGAAACATGTGCCTCACTCCGAAGAATCTGCCAGTTGACGAAGGGGAATGTCGCTACGTCACGAACCGCCCACGAATTGACCGCCTCCAGTGCGGTCCCGAACATTCAGTCTGACTGTATTTCGCCCGGTTGTAAACAAGGCACAGGCCACAGAGGGCAGGCCACGAACCACGGGAAGCGAGCCGTTGGGTTTAGCGACCGCCGCTGCAATCGGCAAATCACGCACAATCGGAATGATGCCACGCCTGCCGGCCTGTACCCTGTCGCCTCTGGCCTGTCACCTGTGGCCCGTTTCAGTGGCACGCCAGGCAGGCCCGCGCCACCAAGGTCCTGGCCTCGGGCGCGAGCCGGCCGCTGGTCGCGGAGGAATGGCAGTCGGTGCAGCAATTGAGGTCGCTTGAATCGAGTGCGGCGACCTGGAATGCCGCTTGCCGCGGATCGTGCGCGTTGTCGCCTTGCCGCGGTCGAGCGGCGCCATCGCGGCAAACGGCCGGCAGCACCTGCGCCGCCAGCCATCCGCGATCCGGGCGGTCGGTGACGGAAGGAAGGCGGGCAGGATTCCCGCCGCTCACGTTCGACCCCGCAGTATCAGACGCTCTCACCGGCGGCTGGCCGTTCGCCGGGATCGCCCGCAAGGCCGCCAACCCGTGCCATCCCGCGGCGGCTGTGACGCCGACGAGTACGGCTGCGGCGAATCGCAGCAGGTTCGCGGCGGGAATCACGAAAGGACGCACCGGCGAAGGGGCGCGCGCCGAGCGGGCAGCCGGCGCCGCCTCCTCGTACTCGAAGGGCCACTCGCTTTCCGACCAGGCGACTTGCCCGCGATAGCCCGGCAGGCCGTGGCTTTCCTCCGGCACGATTGCTTCCTGCAGCAGCTCGACGGCCGGGCGCAGGGCCTCGGCCAGTCGGCGGCAGCCGGCGCATGCGGCCAGATGTCGCTCGACCACTTCGTCATCGGCGGCCCCCGACGGGAATGGGCCTCGTGTCAGGACATCGAATATGTCATCGCAAGTCATGATGGATCCTCGCCGGAAATCGAGTCACGGTCGTCGACGTGCCGGTCCGTCGACGCGGGCAGATCGGCCGTTTCCTCGCGAATGAACTGGGACAAACGCACGAGCCCTGAGCGGACACGCTCCTTGGCCGCGCCGGGGCTGCACTCAAGCGCCGCGGCAATCTCCTGGAACTTGAGCTGCCCGAAGAACCGCAGCCGAATCGCGTCGGCCTGGGCTGGCGTGAGCCGCGCCAACAGGTTGTCCAAAAGCTCGCGGCGCTCGCGGGCAAGCAAGCGGGCCAGCGGGGACGACGTGCCGTCGCCCCGGCCGTCGCGCTCGGTAACGATCTGCTCGGCCTGTTCGCCGGCGTCAGCGTCGAGCGAAACGAGCTTCGGCCCACGGGCCTGGCGTCCGGCGTGGCCGCGGCAGAGATTCAACAGGATGGTCCACAGCCAGGTGCGGAAGCCGAACCGCTGGTCGTAGGTGTGCCGCGAACGGTACGCCGCCAGGAATGTCTCCTGCACGATCTCTTCGGCTACCTCGGCCGCGCGCAGCCGGCTGAGGGCCACGCGCCGCAATGCCGGCTGATAGCGGCGCACCAACTCGGCGAAAGCGGCCTGGTCGCCGTGATTGGCGCGGCGCATCAAATCAGCGTCGGATTCTTGCATGGCAACGTGGCGGGGGGGAAGTAGCGGTGGTGGCCGTCGGCTGATCGCGCCGGCCGGCGACCATTGTGCCACCCGCCGGGGCCATGTGGCAAATGGTTTATCGCCGATGGGCCCAAAGTCACTGGCGGCCAACCGCTTGCGAAACCCATGGGTTGCCACCCGTGGGCTTGGCTGACGCATTGCCGTCGAAGTACCGGTCTCTCTACTCGGCGTCGCCCCCTTCCTCTTCCCGCGAAACAAAGCGGTAGCCGGCCCCGCGGACCGAGAGGAAGTGGCGAGGATGGGCCGGGTCTTTCTCGAAGTAACGCCTCAACCGCATCATAAAATTGTCGACCGTCCGCGTGGTCGGGCTGCCGGACAACCCCCACACGTCGTCCAGCAACTGGGCGCGGCTGATCACCGATCCTTCGTTCTCAATGAAGTACCGCAGGAGCTTCATCTCCATGCTGGTCAAGCGCAGACTGCGGCCGTTGACGCTGACCTTGAACGTGTCAAAGTTGATCTTCGCGCCGCCGAACTCGAATTCATCCGCCAGCTTGCGGCGCGAAGCGTGCACGGGCCCGCGGCCCCGCCGCGCCAGCAGATTGCGGACCATGGCCAGTAGCTCGTCGAGATCGAAGGGCTTTTCCAGGTACTGGTCGGCGCCCACGTCCATGCCGCGAATGCGGTCCTCGGTCAGCGTCCGCGCGCTGAGCATGAGGATCGGCACGTCGTTGCCCGCCTCGCGGAGGGCCTCGCACACGGCATAGCCGCTCATGCCGGGCAGCATCAGGTCGAGGATTATCAGGTCAATCGCGCTCGGATCGTCCTTGAAGAGCGCAAGCGCGGTCGGGCCGTCGGGGGCAAGGGTCACGCGGTATCCCTCGGCCTCGAAATTGTACTTGATGCCGATGGCCAGGTGCTGCTCATCCTCGACGACCAGGACGTGCTTTGCTTCCGCCGACGCCATCTTCGCGATCCTCGGAAGTTCCCGGAACGTGAAACACAAAGACCACCACGGAGACACGGAGAAGATTCGAATGACGAATGTCGAGGCTCGAATGTCTAAAGAAATCCGAAGGGCGAAATTCGACTGACGGAAAAGAGTTCTCGCTTAGGACGTTTCGTCATTCGGTCATTCGTCCTTCTTTAGACATTTGGATTTAGACATTAGACATTCTTCTCCTTGCCTCCGTGTCTCCGTGGTGAGATGTCTTGTTTCCTTTTCTTGGCGCTCTTGGCGGCTTGGCGGTTCATTCTTGCTACGCAAGCGCGCTTACGCCGCCGATTGTTGCGCGACCAGGGCGTGGCCGGGGAGCTCGACCTCGAACACGCTGCCCGACTGGCTGCCGCGGCCGCGGACGTGCACGTCGCCCCGTAGCCGCTTGACCAGCGTGCGAACGATGAACAATCCCAAGCCGGTGCCGGGCTTCGATCGCTCCAGCTCGCTCCCCAGGCGGAAGAACCGGCCGAAGATCTTCCGCCGCAAGTTGGCCGGAATGCCCGGGCCGTTGTCGATAATCCGGGTGACGATCGTGCCATTGCCCGCTACCCACGACTGCACCGTCACCTCCGGCCGGTCGCCGGAGTATTTCAGGGCGTTGTCGATCAGGTTGCGGAACACGATCTCGACGTCCATCGGCGTCGCCCGCACGATGGCGGGCTCCAGCTCCAGAGCGATCGTGTCTTCGGGCAGCCGGTAGTGCATGGCGGCCGTCTTGGCGCAGTTGCGGAGCACTTCGGAGAGCTCGACGTCGACCGTCTCGTCGGCCAGCGGGGCCTGGTTCAACCGGGCAGTGTCGAGCATGTGGTTGATCAGCGAATCGAGCCTCTCCAGGTCCTCGAGCATGAAACGGTGGAAGTCGACCTGCTGCTCGGTGGTGACGTTGTGACGCGACAGCGTCTGCACGTACAGCTTGAGAGACGCGAGCGGACTTTTCAGCTCGTGCGTGACGCTATCGACGAAGTTCGATTGCCGCTGGTTGAGCCGGATTTCCTTGATCGATAGCAGCAGGTAGAGCACCACGCCCACCAGCACCAGGGCCAGGAACGTGGTGCCGACGGCCAGGATGGCCCACCAGTAGCCGGCCGAGGAAGTGAGATGGGCCGCGAAGACGACGATGATGACCCAGCCGACGGTGAGCGCGACCAAGAGCACGATCATGATCACGCCCAGCGTGATCGGCCAGCCCAGCGAGCGGCGGATTAACATGGTTTTGCCTGGGGTTCTTGTCGGGTTTCGATTTTCAGCCTACCCCCGCGGTGGGTAGCGTCAAGCGCGGTTGGCGGGGGATGGCTGGGGCACGCTGCGCTTTGCCCCAGCCACCCGACGCCACCGGCCGCAGGTGGTGGTGTTGGTCCGCGAAGGCGATCGGCGATAGAATTCTCGCACCGAGTCCCCCCTACGTCCCATAGAAGTCCCCACTACAAGGAACCGCTGCCGTGAACAAGGAGTTTAGCGACAGGGCCAAGGCCATCCGCCAGCGCATTACCGGGCTGCGGGACTCTCTTTGACTACGACGTCCGCGAGCGGCAGGTCCGCGACATCGAAGCGCGGATGGCGGAGCCCGGCTTCTGGGACAAGTCCGAAGCGGCCCAGGCAACCATCGCCCAGTTGAGGTCCCTGTCGGCGATCGTCAAGCCGCTGCGAGAGCTGATGAAATCGGCTGATGACCTGGACGTTATGCTCGAGCTGGGGGCGGAAGACGCCTCGCTCGCCGCCGAGGTGCCCGGCGAATTGGCGCGGCTGGAAGGAACGCTCGACGATCTGGAGCTCAAGGCGCTCTTAAACGGCCCGCACGACGCCAATGCGGCCATCCTCTCGATCAACGCCCGCGACGGCGGCACCGACGCCAACGATTGGGCCGAGATGCTTCTGCGGATGTACCTGCACTGGGCCGCCGAGCAGGGCTACGCGACCGACCTTTTGGACCGGCAGGACAACGAGCAGGCCGGCATCAATAGCGCTTCGATCCTGGTCCGCGGCCCCATGGCCTACGGCTACCTCAAGGGGGAGACGGGCATGCATCGCCTGGTCCGCATCAGTCCCTTCAACGCGGAAGGTAAACGGCAGACCAGTTTTGCCGCCATCGACGTCTCGCCCGAGGTGGCCGAGTCGGGCGAGATCGAGATCAACGACGACGACGTGCGGGAGGACGTATTTCGGGCGAGCGGCGCCGGCGGCCAGCACGTGAACAAGACATCGAGCGCGATTCGCTTGACTCACACCCCTTCGGGCGTCGTCGTGCAGTGCCAGCAGGAACGCAGCCAGCACAAGAACCGGGCGCTGGCGTGGAAGATGCTGCGGGCACGGCTAGCGCGGCTGGAGGACGAGAAGCGCGAGGCCGAGCAGGCGGCCAAGTACGAAAAGCAGGCCAAAACCGGCTTCGGTTCGCAAATCCGCAACTACTTCCTGCACCCGGACCAGCGCGTCAAGGACGCGCGGACGGGCTACGCGGTTGGCAACTTTCAAAGCGTGCTCGACGGCCATATCCAGCCGTTTCTGGACGCCTATCTCCAGTGGCGCGCCGGCAAGCGCAGCGGGGACGATGCCAAAGACAGCTCCTGACGCGGTTACGATTTCCGGATTGTGCCTGCACCGAATCCGGCGCGCCGATCGCTATGGGCACAGTATCTCCTTGGCAATCGACGGGCCGCGCGTGCCGGCACTCGAATCGGTTGAGACTGGCGGTGACCAATGCGACTGGCCGCCAAGCCCACCGTTGGCCGACTGGCAATGCGAGAGCCGCGCGGGCGGGTCGGTGCTGCTGGCCGTGGGCACGGCCGGCAGGACGCACTGGTCGGCCTCGATCGAGCTGTGGCGCAATGGCACCGCGCAATTCGACGTGGCGGCCCGCGTTGCCGGCGCACCGGGATTCTTGGGGGCACACTACCGACTGCTGCGCCCCGGCGCGACGCTGGTCGCGCCCGGCCGGCTCGACCTGGGCGGCGGCTGGCGGCTCACGTGCGACGACGCGACGACGCGCGTCCGCCTGGATGAGCCGGCCGGCATCGCCATCATCGAGCCGTCCCCTGCCGTGGAAAATGCCTGGCCGCAGACCATCCGCTGGCGATACCGGATTGAGCTCGCCGCGTCCGCGTGCTGACTTTCGAAGCGGATCGGGGAAGCAAGTTCGGCGGGCTGGAAACCGACAAAACAGTTTGGCGGCACGCCCCCAAACAGCCGCTATGCTTTGGGAGAGGTTGGTTGTCCCCGCGTGGACCAAGCCCCCCGGAGGCGGCGCATGTGGAAGCAGCAGGGCAAATCGGCTCCTGATGACGCGGCGCTGGGCCCTGCACAAGCGGCGCCTGATCTTGGCCCGTTCGATCCACCGGCCAACTACAGCTTTGAGCCCGAGCTGCGCGGTCCGCCGCCGCGACCGGTCCCCAGCGAGCTGCGCAGCGGGCGCTACGCCCAGCGCCGCCGCCGGGTGATCGCGGGATCGCTCGTCGCCGGCGCGCTCTGCGTGGGCTTGGGGCTCCTGCCGATTGTCAAGTTCTGGGGATTGTTCCTTCTGCCGCTGGGCTATCTCAGTTGGATCGGCGTGGGTTTGATCCTATGGGCGATGGCCGTCTATGGCGGCGGCTTTGTGCGAAAGGGACCGTATCGCTACGTCGAGGACGGCACGGCGGTCGTCGCCCGCGTCTGCGCCGTGGTGCTGCGCCCGATGGTGCTCGTTCACGGCCAGCCGGCAAGCTACCGGTTTACCGCGATTGTCCAGTACCGCGACCCCGCGACGGGCAACGTCGCTACCGCCGAGACCAGCTCCAACGACATCAACGCATCGGCCAAGGACAAGGTCACCACTTCGTTTCGCGTCGGTGACTACGTCACGGCCGTCTACCTCGACTCCGATCCGCAGAAGACGCTTCGCCTGTACGGCTTTCTGGACCTGAAGCCCGGCGTGGGCGTGATCGACCGCGAGCGCACCCGCGAGGCTTCCCTCCTGAAGACGATCGCCGCAATCCTCGTGGGCTTCGGCTTCTTCGCGGTGTTGCTCTGGAACGTGTACGCTCTGGAACGTTACCAGCCCTTGCACGGTAGCGTTGCGGCCTTCGCCCCGCCGGCCGCGGCGGGCGGCATCCTACTGGGCGGCTTGATGCTGTGGTTCATTTGGCGCTCGGCGGCCGAACAGCGGAAGAAGGCGGCTGAGCGCAATGCCCAGGCCGCGGCGACCGGCCAGCCGCTGGAACTGCAACCAGCCAAACGTGGCTGGTTCGGTTCGCACGGCGCCATACTGGGGCTGGTGATCGTGGCCGGCTCGCTCTTGTTGGGCGGTGTGACGATGGTCTGCTGGTGCTTTACGGCCAACGCGATACTGGATCGCTCGCCCCCGCAATTCAAGCCCGTGGTCATTACCGACATGATCATGGAGACGCACAGCTTTCTAATCCGCAACTACCAGATCAAGTACCGGATGGTGGACAACGACGACAAGCACTCGCTCTTGTCGACGCCCGACGAAATGCAAGAGTTCCAGAACAACTTCGGTATCGCGGAAATCCACGCCGGGCGGCTGGGCTGGCCGTGGGTCAAGTCGATCGCGCCGGTCGTCATCGCGCAGCAGCAACCGGGGCCTTGAGCGGCACTTCCTCCACTATTTCTTGGCCGTCTTCGCGCCTTTGGCGGTTCAAAGATTTCGGACGGAGTAACCGCCGAGAGCGCCAAGCACGCCAAGGACGAATTAGAATTGGGGCGTCCCGTGGGTCCGCGCGTCGCCATTGGCGATTGCCGCTTGGACGGCCCGCGGACGCCCCGCCAGGGCCGTTCACAGATTCAAGCTTGCCGGCGGCGCAGCGGCGGGAAAGTGGGACAGGCACCGAGACGCAACGTTGGTCTGAAAGGACTTGCGCTGTTTGTGCTCGGAGCCAGTCCCATTTTCCCGCCTCGCCATTTTGAAAAACAGAATGGCCCTGGACGCCCCCCTCACCACCTTGATTTCACGCGCTCGATCGGCAAGAATGCTTGTTTTTACCCGATCTTTGGGGGCTTGACCGGTGACCGCCCTTGGCCCTGGCCCCCACCGTGCGGGTCCCTCTTGCGGTGCAATTTGATGGACTTCGATGTGATCGAAAAGTTGAAACGCGAGTACACCGACAAGTACGTCGTGGCCGACGAGACACGACCCGAGTTGGCCCGCTTCCACGGTCAGACTGGCCTGATCAAAACCGTGAATATGAGTGGGCGGGCGCTGGTGGAGTTCGACGGGTTCGCCAACATCGGCTGGTACGATATCGACCTCGATTTTTTGAAGGTCGTCGACAAGCCGCCTCCTAAACCGGCGGAAGCAAAAGAGGCGAAGCCGGCGCCGGCCGCCAAGCCCACGCCGGAGGCGGCTCCTGCCGCCGGCGAGAAGAAGGCGGCGGCGGCCAAGCCGGCTGCGGCCGGGAAGCCATCGACGGCCGACATCCTGGCCGCGGCCCGCGCCGCGAAGGGAGCCGCGCCTGCCGCGGGCGCACCGGCTCAGGCACCGCCCTCGGCCGCTCCGGCGGCGAAACCAGCGGCAGCGCCGGCGGAGGGCGAAAAGAAAAAACTGAGCACAGCCGAGATCCTGGCCGCCGCGCGCGCCAAGCAACAAGGCGCAGCCGCGCCTGCCGCACCAGCAGCTCCCAAGCCGGCGGCCGCCAAGCCCGCGCCAACACCGTCCGCCGCACCGGCCGGACAAAAACTCTCGACGGCCGAAATCCTGGCTGCCGCAAGGGGCAAGGCGACGGCGGCGCCCGCCGCGGCGCCGGCGCCAAAAGCAGCCGCACCGGCGCCCGCGCCCGAGACTAAAGCGGTAGCGGAACCCGAACCCTCCGAAGAGCCGGCCCAAGAAGCCGCGCCGGCGGAAGCCCCCGTCCCCCAGAAGGCCGCCAAGGCCGCGCCCGTCGCCACCGGTGCTTTACCGACCACGACGGCCGAAAAAATCGCCTGGTGCCGCCATGCGGACGCGAAATAGTGGGCGATGGTCAGTGAGTAGGGTGGTCGGTGGTCAGTGACATCATCCCCAGAGGTTGCCACCCCTGGGCTTCGCCAAGCGGATGGCGGCGAGTAAATCCCCCCTGTCCACTGATCACTGTCCGCTGACCACTATTTTTCTTGCACCCGGCGGCGCGAGACGGCATGCTTACGAAGACAGCGGGCGGCAGGCTGCCGGCAGTGAAGAATTTCGTACCGGTCTTTTCTACCGCCGGCTGCCTGCTGTTCACCGCCTACTCCCTTCTGGCTACCGCCTACTGGAGCTTCCCGTCATGCGCCGCACTTGCCTCGCCCTTCTCGCTTTTGTGTGGTTGTTGGGAACGATCGCGCCGGTCCGCGCCGCCGAGAGCGATCCCAAGGCAATCGCTCAATCGGTCACGATTCATCGCGACGAGTGGGGCGTGCCGCACATCGACGGGCCGACCGACGAAAGCGTCGTCTTCGGCTTCGCTTATGCCCAGGCGGAGGACTACTTCTGGCAGGTCGAGGATTCGTACCTGCAATCGCTGGGCCGGTACGCCGAAGTGGTCGGCGAGCGCGGCCTGGAGAGCGACCTGTTGAACCATTCCTTCGAGGTCGCCCGAAAGTCGCAGGAGGACTTTAAGACGATCGAACCCAAATTGCAGAGTATCGCGAGCGCCTACGTCGCCGGCTTGAACTATTACCTGGCAACGCACCCGCAGGTGAAGCCGCGGCTGCTGACGCACTTCGAGCCGTGGAACGTGCTGGCCTTCGAGCGGTTCACGCTTTTGAACTTCATCTTCTCGAAGGCGCACGTGCCGAAGTCGGGCCCGCTCAAACTGCAGGACGAGATTCACGCCGCTACCGGGTCGAACGCCTTCGCCATCGGCCCCTCGAAGACCAAGGCCGGCTCGACGATGCTCTTTGCCAACCCGCACCAGCCATTCTTCGGCCCCGGCCAGTTTTACGAGGGGCATCTCCGCAGCGGCGAAGGATGGAGCTTTTCGGGCTCGACCTTTTTCGGCGGGCCGCTCCCCACGATCGGGCACAACGACTGCCTGGGCTGGTCGCACACGGTGAATAACCCGGACGTGGCCGACGCCTACCGCGAAACGTTCGACGATCCCCGCGAGCCGCTCAACTATCGCTACGGCGACGGCTACAAGACGGCCACCGAGTGGCGCGAGCCCGTCGGCGTTCGCACAGGCGACAAGGTCGAGCAGCGGATGTGCACGTTCCGCAAAACGCACCACGGGCCGATCGTCGCCCGCGAGGACGACAAGCACTACCTGGCCGTGAAGATCGCCAAGCTGTTTGACGGCAGCCGGCTGCGGCAGGCCTTGCAGATGACGCGGGCCCGCAACTTCGGCGAGTGGCGGGCGGCGATGGCCGGCCTGAACCTGCAGATGTTCAACACGGTGTACGCCGACCGCGACGGCAACATCTTCTACGTCTACAACGGCACGATCCCCCGCCGCGACCCCAGCTTCGACTGGGCCAAACCGGTCGACGGCAGCAACCCCAAGACCGAATGGCAAGGGCTGCACGCGTTCGACGAACTGCCGCAACTGTTGAACCCGCCGAGTGGCTACGTGCAGAACTGCAACTCGACGCCATTCACCACGACCGACG
Source organism: Planctomycetia bacterium (assembly GCA_016191115.1). Lineage (GTDB taxonomy): Bacteria > Planctomycetota > Planctomycetia > Pirellulales > JACPPG01 > JACPPG01. Next base: position 86,077 of record JACPPG010000039.1, on the reverse strand, counting down.
ACGGCAACCCGTTCTTGAACGACTTCCCGGCGTACATGGCCGAGGACCAGTTCGACGACAAGCGGCGGGCGAAGGTATCGCGGATGCTCTTGCGTAAGTTGCACGACGCGACGTACGAAGACTGGCAGCGGCTGGCGTACGACACGACTCTTTACTGGCCAATCATCGAAATCCCGCGCTACCAGCGCGAGCTGCAGTCGCTAAAGGCCACGGACGCGGCCCTGGCGGCCAAGGTCGAGCCGCTTCTGGCGCATCTGACCGATTGGGACTGCCGCGCGAGCGTCGATTCGACGCAAACGACGCTCGTGACCGCGTGGTACATCGAGCTCTATGGGATGAGCTACCCGGCCGAGGTGCTGAAGGCGGAGTTCGTCGAGAGCCCGGCCAAGCGGCTGGCGGCGCTCGTGACCGCGGCCGGCAAGCTCAAGGCGCTATATGGCGACTGGAAGGTGCCGTGGGGCGAGGTCAGCCGCATGCAAAGGCACGCCGACGTGGCCGAGGGGGCGCTTGCGCCCTTTAGCGAGAAGGCCCCCAGCCTCGCCTGCCCTGGCGCGCCAGGCCCGTTGGGTGTGGTGTTCAACACCTACTACACGCCGATCACGCCGGAGCGGCGGCGGGGTTACGCGGTGGCCGGTCATTCGTTCGTGGGCGTGTACGAGTTCGCCAAGGACCAGCCGGTGAAGGCGGCGACGATCCTGCAATTCGGCGAAAACGCCGACCCGACGTCGCCTCACTTCTTCGACCAGGCGCAACTGTACGTCCAGCAGAAGTTCAAGCCCGCCTGGTTCGACTGGCAAGACGTGCTGTCGCACGCCAAGGTGAGCTACCACCCGGGCGAAGCGCGGGCACAACGATGAATGATGAATGCTGAAGGATAAATGTTAGAGGGCGGGCGTGCTGCTTGCCTTTCCATTCATCATTCATCATTCCGCATTCATCATTAGCTTCTCGATCTCCGCGCGCCGCGGGAGCGAGGCGATCGCCCCTGGGCGGGTCACCGACAGTGCCGCCGCGCTCGTGGCGAAGCGGGCCGCGTCGACGAGCGGCCGCCCTTCGGCAAGCGCCACCGCGAGCGCGCCATTGAAAGCGTCGCCGGCCGCGGTAGTATCGACCGCCGTGACCTGCCGGGCCGGCAGGTGCGTCTCGTCCTCGCCGGTCGCGATCGCACAGCCGGCTGCGCCGCGCGTGACAATGACCGCGCCCGCACCGGCCGCGCGCAAGTGGCGCGCCGCCGTGAGCGGGTCGGTGGGCGAAGCCGCGCCGGTCTTACTCACACTGAGAAGGCGGGCAGGATGCCCGCCCCCCGTGAGCGCCGCGGCCTCGATCTCGTTGGGCGTGAGCACGTCCACCAGGAGCAGCACGTCGCGCCAGTCGATGCCCGGCGGCACCGGCGCCGGATTGAGAATCGTCATCAGGCCGAACTCGCCCGCCCGCGCAAGCGCGCGGACGACCGTCTCTAGCGGTGTCTCCAGGCACGCCAGCAACACGCGCGCGGCGCGCCACGCGTCGTCGGGCAAGGCATCGACATCGGCGGGGGCGAGATGCAGATTGGCGCCGGATGCCACGGCAATGATGTTTTCGCCATGTTCGTCGACGGCGATCGAGGCCACGCCGGTGGCCTCGCCGGGCACGATTCTCACGTGCCTGGTCGACAGGCGCGGCTCGCCCGATAGCGCCGCCAGCGCCCCACGGCCGTAGGCATCGTCGCCGCACGCGGCAACGAACGCGACGGGGCCAGCAAGCGCTGCACGGGCGGCGGCCACGGCCTGATTCGCCCCCTTGCCGCCCAGGCTCGTAGAGAAGCGGCCTCCCAACACGGTTTCGCCGGGACCTGGCAGCCGCGGCACGCGGACCACCAGGTCCATGTTGATCGAGCCGACAACGATCAGACCGGTGGGCGGCACGGGCTGTTCTCCTACTAGCCCGAAGCGCGAGCGAGGGACTAAACGCCTCGCGATTCCCTCGCTGGCGCGTCGGGCTTGTACGTTCACTTGCCGATGCAAAAGCGACTGAAGACGCGGTCGAGCACGTCCTCAGTGTAAACGGCGCCGACGACCTGGCCCAGCTCATCCAGGGCGAAGCGCACCTCGGCCGCTACCAACTCCTCGCCCAAGCCCGCCTCGACGATCTCAATCGCCCGCGCGAGCGCCGCGGCGGCGGCGGCCAATAGCCCTTGGCAGCGGGCGGCCGTGGCGGCGACGCAAGGGCCGGTGTCGCCGCGGGCCTGGGTCGCAAGCGCGCGGAGCCGCGCGCGAAGCTCGTCGAGCCCGGCGCCGGTCTTGCTGCTGGTCGCGACGGCGCCGGCGATTGCTTCGTCGGCGCACGGCTGATCCGTCTTGGTGAGCACGACGAGCCGCGGCGGCGACGCATCGGTCGCGGCGATCTCGGCCAGTTCCCCGTCGGAGAGGGGCCGCGTCGCGTCGAGACACACAAGCTCGATTGCTGCTTTGCGGCGCTGGTTGGCTGTCGCCTGTTGCGCGCTCGCCGCGATGCCGGTCGCGCCCGTCTGTTGCTCGCCGCCGGCCGTATCGACCAGCTCGATGCGCACGCCGCCGAGCACCAGTTCTCCAACCAGGTAATCGCGCGTCGTGCCGGCCGTGGCGGCGACGATGGCGGCCGTGCGTTCCAAGAGCGCGTTGAACAGGCTGCTCTTCCCCGCGTTGGGTTTGCCCACGAGGACGGCGCGCACCGCCTCGGTGGCTATGCCGCGGGTAGCGGTCCGCGCGGCCAACTCCTGGACGATTGCCGCGGCCGCCGACAACTGCCGCGCGAGCTCGTCCCGGCTGATGAACTCGATCGACTCCTCGACAAAGTCGAGGCCCGCCTCGAGGTGGGCCAACAGATCAACGAGCGCGTCGCGCAATCGGTCGAGCGGCCGGGCCAGTCCGCCGGCGAGCTGATCGAGCGCCACGGCGAGTTCGCGGGAATCGCCCGCATCGATGACGCCCAGGACGGCCTCGGCCTGGGTCAGATCGACCCGGCCGGCGAGGAAGGCCCGCAGCGTGAACTCGCCCGGCTCGGCCATTCGGGCGCCAGCCTGGCAGAGGGCGCGCAACAAGGCGGAGAGCAGCGGCGGCGAGCCGACCGTGTGGATCTCGACCGATGGCTGACGCGCGTAACTTCGGGCCGTGGGCCAGACGTGCAGCCGGCAGGGGATCGCCGCCGCAAGACCTGGTGGCTTGATGCGGCCGTTTGCGACCGTCGGGCGGCGGAGCGAGCCAAGCGACGTCCCGTCGTCCGGCTGCCATGCCTCCTCGACGCAACGAACGGCTCGCGGGCCGCTGACGCGGATGATCCCGCGCGCCGCTCCGCCTGGCGCGGAGGCGATCGCGGCAATCGTGTCTTGCGGGTCGTAGATCATGGCGCGCGAGCGTGTCGCCGCATTCCTACACGAGAGTCCCAGGAGTTGCCACTCCTGGGCTTCGCAAGCGGACCGCGAGGCCCGATGCTCGGGGACGAGTAACTGGCTGGGAGTTCGCCGCGCTGCCGATTCACGCCCGGCCGCGGTGCTTCTTCCGCGTGTCAGCGGCGCCGTTGCCGCCCGGGCCGCCGCGCGTGGCGGCCGCCCGCCCCGGCGCGGAAGGCGGCGATCCACCGGTCGGCGGCGTGAACTTCGGCAGCAGCTTGCGCTCGGCGATGCCCCACAGGCTCGAGGCAATGAAGTACAGGCACAGGCCGCTGGCCACCTTGAAGAACATGACGCAGATAAAAATCATCATGTACTGCATCATCTTCTGCTGCATGGCGGCCTGCTCGTCGGCCGGCGGCGGCATGAACATCTTCTGCTGCCACAGGAATAGCGCGATCGTGATGCACGGCAGCACGTTGAAGTACGGGCCGAGCCATCCGCTGGGGCCGGCCAGAAACGCCGGCAAGTACGGCTGCCAGTGCCACAGCATGTCGGGCGCGGCGAGGTTCGAGCACCAGCGGATCGACGAGCTCAAGAGCGGCGCCCCGCGCAGCTCGACGTCCACGGCCAGCGCGCGGTACAGACCCATGAAGATCGGGAGCTGCAGGAACAAGGGGAGGCAGCCGCTCAATGGATTGTAGCTGTGCTTGCGGAACAGCTCCTGCTGGGCCTTGCTCCGCGCCTCGAGATTGCCTTTGTATTTCTCCTGAATGCGCTTGATCTCGGGCTGCAGCTCCTGCATTTTCTGCGCATTGAGCGCCTGCCGGCGGCTAACCGGGAACAGGAGCGAGCGGACCAGCACCGTGAGCATGATGATCGCGATGCCGTAGTTCGGGATGAAGCGGTAGAAGGTGTGCAGGATCGCCACCATGATCTGCGCCACGCTGCCGAACCAGCCGTAGTAGACCAGCTTGGACAGTCCGTAATTGGCCAACAGGCTGGGCTTCTTGGGCCCGGCGAAAATCTTGTACGCGTGCACGGCCGCCTTGCCCTGCGGCGCCACGGTCTCGACCTTGCTCGTCAACCGGAAGGAGACGTTGGTCCGATTGAGCTTGCTGCGGTCCTCCGGCACCTCGCCGACGCGGATCGGCATCGCCTCGGCGTAATCGACGTCGCCCGCGTCTTCCGGCGGCAATAGCGCGGAGGCAAAGTACTGCGCGTCGACGCCGATGTATTTCAGGGGCTCGTCCTGCCAGGGAGAGACGTTCTTTTCCTCGGCGATCGTGTAAGCGCTGACCAGTCCGTACTTGGTGCGGCCATCGCGCAAGAAGCCCACGACGACGTCGCGCATGCCGGCGCCGCCGCGCCAGTTGGGGCTGATCTTGTAGGCGTACCAGGCCCCTTCCAGCGGCAGTCCGGTCGGGCCTTCGAGACGATAGGCGACCTTCCGCGGCTCGTCGCCCACGTTCCGCACTTCGATGTCGAACTGCAAGTGATAGGCGGCGGCCGAGGGATCGTCGCCGTCGGCGGGGTCCAATTTCGCCAGGCGGAACTTTTTGACAACCGACAGCCCGTAGTCGGCCAGGTCGTACTGGAAGGCGACCTCGTCGGGATCGTTTCGCGGCAGCACCTGCCAGTTGGCCGTCCGCATCGCGAGGCCGGGCAGCTCCTCCTCTCCCTTGGCGATGCGCTTGCTGTCGATGCTATCCATCGTCAAGAGGAAGGAGAGCGGGTCGAAGGGACCCAGGAGCTTGGACTGTTGGGGCCGGATCACATCCATCGGACGGCGGCGGAGCGTGCCCGACAGCTCCATCGCTTGCCCGTTCCGTTCGATGGCGAGCGTGAACTGGCTGCCTGGCTCGGTCCGGCCAAGCGCGATCTCGAAGCCGTCGGCATCGTCGATCGCTTCGCCATTGACGGCCGATATGATGTCGCCTGGCTGTACCCCCGCGGCCGCAGCCGGCGTTCCGGGACCGACGACTTGCACGAGCGCGCCCGGGCGACGATCCGGCGCCGGCGCCAGGTCCATGTGACCGACGTAGCCGCTGCGGTCCTCCTGGTCGAGATACCTTTGGCTCGAAAGCTCGACGCGCTCGACCGCCGCGCCCGAATTAACGAGCGTCACGAGCATGCGATAGCCGCTATCCGGGTCGATCGATCCCAGAGTGACGTGCTGCCGCGGCACTTCGTCGGCTGCGGGGCGCTCCTTAGGCAAAGCGGCCGGCTCCGCCTTCTCGGCGCGCTGGTCTGCCTTGCCAACCGCTGGCTCGTCGCCAGCCGGTTCGCGGGGGTTTTCTCCCTCCTGGGGTCGCTCGGCCGGATTCTCGTCGGCCTTCTCGGCAACTTGTTGCGCGGCCGGCGGCGGAGGTGGTTGCAGCCACCGCATCAACCAGGCATTGGCCATCAGCACCATGACCGACAAGATCATGAACGCTATGAATCGCTTGTCCATTCCTTGCGTCCTTTGTCCAGTCGGTCGAGGACCGTCGGTGAACGGTCGATCGGATCGGTCGTGCCGCGGCGCGGGGCTATGGCGGCGGGAAGGGGATGCCGTGGCGATCCGAGGTTAGTGAGAGAGCGTTAGCGGCCGTCGCGCAAGCGGTCGCCGAGAAAATTGTCGAGCTCCGGCGTGTCGTATATCTTCTGGATCGTCTTCTCGAACGGGTACTCAATCCGCCGGAACGTCACCAGGTCGTCTTCCAGCACCACGTAGCACGCCCGCGGGTCGCCGTCGCGCGGCTGACCGACCGAGCCGACGTTGGTCATGGTCTTCTCGGCGCCGAGCCGGTACTGATAGGAGATTTCGTCCGGGCTGAGGAAATTCAAGTTCTGCGTAAAGACGCCGGGCACGTGCGTGTGTCCCTGAAAACAGTGCCGCTCGACCAGCGAGAAGATCTTTTCCATCTTCCGCTGGTTGTAGATGTCCTCGGGGAACACATATTCATTGAGCGGGTTGCGGGCCGAACCGTGCACGAACAGGAAGCCGTTCTCGCGCCGATTGCGGGGCAGCTCGCCGAGAAAGTCCCAGCGGCGGGCATTGTCGGCCGGGTTGCCGATCGGCTTCTCGAGCTGCTCGCGGGTCCAGAAAATCGCCCGTTCGGCCCCCGAATTGAACCCCTCCGGGTCAAATAGCGCCCCCTGGTCGTGATTGCCCAGCAGGCACACGTTGACCGCCATGACCAGGTCGATGCACTCCCGCGGGTTGGGTCCGTAGCCGATAATGTCCCCCAGGCAGTAGATCTCGCTGATACTCTGCTCTCGGATATCGGCCAGCACCGCCTCGAGCGCTTCGAGGTTGCTGTGGATGTCACTGATGAGGGCGCGCTTCACAAGAACAGACCTTTTGTCGCGCAGCGGCACGTCCAAGCGTGCGGGGCAACAGTCCAGCGAATTTGCCCCAAATGGATACCGCAGTGTAGGTTAGCGTCTACAGGTGGTCAAGGCGACGGTGCTGTCCGGGCGTGCCGCCTGCGCGGGCGCCTCCGGCCAACTCCTCTATTATACGGCATTGCGGGGAGAGCGAAGACGTGCGGGTATTGGCCCTCGAAACCAGCGGCTCCGCCGCCAGCCTGGCGGTCCTGGAGGCGGACGGGCGGCCGAGATCGCTTCCCCTCGACCCGGCCAGGCGCAGCGCCCAAACGCTCGCGCCGGGAATTCGACAGTTGCTGCAGGGTGTGGGGTGGAAGCCAGCCGACGTCGAGCTGGTTGCCGTCGCGATCGGGCCGGGATCGTTCACCGGTTTGCGGCTGGGAGTTATGACCGCCAAGGCGTTCGCGTACGCCACTGGCGCGGCCGTGCTGGGGGTGAACACGCTCGAGGCCATCGCCGCCCAAGCGCCACTGAGCGCGGCGCGAATTGCCGTGGCTGTCGACGCGCAGCGCAGCGAGGTGTACAGCGCTTGTTTCGTGCGCGAACCGAGTGGCGATTTACGCACCGAGACGCCAACCAGGATTGTTGCCGCGGACAGTTGGCTCGCCGAGCTGGCGGCCGACGCGATCGTCACGGGACCGGCGCTTGTGAAACTGGCCTACCGTCTGCCGCCGCACGCGCAGGTTGTCCCGCCGGATTCGTGGTTCCCGACGGCACTCGCCGTTGGACAGTTGGCCATGCGCCGCTTCACCCAGGGAGAGCGGGACGACGTGTGGAACCTGGCGCCGCTCTACTTCCGCCGCAGCGCCGCGGAGGAGAAATGGGATGGCCAAGGGAAGTAGCCAGGGCCATTTTGTTTCACAAGGACGAGGCGGGAAAATGGGACTGGCTCCGAGCATACAGAGCGCAAGTCCTTTCAAGCCAGCCGTTGCGTCTCGGTGCCTGTCCCACTTTCCCGCCGGTGCGCCGCCGCTAGAGCGGGAATATGTGAAAGGCCCTGGAGTTCCGGGTGAGTTCCGGGCAGGGTCATTCTGTTTTTCAAAATGGCGAGGCGGGAAAATGGGACTGGCTCCGAGCATAAACAGCGCAAGTCCTTTCAGACGAACGTTGCGTCTCGGCGCCTGTCCCACTTTCCCGCCGGTGCGCCGCCGTCCAGCTTGAATCTGTGAATGGCCCTGGAGTTCCGGGGTGTTTCTTGACACCTGCCTCCACGGAACACTACAAGAGGTCTCGATTCGCCGGAAGCGGCACCCACGAGCGCCCTATCCTAGAATGGACGCACACAGCCGGTATCTCCGTGAAGAAAGAACGTTCACCCCACGACGCGCGATCCGAGCGGGCGCGGACGCCCAGCCTGGCGGAGCTGCGCGCCGCGATCGACAAAGTCGACCGGGAGTTGGTCAAGCAGGTGAACGAGCGGGCAAAGCTGGCCGTCGAGATCGCCCGGCTGAAGGACTCGTCGGGCGGCGCGACCTTCGTCCCCGGCCGCGAGGACGAGGTCCTGGCCCAGGCCCTCGAACACAACAAGGGGCCGCTTTCGGCCGACAGCGTGCGGGCCGTGTTTCGCGAGATCCTCAGCGGCTCGCGGCGATTGGAGAAGCAACTGCGGGTCGCCTTTCTCGGGCCCTTGTACAGCTTTAGCCACCTGGCGACGCTGCACCGCTTCGGCGCGGGCATCGAGCTGGTGCCGGTCGCCACGATCGCCGCCGTGTTCGAGGAAGTCAATCGCAAGCACGCCGACTACGGACTGGTGCCGATCGAGAACTCGACCGACGGGCGGATCGCCGACACGCTCGACATGTTCACCCGTCTGCGCGTGCGGATTTGCAGCGAGGTGCAGTTGCGCATCCACCACACGCTTCTGGGGCGATGCCCGCGGAGCGACGTCAAGGAGGTGTACAGCAAGCCGCAGGCGTTGTCGCAATGCCGCAACTGGCTGGTGAAGCACCTGCCCGCCGCCCGGCCGATCGAAGTCACCAGCACGACGACGGCGGCCCAGTTGGCGCTCGACAAGCCGGGCGCGGCGGCGATTGCCAGCGTGGAGGCCGGCGTACAGTACGGGCTGGACGTGCTGGCCGAGAACATCGAGGACAATCCGGACAACACCACGCGGTTCGCCGTGATCGGGGCGGAGTCGGCGGCGCGGTCGGGCCGGGACAAAACGGCCGCGATGTTCCAGATCGAGCACAGGCCCGGCTCGCTGGCCGAGGCGATCAACATCTTCAAGCGCAACCGGCTGAACCTGACGTGGATCGAGTCGTTCCCCATCGCCCGCGGCGAGTACATGTTCTTCATCGAGCTGGACGGCCACGAGTCGGATCTAAGGGTCCGCCGCGCGTTCGCCGCCTTGGGCAAAAAGGCGCTGCGCCTGGAGATCCTCGGCTCCTACCCCCGCACCGAAGCGGTGGGGTAGTGGGCAGTGATCGGTGGGCCGTGGTCAGTGGTCAGCACGAGTGCAGGCGCACGCGCTCGGCGGTCTCGACGCGCGAGGATGCTCCATCCGCAGATCGCGCAGATTTTCGCAGAGATGAGGAACAATCCCCGCGAACGCGCGACTGCCATTTGACCATTGTTAGACGCGTTCGGTCGGTGGCGATCCTCTTCTTTTTCCTAATCTGCGTCATCTGCGAAATCTGCGGACGATCCGATCCGCGGATCGCTTAGTTGCCCCCGAGCGGTTCGCCTTGGGCGCGGGTTGAGAGGGCTTGCCAGGCCGTCAGGTCGATGTGGTCGATCACGAACGCCACGCTGCCGTCGCCCTTGAGCACGTTGACGCCGCCGGTGTGGGCGCTGCGGGCGGCGCGCCAGCCGTAGCCGGTCTCGCGCGTTTCCTTGCCGCCCGACAGCATGGCGCCGATGCAGTCGATGACCGGAGAATTCGGCGGGGCATAGTGGTTGTAGAGCGTGCAGCGGAACTCGCCGTTGGCCCAGGAAAAACCCCGCCGGTTGGTGACGTTCCACTGGCTGGATGCCCCGCAAGTCGCTTCCGACAACGGTGAAGTGAAAAGAAAGACGAAGGCGTAGTCGCGCTGGCGATTCACGAGCGCCCTGTCGCTCAGGCTTTCGGGCCCTTCGCCTAACAGGCTCTCCGACATCAGGGTGGTCTGCGACAAGCCGTCGGTGATGTCGGCAAAGCGCGTCGCCGAGTTGATGTAGAAGGCGCCGTCGGCGCCGAAGGGGCTGCCGCCGGCCGCGCCGGTGCCGGTGCACGTCGCGTAGTTCGTGGGCCCGAAGCCATCGGCAACCGGCTCCTGCTTGTCGCTGGGGCACAGAAGCAGCGGGATCACCATGGCCACGCCGGCCAGGTTCGCGGGCGTCACGCGGCGATCCGTCCCGTACAACGGCAGCGACAGATCGAGCAGGTTCCGCGTATTGCCTTGCTCGAAGTACGGGGCGAGGTGCGCGACCGCCGACCAGCGATAGTAGTTGTACGGATGGTTCGGCGCATCGGGGTATTGCTTCGAATCCGAACCGGTCGGCAAATGGCCGTGGGCGTCGTGAAAGTGATGCGCCGCGATTCCCAACTGCTTGAGGTTGTTCGCGCAGCCGGACCGCCGGGCCGCCTCGCGCGCCGCCTGCACGGCCGGTAGCAACAGCGCGATCATGATCCCGATGATGGCGATCACCACCAAGAGCTCGATCAGGGTAAAGCCTCGCGGTTTCATCGCTGTTCGATCCGTTGCTCCCCTGCCAGGGCAGCGCCTCGGCCTGGGCCGGCCGTGGCAGCCTATGGCCTCCGCCAGCGGCGCACAAGACCTGCGCCCGCCAGTGACGCGAGACACGCCGCCACGAGCGCGATCGTCGATGGCTCGGGCACGGTCGCGATGCCGCTTCCCCCGCCGGCATAGCTTGTCTGCAAGTAGTGCGCGGCCACCACCTGGATGTCCGAGATGTCCACCAGGTTGTCGCCATTCAAGTTACCGGTCGGCCCACTGGTCAAGTAGTGCGCGGCGATGAGTTGAATATCCGACACGTCGACAATGTCGTCCGCGTTGGCGTCGCCCGGGATCGGGCTAAGCACCATGAAGCTGGGCAACATCATGGCCGGATCAGAAGCGAAAGTCCCTTGCGCCGCGCCGGAGCTGGAATCGAACTTCAGCACGCTGCTGAAGGCCAGGCTGGTGACGAGCATCTCGCCGCCGGGCGTGAACAAGATGCCGCTGGGAAACGATTGATCGCCGGTCACGGCAAACGGCTGATCTTGCCCTGGGCCCGAGCCGATGAAGGCCCCCGTCGTGCCATCGAACTTCCGCACGTCAAAACCCAACAGGTCGACGACGTACAAATTGTTGTCGGGGCCAAAGGTGAGCCCGGCCGGGCCATTGAGCCCGTTGCCGGAGGCGAACACGCTGTACTGCGAGGCGGGCGGCTGCGTGGGATCGTACTTGACGACCCGGTTGTTGGCGAAGCTGCTCACGTACAGGTTGCCCGCGCTGTCGAACTTCAGTCCGGTCGGCTGAGCGGCCAGGCCGCCCAAGCCCAGCGAATCGACGAAGGCCCCGGTCGCGGCGTTGTAGCGATAAACACTGCCGGCGAAAAAATCGGCGACGTACAACAGGCCGTTGTGGAAGCGGATGTCGGCCGGTCCGCCTAGACCGCCGCTGTGAGCCGTGATGAAGTTGTCGATGAAGGCGCCGGTGACCGCGTTGTAGCGCTTCACCTCGCCGGTGCCCTGGCTGGCTACATAGAGGTTCCCGTCGGGGCCGTAGCGGACGCCGACGGCCTGGTCCAATCCACCGCCGCTTGCAAAGGGCTGCGTGCCCACGGCGGCGCCCGTGACCTGATTGAAGCGAAACACACTGTCGCTGTCGCGCCCCGCGACGATCAGGTCGCTGTCGGCCGCGGCCGATGAGGCGAGCGACAAAAAGGTCACCAGGAGCGCGGCATTTCGGGGTCTAAACACGCGCGGTTCGTCCCTTCTGCACGGTGCCGTCACAGGGTGTCGGGGGCGGCCGCTGGGCTTGCCGCGGCCAATCGGGAGGGTGCGGGCGGGCGTTTTGGTAAGCTGGCGGACCCTCGGCGTTAGTCCAATAGTATCCTTGCCGGTCAAGCCGGGGGCAAGCAGGCTCAGGGCCGTTCACAGATTCAAGCTGGGAAAGTGGGACAGGCACCGAGACGAAACGTTGGTCTGAAAGGGCTTGCGCTGTTTACGCTCGGAGCCAGTCCCATTTTCCCGCCTCGCCATTTTGAAAAACAGAATGGCCCTGCAAGGAGGCTGGAGAACCGCAAAGTCCGGGGTCTGGGCTCATTTTTCGGCACATGCCGTTCTCAATTCTTCCGAAGCACCTTCGGCCGAAAAATGTGCCTGACCCGAATGGCACTGCCGGTGCTTTCAATGGCTCGAATCGGCACTGAGTGACGCTGAGCTTCGGCGGGTGTTGCTCGCCTGGGGCACACTGCCGAAGGCCATGCAACGAGCAGTTCTCACAATCGTGGATACGTGCAGGAAGTGAAACGGTAGGGTGAGAATGCGCGAGAAGTTCTCGGCCGCAATCCGGTCGGCAAAGCGGCCGTCCGGCGCGCTCACCGCGATGGTTGCCGTCATGGGCTGCTGTAGTAGGCACGACAAGGCGCTGACGTTCGGCTTAAGCGGGCGCCGGCACAGGGCCGTCGTCGATCCCACCGAGTGTTCGACGCTCACCTGGCGAAGCTGAAGGCCAAGCGAAAACGGAAGGAGAAGTGATATGGCTAAATCATTTGACGAGCTGGTCAAGCGGACGACCACGAAAAAGACTCGGGAGAAGGCTGCCCGCCGTGCGCAGGAGCTACTCGGCGAGTTGCTCCTCAGCGAGGTACGTGAACTGACCGGCAAGAGCCAGCGTCAGGTTGCTGATGCTCTCGGAATGAAGCAGCCCAGTCTGTCAAAGCTGGAGAAGCAGAAGGATATGCAGATTTCGACACTGCAAAAGATCGTCAAGGCACTCGGCGGCGAGCTTGAAGTTTTTGCGAAGTTCCCGAAGGGAATGGTCAAAATCGACCAGTTCGAAGCACATCGCAAGAAACAGCGGTATCATGGGCCGGAGGAATTGCAATTGGCATAAGTGCTGACTCCGATCGGACTGCCAGTTGGGCCGTGAAGTGGTGCCGAATGCAACCCGATAGGCCGTCCGCTGCCTAAGCGCGTCACGGAGGGTGAATCATGGAACAATAGACTCTTGGCCGCGGACGCTGCGCGCCTTCCCTTTGACCTCTGGCCTCCAACCTCCGTCCTCATCGACAACCCCTTCACAACGGACTATTTTGGCGACTGGCTCGATCCCGTGAACGTGGTCCTCCACAGTCGTTATAGGGACCCACCGGCCATGAACGCTCCCCTCCGACTTCTGCCAGGAGAACTGCAAAGCCCGGGGTCTGGCTCATTTTGTCGGCACATGCGGTTCTCAATGCTTCCGAAGCACCTTCGGCCGACAAATGTGCCTGACCCCCTCTCCCAGGACTTTGCAGTTCTCCTGCGACTTCTGCCGGCGTCCTTGTTGGCCGCCTGCGTGGCGTTTGCGGCGGGGACAACGGCTATTCGCTGCGCCGCCGACGAGCCGGCCGACGATCATTTCCGCGCCGTGCCCGACGCCTTCCAGACGCTGGTCAACCCGAACTGCTCGCATTGTATCGACGAGTCGAAGCGGCGGGCCAAGGAGCTGCGCGACGACGACCGCGTGATCGCCTGGACACGCGGAAAATACGAAGGGGGCGCGATCCCGCTGCGGTTCTTCCTCGTCCCCTATCGCGTGATCAGCGACACCTACGGCGTCTTCGTCTACGACCCCGATGCCGGCTTCGTCCGCGGCTACGAGCCCTCGCTCGACTTCACCTTCCACGGCTGGCGCAACGGCGTGATGGTCATTCGCCACAAGGACGGCACGCTCTTCTCCGCGCTGTCGGGCAAGGCGTTCGCGGGGCCGCGGGCGGGTGAGGCGCTCAAGCCGATCGCCACGATCGAGACCAACTGGGGCCATTGGCTGGCGGCCTACCCCGGCTCGGTGGCGTACAACATGTTCGAGAAGTACAAGCCCGCCGAGCTACCCAAAGGGGACAGCGCCGATTCGCTGGCCACGCGGCTTGCGCCGGACCGCCGCCTGGACGCGAATGCGCCGGTGCTGGGCGTCGCGCTGGGCGACCATGCCGCGGCGTACCCGATCGAGCGCCTCAAGAAGCTCGGCGGCGTGGTAGCGGACCGCATTGGCGATCAGGATGTGTACGTGCTGTTGTACGCGCCCACCGGGACCGCGGCGATCTACGCGAACACGATCGACGACACGTCGCCCGAGCAGACGGTGACGCTGGCGTACGATGCGGGCGTGCCCGCGGCCCCCTTCGTCGACAAGGAAACCGGCTCGCACTGGGGCATCGAGGGACGCGCCGTCGACGGGCCGCTCGAGGGCAAGACGCTCGCCTGGCTGCCGGGCGTGCAATGCCGCTGGTTCGCCTGGGCGGCCGAGTATCCGAAAACTCGTATCTTTGGCGACGACGCGAAGGTCGGCGGCGGCAAGAATGGTGGCGGCCCCCAGCGCGCCGTGCTGGTCGCGCCGCGGGATGTTTCAGACGCCGCGGCCGACCGCTGGGCGCGAGACGGCGCCAACACGGTCGTCGTGACGCTTGCTGAAAGCGTCGATCGAAGCGTCTATGAAGCGGCCTCGCGCGCGATCGCACAGGCGGGGCTGGCTCTGTATTACTGGATCGAAGTCGGCCGCAACCCGGCCATGGCCGAGGAGCATCCGGAATGGATGGCCGCGCTGGGCATGCACGATGACTGGCAAAAGCGGTTTCCCAACGCCGCTCTCCCGCGCGGCAAGGAGGAAGTCGCCAAAGCTTTTCCGTGGGTGCCAATCGCCTGCAAGCCGGCATTCGACGCGCACCTGGCGCGGATCGCGCAGTTGCTCAAGCGCGCCGCGGGCGATTATCGCGGGCTCGTGTTGAACGACCTGCAGGGCGGCCCCGCCTCGTGTGGCTGCGGCAACCTGCAGTGCCGCTGGGCGATCGACTACCACGTGCCGCGGACGGCCGAACAGGTCACCGGGCCCGACGTCGCCGCACGATTTGTCAAAGCGGTCGAGGAATTGGCCGCTGGCCGCGAAGTGATTCCGGTCTGGGTCACGGAATGCGAAGACGGCGACCTGCCAGCGGCACAAGCGCCCGGCGGCCGCACAACGGGCTACTGCGGCACGGTCCGCTGCGCGCAGACCACGTGCCCCAAGGCGTTTACCGAGCAATGGTCGGCACTCGTGACAAGCCATCGCGGGCCGATCGGCGTCTTGGCGCTCGCCCGCGAGTTCGGCCGGCAGGGCGACGCATGGGCCAGCGACGCGTTGCGGTATCTTGACGACGTGCCTTCGCGGCACGGCGGCGCGAAGATCGCGCACGACCGTCTGTGGCTGGTGGTCGACGAAGCGGATGGCGCGGCAGGCGCCGCTTGGCCAAACGACGTTGCCTGCCTGCTGGTCGCCAAGGCCCGCGTCGATCAATCGTACGCGCCGCGGATCGTCAAGTCGCCTTTGCCAAGCGAGGATCGCCGCACGCCGTAGCACCAACGCCTGTCTTGCGCTTAACATCCGTGGCATACTGTCCACACAAGCCACCGGCGCCCCATGGCACTTCGCCCTTTTTACGAAGACGTTCAGGCCCACTACGATCTGTCGGACGAGTTCTACAAGCTCTTCCTCGACCGGCGGATGGTCTATAGCTGCGCTTATTTCGAGCGCGACGGCATGTCGCTCGAAGAGGCGCAGATCGCCAAGATTGACCTGTCGCTCGGCAAGTGTGGCCTGAAGCCCGGCATGCGACTTTTGGACATCGGCTGCGGTTGGGGGGCCACGGCGCTACACGCAGCGGAAAAGTATGGTGTCCGGGTCGTCGGGCTGACGTTAAGTCAGAACCAGCACGCCCACGCGACCGCGCTAGCGCGAGGGCGCGGCGACGTCGAGTTCCGATTGCAGGGCTGGGAAGACTTTCGCGAGCCAGTCGATGCGATCATCAGCATCGGGGCCTTCGAGCATTTTCGCATCGAGCGGTATACCGACTTCTTCGGCCGCTGCCACCAGATTCTGCCGGCCGACGGACGGATGCTCCTGCATTCGATCGTGCAAGGCAACGAGCAAACGGTCGAGCCGGGCCTGCCGTGGGTCGACGGCGACCTGGTGCGGTTCGTGAAATTCATCCAGCGCGAAATCTTTCCCGGCGGCCAGGTGCCGCCCCGCGAAGTGGCCATGCAGCACGCGATCGCGAGCGGCTTTCGCGTCACCCGCATCCAGTCGCTCCGGCCGCATTACGCGCGGACGCTTGACTGCTGGGCCGCGGCGCTTGAGGCGGCCAAAGAGCGGGCCATGGAAATCGCGCCCCCCGAAGTCTTCGCGCGCTACGAGCGCTACCTTACCGGCTGCGCCCATTATTTCCGCACCGGCCATTGCGACGTGCTGCAATTCAGCCTCGAGAGCAACTAGCGATTAGCGATTAGCGATTAGCAACTAGCCGGAGTTATTGCCCGCATCGAGATCTTACTTAGGCGGATGCCGGGAATCTCGGTACACATCAAGCGAGGGGCGTCGACACGCGTGGTGGCGTCAGCGACGGCCAATTGCTAGTTTCTTTGCCCCCAAAAACCCCCAGTGTGAACAGGGGTTGGGCGCTGTCCGAGGTGTTCCTTGACAATGCCATTCGGCTCGTGCAAGATGCGCAAGCTGCGCAGGGTCTAATTGTGTCGGGTGCGCGGCTGTTGCCTTCCCGTCGTGGGTCAATCAAACGGGGGTGCAACGTATGTTTGTGCTGTGCAAGCCCTGTACAGGCTTGACTTTCCAGCGATCCGGGCGGGACGCGTAACGGACGGCGACGCTTTGCGCTCACGATTGGATGCACAGGGCACGGGAAGTCCACAATCGCTCACCCAGCCTTAGCGTCAACTCCTGACATGAGCAACGACATCCGCGAGCGCTGGCGAGAACTGGTCCGCGGCTCGATGTGCCATGCGGACGCGCCGGCCGACACGGACTACTGGTGTCCCGAGCTGGAGACGATTCCGCGCGAGCGGATTCGCGAGATCCAAAGCGCCAAAATCGCGCTCGCCTATCGATATCTATGGGAGTGCAGCCCGTTCTACCGCGCGAAGTTCGAGCGGGCCGGGCTTTCGGCCGATAGCGTCCGCGGCGTGGCCGATCTGGCCAAGGTGCCCGTCACGCGTCGCGAGGAGTGGTTGGAGGATCAGGAGCGGAACCCGCCCTGGGGCACCTTCTCACCTTTACGGCAGGAAGATTGGACCGACCGCGGCTGGATGCTCTTTACCACGTCCGGCACGACGGCGGCGCAGCCGCGCGTTTTTCGCCACACGCGATTCGATCGCGACTTGTGGAGCTGGCTGGGCGCCCGCGCGCTTTACGCGATGGGCGTTCGCAACGGCGACATCGCCATCAACTGCTTCGGCTACGGAACGAGCGTCGCCTTCTGGGGCCTTCACTACGCCTTGAACCTGATGGGCGTGCCGGTCGTCTCCGGTGGCGGGGCCAACACCGAGCGCCGCGCATTTTTCATCCACAACTACCGGCCAACCGTGTTGCTTTGCACGCCCTCCTACGCTTTGTACCTGGGGCGGGCGATGCAAGACGCCGGCTATTCACCGCAGGAGAGCTCGATCCGATTGATCGTCGCGGCCGGCGAGCCCGGCTCGTGCATTCCCAGCACAAAGCAGCGCATCGAGGAGCTGTGGCATGCCCGGCTGCACGACGATTTCGGCTGCACCGAGGTGGCGATGTCCCCCTTGGGCTACACCTGCGGCTACCAGGTGAAACAAACCGACCACCCGGTCGACGTCCACTTGATGGAAGACGCCTACGTGCCCGAAGTGCTCCATCCCGACACGCTTGTGCCGGTGGCGGAAGGGGAGTCGGGCGTGCTGGTGGTGAGCAATTTGTTCAGTGAATCACAACCGATTCTTCGCTACATGATGGGGGATTGGATCAGCGTGACGTCCGAGCCGTGTCCTTGTGGCCGGACGCACGCGCGTGCCATTGGGGGATTGAAGGGACGGAACGACGAGTTGATCAAGATCCGGGGTTTGATGTTCTTCCCCGCGGTGATCGAGGACAGCGTGCGCCGGCTGGTCGAGGTCGGCGACGAGTTCAAGGTCGAGATACGCCGCGTGGACGACATGGACCGGATCAAGTTGACCGTCGAGCCGAGTTCGCAGATTCCCAAAGGGAGTTATGCGCCGCCGCAGCAGCGGATTGCTCGAGCGCTCAAAGGCGCGCTGGGAATTGACGTCGAGGTTGAGCTGGTGCCCTACGGATCATTGCCACGGACGACGTTCAAAGCCAAGCGACTCTTTGACCTTCGAGAGGCCCCCTTCTAATGCAACCCGAGAGCCCCCCCACGATTGGCCGCAACCTGCGCGCGGCGTGCCACCAGTTGACGGAGCTGGATTTGGCGGCGCCGTTCTGGCAGTACTACCGACTCTACGACTTCGAGCCGTACTCCTTTCTGCTCGATAGCGCGAAGGATCCCGAGAAGCTCGGCCGCTACTCGTTCCTCGGCGCCGACCCGTTTTTGGTCTACAAGGCGAAACGGAAGCCGCGGCCCGGTCTGCCGGCTACCGCGCGGATCGAGGTTACGCGACGGCACGACGCCGAAGGTCGGCCGCTCAGTAAACCGATCGTCGAGGTTCGCGAAGGGGACCCGTTTGAGGACCTCCGTCGCGTGCTCGATGATGTCCGCGTGGACTATGACCTTTATGGCGACCATCCCGTCCCACTATTGGCGGGCGCGGTCGGCTATTTCGGCTACGAGGCGGGCTATTTCATCGAGGACATGCCCGACCTGGGCGCCGACGATCTCGGCATGCCCGACATCTATTTCATGTTCCACGACGTGCTGTTGGGGCATTGCCACCAGTCGGGCCGTTCCTTCTTGTCGGTCGTCGGGCGGGGAGAGAACGACGATGCGGCGCGGGCCCAGGCCGTTCGGCTGCGCGACAACATGTTGCGGCGGATCGAGGTCTTCGACGCGGACCCGCCCAACCTGGAATGGAACGGGCCCGATCCGAAGCGCGCGGCGGCCACGACGATCGACGTCCATTCGCACTCCGACCTGGCGGGCTACTGCGGCCTGGTCGAGCAGTGCAAAGAGCACATTTTCGCGGGCGATATCTTCGAGGTGTGCCTGACGCACCGGCTCGACGCGCCGCTTGAAGGCGAGCCGTGGGACCTGTACCAGGAGTTGCGGCGGATCAACCCGGCGCCGTTCGCCTCCTACCTGAATTTCCCCGAGGGACGCGTCATCTCGTCCTCGCCCGAGCGGTACGTGAGCCTGGGTCCGGATCGCATGGCGGAAAGCCGGCCGATCAAGGGGACGCGTCGCCGCGGCGGCTCGCCGGAAGAGGACGAGCAGATTCATCACGAGCTGTTTTCCTCGACCAAGGATCGCGCCGAAAACGTGATGATCGTCGACCTGGTCCGCAACGACTTCGGCCGTGTCTGTAAATTCGGCACGGTCCACGTGCCCGAGCTGATGATCGTCGAGCCGTACGCCACGGTGTTCCAGATGGTGTCGACGATCCGCGGCGAGCTGGAAGAGGGGCGCGACGCGATCGATCTGGTGCAGGCGTCGTTCCCCGGCGGCTCGATGACCGGCGCTCCCAAGATCGAGGCCATGAAGATCATCGACCGGCTGGAGCCCGTGAAGCGGGGCATCTATTCCGGCTCGATCGGCTATCTGGATTTCGCCGGCACGATGGACTTGTCGATCGTCATTCGCACGTTCGTCGAGCGGAATGGCCGCTGCTACTTCAACGTCGGCGGCGCGATCGTGGCCGACAGCATCCCCCAGGCCGAATACTACGAAACTCTGGACAAAGCCCGGGCCCTGGTTACGGCCCTGGCGAACCTGAAGGCGTGCCAGTAACAAACCGGCCCGCGTTGCGCCCTGAAAAACAGCATGAAAACGGTCATCCTCGACAACTACGACTCCTTCACTTTCAACCTCTTCCAATACGTGGGAGAGATTGACGAGCGGCCGCTCGTGTTCCGCAACGACAAGATCTCGTTTGCCGAGCTGGAGCGGCTGAACCCCGACCGCATCATTATCTCTCCGGGGCCGGGCAGCCCGGAGGACCCGAACTACTTTGGCATCTGCAAGCGCGTGATTCTGGAGCTGGGGCCGCGGATTCCCGTGCTGGGCGTGTGCCTGGGGCACCAGGGGATCATTTACGCCTTCGGCGGCCGCGTGATCCGCGCCGGCGAAGTGATGCACGGCAAGACAAGCTACGTGTTCCACAACGGCAATGACATGTTCCAGGACGTGCCCAGGGCGTTCGAGGCAATGCGCTACCACTCGCTGGTGGGCGAGCCGTCGAGCGTTCCCGACTGTCTGCATGTCACGGCCAAGACCTGGGACGAAGTGATCATGGCCGTGCGGCACCGCGACTTCCCGATTTACGGCATCCAGTTCCACCCCGAATCGATCGGCACAACCGTCGGCAAGCAACTACTGCGGAATTTCCTCCTCCGCGAACATGCGAGCCGAAACTAACTGCTACGGAAAATTAACGGATATCGCGAAGGATCGAACCTATGCTGGCAGCTTTTTATCTGCTGACAATCGTCGGGCTGGTGGGCAGCATCGACGTGCTGTTCTACCACATCTACAAGCTACGGCTGTACCGCCAACGCGAGGCGATGTGGGAGAACCTGACGCACCTGACCCGCGCCCTGCTGTTCGGCGTGATGATGCTCACCGTGATCCACCTTCGCGCCAGCGGCTGGCTGTGGTTCATCTACCCGCTGCTGTTGGGCTTCGAGCTCACCAACACCATGATCGACGTGACCATGGAGCCGTACACGCGGCGCAACCTGGGCGGCTTGCCGCCTGTGGAATACATCCTGCACGTCTTTCTGTCGATCTGCACCGGCGCGGCCCTGGCCAGCGTCGTGTGGGGCACGTACACGATGATTTGGGAACCAACCGGCATCGCGATCGCCACGGTGCCCGTCGGATCGATGGTGCTGTTGGGGGCTTACTGGGCCGTGCTCGTATCGTTCGGCATGTTCACATTCGAGCTGGTGGGCTTTCTGCGGCTGTTCCGCACGCGGCACAACCAGACGCCGACCAGTCGCCCCGAGACCGTTACCTTGACCGACCGCAAAACAGCGAAAGAGGCGCTCGTTCGTTAACCCGCGTTTTTTGACCCAAAGCGGCCTGGCCCTTGCGGCCCGGCTTGCAAGAACGGACCTAACAGCGTGCGGAATGCTACCATGAAATTTGCCTTCCTGATCCACCCGCTTTCGGACGAAACCAACTACCTGCTGCATTTCGACAACGGGTCGATCCAGGCGCAGTGGGGCACCGACCCCTTGGGGTTCTGCCGTGCCATCCACCGGGCCCTGTCGACGGCCGAGGACGTGCTGGCCGAGGACAATCCCGATTGTCCCCGCGTGGCCGACGAGCTGGCCGGACTGGTCTCCCGACTGGGCGCCCAGGCCGAAGGGCGGCTCTATGAGATCCCCATGCAGGCCATGGAGATCCTCAACGACCCGGTGCGGGCCATGGGCTACATGGAGCAAGCCGTCGACATGGCCGCCGAGTGGGGCGCGCAGGTGATCGGGCTGGGCTCGATGACCGGCATCGTGGGCGGCCAGGGAACGTACCTGGCAGAGCGCGGGCCCGTGGCCATCACCACCGGCAACAGCCTGACCGTCTTCGCCGCTATCCAGAATGTGCACCACGTGTGCGAGGAGATCGAGATCGACCTGAAGCGCGAGACGGTCGCCGTCGTCGGCGTGCCGGGCAGCATCGCCACCGCCTGTGCCACGATGCTCGCGCCGAAATGTGGAAAACTGATCCTGGTGGGCCGACGCAAGAGCAGTCGCGCCCTGCAGATCGCCCAGCAGCTCGGCGCCGAGTTTTGCTGCGACATCCCCCAAGCGCTGTCGCGGGCCAAGATCGTCGTCTCGGCCACGAGCACCGGGCACTGCATCGAGCAGTCGATGCTGCAACCCGGTAGCGTCGTGGTCGACGTGGCGATCCCGACCGACGTTTGCGAGACGCACAGCCTTCGCGACGACGTGCTGATTCTCTCGGGCGGCCTGACGCAGGTGCCCGAGACCTTCCCGCGCACGAGCAAGTTCCTCTGGTTCCACCACGGCATGATCCCCAGTTGCCTGGCCGAGACGTCGATCCTGGCGCTCGAGGACCGGCCGGAATGTTTTTCGCTGGGCCGCAACCTGGAAGTCGAGAAAGTGCAGGAGATCGGCCACCTGGCGCAGGCGCATGGCTACGATTTTTCGCGCTTCTTCTCCTTCGGCCTGCCGATGGAAGAGGCTACGATCGTGCGGTTCAAGAAGGCCACGTCGCGGCTCCGCCGCGGACGCAAGGGGCGCGCCACGACCGGGGCGACCTCCAGCTCGACCAACGGCGCGGCGCACCACTCGCCCGTCGGCACCGCCGAGGAACTGGCCGCTCGCGCCCCGAAGCTGCACGCCCGCCACTTGAATCCCGTCCTCATGGCCCTGGGCGGCCAAGGGGGCTTCGTCAAGACATTCGTCCGCGGCGAGCGGCAATACTTGTGGGACGCCGAGGGTAATCGCTATCTGGACTTCGTTTCCGGGTTCGGCTCGGTCAACCTCGGGCACAACCATCCGTCGGTCTCCGCCGCGGTGACCGAGGCGCTAAGGCAGCACGCTCCTGGCTTCGCGCAGTCGGCCGTCAATCCGTTCGCCGCCCATCTGGCCGAAGAGCTGGTCAACATCTCGCCGGCCGGCCTGGAGATGGTCTTCTTTTGCAATAGCGGCACCGAGTCGGTCGAAGCCGCCTTGAAGCTCGCCCGCAAGTCGACCGGCCGCCAGGGCCTTTTGCACTGCCACCGGTCGTTCCACGGCAAATCGCTGGGCTCGCTCTCGATCACCGGCAACCCCGCCTATCAGGACGCGTTTGGTCCGCTGGTGCCCGGTTGCGAAGGCGTGGATTTCGGCGACTTGGAAGCACTCGAGCGGGCCCTTTCGACCAAACGCTTTGCCGCGTTCGTGGTCGAGCCGCTGCAGGCCGAGGCCGGCATGATCGTTCCGCCCGACCATTACCTCCGCGAGGCACAGTCGATCTGCCGCTCGACCGGCACGCTGTTGGTGGCCGACGAGGTGCAGACCGGCATGGGCCGCACGGGATCGA
Source organism: Planctomycetia bacterium (assembly GCA_016191115.1). Lineage (GTDB taxonomy): Bacteria > Planctomycetota > Planctomycetia > Pirellulales > JACPPG01 > JACPPG01. The sequence goes on along the minus strand of JACPPG010000039.1, from coordinate 63,222 downwards.
TGTTCGCCGTCGAGCAATACGGCGTCGAACCCGACGTGATGACCTTGGCCAAGTCACTGGGTGGTGGGCTGATGCCGATCGGCGCCATGCTTTGCCGCCGCGATCTATGGCACAAAGCCTACGGCAGCCTCGACCAGTTCGCATTGCACACGAGCACGTTCGGCGGCGGCAGCCTGGCCTGCGCCGCGGGTTTGGCCGCGATCCGCTCGATCCGCGACGAGGGGCTGATCGAGAACGCCGCCGCTCGCGGACGCGAGCTGTACCAGGGCCTGGCCGCGATGGTGCGCCAATCCGACACCATGCGGGAAGTGCGCGGCCGGGGCCTCTTGTTGGGCCTCGAGTTCGAGCCCATGCCCGACGCTATCGCCAAGGCCTGGAAAGCAGTGGACGAGAGCGGCCTGACGCCGTACCTGATTCCCAAGCTCGACGAGCTGATCAACAATATCCCGGCCCTCTACGTCATGCAGGTCCTCTTGGACACCCACGGCATCTACACGCAGGTCGCCCGGTCGAATCCGCGCGTGCTGCGGATCCAGCCGCCCTTGACCATCACCAGCGAGCAGGTCGGTGAATTCCTGGAGGCGATCGAGAAGGTCACCAGCGAATGGGAACTGGGCACCCATTTCATGACGAGCGTCATCAGCAAGTCAGGAATGGGCCACCACCACGCCGCCTCGCGACACGCCCATCACAGCCACCCGACCCGCGAGGCCGAGCCGGATGCCGTGACTTGAGGCAGCCGGCAGCGCCCAGTGGACCGTAGGAGCGGCCGCGGATCTGCGCGGATGCTTGCGGATCGAAGAGCGACGCTCGCGCAAACTGCACCGCCCGCGCCAAGCGTGACTCCGCAGTCAAGTGCACAAACATCGCCATAGTATTCGCCTGAGACGCGAAATGCCCCTTCACCGCCAGTGCAGATGCATGCGGCGCGCGCCGTCGAGCGAGAACGTCGGGTCCATCCGCACGCAGATCAGGCTGAACTCCCGCGGGATCGCGATCCACCCCGTCTGCGCCAGCGGCCAGAACGGGTAGCTGGCGATCCGCAGGGCCAGGGCCAGCTTCACCCCTTCGGCCTTCATCCGGTCCAGAGCGGCGCGCAATAGTTCCTTGCTCTCGTAAAGCGAAAGCGAGCCGAAGGCCATCAAGTCGACCATCGCCGCGGGGATAGGAAAGCGGCCCAGGAAGTTGAGGCGGTACCAGTTCACAAAGCCGGCCACGCGGCCGCCGCGCTCGGCCACGAGCGTCCGCGGCATGTCGCCCCACGACAACTGGTGCGCCAGCCTCTCGCCGCTCCACACGTAGCCCAGATCGACACGGTCCAGAAGCCGATGGGAAAGCTCCAGGCAGCCTGGCAAGTCGTCGGGCCGATAGGGGCGGTAGGCCGCCGGGTCGCGCGGCTGCGGGTGGTGGTTCTGGAAAAGGCCCAGGATGCGCGAGCCAATGCGGTCGCGCCGCGACAGGTCCCACTGCGAGACAGTGGCCGGGTCGAGCATGCGGGCCCAAAAGCCCACGTGCCCCAGTACGACCGTGTTCGCCGGGAACGTGGCCCAGAACTTCGGGCCCATGCTCAGCCGCGAGCCGGTGTACCCGTAGCCCAGGTTGAACTTGGCGTCGTGCGCCTGGTGGCGGCGCTGCTGCTCCTCGAACAAAAGCTTGCCGACGCCCTGCCGTCGATACTCTGGATCGACCGTGAGCCAGCTCCCCATCGTGGCGTCGAACTCCCGGTCGTGCAGACGGAAGCGGAACTTCTCGCCCAAGAGCGACCCGACCAGCTTCGTGCCGTCGTAGGCCGTGACCAGGAAGTCGCGCCCGCCAGGCCGGTCGCTCAAAAGCTGCCAGTCGAAATAACGGGCGTCCCACAAGGGGAGCATCATCTTGCCGGCGTACGTGCCATGCCAGACGCGCGAGGCGAACGCGGCCAGCTCATCGGGACCTCCCTCGTAGGTGCGCGTTTCAATCACGAGTAGGGGTTGGGGTTTGGGGAAATGATGAATGATGAATGGGGAAACACGTTCCGGTGTTTATCTTCCATTCATCATTCCGCATTCATCATTCGTCATTTGCGTCAAAATAAAACCCCTCTTCGCGCCGGAACGCGGAGAGGGGTTCTAGTCATTTCCATGTCGAATTCGTAAAGCGATCGAGCCCCGGGCGGCTATTCGGCGTCGCCGTCGCTTTCGGCGGCGCCGGCTGCCTCGCGATTCGCCGGCGCGCCGCTGCGACGCTCCTGCCCGCGGCCGCGCTCGCGCCGCTCGAGCCGCGATGGCACGGCCTCGGCCAGCGAGGCCTCGACCGGGACGGCCATGTCGTACCAGCCGATCATCATCTCTTCCCACGTCTGGTCGCCCCACCGCACCGTCTCGTTCGGATTCGGGTTGGCCAGATTGTTCTCCGAGTTGTCGAAGTGCGCCGTGCAGTGCAGCGTGGTCCCCTTGGGCAGCGTCTTCATGTCCTGGAAGATATAGCTGTTCTGCCAGTTGAAGTCGTAGCGAGGCATGTTCATCAACGTTTCTTTGCTGCCGTCGGGGTAAATCGCCTCGTAGTGGAACGATTTGCCGCGCAGGTGCATGTGCGGGAACAGCGACATCAGGAGGATGTCGCGATTGAACTGCTGTTGCGATTCGACCTTGTAATTGTCGTCGTGCGGCGGGATCGCGAAGCCGCCGTTCGAGGCGCCGATCGTCGCCACGCGATACTTCACGTTCTTTGCGTCCTCGAACTTGATCGCCACGGAGCTGCAATCCTTCTGCGGCGAGCCGTTGGGCGTGTAGTGCAACTGGAACACTAGCTCGGAGCCGGCCGGGACGAATTTCGCGAACCCCTCGGGCAGCACGTGCGGCCGGGTGCCGGGCGCGTAACCGGTCAGGTGGCCGAAGGCCGCGACGTCGCGCGGGGTCCCCTCGGGCGGCTTGAGGAAGACGATAATGTGGTGCACTACCGCGCGATTATCCGGAATGCACTCGGCCACCTTCACCCACTTGTCTTCCTTGAAGCCCGGATTGACGCGGAAGTACTTGTACTCGACGGTCCCCTCGGCCGGCACGTCGAACGGTTCGTCGGCCATGGGGATGATCAGGTCCGGTTCCATCGGCATGAGCAGGTTGCTGGCATACTTGCGCGGCTCAGGCATGTCCTTGGGATCGCCCTGCGGCGCGCCGGCGGCCACCCAGTCGTAGATCAACTGCTTCTCGTCCTTCGACAGGCTGATATTGTTGGCGAACTGGCCGAACTGCGGATCGGCGTGCCAGGGAGGCATACGAGAATCGCGGATCACTTCGGCGATCATGTCGGCCCAGCCCACCGACTCATCGTAACTGGTCATTGAGAACGGGCCGATCTGCCCAGGCCTGTGACACTCGACGCAGCGGTCCTGGAACAGCCGCGCGATCTGGTTCGAGTACGTCACCTTGCTCTTCTCGTCGACCGGCTTGACGCGGCCGATCAGGCAGCCGGCCGACTCGACCTTGGGCTGGCTGACGTCCTTGCCGGCCAGCAGCTCATCGAGCGCCTCGGCCAGGTCGCCGCGGGTCATCTTGGGCCGCGCGTATCCGGTGCCCGACTGGAAACCGTACTGGTCGTCGATCCGGCCCTGATAGCGGACCACGCGGTTTGAATCGAGCACGAACACCTCGGGCGTCCGCTGCGCGCCGATCGAGTCGGCGATCGCGTTGTTCAGGTCCTTCAATAGCGGGAACTCGATGCCGTGTACGCGGGCGTACGCGCTCAACTCCGCCAGGGAGTCCTGGCGATTGGCATCGATCCCCAGGAACGTCACGCCCTTGGGACCATATTCCTTGGCCATGTCGGCCAAGCGCGGGCCGTACAGCTTGCACAGCGGGCACTCGACGCCGACGAAAGCCAGCACCACCAGCTTCGCGTCTCGGTAGTCGTCGAGCTTGTGCGCCTTGCCGCGGAAGTCGGAAAGCGAGAGCGCGTCGACCTTCTTGCCGACCGAGCTCGCATTCTCGACGGCCGGCGCCGTGCGATGCATGCCCATGGACAACGCCAGAACAAGCGCGATAGCGCAGCGCAGCAGAGATTTCATAGCTCGTCACCCTTCGAGAATGGCGGAAAGTTAGAGATGGGCGCAGGGAAACACACCGCCACACGGCGTATCTTACGGCTTGTTAAGCGGAATTGCAATGGTTTTTGGAAGGAGTGGCGGTATCAAGATCACCGTACGACCTCCCAGGGGTTGCCCCTGGGCTTCGCCAAGCGCGTGGACGCGCGATTTTTGTGGCTGCATCGCACTATTTTATTCGCCGGACGCCGGTTGCGTTGGCATCTGCCCGTCCAGCCAGACCCGGACATTCGCTTCCAGCACGTCGAGCGGCAGCGCGCCGCTGCCCAGGACCACGTCGTGGAACGCCCGGACGTCGAAACGGTGCTTGAGCCGCTCTTCGGCCAGCCGGCGTAGCTCGCGGATCTTCAGCTCGCCCATCTTGTACGCCGTGGCCTGGCCCGGCCAGGAGATGTAACGGTCCACCTCGGCCGTGATGTTGTGCAGCGACAGGGCCGTGTTGTCGGCCATGAATTGGATCGCCTGCTGCCGCGTCCAGCCCAGGTAGTGCATGCCGGTATCAACGACCAACCGGCAGGCCCGCCACATCTCGTAGCTGAGCCGGCCGAAGTCGCGGTACGGGTCCTTGTAGAAACCGACCTCCAGCCCCAGCCGCTCGGCGTACAGGCCCCATCCTTCGACGAACGCCGTAAAGCCCGCGAACCGGCGGAACGGCGGCTGGCTATCGAGTTCCTGGGCGATGGCGATTTGCAGGTGATGGCCCGGCACCGCCTCGTGCAGCGACAGCGCCTCGATCTCGAACAGCGGCCGGCTCTTCAAGTTGTACGTGTTCACATAATAGAAGCCGGCCCGGCGACCGTCGCCCGACGGCGGGCTGTAGTACGCCGTGGTCGTGCGCGGGGCCACGAAGTCCGGCACCTCGCGGATGCCGTACGACATCCGCGGCAGCTTGCCAAACAGTTTCGGCAGCTCGCCGTCCATCCGTTTGAGCACCAGGCTGACCTCTTTCAGCAATTGCTCGGGCGTGTCGGCGTAGAACCGCGGGTCGGTCCGCAGCATCTCGATAAACGCCGGAAAGTCCCCCTGAAAGCCGACCCGCTTGATCAGGGCCTCCATCTCGGCCTTGATCCGCCGCACCTCGGATTGCCCGATGTCGTGCACCTGCTGCGGATCGATGTCGAGCGTGGTGAAGTGGTGGACGCGATAGCGGTAGAAGTCGCGCCCGCGCGGCAGGGCGCTTGCGCCGACCTGCTCGCGACACGCCGGCAGGTACTCGTTGGTCAGGAAGGCCAGCAGCTTGCGGTAGCCCGAGACGACGCTCGCGGCAATCGCCTTCTTGCCCTGCCCTGTGAGCCGCGCCCGCTCGCCCTCGGGCACCGCGTCCGGAAATCGCTCGAACGGTTTGTAGAGCAGACTCGCGGCCGGATCGTCGACGATGTGCGGCCTCAGGGACTTGTCGACGTCCAAAAGCACCACGGCAGGCTGCGTTACGCCCTGCTTGATCCCCTCCCGCAGTAGCTCGATGTGATCGTCGACGTATTGGCCGAACGCGGCCAGCCGGGCGATGTAGTTCTCGTAGTCGCGGAGCGTCGAAAGCGGCACGTCCACCGGCAGCTCGGGGAACGAGATGTGAAAGCCCGAGCGATTCGTGATCGGCGTCAGGTAGCCCTGGAAGTCGGCCTCGGCTATCGCATCGCGCTTGAGGCGGGCGAAGATGTCGTAGTTGATCCGCTCGGCGGGCGAGAGCTCATCGCGCGGAATTTGCTCGAGCCGCCCGAGAAAGCCCCGGTCCGCCTCCAGGCGGCGGCGCTGATCGGCCAGCGTCTCGCGCGGCAGCCGGTCGTCGTATCGGCTGTCGCCAAAGCTGGTGGCAAAGAGCGGGTCCTCGCGGAGCGTGAATTCCCAACTATCGGCGAAGAGCGCAGCCAGCCGCTCGCCCGCCGTCGTCTCAGCCGCCGCAGAGCAAGTGCCGGCTACGAGGACGAGCGCCACCACTCCCGATCCGATGACGAACCGCCGGCGGCATTTTGGATTCATTGACCAACAACTCTCCGAGAAGGATGGCAGAAGCCCCTAACTCCAACCCTAGTCTCCACCCTTGTTACTGCCTACTGCCGGCTGCCTACCGCCACTTCCTCAGTGGATCCACTTCTTGGGAAAACCACCCAGCGCGCCCCCCGCGGGCTTCCATAGCACGACCTCGTCGATCCGCGTGGCCAGTTCCACGTCGCTATCGGTGATCGAGCGCACGCGGTGCGTTTGTAGCTTCACGGTCACCTGGGCGTAGCCCAGCGACAGGTCCGGGTGGTGCCAGGCGGCCTCGGCCAGGTAGGCAATCGTGTTGGCCAAGAGCATCGTGTGCGTCCAACCGGGCGTGTGGTACGTGCGCCGCAGCCACCCGTCGCGGACCTCCCACCCCGGCAACCCGGCCAGCGCGGCTTGCAGCTCTTGCTCGGTGAGGATGTGATCTTCAACCATGGGGGAAGCGACTAGCAATTAGCGACTAGCGATTAGCCGGAGCTCGCGCCCGCGGCGTGAGGCGAATTGAATTGGCCGCCGGTGAACTCCTCGCTCAGGAATTTGGCGGCCGCGTCCCAAATGTCGGCCGCCGCGTCGAAGTCGACCTGCATGTGGCGGACTCCCGAGGGTATTTTCAATCGCGACTGCGTCTCGGCCTTTGAGCCGAGCGGAATCTGCGCGCTGGCGCCGGCGGCAAGCTGCGCCTCGATCGAGGGGTCCAGGACAAAATCCACCAGCCGCCGTGCCGCGACCTGGTGCGGACACCCCTTGATGATCGACACCGTGTTGGGGATGAACAGCGTGCCCATCTGCTCTTCGGCCTGGTCCGGATAAATGATGGCCACGGGCATTGCCTTGTCCAGCTCGGCGATGGCGTCGTCGGTGTCAGTCAGCCCGAACGCCAACTGCCCCGATGCGACCGCCCGCGCGACGTGGCTGTTGCCGGCCATGATGTGGACGCCGTTGTCCTTGATCTCGCGGAAGAACTGCCGGGCTTCGTCGGCGCCCCAGTAGGCGAACAGGCAGGCGGCGTGTGTGGCGGTCGTTCCAAAGAGCGGCTTGGCCAGTCCGGCGCGCCCCTTCCAGTGCCCGTCGGCCAGGTCGCGGACCGAATTGGGGAGCTTCTCGTCCTTGAGCTCCTCGGTGTTGACGATCAGTACCCTCGCCCGGGCGGCGAACGCGTGCCACGTCGCCCGCGGCGAACGATACATGGCGGGAAAGTCCTTGTCGGCGGGCGACTCGTACGGCTCGAGCAGCCCGCGCTTCTCCAGCCGCAGCGTATTGAGGATTTCGTTGTTCCAGAAGACGTCGCAGCGGGGGCGAGCGGCTTCTTCCATGATCGCGGTAGCGAGACCGACGGTTTTCGTCGACTCGGTGTCGTATTTGGCGAGGACCGTGATGCCGGTTTCCTGTTTGAACTCGTTGAACACCGGCTCCGAGAACTCGCGATCGAGCGCGGCATAGGCGACGACCTCGGGTCCGGCCGTACGGGATGTGCAACCAGCCGCCGCGCCCGCGGCCGCGAGCGCAATGGCGATGAGCCTTATCAGTGCGGCCTTCATGCGCGACCCCTGTGTTTGCGTCGCCGGTGTGGCGGCGAAGTGATGCCGCCAATGACAAGTGTACCCTGGACCAGAGGGGTAAAATAGCGCTAGGGATGTCGTCTCCCGACGTCGACAAATCGAGGGGCGGGGATCACGAATGTCGAAGCCTGAATGCCTGGCTAGAGAAGTCCGAAACCTGAAATCCGAATGATGAAACGGCGACGCGGCCTCTTCACTCTCTTGTCCTCGGTGCCCTCGGTGTGCTCGCTGGCTAGTCTCTCTTCGATGTGTCCCTCGCTGGCGCTTCGGGCCAGTGGGAACGGCCCCAGAGCGGCTGTGCCGTGGAGCGCGCATGTGCGTCGATGACGCGGAATCAGGCATCTATGCCGGCGCGGTATGCGAACCTGACGGGGGCGGCCCTTCTCGCGCGGCGGCTGCCGCCAGCAAGTCGCGCGATCCGACACCGAGCCCCATCACGCAGCGAACGGCGCTCACGACGGGGATGTTGAGTAGTTGCACGCGACTCGCTTCCATGAAGTAGATGGAGCCGACGGCGGGCGTGGGGGCACTGGGGACGAAGACCGTGACGAGGCCGCCCGCGTTTCGCTCGATCAGATAGCCGAGCACCCAGGCATCGTCAAAGCGGATCATGGCCACGGCCAACTCCGCATCGTCGGATTCAAGGCCGACGACGGCGCGGGCAATTCCCTTGATCAAGGTGAATCCCGGGACACGTTTGAGTATCAAGTGCTCGAGGCGGCCACTGACGGCGCGGCCTGGCCGGGTCGCGACGACGAGCCCGGCGAGAAAGCACACGGCCACCAGCACCGCCAGGGCGAGGAGGTCGACAACCAGGACGCCGGCGAACTTGTCGGTGGGAAACAGTTTCGCGATCGGCTGCAGCACTTGGGCCACGAGCCGAACGGCCTCACGCACCAGAAGCAGCGCGACCACCAGCGGCACGACGAACAAAACGCCGCCGACGAGCGTTGCCTTCACGAATCGGCCGATCCCTTTCATGGCGTCCTCCCCGCGGTTTTTGCCGCCCTGTCGAATTTCTGCTTGGGGCGGCGCTGCTGTGACGTCAGGAATGAAACCGCACAAATCGGCAGCAGGCCGCGACGGACGGTAGAATAGCAGGAGTCGCGGCCAGGGTCTCGCCGCCGCGGCGCGGACTACGGTCGATCCCTTATGCAGCTTCAAGTATTCACGATCGCCGTGCTCGTCCTGGCCGCTGCCGGGTGCGGGTCGACCGCCGATCCGCCGCCAACCGCGGCAACGGTCGAAGTCGCCCAAGGGACGCCCTCGGCTGCCTCACACCATGCCGACGACATCGCCTCAAATCCACGACAGACTGCGCCCGTCGATGCGGGGCATGCCCAGCGGTTCGTTCCTCCGCCTTCGCACGACAAGAGCGGTCCGACTTTGACCGCCGCCAAGAGCGAGCCGGAAGCGGAAGCCCCACGAGTCGTCGAGACGCAACCGCCCCGCGCCGCGCAGTCTCTGGCCATCACGCAACCGGCCGTCGACGAGGACCGCGTCCGGGCGGCCGGCATTCGCAAGGTCGAAGGCAAGCACCTTACGCTTTACACCGACGTGCCGAAGAGTGACGCCGTCGATCGGCTGCCCGACGTGTTCGACCAGGCTTATCCACAGTGGTGCGACTATTTTGCCGTTCCCGCGTTCCGCGACCAACCGTGGCACGTCAATGGATGCTTGATCGGCGACAAGGAGCGCTTTCGCGCGGCGGGTCTTCTGCCCGACGGCCTGCCGCCGTTTCTGCACGGCTTCGCGATCGGCGACTGGCTGTGGCTGTACGAGCAGGGAAGCGACTACTACCGCCGCCACTTGCTGTTGCACGAGGGGACGCACGCCTTCATGAACGCCGCGCTCGGCTCGTGCGGTCCGCCGTGGTACATGGAGGGCATGGCCGAGTTGCTGGCGACGCACCAAGTGGCAGATGGCCGTGTGGCGCTTGGCTACTTGCCCGTCGATCGCGATGAGGTGCCGGGATGGGGCCGCGTGCGCATGGTTCGCGACGCGGTGGCCGACCACCGCCTCTTGACGATCGACGACGTGCTCCGCTACGGCGCACGGGCCCACGTGCAGAATGAGCCGTACGGCTGGTGCTGGGCCGCGGCCGCGTTCTTGGGCGGCCATCCGCGCTACCGCGAGCGATTTCGGAGGCTGCCGGAAATCGTGCGTTCCCCGGACTTCAACCGCCTGGTAACCGAGCGGTACGCCGACGATTGGCCGCGACTGGCCGAGGAATGGGAAGTGTTCGCGGCGAACCTGGAATATGGATATGACCTGGCGCGGATGGCGATCGACTTTCGGCCCGGCCGACCGCTGCCGGCCTCTGGCGCCACGGTGACTATCGCGGCCGACCGCGGCTGGCAGTCCGCCGGCGTGCAACTCGAGGCGGGCAAGACGTACCGCTTGCACGCCGAGGGGCGCTATCAGGTGGCCAATGATCCCAAGCCATGGATCAGCGAACCCGGCGGCGTCACGATTCGTTACGTCAATGGCCGGCCATTGGGCACGCTGCTGGCGGCCGTGCACCCCGAGCCGTACGACCCGCTTGCGCGCAGCGCGCTCGTCTCGCCGGTCGCGGTGGGCGCGGAAGCGAGGCTCGCGCCGACCACCACCGGCACGCTCTACCTGCGCGTCAACGACTCGCCAGCGGAACTGGCCGACAACGCGGGGACGCTGTCAGTGCGGGTGGTGGAGGAGTAGCGCAAGACTTGGCGGTTTGCTCGTCCGCCGGCGTGAATGGAACGCAGAGTGTAGGGCGCTCTGCGAGCACCTATTCTTCCGGTGTCCGCAGGACATCCTACGACAGAGTAAACCGCCAAGTCGCCAAGAGCGCCAAGGAAATGGCGGCTTGGGCGGCCCTTCGCTGGCCCAGGGCCGTTCACAGATTCAAGCTTGCCGGCGGCGCACCGGCGGGAAAGTGGGACAGGCACCGAGACGCAGCGTTGGTCTGAAGGGGCTTGCGCTGTTTATGCTCGGAGCCAGTCCCATTTTCCCGCCTCGCCATTTTGAAAAACAGAACGGCCCTGCTTCGCTGGCCAGTCCCCCTCGCTCAGCGGCCTGTCGGCGCGGTACGATATAGGGTCCGCGGCTAAGATGGCACCGCGTGCCCGTCTGCGCGAACGACCCCGATGCCCAAGCTCTACATTGAAACCGTCGGTTGCCAGATGAACATGCTCGATAGCGAGCTGGTCGTCGCCAGTCTGCGCAAGGAGGGCTATGAGCTGGTCGGTACGCCGCGCGAGGCCGACACGATCCTGTTCAACACCTGCAGCGTACGCCAGCACGCCGAGGACAAGATCTATAGCGCGCTGGGGCGGCTCAAGCACGCCAAGAAGCACAATCCCAAAAAAATCATCGGCGTACTGGGCTGCATGGCCCAGAAGGACCAGCGGCTGGTGTTCGAGCGGGCGCCGTACGTCGACCTGGTGGTGGGGCCGGGGCAGTTGCACCAGATTCCGGCGCTACTGTCGGAGATCGCCGCCGGCAGCGGGCCGCGGATGGAAGTCAGCCTGGACCGCGCGGCCGGCAGCCGGGCCGAGGTCGAGCGGAGCTTCGAGAGCTACGATCCCTTGCGCGACCACGAGATGCGCCCCTCGCCCTACCAGGCGTTCGTGCGGATCATGATCGGTTGCGACAAGTTCTGCACCTATTGCATCGTGCCGAAGGTGCGCGGGCCGGAGCAAAGCCGGCCGGCGCACCAGATCGAGGCCGAGGCTCGCCAACTGGCCGCCGAGGGCTGCCGCGAGATCACGCTTCTGGGCCAGACCGTCAATAGCTACAAACACACGGCCGGCGAGCGCACCCGGCGGTTGTCGGACTTGATCGCGCTGCTGCACGACATCGACGGCATCGATCGGATCAAGTTTGTCACCAACTTCCCCAAGGACATGACCGACGACTTGCTCGCGGCGGTGCGCGACTTGCCAAAATGCTCGCACTACCTGCACGTGCCGGCGCAAAGCGGATCGAACGCGGTGCTTCGGCGGATGAAGCGGGGCTACACGGTCGAGGAATATCGCGACATGCTGGCCCGCGTCCGCGACATGATCCCGGACGCCGCGGTCACGAGCGACTTCATCGTCGGCTTCTGCGGCGAAACCGAGGAGGATTTCCAGGCCTCGGCCCGGCTGATGCGCGAAGCACGCTTCAAGAACAGCTTCGTCTTCAAGTACAGCGAACGGCCGGGCACGAAGGGGGCCGAGCTATTGGCCGACGACGTGCCGGACGACGTCAAGCGGCGGCGGAATAACGAGCTATTGGCGATTCAGACCGAGATCAGCGAAGAGGACAACCAGGCGTTTCTGGGGCGCCAGGTCGAGGTGCTGGTCGAGGGCAAAAGCAAATTGAACCGCGGCACTAGCGAGTTGCCTCAGTTGACCGGCCGCACCAACTGTGATCGAATCGTGGTGTTCGACGGTCAGGAACGGCTCGTCGGGCAATTCCTTCCGGTGCTCGTGTACGACGCCAACGCCTTCACGTTGTTCGCGAGCATTGTCACCGCGCACGCCGGACCCGAAGTGTACAGCCTGCAAGCGCCGCACGCGTAAGGCGCCCCGGCCGGCGCGCGATGACTCAAAACGACGAACCGCCAGGGCGCCAAGGACGCCAAGAAGGCAAGAAAGAATGACGAATGTCGAAGCTTGAATGGCAAAAAAAATTCGACGGCTCGAATGACGGAAGGGCGGTTGGCACCGCGCTACTGCCTCCTCGCGACGCTTCGGATTTCGGATTTCGTGCTTCTTTTGACATTCGGATTTAGACATTCGACATTCCACGCGTTGAGTGGTTGGTGGCCCGTGGACGCATCAAAACGCCCGCCGATGGAACTTCCAGAGAAACCATGCTGAACCGCACAAACACGAGGAACACGAAGAGACTTTGTGCCCTTCGCGTCTTTGCGGTTCTCCGTCCCGTTCATTAGTCCCATGGACATCGACCGACTGCGTCAATACCTCGACCGGCCAGCCGAGGCGGAGAGTTGGTTGCAGTCGTGGGGCGTCGAGGACGTGCGCCGCGCGCACGCGAACCTGGTGAGCATGGCCACGGCCGGGGTGACGCTCGATCTGTTGGCCGCGATGTGCGATCAACTGTCCGAGCACCTGCCCGGCTCGAGCGATGCCGACATGGCGCTCAACAACCTCGACCGGTTCGTCGAGGCGTCGCGGAGCCCGCTGGCACTGGGATCGCTCTTCGATCGCGACCGCGAGGCGCTCGGGGTGCTGTTGCAGATTTTCGCTACCAGCCAGCACCTGAGCGATCTGTTGATCCACGATCCTGGCGCGTACGACCTGTTGCGTTTGACCGAGGGGCAGCCGGCCGCGCGCGAAGTCCTAGTCGAGGAGTTGGCATCCGAGGTCGCGGCCTTGGACGACGAGGCGGCCGTGTTGACGGCGCTGCGCCGCTACAAGCGACGCGAGACGCTGCGGATCGCCTACGGCGACATCATCCGCGGTCAGAACCTGGCCACGGTCACCGGCCAGATTTCGTACTTGGCCGACGCCATCGTGGAAAGCGCGGTCCGCTTTGCCCGGCGACGCCTGGAGGAAAAGCGCGGCCGTCCGCGCCGCGCCGACGGACAGCCGGCGCGGATCGTGGCCTTGGGGATGGGGAAGCTGGGGGGCGTCGAGCTGAACTATTCGAGCGACATCGACTTGATCTTCCTGTACGACGCCGATGGCCGGACCGACGGCGCACGGCCGCTCGACAACATCGAGTTCTTCGACCGGCTGGTCCGCGACGTCGTGCGACTGCTGACCGAGACGACCGATCTGGGTTTTCCCTACCGCGTCGACCTGCGGCTGCGGCCGGAAGGAGAGCGCGGGCCGCTGGTGCTGAGCCTCGAGCGGGCGATGCACTACTACGACGTGCTGGGGCGCACGTGGGAACGGCAGGCGTACGTCAAGGCGCGGCCGGTAGCCGGCGACTTGGACCTGGGGCGCGAGTTCCTCGAATATCTCGAGCCGTGGGTGTACCGGCGCTACCTGGCCATCGCCGATATCACCGGTATCAAGGCGCTCAAGCGGCGCATCGAGCAGCGGACCGCGTCGCAAGGCACCGAAGCCCACGACGTGAAAACCGGCCAGGGGGGCATTCGCGACATCGAGTTCGTGATCCAGTTCCTGCAGTTGCTCAACGGCGCCGACATGCCGCAGTTGCGCACCGGCAACACGCTCGCGGCCATCGCGCAGTTGGAGAACACCGGCTGCCTGACGCACCAGGAACGATCGCTGTTGGAGGAGAACTACGGGTTTTTGCGGAAGATCGAGCATCGCTTGCAAATCATGTTCGACCTGCAGACGCACGAGATGCCGACCGAGCCACGCGAGACGCGGCGCCTGGCCATCCGCTTGGGCTACGCGGACAAGGCGAACGGCACGGCACTGGCGGCCTTCGAGCACGACTATCGCATGAAGACGGCGCTTAACCGCAAGATTCTCGACCATTTGCTGCACGACGCGTTCGGCGACGACGCCCAGACCGAGCCAGAGGTCGATCTGGTGCTCGACCCCGATCCGCCGAAGGAGCGGATCGCGGCGGTGCTAGGCCGTTATCCGTTCCGCGACGTGCGCCTGGCGTACAAGAACCTGGTGGCGCTTTCGACCGAGAAGATTCGCTTCCTGTCGACGCGGCGGTGCCGGCATTTTCTGGCCTCGATCGCGCCGCGGCTGTTGAAGGCGATCGCCGCCACGCCCGACCCCGACTCGACCCTTACCAACCTGGAAAAGGTCAGCGACTCGCTGGGCGGCAAGGGAGTGCTGTGGGAGCTGTTCAGCTTCAATCCCCCCTCGATGGCGCTATACGTCGAGATTTGCTCGTTCAGCGAGTTCCTGTCCGGCCTGTTGATCAGCAACCCGGGCATGATCGACGAGCTGATGGACAGCCTGGTGTTGGGCAAGCTTCCGACGCGGGCCGACTTGCACGCGACGCTGGCCGAGCTGGCGCGCGGCGCCGAGGACCTCGATCCCATTCTGCACAGCTTCAAGAACACGCAGCAGCTCTACGTCGGCGTGCGGAGCATACTGGGGAAAGAGGACATCCAATCCACGATCCTCGCGCTGACGAACATCGCCGAGGTGTGTCTGGAGCGGATCGCGCTCGTGGAGTACGACAAGCTGACGGCGAAACTCGGGACGCCCACCATCGGAGAAGGGCCGCGGGCCGGCCAGCCTTGCCCGTGGGCCATCCTGGGCGTGGGCAAGCTGGGGGGCCAGGAGCTCAACTACCACAGCGACCTGGACGTCGTGTTTCTGTACGAGGCCGACGGACAAACGGTGCACGTCCGGCGCCGCCAGGTCCAGACGACCAACAATCAGCATTTTTTCAGCGAGCTCGGGCAGCGGATTATCAAGACCGCCAGTCGCCTAAGCGCGTATGGCCGGCTGTATGAGATCGACCCGCGGCTGCGGCCCACCGGGCGCAGCGGCGCGCTGGCCACGAGCTTCGCGGAATTCGAGCGCTATTTCAGCGAAGGAGACGCGCAGCTTTGGGAGCGGCAAGCGCTCACCAAGGCGCGGCCCGTCTTCGGCACAAGCGACGCCGCCGCCCGCGCCGCGGAGCTAGCGGCGCGGGCCGCCTACGACCATGCCTGGCAGCAGAAATACGCCGAGGAGATTCACGCCATGCGCCGGCGGCTGGAGGAAACCGCCGGGGCCGGAAACCTCAAGCGCGGGCCGGGCGGAATTGTCGACATTGAATTCCTGGTGCAGATGTTGCAACTCAAGCACGGCCGCAAGCAGAAGACGGTCCGCTCACCCAACACGCTGGCGGCCTTGGCGGCCCTGGGCGCCGTGGGCATTTTGAACGAGGACGACTGCCAGCTCCTCACGGCCAGCTACCGCTTTCTGCGCTCGATCGAATGCCGCCTGCGGCTGATGAACTCGACGGCGCGGGACGATCTGCCCAGCGACCCCTTGGAGCTGGCGAAGCTGGCCGAGGGACAAGGGGCCGCCGGGGCCGAAGCGCTGCTCGGGGAATGTGAGAAGTACCGTGCAGGCAACCGCGAGCACTTCGACCGGCTCTTCCAGGCAGCGGTCGTGCGGTGATAGCCAGTTATCCGATCCATTCGTGTTGACGGGGGGCAAACAGCGGCACAAGCTGTCCGCTTTCAGGATCGAGGACAAGTCGCCAGCTCGACGGCGAACGAGTGCCCGTAACGCCTGATCCATCACGATGGCTTCCGCAACAGGGAGCGTGCTTTGGCTTGTAACACCGCAATCACGTCGATGGCGTGCAGATAGCCGGTATACTCCTCTCGCTCTTCCGCGGTCAGCAAGCCTTCATTGGACCGCTCCGCCAGATAGGCAATGCGGTCCTTGATGGCGTCGTCTGCCCGCAAGTCAGCGACCTTGGCAGCGACATCCGGCGAGCGACAGCCGGCAAAAGGTTCCAGCAGACGGTCAAGATGAATCGCCATGGTGCTCATTAGCCCCAGTGTACGTCAAGCCGGGCGTTGAAGCCCCGGCGGATCGCCCACGGCCCGCGACAAACAAAGCGAGCCGCTTGAACGTATGTCCCGCGTTTTGCTCGTAGCAAGGCTTCGAGCGGTGCCGGACTTTACTTCATGCGGCTCTGGTCCTTGTGACGTTGCAATTCATAGGCCGTGCGGCGCGGATTTTGGCGCACGGTGAAAACCGCTTGGTTGTGTGCAACCTCGCGCAACGGGGACGGACCCGCGCGGTTGTCGGGACGCCAGTCTGAGTGCCCAGCGTCCGCGCCGCCGACTACGCGGCGGCGGGGTAGGGGAAGCCCGTCTCCGCGTCCGTCCAGCGTCGCAGCGCGACGGCGGCCAGATGACCGCCAAAGGCGACCGAGAGCTTGAGCGCGCTCTCGAATCGCTGCGCCCGGCCCACCAGGGGGATGCAATCCAGATCGCACTGAGGGTCCTGGTCGGTGAGGTTCATCGTCGGGGGCGCAAATCCGTCGCGCAGCGCGAGCGCCGTGATCGCCAACTCGACGCTGCCGGCGGCGTTCACCAGGTGGCCCAGCATCGACTTGGTCGCGCTCACCCAGATCGAGTCGGCCGCCGAACCCAGCGCGCGGCGGATGCCGCGCGTCTCGACCACGTCGTTCTGCTGCGTGCCGGTGCCATGCGCGTTGATGTAGCCCACCTCGTCGGGCACCATCCGCGCGTCGACGAGCGTGTCGGTGATCAGCCGCTCGAGCGCCGCGCTTTCTTCGTCCAGCCCGGTGACGTGATGCGCCTCGGCCAGCATCTTTCCGCCGGCGACCTGGGCGTAAATCCGTGCCCGGCGCGCCAGCGCGTGGCTGAGCCGCTCGACGACGAACATGCCGGAGCCTTCGCCCATCACGAACCCGCTGCGGTGGCTGTCGAACGGGCGGCAGGCCTGCGCGGGATCCTCGTGCTGGGCGAGGACGCCCATGCGATGAAAACCGGCGGCGAACAAGGGGTGAAAACCCTCGGCGCTGCCGGCTAGCGCGATATCGGCCTGGCCATCGCGAATCGCGCGGACCGCGGCCAACACGTCGATCAATCCGCTCGCACAGGCGGTGGAGTGGCAGATCCGCGGTCCGCGCAGGCCGTAGCGATTGGCGACCGACGAGCAACCGGTATTGGGCATCCACTGCTGCCACCAGGGGACCGCCGCGCCGTCGATGCGGTGGTGGTGGGGGCCCTCGTGTTGTTCGGTGACGAAGCCGGTGTCCCCCATGTGGCCGCTTATCGCGCAGGCGAATCGATCGAGATCGAGGCCTTCGAGATTGACGCGGCTATCGGCCAGGGCTTCGGCCGCCGTGATGTGCAACAGCGTTATGGCCTTTAGTTCGCCAGGCTGCCGCACGGGCACGTCGACCGGCGCGCCGATCAACAGGTCGTCCGGTATGCCTTCCAGGCCGCGCAAGCTGCGAACGCCGCTCTGTCCGCGGCGAACGGCCCGCCATACGCTTTCGCGATCCCGACCAACCGAGGCAATCATGCCGATGCCGGTGATGACAATCGGCTCCGATTCGTCGCTCGGTGGCGGCAAGCTTCTCGGCACGATGTGTCGGCCTCCGGTCGGCAGGAGCGACTAATACCTATCGTCGGACGGCGGCAGCCATCGACAATGCGAGCGCAAGCCCGCCCAATCGACAGGATCGGAAGGATCGGGCGAGAATCTTCAGCAGCGAATGGGCCTGCCTTTCCACGCAACTGCCGACCAACACTGGATTTTGGAGAATGCGAGAGGGTGCGTCAAGATTACTGGTACGGCAAGCCGCGTCGGGTGGATCGTTAAAGCTGGGTAAGTGACGAAGGCCTCGGAAGCGACCGTTCGTCGGGCGGAGCAATCGGGTGCGGATTGGGAAAGCGCCTGGCAATCCGACTGAGCCATGGTTGCCCTCTTAAACAAATCTCCTGAGCGGAAGCCCAGCAGCAATTCGCGTTTTTGAGAGAAAGATTCCGGGTCGCGGCAAAACCACCTGGGGGATTAGCGCGCGCCTCGGCGTCGATTTTTTTCCGCGGGGCGGGTTGTAAATCGGATTCAAATTGCTAAACTCGTCAACGCTGTGGGAACTCAGCCCAATGGATGCTAATTACAGCATTTTTATTGGGAGTTCAACCCAAAACAGATTCGAAGCAGACGGATCGTGAACGAAGGGAGTCGCACTCGGGTCGGAAGAAATCGCAGAAAACGGCTACGAACTCGCTGCCCATGGCAAAGGACCCCGAGCTAATCCTGGGCGAGTTTCGACGCACGCTCGACGAGCGACATCGTCTGTCGATTCCGCCGGAATTGATTCACCCCCTGGGAGGAGAAAACGCCGCCTGCATCCTGGCCAAAGAGCGATTCGGTTGCCTCAGCCTGTGGAACGAGAAGCGCTCGCAGAGCGGGCTGGAGGCCGGCGTCGCGATTCTTGAGGGCAAGCTGCGGGCCGGCAAACTGGAGTCGCGTCTTGCGGAGGTTCAACTACTCGGCCGCCTGTTGTCGACGCGTCACGTGCCTGTGACGCTCGCTGGGCGCGGCCGGTTGCTTTTGCCGGAAGGATTTCGCGAGTTCTTGCACGTCGAACCTGGCGGCGACGTGCTGTTGGTGGGGGCGGCCGTGTGCGTGGAGATTTGGAGCCCGGCCGCCTGGCTTAGTTACCTGGAACGCCGCATGCCCAAATTCCGTCGCTTGTTCGATCGCTTGACGAGCTAACCAAAGAGCCAGTGTCCGTGCCCGGTGCGGAGGAACGTGGTTTCCCCGTTTGTCACCCGGTAGGAAAGCACTCGATCCAGGGATTGGTCCTTTTGGCATGGAAGCCAACTTTCTTCTCCGGCCGGGCATGGACTTTTTTTGAGTCCGGCGTGGCGCCGAAGTGAGAAGTCGGCAGGATGTGCCCAGGGGCGTTGATAGCCGCGCGCCAACGCCAGGCTTTTTGCAGCGGCCCTACGGCAATTCCACTTCCCGGTAGCGCTCGCCGCGCTGCGCATGTCGCGCCAGCGCCGCGCCGATGAAGGCCGCGAACAGCGGCTGCGGCGCCGTGGGCTTGCTCTTGAACTCCGGATGGAACTGCACGGCCACGAACCACGGGTGCGACGGCAGCTCGATCAATTCCACGAGCGAGCCGTCGGGACTCGTGCCGGCGAACGACATGCCGTGCGCCTCGAACTGCTGGCGATAGATGTTGTTGAACTCGTAGCGGTGCCGGTGCCGCTCCCAGATCGTCGTCTTCCCATAGGCGGCCGCCGCGGCGCTGTCCGGGTCGAGCCGGGCTGCCTGCGCGCCTAGCCGCATCGTGCCCCCCTTGTCGGTGATCGACTTCTGCTCGTCCAGCAGGCAGATCACCGGGTGCGGCGTGTCCTTGTTGAATTCCGTCGAGTGCGCGCCGGCCAGCCCCACTACGTTGCGGGCGAACTCGATCGCCGCGCATTGCATGCCCAGGCAGATCCCGAAGAACGGCACGTCGCGTTCGCGGGCGAAGCGGATGGCCTCGACCTTGCCCTCGATGCCGCGTTCGCCGAAGCCGCCGGGGACCAGCAGGCCGTCGTAGCCCGCCAGCAGGCATTCCGGCCCTTCACGCTCGACTTCCTCGCTTTGGATGCGCTGGATGCGGATTTGAGCGCCGTGGGCAACGCCAGCGTGATCGATGGCTTCGTAGATCGACTTGTAGGCGTCGCGGTGCTCGGCGTACTTGCCGACCACGGCGATGCCCAATTCGTGCTGGGGATTGCGGAGCCGGTGCACGAGGTCGCGCCAGTCGTCCATGTGCAGGGGGCCAGCCGCGAGAGCGAGCCGCCGCACGATCAACTCGTCGAGGTGATTGTCCATCAGGCTCAACGGCACCTCGTAGATCGAGAAGTCCTTGTCCTTCTCCTCGATCACGGCGTCCTTCGGCACGTTGCAGAACAGCGCGATCTTCTCGCGATCCTCGCGGCTCAGACTCCGCTCGGTCCGGCAGATCAAGATGTCGGGCTGCACGCCGATCTGCCGCAACTGCCCCACCGAGTGCTGCGTGGGCTTGGTCTTGAGCTCGCCGGCGGCCTTCAAGTACGGCACCAGGGTCAGGTGGATGTACAGGCAGTTTTCCTTGCCGACGTCGAGCGAGAACTGGCGGATGGCTTCCAGAAACGGCTGGCTTTCGATGTCGCCCACGGTGCCGCCGATCTCCGTGATCACGACGTCCACGTCGTCGCCGGCCAGCTTCTTGATAACGCCCTTGATTTCGTCGGTGACGTGCGGAACGACCTGCACCGTTTTGCCCAGGAACTCACCCTGCCGCTCCTTGTTGATGACCGACAGGTAAATCTGGCCTGTGGTGTAGTTCGAATCGCGCGCGAGAGGGCTGTTGGTGAACCGCT
This sequence comes from Planctomycetia bacterium, assembly GCA_016191115.1. Taxonomy (GTDB): domain Bacteria; phylum Planctomycetota; class Planctomycetia; order Pirellulales; family JACPPG01; genus JACPPG01. The sequence goes on along the minus strand of JACPPG010000039.1, from coordinate 42,824 downwards.
CGTAGTGGCCCAGATCGAGGTCCGTCTCGCTGCCGTCGTCCAGGACGTACACCTCGCCGTGCTGGTAGGGGCTCATCGTGCCGGGATCGACGTTGATGTACGGATCGAGCTTCTGCATGCGGACGCGGAGGCCGCGCCGTTCGAGCAACATGCCGATCGAGGCGCTCGTCAGCCCTTTGCCCAACGAGCTCACCACGCCGCCAGTGACGAAAATGTGCTTGGTCATATGGTCCACCATCCGTGCGGTTCCATGAATTTGTGCCGCCGCATTCCGTAGGAGGCGTCTCCTGACGCCGACCGGGCCGCGAGCACAGTCAACGTCGTGCCAAAGTTCGTTCGGCGACGGAGAAGCCTCCTACAGCGATCCGCCGCTACGCAAAAAACCAAACAAAAAAGGCCCGCTCATACAGGCCTAGGGGAGGGCGCCAGGTTCGCCACGCTCAATTGTTGGTTCCGGCGTACCACACGCCACCAACAACCCTGGAACCACATTCTAGCGAGCCAGCACCCGACGTACAAACGCCTGGTAGTCGGCCGCCGTGTCGATGCCGAAAGTCGGATCGTCGACCACCCCCACGGCAATGGCGTAGCCGGACGCCAGGACGCGCAATTGCTCGAGCTTTTCGAGCTGCTCCAGCTTGGCCGGCAGCGTTTGGGCAATTTCGAGAAGGAACTCGCGGCGGTAGGCGTACAGCCCAACGTGCTGATAGAAATTCGGCGGCTGGTCCAGCAGCAACCGATCGTGCCAGTCGCGGACATAAGGGATGGGGCTGCGGCTGAAGTACATCGCCCGGCCGCGGCCGTCGAACACCACCTTCACGCAGGCAGGATCCAATAGCTGCTCCCGGCTGCGGATCGGCGTGGCCAGGGTCGACATCATCAGGCTTGGGTCGCGCTCCAGGAGCTCGACCACCAGGTCGATCGAATGCCCGGCCAATTCCGGCTCATCCCCCTGCACGTTGACGAAAATGTCCACGTCCGGGCGGTGGCGTGCGATCTCAGCCACGCGATCGGTGCCGCTTGCGCAGGTGGCGCTCGTCATCTCGGCCTGCCCACCGAACGAGCGGACCTCGGCCAGAATCTCTTCGTGGTCCGTGGCCACGCACACGCCCGACGGCCGCGCGGCCCGGCTGGCCGCCTCGAACGTGTGCTGCAGGAGCGACTTGCCGGTGTCGCGCAGAAGCATCTTTCGCGGCAGCCGGGTCGAAGCGAGCCGCGCCGGGATGACAATCAGGCTCGTGGCGTGAATCCGAGGGACGAATTGCGCTTGGGACATGCTCGAACGGCCCTCCGTGACCGGGTATGTCTTAGCAATTAGGTCGCGGTCACGGTAGGTCAGGATTGCCGGCGGGGGCGGGGAACGCGGAACGGGATTCCGACCCCGTGAAGATGCCCAATCGCAATGGGCGAGCCGTCGGCTCCGCGCAGCGGACCCTACAGGTACCGCTTGGGCACTTCGGCGCCCGCCACATAATTCAGCTTGCCCAGCTTGCACATTTGATACACGTTGATGCGGAAGTCGGGGCACGTGCTGACGAAGCAGTAGGCGTCGGTCGGCGTGAATCCATAGTCGGCGATCAGCCAATCCATTAGGTAGATCGTAGCCGTCTCGACCGCCACCTCGAGCGGCCGGAAAGCGTGTACCGCCACGATCGAATCTGGCTTCTCGATCCGCATCCACGGGATCCGCTTCCCCTTGACCAGATCCAGGTGCAGGCGGACGGTCGATTTGGTCTCGGCCGCGGTGCCGGTGAACTCGGTGTCCCCTTGGCTGGCGTGAACGTCGCCCAGGTAGAAAAGCGCCCCGTCGTGATAGACGGGAAGCTGGATGCGGTTGCCGGTTGTTGCGTCGCGGATGTCGAGATTGCCCCCCCAGTCCCCCTGGCCATCGACGCTGGTGGTCACCTCGCGGTCGGGCGCTACGCCCAGCGTGCCCACGAACGGCGTGATTGGCCACTTGATCCGCTGGTTGAACTGGAGCGTGCCGTCGCGCATCGTGCCGCTTGAGCCGGGCGTGTGGCGGAAGATGCGCGTCGTGTAGTCGGCCGACAGCTCGGGCCAGCGGGTCGATTCGCCGAGCGGCCCGCGGCGCGGCCCGATCGCGATCCACGAGTAATCGTCGACGAGGATTTCTTCGATCGTCACGATGACGGTGTCGCCGCGCGCGGCCCCTTCCAGCCACACGGGCCCACCGATCGGATTGGCCAAGGGCGGGCTGCGATCGAAGCCCGGCCGCCGCCCCGGCAGGGCCTTGTCGTCAGCGGTGCGAAAGTACCCGGTGCTGGCGTCGTACGTCTCGATCTCAAACGTCTCGCCGGGAATCACCCGCAGCAAGGGCTCGTCCTGGGGATTGAAGGCGTACTTGCGAGCCTGTTCGCGCTCGATGCGTTGCACGATGGGTGTCTCCCTTGGTAGGTCAGGCACTCCCGTGCCTGACGGAATCTCGATGAACGAGTCTGCTTCCGATGCCGTCAGGCACGGGGTGCATGACCTGTGGGGATACGGGGCGATTACTCGCCGGCGTCACCCGGAAGCTGTATGCCGATTACATCGCCGCCCCAGTTGATATCGTACTGGCCCGCACGAACCCAACGGTGAAAACTTGACCACGGCCAGTCGCGTGGCCTGCGCACCAACCCATGCTTGACTGGATTGTAGTGGATGTAGTCGAAGTGGGCTTCCAGGTCGGCTTCGTCGCGGATTGTGTGCTCCCAGAACCGACGTTGCCACACTCCGCGGCGCCTTTCGCGTCGTCTGGATACCGGCTGTGGCTGTTCGAGGCCACCGCACGCCAGCCATTCGCGGCTGAACTCTCGCTTGATCCACCGCCACCGCATCGAGTACGCACCGTCTTCTGGAGGCAGTGTCCACAACGTGTGTCCTCCAAGAGCACGATGGCAATCACTTCAACAGAATAGCGCTCGAAGCAACGCCGCATCACGCTACCCAGCAGCCGCCGAGCCGTGTCATCCGCGAACAGGCTGGCACGGCGTTCGGTCACCACCGTAAAAAAGTACGTCGCACCTGGAACGAAATAACGAAGATAGTCCGACATGGTGCCCCCGGCGTCGCGCTCCCGTAGGTCAGGCACCCCCGTGCCTGACGCATTTCGATGGACGGGTCTGTTTCCAATTCGTGTCAGGCACGGGGGTGCCTGACCTACGGGATTACTACGGGATTACTTGAACCAAAACCGCTCGCCTGAGAGGAAGCGTTCGAGGCCGCGGCGGGTGCTTTCGCTGAGCATGACGGGGAAGAGGTTGCCGGCCTCGATCTCGAAGGCCTCTTCCAGCGGCAAGTGCAGACCGCGGATCGCGCTTGCCAGATCGGCCAGCATGGCGTCGCGCGGCTGCTGGCAGATTTGCCGGGCAACGTCGAGCGCCCGCGCCAGGCCCGCCCCCTGCGGCACCAGTTCCCACACCAGGCCGATCTGGTGGGCCCGCTCGGCCGTGATCCGCTCGCCGGTGATGATGAGCGGCAAGGCGCACCCCCAACCCAGGAGCCGCGGCAGATAGACGGTTCCGCCGTCGACCAGCGGCACGCCCCAGCGGCGGCAGGCGACCGAAAACGTGGCCTGCGGCTCGGCGATGCGGATGTGGCCGTGGCAGAACAGTTCGAGCCCGCCGGCGTACGTGTAGCCTTGCGACATGGTGATGACCGGCTTGACCTGCACCAGCCGGCTGCCGCCCATCGGCCCGGTGCCGCGACGGGCCAGGTCGGCGCTCTCGGCCGGGGAACCGCCGAGGTTGGCCAAGGAATCGAGCGCCGTCAGATCGGCGCCTGAGCAAAAGGCCTGATCCCCCGTCCCGTGTAGCACGGCCACAAGCAGCCGATCCTCCTGCTGGAAGCGGCGCCAGGCGGCCAAGAGCAGGGCGGCCGCGTCGCCGTTGACGCAGTTGTGCACCGCCGGCCGGTTGATCGTGATCTGAAAGATGTCCCCCTGGTCGCCTGGGTGGACCTTCGTTAAAACCGGTGCTTCAGAGTCTGGGGCCATCTGCTTGTCCACCGCGCGTTACCGCGTTGTCCATTCCACGGGCTGCGGGTGGATATCATCGGCCGGGCGGGTGCCGGCATCCTTGCGGCCGCTCCCGGCCAGCCGGCTGATGGCCCGCACGCTCATGTCGCGATCGCACAGGATCTGGCAACTGAGCCGGATGCCCGTGAGGCCGCGGGCGGCCAGGACGCTCTTCTCGGCGACGGTCATCGTGTCTGGTTCGCCGGCCAGGAACTCCACGCGGCAGGTAGTGCACCGCGCATTGCCGCCGCAGGCGTGCAGTTGGTCGATTCCCGCCTCGTCCTCGAGCGCCAGCACCATCCGCTTGGCTGGCGGCACATCGAAGTCCCCGACCCCTTCCACCGACAGTTTTGGCATCGCGCACCTTTGATTCGAGTGCTGCTCGCTTGCCCTGGGGCGCATTATTCCCGTTGCAAAACCGCGCGGCAAGCGCTTGCTGGTAGAGAGGTTGTGCTTCGGCGGCCGGCGCGGTATTTGCGACGACTCGGGTTAAACTGTCCGGGCCGATCTGATAAGCTGCGTGGACTATTCGTGCGGATACACGCGGGCGGCGATTCGTTGACGGAAGGGCGAAGCTCCTGCTGAGCCACGGCTCGACGTTCGCCACGGCTCGGCGGGAGCCTCGGCCTCCCTTTCAAAGCGGCCTCGAAGCACACGTGAAGAAAACCTTCTACGAACGCTACGCCCGGCTGATCCTGGTCGCCGCGCTTCTGTTGTTCCCGGTGCTGGTCTACGGGGCCAAGTTGGCCACGCAGACTAACCGCAACGACGTCAAGGATTGGCTGCCGACGACGTTCACCGAAACGTCCGAGTATCGCTGGTTCCAGTCGCACTTCGAGAACGAGACGCAGGTGCTCGTCAGTTGGCCGGGGGCCACGCTGGATGATCCGCGAGTCGAAAAATTCGCCCGGCTGGTCGTGCCCGAGTCGAGGGATGCCAGGAGCGACATCGACACGTCGCTCTTTTCGAGCGTGCTCACCGGGCCGGCCGTCGCCAAGCGGCTGATGGACCCACCGGTCAACCTGACGCGGGCCGAGGCGACCGAACGGCTGCGCGGCTTGCTGGTGGGCAAGAAGGATCAAGTCAGCGCCGTCGTGGCGCTCACGCCCAAGGGGCAGGCCGACCCGCACCGTTCGATCGCCGAGCTGGCGAAGGCCGCGATCGAGGCCACCGGCCTGCCGCGCGAAGAGATCTACATGGGCGGGCCGCCGGTAGACAACGTGGCCATCGACGACGAGGGGCAGAAGACACTTCGCTACCTGGCTAGCTTATCGGCGCTGTTGGGGTTGGGCCTGGCCTACTGGTGCATGCGGCAGGTGTACCTGACGATCCTGATTTTTTCCTGTGCCGTGTATAGCGCGTGCCTGGCCTTGGCGCTGGTGTACTTCACCGGCAACACGATGGACGCCATCCTGTACTCGATGCCGCCCGTGGTCTACACCGCCGCGCTCTCGGGCGCCATCCACATCATCAACTACTATCGCAACACGGTGTACGAAACGGGGCTCAAAGGCGCCCCTGGCCGCGGGCTTCGGCGGGCTTGGCTTCCTTGCACCCTTTCGGCCGGCACGACGTCGATCGGTTTGGGGTCGCTATGTTTGAGCGAATTGGTGCCGATCCGCTCGTTCGGGTTTTACGCCGGACTGGGCGTAATGGCCACGTTGACCCTTCTCTTTCTGTGCGTGCCATCTGCCCTGCAGCTTTGGCCGCCCAAGCTGAAGCCCCCGCCCCCCTTGGATCCGCTGGCCGAGGCGCATCCGACGTTCATTAACCAACTGGGACTGAAGTGCGCCTGGTTCGTCGCGCGGAACAACGTGTGGGTGTGCCTCGCCTTTGCCGTGACGCTGGTCGCCTTCGGCATGGGCGTGTTCCGCGTCAAGACCTCGGTCGCCATCGCCAACCTGTTCTCACCCGACGCCCGCGTCGTCAAGGAGTACACGTGGCTTGAGGACAACTTGGGCGGGCTGGTGCCGATGGAGGTCGTGCTGCGGTTCGATAACAAGGTGAACCACATGTCGTTCTTGCAGCGGCTGGAGCTGGTCGAGCGGATCGAGACGCACCTGGTCTCGCTGCCGCAGGTTTCGAGCGGCATGTCGGCCGCGACGTTCACGCCGCCACTACCCACGGAGTCGACGCGCAGGCCGCGCGGTATCGGCGGTGCCGTTTCGCGCTTTGTGCGCAACCCGGACTACGTTCGCCGCGACGTCTTCAACAAGCAACTCGAGCAACACCGCGACGAGTTTGAGTTCGGCGACTATTTGAGCCACGACACCGCGGCCGACGAGGAAGAATGGCGGATCAGCGTTCGCCTGTTGGGTATGGCCGACATCGACTACGGGTTGTTCGTCAATGAAATCCGCGCCCAGGTCGAGCCTTTCCTGGAACAACAGCGCGAAGAGGGCCACGACGGGATCTCGGCCGTGTACACGGGCGTCACGCCCGTCGTCTACAAGGCCGAGCGGACCCTGCTCAATGGCCTGGTCGAGAGCTTCTTCTGGGCCTTCGTGATCATGGCCGCGGTGATGGCCATCACTTATCGCAGCCCGCCGGCCGGCGTCCTGGTGATGTTTCCCAACGTGTGGCCGATGGCGCTTATCTTCGGCTTGTTGGGCTATTCCGGCACCGTGATCGATATCGGCACGATGATGACCGCCAGCGTCGCGATGGGCGTGTCGGTCGACGATGCCGCGCACTATATCACCTGGTTCCGCTTCGGTATCGCCAAAGGCTACGACCGCAAGACGGCCGTCATCTACGCGTACCGCAACGCCGCCGTCGCCATGGCGCAAAGCTCGATCGTCGTCGGGCTGGGACTGGCGGTCTTCGCGCTCAGTTCGTTTGTGCCCACCAAGATGTTCGGGATCTTGATGGCGACCTTGTTGGCGTGGGGGCTGTTTGCCGACCTGGTGCTGATGCCGGCGATCCTCGCCAGCCCGATGGGCCGCTTCTTCATGCACGGCATCAAGATTCAGCCGCTGCAGCCTGATGCCGCCGACAGCCATCACCGCGAGCCGCAAACGACGGCGTAACAGCCCATGGGTGGCGATCACAGCGGCGGCACCTTAACTCCTACGCTCGCAATGGACCGAAGGCTCGCTCTGCGGATGATTCTCGCCACTCTTACCGGCATGCTTTTTGCCCCCTCGCTTCGGCGGTTTTCGTCCGATAGGCTGGGCACGGGAGGGCGAAGCGGGCAAGGCTCCCGCGGAGCCGTCTAATTTCGTTGCGCGGTTCGGCGGGAGCCTCGCCCTCCTTTTCGCAAACCGCCGAGGAGCCTCCACCATGAGCCCGTCCAACCGCCGCGAGTTCCTCTCCACCGCCGCCGCCGGGGCCGCTATCGCCACGCTCGCCTCCTCCGTCATCGCCGGGCAGGAGGACAGCTCGCATGGCATCCCCACCCGACCCTTGGGCAAGACCGGCGAGAAGCTGTCGATCATCTGCCTCGGCGGCTGGCACATCGGCTCCATCCCCGACGACGACGCCATCCGCATCATGCACGAGGCCATCGACGAGGGCATCCGCTTCTTCGACAACGCCTGGGACTACCACGATGGGCACAGCGAGGAAGTGATGGGCAAGGCCCTGTCGACCGGCGGACGCCGCAACAAAGTTTTCCTCATGACCAAGAATTGCGCCCGCGACCGCGAAGGCTCGACGAAGCACCTGGAAGACAGCCTGCGGCGGCTCGCGACCGATCACTTGGACCTGTGGCAGTTCCACGAGATCAACTACGACAACGACCCCGACTGGATTTTCGAGCGCGGCTGCCTGGCCGCGGCCCTCGAAGCTCAGAAGGCGGGCAAGGTCCGCTACATCGGCTTCACCGGCCACAAGCACCCCGACATCCACTTGAAGATGCTCGGCAAGCCGTACGACTGGCAAAGCGTGCAGATGCCGATCAACGTGCTCGACGCCCAGTACCGCAGTTTTCAGAACAAGGTGGTGCCGGAGTGCAACCGGCGGCAGATCGGCGTGTTGGGCATGAAGGCCCTGGGCGGCGGCGCGATCGCCCAGAAGGCGGGCCTGGACGCCGTCATGTGCCGGCGATGGGCCCTGTCGCTGCCGATCACGTCGCTTGTGTGCGGCATCGCCAGCCGCGAGAATCTGAAGCAGGACGTGGCGCTCGCGCGGAATTTCAAGCCGCTAACCGACGAGGAGAAGACGCGGATCCTGGCCGACACCAAGGCCCTGGCCGGCGACGGCCGCTTCGAGCTCTTCAAATCGACGCAACAGTTCGATGGCCCGTATCATCGCAAGCAGCACGATCTGGGATGAAAGAATGAGAGAAAAGCGGGACTGGTCCGATATTGGACAATCGACCTCAGATGCGAGTAGGCCCGTTCCGTCAATATCGGACCTGTCCCGCTTTTCTCGGCCCGCCGCGCTCGCGGTCGTTGTGCTCGTCGCTTGGGCCGCCGCCGCCCGCGCCGCCGATGAAGCCGGCATGCTCAAGCTCAACCGACGGCTTCACGTTCCCGAGCAGCGGGGAGACGGCTCGCTGGTATATAAGCCGAACTGGGGTCCCATCGAGTGGGACCCGAAAAAGACGGCCTTCATCATCTGCGACATGTGGGACCAGCATTGGTGCCAGGGGGCGGCGCGGCGGGTTGTCGAATTGGCCGAGCCGGTCAATAAATTCGCCCATGCGGCCCGCAAGCGCGGAGTGCTGGTGATTCACGCCCCCAGCACGTGCGTCGATTTCTACAAGGACACGCCCGAGCGTCGCCGGGCGCAGGCCGCGACGCTGGCCAAGCCGCCGGTCGTCCTCTCGCAGGCGACCCGCTGGGGCACCAGGTGGTGCTACCCCGTCGAGGGTCGCGAAGGGGAACTACCGATCGACGACTCGGACATGGGCTGCGACTGCGCGACAAAGTGCGAGATCCGCACCCCCTGGACGCGCCAGATCAAGCTCATCGATATCGAGGACGGGGACGCGATCAGCGACGACGGGCAAGAGGTCTACAACCTATTGGCCGAGCGCGGCATCGACAACGTCCTCATCGCCGGCGTTCACCTGAACATGTGCGTGCTGGGCCGCTCGTTCGCTATCCGCCAACTGGTGCTAGCCGGCAAGAAAGTGATGCTGGTCCGCGACCTGACGGACACGATGTACAACGCGAAGAGCCGGCCCTTCGTCGATCACTTCACCGGCACCGACCTGGTCGTCGAGCACGTGGAAAAATACTGGTGCCCGACGATCACCAGCGTGGACCTCTTGGGCGGGCAGCCGTTCCGGTTTGCGGAAGACAAAAGGCGGTAGCAGGGCGATGGCGGAATCGAATAGGGCAGTAGTCGCAGGTCAGGCACTCCCGTGCCTGACAATCCCATCCGCACGTTCTGTCAGGCACGGGAGTGCCTGACGACTTCTTCTTCAAAACTCCTTCGCCATCGCGTCGTAGCGGGCTTTCAGCCGCTCGACCACGTCCGGGTGCTCGGCTGCCACGTCGTGCTGCTCCGCCGGATCGGCCGCGAGGTCGAAGAGCATCATCGCCTTGGCCGGGTCGCCTGTGGTGGCGCCCGGGTACTCGTCCGGCGTCGCTTGTTCGTAGGGTGCCAGGATCGTGACGCCGTCGGGCCCGCGCGGGTCGATCCATTTTTCGCCCGACGGTGGTCGCCGGTCGCGCGGCGCGACGACGTGCAGCTTGTAGCGGCCGTCACGGACCGTGGCCAGTTGTGGGCCTTGCTGGCCGAAGATCACGTCGTGCGGGCTTTTGCCGCCGGTAAGCATCGGCACGAGATCGCGGCCGTCGATCGTGCGCCCCTCCGGCGGCGCGACCCCCGTGGCCGCCAGCGCGGTGGCGAAGACGTCCATCATCACGGCCAGCCCGTCGTTCGTCTTGCCGGCCGGCACGTGGCCGGGCCAGCGGACGATGCACGGCACACGGTAGCCGCCTTCCCACGTGGTACTCTTCATGCCGCGCAGACCGCCGGTGCTGCCGCCGTACCAGGGCCCGTTGTCGCTCGTGAAGATGACCAGCGTCCGCTCGTCGAGCCCCAGCTCGCGCAGCTTCGCCATCACTTGCCCGACGCTCCCGTCGAGCTCCGCTAGCGCGTCGCCGTACAGCCCGGCGCCGCTCTTCTTGTAGAACTCCTCCGAGCAGGCCAGCGGCTTGTGCGGCATGGCGTGGGCGAAATAGAGGAAAAACGGCCGGTCCTTGCTGCGCTCCAGAAAATCAACAGCCCGCTCCGTGTACCGCCGCGTCAGCGTCGCCTGCACCAGCGGATATTCGATCGGCCGCGCGCCTTCGATCAACTGCACGGGCCGCATGTCGTTCGAGTACAGGATGCCCAGGTACTCGTCGAAGCCGCGCCTGGTGGGCAGGCTCTCCGGCCGCTTGTGGCCGAGATGCCACTTGCCGACCATGGCGGTGGCGTAGCCCTCGCCTTTGAGCAACTGCGGCAGCAGGACTTCGCTATCAGGCAGGGCGACCACGTCGGCCTGCGGCCCACCGTCGGGCGCGGGGTTGGTGTTCATCCCACAGCGGATCGGATAGCGCCCGGTCAAGAGCGACGCCCGCGTGGGCGCGCAAAACGGCATGGGCGTGTTGAACTGCGTAAGCCGGACGCCTTCGGCGGCCAGCCGATCGACGTTGGGCGTGCGAAACCGCGGATGACCGTAGCAACCGAGGTCGCCATAGCCCATATCATCGGCCAGGATCACGACGACGTTGGTGCGGCCTGACTTTTCGGCGGACTGAACGGGCAAATGCCGGCCCAAGACGAGCGCGAGAAAGATTGCGACGCCAGCCGATGTAGCCAAGCTGCGCAGATATCGGAGACCAGACTGCTGACTGCGCAGGATCCGCGAGGGGCAACGCTGGGGGCCCATGGGGCTGGCCGTTGGAATTGCGGTCGGTGGTGTTTCCAGGGACGCCAGTATGGCCAGCCGGTCGGCGCGGGTCAATTTCCGCCATAGGCCCGATCGCGACGTCGCCAATCGGATGAGTCCTGGGAGAGGGGGTCAGGCACATTTTTCGGCCGAAGGTCCGTCGGAAGGATTGAAGACCGCGTGTGCCGAAAAATGAGCCAGACCCCGGACTTTGTAGTTCTCCGCCACTTCCCACCATCGGCGCTTGTGATTTCGCGATGGTGGGTTAGCCTGCTCGATGCGGATCGGCCGCGGCGCCATGCGCGCCTTGGCCACGAACGACCTTTATCCAAGTAGGAGAGATATCGCGATGTACGACATGAAGAACCTGACCAAGTTCAAGAAGCTGGGTGAGTTGGCCCCCGAGGGATTCAAGGGCTTCGTGGCGTTCGATGAGGCGGTCTTCCGAGACGGGGCCATCCCCATCAAATACAAGGAGCTAATGGCGGTCGCTGTCGCCCTGACGACGCAGTGCCCCTACTGCATCGAGGTCCACACGCAAAAGGCAAAGAAGGCCGGCGCGACCGAGCAGGAACTGGCCGAAGCGACGTTGGTCGCGGCGGCGCTGCGGGCCGGCGGCGCGATGACTCACGGCACGCACACGCTGGCATAGCGGACAGCGGTGGCGCCTGGGCCGGCAATGACAATGGAATTGGCGGACATCGCTGATGAATCGGCGAGGTCCCTTTTTCGTGCTTCCCGACGACGCCAGGCGTGTGACCAGCTTGCGATTTGCCGCGCGGCCCGCGGCTTATGCCAGTAGCTCCCGGACGACGTGGGCCGGCTCGACGGTCGTCAGTCGCTGGTCGAGCCCCTGGAAGCGGTACGTGAATCGCTGGTGGTCGAAACCGAGTTGGTGCAGCACGGTGGCGTGGAAGTCGCGGACGTGCACCGGATCGCGGACGATGTTGTAGGAGAAGTCGTCGGTCTCGCCGTAGATCGTGCCCCCCTTCATGCCGCCACCCGCCGCCCACATGGTGAAGCACCGCGGGTGATGGTCGCGGCCGTAGTTCTCCTTCGACAGGCCGCCTTGCGAATAGATGGTGCGGCCGAACTCGCCTCCCCAGATCACCAGCGTCTCATCCAACAGGCCGCGGGCCTTCAGATCCTGGATCAGCGCGTAGCACGGCTGGTCGATGTCGCGGCACTGGTCGGGTAGCCGGCCGGCGACGTTGGCGTGCGTGTCCCAGTTGTTCAAGTAGACCTGTACGAACCGCACGCCGCGCTCGATCATGCGGCGGGCCAAAAGCGCGGTGTGGCCGAACGAGCCGGGCTTCCGCGCCGTTTCTCCGTACAGCTTGAACGTCGCCTCCGTCTCGCCCGACAGGTCGGTCAATTCCGGCACGCTCGATTGCATGCGGAACGCCAGCTCGTACTGCTGGATGCGGGTGTGCGTTTCCGGATCGCCCACCTGGCGGTAGTTCAGCTCGTTGAGCTCGCGCAAGCCATCCAGCGTCGTGCGGCGCACGCCCGCCGGCACGCCGGCGGGATTGTTGATGTACAGGATCGGATCGCCGCCCGAGCGGAACGACACGCCGGCGTGCTCGCCCGACAGATAGCCGGCCGACCACAAGCGAGCCGAGATGGCCTGCACCTGCTCGGTGTTGGTGGGCTTGGCCACGAGCACCACAAACGTCGGCAGGTCGTGGTTCATCGAGCCCAGGCCATAGGAGACCCACGAGCCCAAGCACGGTCGCCCGGTAATCTGGTTGCCGGTCTGCATGTAGCAGATGGCCGGCTCGTGATTGATGGCGTCGGTCTGCATGCTGCGAATGAAGCACAAGTCATCGACCGATTTCGCCAGGTTCGGCAACAGCTCGGAAACCCACATGCCGCACTGGCCGTGCTGGGCGAACTTGAACTTGGAGGGCGCGATCGGGAACCGCTTCTGCCCCGAGGTCATCGTCGTGAGCCGCTGGCCCATGCGGACCGTGTCGGGCAGGTCCTTGTCGAACCACTCCTGCATTTGCGGTTTGTAATCGAACAAGTCCATCTGCGAAGGGCCGCCCACCATGTGCAGGTAGATCACCTGCTTGGCCTTGGGATGGAAATGGGGACCGGGGGCGTTCGCCGCCGGGCCGTCGCCTGCGTCGTGCGCCGCCGCGCGAGCGGAGCCGGCGAAGCCTCCGTACAGCGAAGCCATGGCCGCGGCCCCCAGGGCGTTCGCCCCGCGGCTGAAGAACTGCCGGCGCGTTTCCGCGCGAACCCATTCGCCAAACACTGGGTGCATCGTCTGTCTCCACTACTGCGGGTGCCATGCCCACGCTGGAGCGTGGACATACCGATCGCGCCGCGCGCGGCCACTTAGGTTCCGCCGCGCCTGGCACCCAAGCTACTTGTTCAGGACCTCGTCCAAGTTCATCAACTCGTTGGCCACCATCGTCCAGGCCGCCAGGACGCCCGCGTCCAACGCGGCGTCAGGTGTCGAATCGCCCGTCGCCACGAGCTTTTGCGCTTCGTCCTGATGCTGACCGTAGTAGTCCAAAAGCGCCGCCAAAGACCGCTCGACGACCGGCGTTTCCTCGTTCGCAAGCGCCCGTGCCATCAGCCTGCGGGCCATGTACTCCATCCGGCCCGCGGTCGTGTCGCCGCCTTCGCGCAGGGCCCGTTCGGCCAGGCGCCGGGCCGCTTCGACGAACTGCGGGTCGTTGAGCGTGACAAGCGCCTGCAGCGGGGTATTGGTGCGCTCGCGGCGGACGGTACACGTTTCACGGCTGGGGGCGTTGAATATCTCCATCGACGCCGGCGGAGCGGCTCTCTTCCAAAATGTGTACAAGCTGCGACGGTACAGGTTTTCGCCTTTATCGGCGCGGTAATCGCGGGTGTTGCTGCCGATCATGGCCACGGCCTCCCACACGCCCTCGGGCTGATAGGGCCGCGTGCTGGGTCCGCCCAGCTTGCGCACCAATAGGCCGCTGGTGGCCAGGGCATAGTCGCGGACCATCTCGGCGTCCATGCGAAACCGGGGCCCGCGCGACAGCAGACGGTTCTGCGGGTCCTTCTCCAGTTTCTCGGGCGTCGTCGCCGACGACTGGCGATACGTCGACGACAAGACGAGCATGCGGAAGAAGCGCTTCACGTCCCATCCGCTCTCGCGAAATTCGACGGCCATCCAATCCAGCAACTCGGGATGCGACGGCGGTTCGCCCCCCACGCCGAACTCCCCGGTGGTCTTTACGAGCCCGCTGCCGAAGACCTCTTGCCAGAAGCGGTTCACCGTAACGCGGGCCGTCAGCGGATGGTCCGACCGCAGCAGCCATTGGGCAAATCCCAGACGATTGCGCGGCGCGTCGGCGGGGAATGGGGGCAGGATATCCGGCGTGTCGGCCTTCACTTCATCGCGCCGCTTGTCATATTCGCCGCGATAGAGGATGTGGGCCAGCGGGGCCTCGGGCTTTTCCTGCATCACGTGCGCAATCGTGCCGCGCGACTTGATGGCCGCTTCCTGCGATTCGACCTCGCTTTTTCGAGCGTTAAGATCGTGGAATGCGGTATCGAGCGCCCCCAGCCACCAGCCGTATAGCTCGTCCCGCTCCTCCGCGCTACGGCCCTCGGCCGGCTTGGCGACCAGATAGGCCGCGCGCGTCGCACCGGCCAGTTGGGCGATCTCCGTCGGCTCAAGCGCCCGGTCGAAAATCCGCAGGTCCTGCAAAGCCAGCTCGTCGATCCGCGAGGCCGTGTGGCGCTGCGCCAGCTTGAGGGGCACGGCGGTCCGCACGGAGTTTTTGAGCGCGTTCGTGGCGATCTCGACCTCTTGCGGCACGCCGTCGACGTACAACTTGATGCCGGAAGCGTTACCGCCGCCGTCGTACGTCATCACCAGGTGTTGCCACTTGTCGCGCTTGAGCGCCGTCTTGGCGCTTGTCTTCAAGGCGTCGTCCGGCCAGTTATGGATGATGTGCGCGGCCGGGCGCCCTTTGTCCAACCACAAGTCCCAACCGCGATGCCCGTTCGCGTCGTCCATACGGGCGATCATCGAGCCGTCGATGCCGTTGCGCGGCAATTTGACCCATACGCCGCAGGAAAATGGCTGGTCTTTCTCGAAGTCGCCGGCGCTTGGCGCTTCCACGTTGGCGCCGGCTTTGCTTTTGAAAGCCTTGTCGGCCGTCACGCCGGCGTCCCAGGCGGGTTCGCCTTGGACGGCAATCGGTCGCGGCTGCCCGGCGACGGTGACCGCTAGCGCGCTCCCCGCCGTTTGATCCAGCGGGGCATGGAACACCAATCCGGCCGCGGGCAGCTTGGAGGCAACGGCGGCCGTCGGGACGGCGGCCAGCCAGTTGTCGAACTCGCCACGCGCGGCGGCGCGGCGGGCGTCGACCGCTTGGCGAGCGGCGGCGAGCTTGCCAGGAAGGTCCGCCCACGCCTGTCGATCCGAGTCGGCGGGCACCACGAGCACCGGCGGCGTGTCCTTGATGTTGCCGTCCATCGCCCGCTGGATCGTGTTGTTGAAGAAGGCGGCCATCTCGTAGAACTCGCGCTGCGAGAGCGGATCGAACTTGTGATCGTGACACACGGCGCAATTGGCCGTCATCCCCAGCCACACCTGCGACACGGTTTCGGCGCGGTCGCGGGTGTACAGCACCAGGTATTCATCATCGATCGCGCCACCTTCGTTGGTGGTCATGTTGCAGCGGTTGAAGCCCGACGCTACGACCTGGTCCATCGTATGATTGGCCAGGAGGTCGCCGGCCAACTGCTCGACGGTGAACTGGTCAAAGGGCACGTTGCGGTTGAACGCGCCGATGACCCAATCGCGATACGACCACATCTCGCGAAAATTGTCGAAGTGAATGCCGTGCGTGTCGGCGTAACGCGCCGCGTCGAGCCAGTACCGGGCCCGATGCTCTCCCCACTGCGGAGACGCGAGCAGCCGATCGACGAACCGCTCGTAGGCATCCGGCGCGGAGTCGCTGACGAAGGCCTCGACGTCGGCCGGTTCTGGCGGCAAGCCCGTCAGATCGAGCGCGGCGCGGCGAGCGAGCGTGCGGCGATCGGCCTCGGGGGCCGGCTGCAGACCGGCCGCCTCTAGGCGCGGCAGGATGAAATAATCGATCGGGCTCTTGGGCCAGCTCCTCTCGCGCACTTCGGGAAGAGGCGAACGCACGGGGGCGATGAACGACCAGTGCGGCTGGTATTCCGCTCCGGCCGCGATCCAGCGGGCGAGCACGTCCTTCTGCGCCGCCGTGAGCTTCTTGTGCGAGGCCGGCGGCGGCATCATCTCGCCGGCATCGTCCGACAGGATGCGCCGCACCAGTTCGCTCTCGTCCGGCTTGCCCGGCTGAATTGCCCCGCGCTCGACGGCCACTTCGCGGCGGTCGAGGCGCAGATCCGCCTTGCGGGCGGCACTGTCGGGGCCGTGGCAGGCGAAGCAATTCTCGGCCAGGATCGGCCGCACGTCGCGGTTGTAGCCGATCTGATCGTCGGCCTGAACCGGCCAGCAAGCCCATAGCATCGCGGCGGCCACGCTGGCACACCGGCACACGCGTCGTATCATGTGAAACCCCGAGAGCAATTGCAGGCGGGAGACCGAATTCGATCGCCCCAGGGATAGTCTGCCGGTTGGGTGGGAGGACGGCGTGCCGGCCCATCGCCGCCGAGGCCCATTATAAGGTGGCGATTCACGGGGGGGAATCCACGAAACGCGACTTTGTATTCCGTCAACCCCCGCCAAAGCAGCCCCCCATAGGTCCTTCATGGCGCGGAATGGGCAGCCCGTTTTCCAATGTCCCCATCCCGAACTGGATCCGGCGGCGGTGGGGTGGGGGATCGGTGGGCATTGGGGCATTCTAATCCCCTTCCCGCCGGAAGTCCTGTTTTAAAACGTGCACAGGAAATCGAGCAACGGGACACAAAGGATTCGATCCTCCATCTTCCAGTCGAACACGTCCCGCGTCACCATCAGCCCATACGGCGATCGAAAGCGGTTCATAAAGCATCGCAATCCGCGAAAATCCTTGCCGTGCAATTGATGACAAAATTTTATTTCAATGGGAATGACCGCGCCGGACTGATCCTCCGGCACGAAGTCAACCTCTACGATAGGAGAATTCCTATTCCGTGGATTCTCGTGGTCTCGGAAGAAGTGCACCTGAATACCTGGACTGCGAATGACCGACTGAGCGAGCGTCTCTATCAATGGTCCGATATGCTGTGGATCGGACTCCCATAACGATGGCGCGCCTCTGAATAGTGCGTTACGCGCGCCTAAGTCCGTCAGCGTAATTTTGGCCGGCGTGCGAGATGATTTCGTCTTTGCAAGGGGATACCTGCGGAATTCCCGCGTCAATAGCGCGTCGGACAGATAATGCAGATAGTTGCCAATATGCGGCTGACTCGTCTTGATTCCAAGTGACTCGGCCATTTCGGCTAGTCGGTTTTGCACGACTTCTTGTCCTGTCGATCTAGCGACCTCGACATAAATCCATCGCAATAGTTGCGGGTTTCTTACCGGGAACAGGTCTGGGATATCGACCCCCAAGACTCGATCAAAGATTGTTGCCGTAAGATAGTCCGCCCAATCATCGTCTTGGATTTCTCCATTGTATAACCGTGGATATCCCCCGCGATTGTAGTACTTCTCAAGACACTGGCGCAGCGAGAGTTTTTGCTGTGATTGCAGTTCTTGGACTCCAGAAAAAAAGTCTCCCGGCGACTTGAGTTGGAATAGATCGGCGAATTTCCGGGGCGGTCCAAGTCGTCGCGCGATCGGCATCCAGGCCTCCAAGACCTCGCGGAATTGGAACGTCGGGAAGTCGGTCATGATCGTTCGGCCCGCGAGGCTCTCTCGGCCTCCCTTCGTTACCAGGACGCTCGACGAGCCCGTCAGCATCACGCGCACCGGAAAGGTATCGAACAAGTGTTTGACGTCTTCGTCCCATCGGGGCAGCTTGTGCACCTCATCCAAGAAGATAAAGCTGATCGGCCCGGTCTCGAAGGGGCGCCTTCTTATCGCATGCTCGTACCATCGCGTGATTCCCAACAGGCCGCCCCGATATTCTCTCAGCACCTCCTGGTCGAATCTGACAAACAGAATGTCCGTCGCCTCCATTTTTTTATTTTGAAGAAGTTGGTGGATGATTTGCTCAATAGCAGTAGTCTTTCCGACCTGTCGTGGCCCTCTGACGATCTCAATCAACCCTTTGATGCGGCTTATCCGGGCCGCCAATTCGGGCACTCCACGCCTGAGGTAGCTCGGTGGCGGCTTTCGCAGTTTCCTTGTCGTCCACCAGGGGTTTAGGTCCTGCAGAACCTGGACGATTTCCTGGGTGGCACTGGACGAAGGCTTTATCATCTTTGCATCCTGCGACAACAGCCGCGGTTGATTTATAACTTGTCACTTTACTTACAACTTATATCTATAAAAATAAGATGTCAACTTACGGCAACAAAAAACCCGAATTAGCCCGGCAAGGCCGATTCGGGGCGAAGAACAACCAAGCCTACGCTAGAGTGCCTCAGGCAAGCCAATCCTACCGCGGCGGCAAAGAAAGCGACTCCGCGATGGTCTTTGTGCCCATGCCGAGTGCAAAAGCCGTCAGCCTCACTCGATGTCGACCCAGCGGCCGCTTTTTCCGCTCGCCAACACCGCGTCACACACTTTTTGCGTCCGCAGGCCGGAGCGGAAGTCGGGCTGCGCCGGCTTGCCCGTCTGCAGCCCGATGAGGAAATCAGCCAGGGCGTTCGTGAACGTGTGCTCGTAGCCGATCGTGCAGCCGGGCACCCACCACTTGTCCATGTACGGGTGCTCGAAATTGGTGACGTTGATCCGCTGCCAGCCGGTGAGATGGCTTTCGATCTTCGCGCCCGTCTTGGGATCGGCGTGCTTGAAATATTGCAGGATGTGCGGGTCCTCGAGATCGAAGAACACGCTACCCCGCTCGCCGTTAAGCTCGAACGTGTTGTAGTTCTTGCGGCCGCGGGCGTAGCGCGTGCTTTCGAACGTGCCCATCGACCCGTTGGCGAATACGGCCAGGAACATGCAGGCGTCGTCGATGCCGACCGATTGCTTTTTGCCGGTCTCGACGTGCATCCGCTCCTTGACGAAGGTCTCGGTCGCGGCGGTGACGCGGCGGATCGGCCCGTTGAGCCACTCGGCGGTGTCGATCGAATGAGCGAGCAAGTCGCCGGTCACGCCCGAGCCGGCCACGGCCAGATCGAGCCGCCACAGCGCGGCGCCGCCCTGCGGCACGTCCTCGGCGATCGTCCAGTCCTGCAGGTAGGTCGCGCGGTAGTGGAACGGCCGGCCGATCCGCCCCTCGTCGACCACCTGCCGAGCGAGCGAAATGGCCGGCACGCGGCGATAGTTGAACCACACCATGTTCGCCACGCCCGCCTTCTCCACGGCCTTGCACATTTCCTCGGCCTCGGCGGCGTTCATCGCCAGCGGCTTCTCGCAGAGGATCATCTTGCCCCGCTCGGCCGCGGCCAGCACGATCTCGCGATGCGTGTTGTTGGGGCTGCCGATGTCGATCACGTCGATGTCCTTGCGGTCGATCAGCTTTCGCCAGTCGGTTTCGTACGACTCGTAGCCCCAGTTGTCGGCGAAGGCCTTGATTTTCTCGGCATTGCGTGCGCAACAGGCCTTCAAGACCGGGCGATGCTCGAGCTTGTAAAACTGGCTGACCTGCCGATAAGCGTTCGAGTGGGCCCGGCCCATGAAGCCGTAGCCGATCATGCCGATGTTGAGAGGGGTGGACATGCGGGGCCTCTGGAATGACGAAGGACTAAAATCAAATGTCTAAAGAAATCCGAAGGTCTAAATCCGAAGGACGAACTACTTTGGGTGGGCGGGTCTGGCGGCGCGGTCGTCTCGAACTTTGCGGTGAATGGCGGCCAAAATGAGATGCAATTCCTTGGCTTCGCGCCATTGTTCGCGTGCCTGGTCCTTCATTTCCGGGACGGCTGCCGCGATCATGCGCAACCAGTGCATTGCCTCACGCGCCTCTCGCTTGCTCACACTGACGCGATAACAGAATTCCTTTCGGGAGCCGGCGTCATCGGCCTCACAGTAGTTCGCACCGATGCTCGTCGCTGACCGCACAAGCTGATCGATGAGCTGGTCCGTTACCCGGTTCGTCGGCAACTGCTTTGCCAACATGATTGTCGATTCACCAAAGCACGCGGTCCGCTCGACCAGATCGTAGCGGCGTTCGCCACCGGCCGTTTCGTCATTCGTGCTTCGGATTTCTTGAGACATTTGATCTTAGTCCTTCGTCATTCGCGCCAGCCGTGCGCGTCCCGCACCGCTACCATCGCCCCCAGGATGTCGTTCCACGTCTGGGGCTTCATCATCACGGCGTTGGGGAACATGCAGCCGTCCCAGCAGATGTGCGTCATCCGCTTCGTGAGCGCGCCACGCTCGTCGCGCAGCCAGTGGCCGGCGTCGCGGGCGATTGAGAGGCGGCCGGCCGGGTCGTTGGGCAGACAGTGGCGGCCCGTCTTATCGTGCGAGCCGGCGCCGTGCACCGTCGCGTCGTTTTGGGCGACGTGGAAGTCGATCGTCCAGAGGCGCAAGGCGGCCGTGAGGGTCTTCAAGCCCTGCTGGAGTGCGGCCGTGTCCTTCCAATCGAAATCCACCGGCAGGATGCGGTCCTCCGGCGCGTTATAGCCCAGCAGATAAAGAAGCGTGTGCGCCATGTCGGCCTGAAAGCCGAGCGACTTCGGACGGTCGACCAGCTCCAGAAGCTGCACCATGCGTTTCCAACTGTGCATGCCGCCCCAGCAGATTTCTCCCTCGGCGGCCAGCCGCTCGCCGTGATCCTCGGCAATTCCGCATGCCTGCCGAAACGTGTCTGCAATCCGCCGGCTGTTGGCGTCGCGGTCCCCTTGCGCCCAGGTGCCCGGATCGACGGCCGAGTCGATCCGCACGACGCCGTAGGGCCGGGCGCCCAGTTCGCGAAGGCGCTTGGCAATCCGACAGCCTTTGCGGACTTGCGTCAGGAAGCTCTGCCGGTCCTGCTCGCTCCCCATCGCCGATCCGCCGCCGGTGGGAGGCCAGACCGGCGCCACGACCGAGCCGATCACCAGATTCCGCGAGCGGACCTTGTCCGCCAGCCGCTTGAGATCATCATCCGAGGAGTCGATATCGACGTGCGGCGCGAAGAGAAACAAATCGACGCCGTCGAACCGCACGCCGTCGACCTCGGCCGCGGCCGTCAGGTCGAGCATCGTGTCCAGCTCAATCGGCGGCTCGGAGCCTTCCCCCTTGCCGACCACGCCCGGCCAGGCGGCGTTGTGGAGCTTTGGAAACACGTTCAGGTGTGCCGCACTCATTGGTTCCCCCTAATCCCTAACCCCCAACCCCCAACCCCTACGTCCGATGCTCGCCGACCTTCGGCAATTTCGCGTGCGTGTCCGGCCCGAAGTAGCGCAGCCCAACGAGCGGCTCGCTGCCGGTGTTCTCGATCTCGACGCCGGCCGTGGCCGCTTCGTGCGTGATGAACACTTCGTCCTCCGTGGCCTGGCCGAAGCGGATCATGGCAGGCGTTTGCAGGGCGAGCTTGCCCAGCCGGCCGCGGCCCTGCACGGTGATCCAGCCGCTTGCGCCCGGGTCCTGGATGTTGCACTTCGCGCCCGGCTCGACGGTCAATTCCTTGGCGCTAAACAGTTGCGCCCCGTCGATCGTGCCGTACACGATCCAGCGATCGGTGTAGCCGCGGCCGCTTTTGGCGTCGTCGACGATCGGTTCCAGGTAGTTGTGCTCTTTGAAATGCGTGTCGACGTTCTTTTCCCAGTCGAGCTGCTCGATAATGAAGTCCAGATCGCGGTGCTTGTCCTTCGGCACGTCCTTGACCAATAGCGCCCACGGCACCTCGCGCCCTTCGACCAACGACTGGAACATGCCGAACACGTCCGAGCCCCATTGCGGCTCGTAGGTGCACAGCGAGCCGGGGGCGTGCAGCACGCCGGGCGGGATCAGCCAGCCGGTGCCGCGCTTCAGCCGGTAAGCCCGCGACAGGTCGAGGATGCCGTTGTCCCCCTGGTCCCAGTTCTCCAGGCAGCGGCGGACCTGGGCCTTGGTCGTGCCGGGCTCCAGGCCCATGAACGTGTAGGCAAAGTTGTTGTCGACGTTGTTCAATTGAGGCGGGAAGTAGTAGCTCTCGGGCTTACCCTCCTGGCCGGTCAGCGCGGCGTGCTTGAAGCCCTGGTGCATGTGGTGCGGGATGGGGCCCATGTTGTCGAAGAACTTGGAGTAGACGGGCCACCGCTTGTATTGGTCGAACATTGTGCGGGCGATGAGGCGTGGGCCGCCCTCGGCCACGGCGTCGCGGAGTGTGAAGCGCTTCCCCTCGAACGTGACGTAGCTCAGGCCCTCGTCGGGCGTGCGATTCTCGTTGGCCGCTTCGGTGGTGCTGGCGAACCAGCGTTCGTCGATGCCGCCGCGGTGGGCGCCGAAAGCGTACCAGTCCTCGGGCGCGAGCTTGATCCGCTTGCCGGGGTGCAAGAAGCTGCGCGGCACCCAGGTGGGCGTGAGCCGCAACAGCCCCTCGCCGGCCGCCAAAGCGCGATCGAGGATCGTACCGATGTTGTCCTTGGCCACGATATCCTTGGTCGAAACGGTCGCAGTCGCCATGATTCAGTTCACCGCCAAAGAGCGAGAGATTTAGCCCCATGGCCCGGCGCCCCCAGGAGCCAAGGCCGAAGGACTTGTTTTATTCGCCGCCAGAGGGGTCCGCAAGGAGGAGGTCGGGCACCGGAAAAGAGTCACCACGGAGTCACTGAGGCACGGAGACGCGCCGGAAGAGAGGGAAGATGCACAAAGAGGAATGCAGCCACGGATTGGCGTGGATGTACGCAGATTGAATCGTGATACTTTGGTCTGGATATGATCCGCGACCATCTGCGTCAATTCACGGCCAACTTTCTTCCCCCGTCCCCTACTCGGCGCGTCTCCGTGACTCCGTGGTGAGTCCCCTGTCAGTAGTGGAAATTGCGCGTTTCACCGCGTACATTCAGTTCCGCGCTCTATTCCTTGCACCATCCGGAAAACCGATCCGCCATGCCCCCACGCACCTGGACCATCGTTGATTCTGAAGCGGGCGTCTACCTGCCGCAGCTCGATCTGAACGCCGCCGACTTCGCCGGCGACTACGTCCGTGGCCTGCGGGTCACCAAGCGCGTGCTGCGCGGCGGGCTTTCGGACGACGTGGACGTGCTGGAATTGGAAAACGGCGCCGTCCGTCTGGCCGTGCTCCCCACGCGCGGCATGGGCATCTGGCGCGCCTGGTGCGGCGACGTCGAGCTCGGCTGGCGATCGCCGGTGCGCGGACCGGTGAACCCCAAGTTCGTCAATCTGCACGAGGCGTCGGGCATCGGATGGCTTTCCGGCTTCGACGAATGGCTGTGCCGTTGCGGTCTGGAGTCGAACGGCGCGCCGGAATGGGATGCCGACGGCCGGCTCCGCTACCCGTTGCACGGCCGCATCGCCAATCTGCCGGCCCATCGCGTCGAAGTCGTGGGCGATGGTCAGGCGGGCCAGCTCATCGCGCGGGGCACTGTGGACGAAGCGCGGCTCTTTGGCCGCAAGCTGCGGCTCGTTTCGACCATACGGATGCAATCAGCCGTGCCCGGCTTCGCCGTGACTGACGAAGTGACGAATCTCTCGTCCGAGCCGACCGACTTCGAGCTCCTGTACCACATCAATTTCGGGCTGCCGTGGCTACGGCCGGGAGCGTCGCTCGTGGCGCCGGTGGCGGAGTTGGCCCCGCGCGACCCGCACTCGGCCACCGACGTCGCCCACTGGAACAGCTACGGGCCGGAGCAGCCCGGCCTGGATGAATTCGTACACTTCTTCAAGCTGGCCGCCGATCGGGACGGGCTGACCGGCGTGCTTTTGAAGACGGCCGAGGATCGCGGCGTCATGCTCCGCTACGACGCGCGGCAGCTCCCCTGCTTTACCCTGTGGAAGTGCCACCAGCCGGCGGCGGACGGGTACGTCACGGGACTCGAGCCGGGCACCAACTACCCAAACGTCCGCTCGTACGAGGAGCGGCAGGGCCGGACTGCCAGGCTGGAGCCAGGCGCCAGCCGCGCGTTCAGCCTGGATTTCGAAGTCGTCACGAGCCGCGAGCGGATGCACGCGGTGGAACAGGAAATCGCGGCACTCGCCGCGGGACGGTCGCCGCGCGTTTTCAATGCGCCGCAGCCCGGCTGGTCGCCCGAGGGGGATTCAAAGTGAGCGGCCGCTGCTCTCGCGGGGCCGCTGCACTCCGCGGCGCGCGGCAAGACCCGCCACGATCTCGCGCCAGGTGCGGGCGCCCGGCTCGACGATGATCGACAAGAGCGGCACCGCCAGCGCGCGGAGGGCGAACCCGCCCCAGAAGAGGATCGTGTAGGGCATGATCGGCGGTGCGCCGCCAGTCGCGCCTTCGCGCGTCAGCAGCCGATCGAACAGGAATCCGCCCAGCACCGTGGCAGCCGCGTGCGACAAGCTGGCCAGTGCGTCGTGGGCGGCGATGTACGCAGGGCGGTCGTCTTGCGGCGCGAGCTTGAGCATCAAGTTCGGCAGGCAAATGTTGTGCACGGCATAGGCCGACCACAGGACCCACGCCCCGAGGAGCAGCCACCGCGTCGCGGTCGTGGCGGGCGAAGCCGCCAGGAAGAAGAGCAGGCTCGCGGCCACGCACGCCTGACCGACGACCAGCGTCGGCCGGTTGCCGTAACGATCGCTAAAGGGTCCGATCCACCGGCTGGCGGCCAATTGGCCCACGCGCATCGTCGTGCTCATCGCGGCCAGGTCGCCCACGCCCAGGTTTAGCACGCGTTTCGGGTACGTGCTCTGCACGGCCTGCGTGATGCCGTTGGCGAACGAGAACCACACGCGGAACGCGAGCAGCCGAACAAATCGCCAGTCCACTAGCGGCGCGACAAGCGCCCGCCACGCGATGCCGCGCACGGCCGCTCGCACGTACGGCGTGGCGGGCATGAACACCAGCGGCACGAGCGACGCCAGCAGGCACATCGCGCCGGCAAGGCTCGGCAGCGCATAGCCGAGGAGTAGCGCGTTAGGTTCTCCGGCGTGGCGGCTGCGCCAGGCGTCGGTGAAGTAGCCGCTTGCCAGGATGATCGGAATCTGGAAGGCCAATTGCCAAATCTGCCGGCGGGCGAAGTACCGGCCGCGAATCGCAAGCGGCACCAGATCAGCCAACCATGACCAGAGCGCCACCGACGCAAGGAACTCCAGCAACTGGTGAACGCACAGCAGAGAGATGAGAAGCACGAGCGCCGTCGGCCGCGCGACGAAGTTCGGCAGCACGCCGGCCGCCGGCAGGGCGAAGATCAACACATAGCTTGCCAGCGACAGCGCGAGGCAGGCCCGCCGCGCGTCCCCCGCCCTATCGATCACTGCCGGCGCAAAGAGCCGCAACAATCCCGCCAGGTTGGGCGTCGCCAGCAGCAGACTCAAGGCGAGGCCCCGCGCCCCCAGATCCTGCGCCAGGTAGTAGACCAAGGGCCCCGTGGTCAGCCCGTTACCGACGGCCCATAGCACGCCATTGGCGTACCCGAGTGATAGTGCGCGACGGCGAACGGCGGGCGCCAAACGGCTGTGAGATTCAAAATGGCGAGGCGGGAAAATGGGACTGGCTCCGAGCACAAACAGCGCAAGCCCTTTCCTACCAACGCTGCGTCTCGGTGCCTGTCCCACTTTCCCGCCGGTGCGCCGCCGGCAAGCTTGAATCTGTGAACGGCCCTGGGAGAATCTGAAGATCTGAGAATCTCAAATCTGAGATTTCAGGTCCCGTCGATTGCTTCTTCGTGGCGTCCTTGGCGCCTTGGCGGTTCCATTCCTCGTTCGTACGCAACGCCAGAAACCGCCAAGGCGCCAAGGACGCCAAGAAGGAAAACGAGCTACTGCAGCTCTCGCTGGCGCTTTGAACGCGCGGGCGGCGCGTCGTCAGCGGCAGGGTCCGAGGTCGCGCACTACTTCTCTAGTATTGCGCCCCCTGCCGCCTGCCTGTAGATGCGTGCCTCTGGGAACAACGTGCTTCCCTCCTCCAGCTCTCCGGTCACCGCGGCTTTCGGAAGCACGATGAAGTCCACCGGTTCGTCGCCCAGCCACGACCGCCAAAAGGGAATCGTTGCGGATTTCGCCGACGGTGGCCGCGCCACTTTGAAAGCCGCCGCCAGTCGGTCATCCCATCGACCGTGGGCATACATTCCGACGTAAGCTTTTCGCGTCTGTACGGTGTCCAGCTCCTGTGCCTGCCATCCGGCGAACAAGGCAACCGCGACCAACAGGCCGAGCACGAAGCGGGACCCGTGACGGCGAGATTTGGCAGTTGCGTCTAGCATGCCCACATCCTACCCGATCGCAAGTTCTTCTTGGCGACCTTGGCGGAGGAGGAGTGGAACCGCCAAGGCGCCAAGGACGCCAAGAAGGAAAGCGAGCTACTGTAGCTCTCGCGGCCGCTTCGCGCGCACGGGCGGTGCGTCTTCGCCCGCGGGGTCCGCGGCGTCGGCCGGCTTGGTGCGATCCGCCGCGGCGGGGGCGTCGCCCGCGGGCTTTTTCGCAGCAGGCTTCCTGCCGTCGGCCCGTTTATCGCTGGGGTCCGCTGGAATGGCCGCGGCAGCTTTGTCCGCCGGAGTTTGTGCGGCAGCCGCGTCGGCCGGCGGCGCCGCGCGGCGCTCGTCGGCCACCTCCTGCGGCACCGCTCCGGTATCGACGAGCATATAGCCGGCCCAGAAGAACGGATGGTCCGCCTTCGGCGCGTCGTCGTGCGAAGTCAGCTTCACGCGCGGCTCAAGCGTCGGGTTGAGCGGATTCTCGCACACTACCAGCCGGCTCCGCTGCCAGGCGTCGGCGGCCGTGGCGTGCGGCAATTCCTGAACGAACTCGCGCACCAGATCGGCGCTTGTCTGTCCGCCCGTGCGCCAGCGCCCGACGAGAATCGTCCGCGCGCCGTTGGCCATCAGCCCGCACATCGACAGAAACATGTCGTTTCCTTGCACGCCGGGCGATTGCTTCTTCCCCTTCTCGGTGGCGACGTGAAACGAGGGCATGACGACGACGTCGGGCCCGCCGAAGGGGAGCGGGAACCAACTATCGAGCGTGCCACCCGCGCCAGCCCGCTCGGCAGGCATCGGCGACCAGTCGTACGGCTCGCCGTCGGCGACCGTCACGTCGTTGAGCACCACCAATGCGTCCAAGAGCGAGGCAAAGGCCGGCGCGTCTTGCGGCAGCGGCGGCGTTAGCGCCACGGCCCCCGGCAGAGACTTGTTGATCTCCTCGAACGTCGCGCGGGCGAGCGACCCGTCGCCCCCCGGGGTCAGACGCCCTACCACGACGCCCGTGTGCGCGCCGGCACGGCGCGGACGCGGATCGGCCACGGCCAACGACACGAGCGGGGCGTACCGCACCTGCATCCTGCTCGCCAGCGGCACCAGCTTGTCGCCGTCGCGCATTTCGAGCACTTCGAACGGCACGTTCCACAGCACGCCGTCCGGAACGACGATCAATTGCGAGAAGCTCTTCAGGTCGGCGCGCGAGTCCTTGGTGAGCGAGTCCAGAATCTGGCGGGCGGGCTCTTTCCATGTCTCGGATTTCAGGTCCGAAAGCGTGAGCTCGCGGCTTTCGTAGCTGGCCATGCCTTGCATGAGCTTCGCGATCGGCTTGGCCAGGGCGTCCCCGCGAGGGATCTTCCAATAGCCGTATTTGTCGCGCGTCAGCAGTAGCGCGTACGATTGTCGCGCCGTCGAGAAAAAGCTGAGCAGGGCCGCGCCCGCCGGCAGACCGGCCTTGATTTCCTTGGTCGGGCGGAACGGCGGGAAGACGATGTCGCCCGGCTCGCGGCGCACCGCCATCTCGCGCAGCAGCTTCTCTTGCGCGGCCGACACCTCGGATAGCTTGGCCAGCTTGTCGTTTTGCGGCCGCGCCGCCTGGTCGTGGCCCGCCGCCAGCGGGGCCTGCAACAGCTCTTTCCGCAGCGCCTGCGCCTGCTGCTTGAGCTGGGCGTACGCGCCATAGCGGGCGAGCAAGTCCTGCCGCTGCAACTTGGCCTCGGCGCTCAACACTTCCTCGGGGCCTTCCAGCAGCCACCGCAAGTTGTGCACGCGGCCGCCGAAGTCCAACGTCGAGAGGAACCTGTGCCGCCGCGCCA
The DNA here is from genome assembly GCA_016191115.1 of Planctomycetia bacterium. GTDB lineage: Bacteria > Planctomycetota > Planctomycetia > Pirellulales > JACPPG01 > JACPPG01. The sequence goes on along the minus strand of JACPPG010000039.1, from coordinate 14,845 downwards.
GGTCGCTGATTTCCAGCACGCGCTCGTGATCCTTCCGTTCCACCGCCACCTCGAACCAATGGTCGTAGGGCAGCGTCTGCGGGACAACCATCTTCGAGAGCGACTCCAGGGGATCGGTGGCCCAATCCGTGGCCGTCGGATCGCGCAGTACGCTCTGGTACAGCTCCATGGCGATCCGCGGCGTGATCGTCTCCTGCGTGTACAGCGTGTCGGCCAGGGCAATGTGGAACAGCCACAACGATCCGGTTTTCTGGAACGCCAGCGCCGCAGCCGTGGCCTGGTCCCCCGCCTGGACGTTGCCTTGCTGGTACGCCGCCAGTCCGGTGATGAAGTTGAGCCGGGCGCCGATCTTTCCGGCGACCATCGCGTGCCGGCCGCAAACGTTGCGGGCATCGGCCAGCAGATTCACGGCCATCTGCGGCTGCGAGAGGACGCAATAGTTCTCCGCCGCCAGGATCAGCATCGACGCTTGCATCTGTCGCAGGCCACTGGCGCGGGCCCAAGCCGTCGCGGCCACCAGCGGCGGAAAGAGGCCCTGCCGGTTGGCCAGCAAGTGCGTCAATTGCCCATAGCGGAGCGATTCCTCGGTGGTCGTGACGTCGACGAAGGCGCCGGCCGAGTAGCTGGCTTCGGCAAAGTATTTGGCGGCGGCGTCAAATTCGCCTGCCGCCAGCGCCATGCGCCCCAACTCGAATAGGGCCATGCCGGTCATGGGATGGTCGTACTCGCCGGCCACGACCACGGCGCGCTCGAGCGATGCCTTGGCCTGCACGTCTTTGTCGGCCGCGGCGTACGCGATCCCCAGCTCGAGCTCGATCCACGCCTCGGACCAATGGTTCGCCGGCCCCGGCCGCCGCGCCAGCGCCGTCACCAGGTCGCCCGTCAATTGATCTTGCGCGCAGGCCGGGCCCATCAGCTCGCGGCGCCGCCGCATCGACAGCGCCGTGCACCGCACGATCTCCTGCACGTGAATCGGAAACATGATCGGCTGCTGCACGGCGATCGGGCCGGGCTGCCGCAGCGCGTTCTGCGTGAGGAACTGGCCCTGGCCGATCGACATCGTTTCCGGGTAGTGGCCATAGCGCGGCTGCCGCGTGCTTTGGCTCCATGGAACCGTTTTGATCTCGCCCGGGTTCGATGGCCGGACGTTCGGCGGGAACTGAACCCGCACCATCCAATCGGAGAAGACGTAATAGAGCTGCAACGCGCGGGTGTACTGATCGAGGGCAAGCTGGTGTTGCCCCATCTGGTAGTAGCACTCGCCGATCATGGTGTGGTAGCAGATCGAATCGATCCATCGATTTGTGCCGTTCTTGATGCCGCCGCGCCACTCGTCCTGGAAGAGCTCCAGCGCCTCCTTGTAGTCCCCGTCCCAGTAAACGGAGAGCGCCTGGAAATAGGACGGCGAGGGGACCGACTGCGTGACGCCGATCTGGGCCGCGAGCGGAGAGACCGCCGACAGCAAAAGCGCCATGCTGGCGAGGCTAGCGGCGCACAACGCTGGCTTTACGCCACCGCGCGAGCCGGCGAGCAAACTTCTGGCCACGGCCTCTTTCCTCCTCGGGCGCAAGCGGAGCGTGACGGCGCCGCGGCAGCCCCCCTCGTTCCCAAAGGCCCCGCGCGTCCGTGCAAGGCAGGCGGACCGACACGCGAAAAGCCGATCCGGGCCCAGCTTCCAGCATACAACGGCACCTAAACCGTGGCAAAACGGGGGCGCGGGTGTCCCGCGCGACACTAGCCCGAAGCGACAGCGAGGGAATCATGGCAGTCCACCGGCGCTTCGGGCTGGCGGAGCCGCCTGCGCCGCAATCGACACATGCGGCTGCACTGCTAGTAGCGCCCCCAGGAGAACTGCAAAGTCCGGGGTCTGGCACATTTTTCGGCAGCGCACCGGCGGGAAAGTGGGACAGGCACCGAGACGCAACGTTGGTCTGAAAGGACTTGCGCTGTTTATGCTCGGAGCCAGTCCCATTTTCCCGCCTCGCCATTTTGAAAAACAGAATGACCCTGAGTAGCGCCCCCACTTTCTGGCAAAACGGCCCAAAGTCCGCTACCAGCCCCTGACGATAACGAGGGTACTCATTGTGCCGATTGTATCGATCAAGCAGTTTCTTCAGCCGTTTGTGGGCGCGAAAGCAATGTCGACCAACGGACGGCAGGACACGTCGATGGGACAGCCGACCCTGCGGCCCATAAGGACTTGTCTTTTTGGCCTCGGGCTGCTGACTTTGCTCGGCAGCGTGGGTTGCCAAAGCGACTATTCGGGCCAGACGCTGCCCAGCCCGTGGTGGATGACCGACGACATTCAATACTTCCCCGCTGGACCAGAATTCAAGCTGTCGCGGGAAGCGGCAGCCATGAACGAATACGGTGGCGCGCGAGCGACGCCACGGGCGCCTGCCCCGATCGGGCCACCCGGCCCGGCGCCCGGCGCCGCAGGCATCGTCCCCGCGCCCGGTGGCGGCCCACCGGCTGGCGGCGGCGTTTTGCCGGCGCCTGGCGCACCGGAGCCCGGCGCGCCATTGCCCGGCGATGTCCCGGCCCCTGACGCGGAGCAGCCGCCCCCGGCCGGAGAAGATCCATTTAAATGACGTGACAATCGTTTAAGAAGGCTCGTGCGAACGAGCCGCAGCAGCGGCCCGGTGGCTCGATTGGGTAAACCGCCGAGCCGCTGCCAAGAGTTTTTCGGACGCTGCTGGCGACATTCCTGGCACAAGTGCGTGCGAACCGCGGTTAGCGGCGGACTCCTTCAGGAATGCAGCCACGGTGCTTGGGGGGACCGAGCCTCTTCGCCACTGGTGTCCGAGGCGTGCCTGCAACGAGCGCTCCTCGGGCACCAGCGGGCGGAGAGAGACCTTGAGTCGCCGCGGATCGGGCGCCACGTCGCGCGCTGGGTCGCGCGAGCGCGATGAACCGTTCGCGCGAGGATGGACCGCCATGCCCGATGCCGATCTCGCTCAAGCCGCCCAGCAATGGGCGAACCACGCGCTGGTGTGGGTCGGATTCGGCACGCTGGCCGGATTGCTGGCCAAAGCGATCATGCCGGGACGCGACCCGGGCGGGGCCGTGGCCACGCTGGCCGTGGGCATCGGCGGGGCGGTCGTGGGCTGTGGCATCCTGGCCTATTTCGTTCCGACCTATCGGGTCTCGCCGCTAACGCCCGTCGGCTTCGTCGTCGCGACGACCGGCGCGTTTGTGCTCTTGTTCTTCTTCAAGCTTCTGGCCGGCTACATTATCCGCGAAGATGGCGAGGGCTACGGCCCGCACTTCGGCCGCCGGCGCTCTTACCGCCGCCGCCGCGCACCGGTGTACTACGAGGACTAAGCGGGCGGCGAAATGACGAATGTCGAAAGTCAAATGTCTAACTAAAGAAGCACGAAACCCAAACGACGCATGCCGAAATTTGGAAGAACTGCTTCGGATTTCCTGCTTCGGATTCCTTTAGACCTTTGGCTTTCGACATTCGTCCTTCCGCCGTCGCGTGGCTGTCTTGCGATGGGGCCGGTAGCCGGCGCCGCTTGATCCTGGCTTCCCGCGGATGTGGTCGCCGTCTCGCGCTTCGCTTAGCTCGCGGCTGGCGCTGGCCCTGCGGCGATCTAGCGCCGCCTTCGGCGGCCTGTCGGGGATGAGGCAATCGCAGCCGCTGCCAATCAGGTCTTGCCGGCCCGCTTGCTCGAGCGCGCGCCGCACCTCGAAGTAGTTCTCCGCCTTGAAGAACTGCAGTAGCGCCCGTTGCAGCTTCCTGTCGCGCAGGTGTTTCGCCACGTAGACGGGCTTCTTGCTGAACGGATCGAGCCCCGTGTGGTACATGCAGGCCGCGATGTCGAACGGGCTGGGGATGAAGTCCTGCACCTGGTCGGGCTGATAGTGGTTCCGCTTCAAGAATAGCGCCAGGCCGATCATCGCGTCCAAGTCGCTGGCCGGATGGCTGGCGATGAAGTACGGCACCAGGTACTGCTTCTTGCCGGCCCGCTTCGACGCCCGGCGGAACTCGGCGTCGAAGGCCGTGAAATCGTCGATCGATGGCTTCTTCATGGTCGCCAGCACATTGGGATCGGTGTGCTCCGGCGCGATCTTCAAATGCCCGCCCACGTGATGCGTCGCCAGTTCGCGCATGTACTCGGGGCTGCGGCGTGCCAGGTCCATGCGAATGCCCGAGGCCACGAGCACCTTGCGGACGCCCGGCTCGGCCCGCGCCTCGCGCATCAACTGCACGAGTGGACCGTGGTCGGTGCCCAATAGCTTGCAGATCGTGGGGTGAACGCAGCTCAGCCGCCGGCAGACCGCCTCGACCTCGGGCCGGGTGCAGCGCATCTGGTACATGTTGGCCGTGGGGCCGCCGATATCGCTCACCACGCCGGTGAATTGCGGGTCGGCGGCCATGTCGCGCACTTCCGCCAGCACCGATTCCTGGCTGCGGCTCTGAATGATGCGGCCCTCGTGTGCCGTGATCGAGCAGAACGTGCAGCCACCGAAGCAGCCGCGCATGATCTGCACCGAGTCCTTCACCACTTCGTACGCCGGGATCCGCTCGCGGCCGTAGGCCGGATGCGGCCGCCGCGTGTAGGGCAGCCCATAGACGCGGTCCATCTCCGTTTCCGACAGCGGCAGCGCCGGCGGATTTGCGACGACCGCCTCGCGATCGTGGTACTGCACCAGCCGGCGGGCGTTGTGTGGATTGGTCTCGACGTGGCAGGTCTTCGTCATTTCGGCGAACGCGAAGCGGTCGGCAGCGGCCTCCTCGTAGCTGGGCAGCTTGAGCGTGCTTTCGGTCGGCGGCGATTCGCTCGCCCCCAACCGATAGACGACGCCTCGCAGGTCGCGCAAGTCGCGCACGGTCTGGCCGGCGGCCAGGCGGCGGGCGATCTCGACAATCGGCCGCTCGCCCATGCCGAACACCACGAGATCGGCCTTGGCGTCGAGGATGATCGCGCGGCGGACCTTGTCGCTCCAATAGTCGTAGTGCGCGAGGCGCCGCAGGCTAGCCTCGACGCCGCCGGCCACGACCGGCACGCCGCGATACGCCTCGCGCGCCCGCTGGCAATAGGCCAACGTCGCCCGGTCGGGTCGCCGGCCGATCCGCCCACCGGGACTGTACGCATCGTCGTTGCGCACTTTGCGGTTGGCGGTGTAGTGATTGATCATCGAGTCCATGTTGCCGGCGCTAATCGCGAAGAACAGGCGCGGCCGGCCGAACGTCCGCCAGGCGTCGCAGGTGTGCCAGTCGGGCTGGCTGACGATGCCCACGCGAAAGCCTTCGCTTTCCAGGAGCCGCCCCAAAAGGGCCATGGCGAAGCTCGGATGATCGACGTACGCGTCGCCGGTGACGAAGACCACGTCAACCTGGTCCCAGCCGCGGGCGTGCATCTCCTCGCGCGACATGGGCAAGGGCGTCGCGGCCGGCGCGCGGAGCGGCCCAGCCGCAAGCGGCGGGCAGGCGTAGCCGGCGTCGGGCCATTGGCCGAGGATCGGGAGCGGGGTGATCGTCATATCTGGTCGCAGTGACGGTGCAGTCGCCGTGGACGCGCAAGTGATGCGAGAAGTCGCTCCATTCTATCCGAGTAGCCGGCGACTGGACACAGCGTGGGAACCTGCTACAGGCCCGTTCACAGATTCAAGCTTGCCGGCGGCGCACCGGCGGGAAAGTGGGACAGGCACCGAGACGAAGCGTTGGTCTGAAGGGGCTTGCGCTGTTTATGCTCGGAGCCAGTCCCATTTTCCCGCCTCGCCATTTTGAAAAACAGAATGGCCCTGGAACCTGCTATTGGCTCTGAGCTGCTGAGTCACGAGGCCACTTCGGCCACGATTCGGCTCGCGATCTGCTCGACGCGCGCGGCGGCGAGACGGCCGGGCAGAAGCTGCTCGAGCCGATTTGCCGCGGCCGCCATGCCCAGCCGCACGCTATCGATCACCGGCAATCCGCGCTCGATTCCCCACGCCAATCCGGCCGCGAGTGCATCGCCGCAGCCGATTGGATTGACCATTCGTTCAACCGGTGGCGGGACGATGCGGAACGTTGCGTCATGCGACGTGACCCATACTGGTTTTTTGCCGCCCGTCACAACGACCCACTCGGCGCCGCGCTGGTTGAGCTCGCGCATCGCTGCCAGCAATTCCTGATCGCCCGACAGGTCCCGGCCGAGGGTGTGCCCCAACTCCTCGCGATTGGGCTTCACGAGCCGTGGGCGGCGATCCAGTGCGGCCAAGAGTTCCGGACCGCGCGCGTCAAGGATGACTGCGGCGGACGTCCGCGCAAGCAAGTCCCGACAAAACGTCAAAGGCACGCCGGAGGGGAGCGAACCGGAGAACACGACGACTTGGGCCGTCGCGGCCGTTCGCGCGAAGGCGTCGACAAAAGACGCGATTTCATCCTCGCCCAGCGGCCGGGCGTCTTTGACGAGCTCGGTCGTCGTGCTCGTGGCGCGATCGAGGACGGTGGTGCACACCCGCGTCGGCTCGCGGCAGGCAATCACACGCAGCGGCACGTTCATCGCGCAAAACTCGCGCTCGATCACCTCCCGCGCCGGGCCGCCCAGCGGGGCTATTGTGTGGCTTTCGGCGCCTAAATGCGCCAGGCCCGCGCCGACGTTGAGCACCTTGCCCGAACCGCACCAATGGACCTCGCGCGCGCGGTTCACGGCGCCGGGCGCGAAGGCGTCGAAGACGAGAATCTGCTGCCAGGCAGGCGAAAGTCCGGCGGCGACGATCACTAACACCCTCCTTTGGCGCACGCTGCGGTAGCTTGTGATGAGGCGGCGCCGTTGAGCCGGTCAAGGCGGGCAGGACGCCCGCCCTCCCAAGTCACCAGCAACCCTGCAGGATGTCGTTCAACTGATCGTCACCGAGCGTGATCGGGTTGCCGTCCAGGCTGTTGCCGTGCGCGCCGGCCACGAGCGCCGGGATCTGCTCGCGCGCGACGCCCAGGTCCCGCAGCCGCTGCGGCACGCCGACCGCGCGACATAGCTCGTCGATCCGCGCGACCAGCGCGTCGGCCGCGGCGGTCGCCGAGGGCCAGTGATCGTCCCAAACCGCGCGGGCGAGCTCGGCCAGTTCGCTCGTACACGCCGGCAAATTCGTCCGCAGCGCGATCGGCAGCATGACGGCGCAGGCGAGCCCATGCGCGACGTGGGCGTGCACGCCGAGCGCCGCCGCGACGCCGTGGGCCATGCCCAATCCAGAATTCGCAAGCGCCATTCCGGATAGCAGTGCCGCGTGCGCCATCGCTTCGCGTGCCGGCCGGCTGGCTGGTTCTTCGACGGCTTCGCGCAGCGCCGGCACCGCGCGGCGGAGCCCTGCCGCGGCCAGGGCCTGCGGGATAGGCTTCGCGCGGCGCGAGATGTAACTTTCGATGCACTGCGTGATCGCGTCCAGGCCGCTGGCGGCGGTCACCGACTTGGGCGCCGTGACCGCCAGCTCCGGATCGACCAGCACGGCGCGCGGCAACATGCGCTCGGACCGCAGGCTCTTTTTGAAGGGCGGATCGAAGCTCGATATGACGGCGTTCTTCGTGGCCTCACTGCCGGTGCCGCCGGTGGTCGGCACGGCCACAAGCCCCAGCGGCGGCTCGCGTATCGCCAGACCCCGGCCGACACCTTCCAGGTAATCGGTGACGCCGGCGCTCGATGGCTGCGTCACAAGCGCGCCGGCGGCCTTGGCCAGATCGATGGCCGATCCGCCGCCGATCGCCACCAGCACGTCGTCGCGCGTGGCGTGCTCCTCACGGAGCCAGCGCACGAGGTGATCGACGTCGTCGATCTCCGGTTCGCGCGAGATAGTGGTCGCCTGCAAGGGCTGCAGACCGGCATCGTAGAGCGACTGCTCGATTTCTTGCATGACGCCGCTGCCGGCAAGCGTTCGCGATCCCAGCACGAGAAACGCGCGGCGGTCGCCAAGCGTGCGAGCGATCGCGCCCACCTCGCGCCGTCGCCCCCACCCAAAGACAATCCGCGGCGGGGGGAGGAAGTCGTACCCGGCAGACAGGGACAACGTCGGTGGCGCGGGCATGGGCGTAGACTCGGCTGGGTGCCATGGCCACGGACGAACTCCGACGTGGCCATGCCGACTGACCTGGGCGCATATGGGTCGCAGCTTACATGCCCACGGCGAGCGTAGGCATGGCGCCTATAACTGTACCTTTATTGCCCTGCGGCGGTCGATTCCAACTGCGGGTTCAGCTCCAGCTTCAGGTTCTTGAAGCGGACTTCCATGGCGTCGCCTGAGTGCAATTGCAGGGCGAAGATGCCGCGCGGCACGCCTGCCTGTGCGTCGTCCAGGTCGACGCACAGGTTGCCGTTGATCCACGTGCGGATGCGGTTCCCCACGGCCACGATCTCGTAGTGGTTCCACTCCCCCGGTTTCACGTGCTTCTCGCCGGACTCCTTCCAGACCGGCCCACGCCGGTTTTCCTCGTACAGTTTACCCCACCAGCCGGGGCCTACGTCTGCCTGGTAGCCGCGCATCTCGCCGTCGGGCAAGGCCTCGCTGCGGAACTGGATGCCGCTGTTGCCGCGATTGTCGAGCAGCTTCACGTCGAGCGACAGGCGGAAATCGTCGGCCGCCATGTCGCTGCGCAAGAACTCGTTGCGCGCCAGCCCCGTCGTGCGGCCCACGATCTCGCCGTTCTCGACGATCCACAACGCGGCGTTGCCCTGCCAGCCGGTCAGGTCCCGGCCGTTGAACAGGCTCTGCGCGTTTTCTTCCGTGGCCAACATAGGCACCTGCTCCGGGCTGGCCAGGTACATCACGAGCGAGCGAACCTCATGTTCCGAGAGCGGCTTCCACAAGTCGTCGGGCATCATCGACTTGGTGCTCAGCTCGCGCTGGTCGATCTCGCCCTTGGGGATAATGACGGTCTCGTTGGCGGTCACGAGCGTCACGGCGTCCTTGTCTTCGGCGCGGATCAGGCCGGTGAGCACGCGGCCGTCGCCGGTGGCGATGACCGTGGCCTGGTATTCCTTGGCCACGACGGCGCTCGAATCGAGCACGTTCGACAACACGTAGTCGCGGTCAGTACGATTCGAGCCGGTGAGTTCCGGACCGACTTTGGCGCCGGTGCCAAAGAGCATGTGACACTGCTGGCAGGTCTTGGCGAATACCGCGCGGCCCAACAGCACGTCGGGCTTCTGTTTTGCCTTGCGGGTGAGCATTTTCTTGTATTCTGTGATGAGTTCCGCCTTATCGGCGGCGGTCTCGCGGACGGTGCCCCACACGGCGGCGATTTTGCTATCGAGATCGGCATTCTTGAGATTGTGCAACTGCCGCACGAGATCGGCCGAGAGGTCGGCGGAAGCGACGGTCTTCCGTTCGACGCCAGCCAGCAAGGCTTGCGCGTACTCGACGCGCGAGGCGAGCGTCGCCAGGGCGTCGCGTTTTTCCACCTGGCTGAGCGCCGGGTACACTTCGAGCACGACCGTTGGCGTGCGCGCGTCGTCGTACGCCGCCAGTCCGCGCAGCGCGGCGCCGCGAATGGCCGGGTCGGCCAGCAGCGTTTGCAGCGTCGCCGGCAGCTCTCGATCGCGAACCTTCAATAACGCGGCGAGCGCCTTCTGGCGGTCTTCGAGCGGGGCCTTCGTGTCGGCCAGCCGCTCGCGCATTGCTTCGATCGCATTCGCGTCGCCGAAGGTAATAGCCAAAGCCGTGGCCTGCGTCACCGTGGCCGGATCGCCGGCCTTCTTGATCTGCAGGAAGGCCCTCCGCCAGGCGGCAGGCATGTCGACTTGCCGGCGGCCCTTAAGCGATTCGCTCAAGCCGGCGAGCAACGCCGCGCGGACGTCGCCCATGTCGGCGCCGGCCAGCCGCTCGACCACCAGGGCGATCGCCTCGGGCGTGCCGGCGGCGGCCACGCGGCGGGCCATGAACGCCGGCAGCGGCGGCACGCGCGCACCGGCCGCCAGCGCCAAGGCCCGCGCCGCGTCGACGTCGGCCAATGGCTCGGCAGCGTACCAGTACATCAAAGGCAAGTTGTGATCGCCGGCATCCTCGTCATGCGGCACAAGGCCTTCCAGGATGTCCCATCGGGAATCGGCTGGCAGCCGTCCGGCCGCCGAAGCCAGATACAATCGCACGACCTGCGAATTGTCGCTGGCTGCCATGTCGCGGAAGCGCGCCAGGCTCGCCGCCGACGGCGCCCGATCCTCGCACGCCAACTGGATCATCCACGCCCGCACCAGCGGCGAATCGTTCGTCAGGCCGCGGGCGATCAACTCTTCATCGAGCGACCCGGCGCAGTGCAGCGTCCACAAGGCCCGCAGCCGCCTTGTCTCATCGGCGTGCGCAAAGGCCATTTCGACGAGCGCCGCGCGGGCCGCCGGGTCCTTCAGTCCACGCTCTTGCAGAATCCGCCGCGCGTGCCGGCAGTACCAGTCGTTGCGCTCCACTTGCAGCTTGACGAGCGCCGCCTCGTCGAGCTTTGTCAGGTCGACCGGCGTCGCCTTCGCATCTCCGTAGCTAACCTTGAACACGCGGCCGTTGGTGCGGTCATGCCCATCGACGTCGAAGTGGTGGCATTGGTTCCGGTCGTACCAGTCAATCATGTAGAGTTGACCGTCGGGTCCGGATTGCAGGTTGATGATCTGCGACCAACTGTCGTTGGCCAGCAGGAAATCGGGCGCCCGATCGCCGACGTAACCCGACCCGCGCGGCGCAAGCTGGTCCACGTTCAGGCGGGCACCGTGGATGTTGTTCATGAAAAGCTGGTTGCGGTACTTCTCAGGCCAGGCGCCGCCGAGGTAGATCATGGCGCCCGCGTGCGCGTGGCCGCCGCCGGCCGCGTCGGAGCGATTGTTGCCGGAGTGAGGCGTGCCACCGATCCAATGGCGGTGCAGGGCGATCGTCTGGATGTCGTCGTACGTGTTCGGGTTGAACTGCTGACCCGCCTGCCGCTGATAGCGGCCCCCCTGGATCATGTGATAAAGGTGCGGGATGACGCAGGCCGTGATGAAGCACTGACCCTGGTCGTTGAAGTCCACGCCCCACGGGTTGCTCGTCCCCTCGGCAAAGACTTCGAATTTGTGCTTCGTGGGATGGTACCGCCACACGCCGGCGTTGATGCCCACGCGCTTGTCGCGGGGCGTGCCGGGTTTCCCGACGAGTGAATAGGTGAAGACGCCGTGGCAGCCGTACAGCCAGCCGTCGGGTCCCCAGGTGAACGTGTTGAGGGTTTCGTGCGTGTCCTGGTGGCCCCACCCGTCAAGAAGCACTTGCGGCGGACCGTCGGGCCGGTCATCGCCGTCGGCATCAGGGATAAACAGGAACTCGGGCGCAGCGCCGATCCACACGCCGCCGAAGCCGATTTCCAGTCCGCTCACCAGGTTGAGCTTGTCGGCGAAGATCTTGCGGGTATCAAAGTGCCCGTCGCCGTCGGTGTCTTCGAAGATGAGGACGCGGTCGCGGGCTTGCTCTTGCGGCACGCGGATCGGATACGAATACGCCTCGGCCACCCACAGCCGCCCGCGGTCGTCGATCGCCTGAGCGATCGGCTGCCGTACGTCGGGCTCGCCGGCAAAGAGCGTGACGCGAAAGCCCTCGGGCACGGTCATGGTCTTGGCGGCCTCGACCGGGTCGAGCCCGGCGTGGGCATAAACGTCGAGCGGTTGCGGCGTGGCGCGGTCGCCGAAATCGGACTTCTGGGCGTGGAAGCGGAAATCGTCGAAGTTGATGTGCCCCCAGCCGACGCTCGACGCGTCGACGAGGCGGATGAGGATGTCCTGGCCGACGTGCTGACGCAGGTCCACCAGGGCGGGCTTGAGACTCTCGGTGTCGTCGCCGGAAACGTGGAAGAGCACCTTCCGCCCTTCGGCCAGCACGATCTCGACGCGCGTTTCCTGCTGCGCACCGCCTGCCACTAGAAAGCTGGCGTACGGCTGCGTGACACGGAACGGGACGCTGGTGAGGGTGCCTTGCGGGGCGTCCGTCTTCCGCTCGAACGTGCCTACCCAGTAGTCGCCCGCATGATCGCTGCGCATGTCGTTGCGACGGGCGTGGACCGTATCTCCCTTGACCGGTTGGCCCGCAAAGGCATCTCCTTCGGCGGTCCAATCGCGCAGGTCGCCGGATTCGAAATCGAGATTCAGCGCGCGGCCGTCGGGGGCCTTGGGCACGTCGCCCGCGCGCGGGGGCGCGGCCGAGCGATCCGCCGCCTGCGCGGCGACCACTGCGCAGAGCAACGCGAAGCAAGCCGCGCACGGGCGCCATGCCCACGCTCGCCGCGGGCATGCTCCGTGGCCACGGCACCCACATTCTGAACGTAAGCGCGATCGTAGGGTGCCGTGTGAGCACCACCAAAACAGCGCGGAAACCAATCGACGAAACAGCATATGTGGTGGTCCCCAGTGTGAGCGCAAAGATACTGTCCCACGCTGGCATGCCTTTCCTGTGGCCGCGCGAGAGCGGCCCATCAGCACCGGGGAACGGCTGCCAGAGGTCAATCAAGTCTAAACAAAATCGCCGCCGAATGTCAGCCGCCGGTGGTTCATCCCAGGGCCATTCTGTTTTTCAAAATGGCGAGGCGGGAAAATGGGACTGGCTCCGAGCATAGACAGCGCAAGCCCTTTCAGACCAACGTTGCGTCTCGGTCCTGTCCCACTTTCCCGCCGGGGCGCCGCCGGCAAGCTTGAATCTGTGAATGGCCCTGGGTTCATCCCGGGCTATATCCGACAACCGGTCTGCGTCCGCACACTAGCCCGAAGCGCGAGCGAGGGAAACGCGTGAAACACCCTCCGCTTACGTGTCGGGCTAGTGAGTATGAGCGATTCCGTCACCCTCACTCCGGCAGGTCCTCCTCACCGGGCTCCGGGAGCCAGAACGAGGCGACCAGACCGACGGCGTACACGAATAACGCCACGCCGGCGCTCGTATAGGCCATCTTGGCCGGATCGGACCCGCCGGGGACAAACGGCAGCGCGGCGATGGCGCTGGTGACCCAGGCGAAGGAGGTGCCGATCATGCGGCCGCCGATATTGGCGGCGAAGCTTTCGCCCGTGCCGCGCAGGTGAACGGGATAGACGCGCGGCAAGTAGTTGCCCCAAAAGCTGAACTGTGCCACGGTCACGAGCCCGGCGAAGAAAATGCCAACGTACAAAAGCGTCAAACTGTGTACCGCCGCGTAGGCGAAGACGGCCGGCACGATTGCCAGGCCCGGCACTTGGAACAAGCGCAGCAGCTTTTGCCGACTGACAATCCGCACGGCCAAAACGGCCAGCAGAATGCGCCCCACAAGACCGCCGATCTCCTGCACTTTCGTGACATCCGCCGCGATGGCCTGCTCTTCGGCCCGCTGCTTGGGCTTGGGCATGTCCTTGACCTTCTCCACGACCTCCGACAATCCCGGCACGATCTGCGGGATTTGCTGGATGGCGCCGAAGGCCGCCCCATAGCTGCACGCGAAGATCAGCGTTGTCACGAGCGTCGTGCGGCGCAATTCCGGTCGGAACAGTTCCATCAGGCTCGGTCGCTTCAGAGTGCCCGCCATTTTCTTCTGCGCCCAGATCGGGCTTTCTGGCAAGAACGGCCTGATGAAAATCAGCGGTATGGCCGGGATCAGCCCTGACATCATCGTATAGCGCCACGCCTCGTGCTGGTGCGCCGGATCGATCGAGCCCAAGAGCGACGTGGCGAAGTCGGGAATAGCGATGGCCGGCAGTTTGTCGGAGAAAGCGAGCGCCAGCGAGTTGGCGCCGGCCACTAGCAAGCCCCCGATCGACGAGAAGGCCTGCGTGTAGCCCAGCACGCGCTCGCGCCGCGCCGGCTCGGGGAACAACTCGGCGAGCCAGGCGACGGCCGCCACGAATTCGACGCACACGCCGATGAACTTCGTGCTACGCAACACCAATAGCATCCAGATCGAAGTGGAGAACCCGCCCGCGAACGCGGAGAACGCGTACAACAGAATGCTCCACGTCAACACGCGGCGGCGCCCGAGCCGGTCGGTCAAGTAGCCGCCCACCAGGCCGAACAATCCGCCGACGAACGCCGGTACGAAGAAAAGGATGCCGCGCCACATCGCGAACTCACTGCTCCCGGGGGCGGCGCCAATCAGCTCGACCAAGGCTGGCCGTAGAATCAAGGGGAGCATCAACAGCTCGTAGATATCGAAGGCAAAGCCGATCGAGGCGATGACGCAGATCAGCCATTCCACGGCCGTAAGCCGCCGTCGAGGCAAGGTAGAGGAGGCCATCAGGGGTTCCGTTGAGCTGTGAGAACGGGGAGGGATGCTCGGGCGGCGCCGATTGGGCTAGCGCCGTCAGCCGACAGCGCGGGCGAAGCCCACGCGCGCTCGCAACGTCTAGCACACGCTTGCAAAGCCCACCCGCGGCGGCAGGTGGCTGTCCTTCGCGCGGCTGCAAACAGATGCGGCGTGTCGTACTTCGGCGTGGGCTTGCGGCAGGCACCAGGATGATAAGACGCCGCCGTCCGGCTGGCAAGCAGACGGACCACTTCGAGGCGAACGACCGCACTGACCAAGACCATCCGCCGCACAAGCGGCAGCGCCTGCGTATCCAACTGCCGGCTGCCCGCCGCCCGCCGCTTACAGCTCCCACCCCTTGCGGTACTCGCGGTTGAGAAAGTTGTCCGCCTCGGGGCAATTCGCGGCCTTCAAGCGGTCGGCGTCCCACTCAAGTTTCTTGCCGCCGGTGCGGTAGGAGACGTTGCCCAGGAGCACCGCCTGGGGCAAAGCGCAGCGTGCCCCGGTTGTCGGCGACCCAATTGCCAGGGTCATTCTGTTTTTCAAAATGGCGAGGCGGGAAAATGGGACTGGCTCCGAGCATAAACAGCGCAAGTCCTTTCAGACGAACGTTGCGTCTCGGTGCCTGTCCCACTTTCCCGCCGGTGCGCCGCCGGCAAGCTT